>JBOFHK010000007.1:0-139290 GCA_051649605.1 Brevinema sp. | reverse complement strand
AGCCCCTAGGGAAGTACCCTTTGAGCTATTATTAATTAGATCGTTATATAGATGATAATAAATTGCACTCTTTATAATATAAAAAGGCTGATTATTTATAATATATACTATATGGGTTAATTTGTCAAGATCTATTTTTTTGTATCAAGACCTAGTGATATTGAAGTGCTTGATTGATATAATTTAGAAAATTTTTATGTGGAACTAAAAGAATTATCCATTAAATTCATGTTCTGTTGGATACAATTCTTCAATGATAAAATACGGTGCAATTTCTATAAACATTTCTTCCAAAGACATGTTTTCCTTTTTAATTTGTAACATTCCCCGATTCCTAGGATATCGACTATAAATGTTTTCATTAGTATAGAGAGTGGTTACCATTGGGATATCTGTACAACCATAGTTATATGATAAAGTAAAGACAACAGGAAATGCTGAATTTATATTTTGATTAGTTTTAGGTGCTTGTTCATCTGTAAGGTAAAATAAATCATCAATAAGTACTAGACATTTTAAATAAGTTGAATCATCATTTGTGTTAACGTAGATACGTTCTAAAGGTGAGATGCTGCCTATATATAATAAAGGAATATTATTTACAATAAATTCGGTATATTGTTTAACGAGAGTAGTTTCTTGTTGGAAATTGCTGTCTAGAGAATACAGAAAATCATTAGTATATTTTTTTATAAACGTATAATAGTGATGGTGATTTTTTTTATCCCAATAGATTGAGTAATATTTACGATAATTTTCATATTCTCTTAGTAAAATATGATTAATTTTATTTTCATTTCTATCTGCTAGAATAAGATCTAATCCGTTTTTATATAAGATTGTAATAGGTGTAGGTGGTTCTGGCTCGAGTTTAATAATATTTGTGGTCAGAGAAGGAATATTTGGGGTATTTGAGCTGGTAGTTTTTTTGTTATTGGTACAACCTACAAAAAACAATATTATCATCAATATATATTTCGTAATTTTTCCTCATTATAATTAAAATAAACCCTAGTGGTTATTATACTATTGGTATTTATTTATGTCAACTTGTTTTTTATATTTCTCATGGGCTTTTATATACCTTTATTACTATTTTTCTATTGTATAATTTGATGAGAGGTAAAATAATGTTATATAATTAGTGGCATGGTTTTACTAACGAGTTATCGTTGTTTTTTATGAATTTCTGTTGACTTTTATTTGTTAACTGTGTTGTAATGGGATAATAAATATTTAGGAGAGTCTATGCCATTAGATTATATTGAATCACTTGTAAATGATATTACAAAAATCATTCAAAGTGAAAAGCAAAAATTAAAACTGGGGAAGATGTCCTTGTTATCGATGTTCCGTCATACTCATGAGAATTCTCATAGCGATGTTCTTAGATACTTACTTGATCCAAAGTAGGGTCATAGGCACGGTACAGAATATCTAGACTTATTCTTAAAAGAGGTGGGGTTTGAGCATCTCTGTCAATATGATTTGAAGACGTGTAAATATATAGGGAATCGGTACATATTGATTTGTATATAGAGCATAAAGAGTTTTCTATTATCTTAGAAAATAAAATTTGGGCTGTAGATCAAAGTAAACAACTAAAACGTTATTACGAAATAGTCAAACAAAAATGGGATGTAGATGAAGATAAAATTTATATTATTTATCTAAACCTTGCAAGAGTTGAACCTAGTAATCAATCTGTGGGTCAAGGTTCAGAGGATAAAACAGTATATCTTACTCTCCAAAAGTTAAGAAATAGTAATAAATTTTTAGACATATCCTATGCCTATCATATATTAAGATGGCTCAAACAACTATCTTTTAAAAGCACAGAGCACACGCTAAAAAGTGCTATCGAACAGTATATTTACAATCTTGAAATACTAACCCATCAAATAGAGGAAGATAAAAACATGAAAAAAACAGTATTAGAAATTTTTGAAAAAACGAGTATTAAAGACAATACCGAGGAATGTTATGCTATTAAAAACATTATGGAGATGTATATAGCAACTTCCTAATGCTGAATTACTAAAACAACAGAATTCCTCTGGGTATCATAGAGATGATAATAATTGGTGGCATTTTCGGGAGACTTTTAAAGAAGAACCACTGATAGTGTTCGTGATTGAAAAAATTCTTGCATTATATGATGCAGTAAAAGATATTAAAGAAGACTAATATAAAATAAGCCACCTAATCAGGGGCTTGTTTTTCGTTATAGATAGGAGGAATATCCATCTGACATTGCTGGAATCGCACATCACTTGCTTGCCAAGAAATACGACAGAGATCGATTAATTCTTGGTGTGTTGTACAAGATAAAACATACTCATCAGG
This sequence comes from Brevinema sp., assembly GCA_051649605.1. GTDB lineage: Bacteria > Spirochaetota > Brevinematia > Brevinematales > Brevinemataceae > Brevinema_A. The sequence goes on along the minus strand of JBOFHK010000007.1, from coordinate 136,944 downwards.
AGCAAGAAGAGCCCCAGCAAAATAATTAGCTTGCCACTCACTGCTATTGACGAGTAAGTGTTCTTCCGTGTTAAATAGGATATTTTGAGTTTCTTCGGAATGAAGGAAAATATGCCCTATCTCATGGGCGACGGTAAAGCGTGATCTAGTAATATCATGATCTTCGATACTCATAATTAATTTTTCGGGGAGGAAAATTTCTTTAGAGTGAGCTTGGGAAAAAGCTTCTAAATCGGAGTATTGGTTGTCCCACTCTTCGTTGCTGAGAATATGATATTGCAACTTTTTTTTAATAACTAATTTGTCTAATAATTCTAAAATATTGAGATAGGGTTCGGTATAGCAATACTGTTGTCTGAGGTCTAAAGCAATTTGATGAATAAATTCTCTCTTTCGTTTTTCGACAACATAGTTCATTAAGGGCTCTTTGGTTTTTGTTTTGGAACATGAATACCGTTTTGTTCAAGAGCTTTTCTAATACTATCAGCCTGTTTCTTGTCTTGGATGGTTGCTAAAGCTCTTGCCCAAACGACTAATTCGATTCTGTTATGTTTTAGCTGTTTGTGAGCATTCACATCTTCTTGAAAAAACTTGTTTAACTTGGTGTCTTGTTCTAATTTGGGATATTTTGATATCATCGTGTCCAAAAATGATTTAGATACGACATTACGTCCTGTTTCTAAAGCAGAAATATAAGATCCCGACACATTAAATAATGCACCACAAGCTCTTACTGATAATCCTTGAGCAATACGCCATTGAAATAACCATTCTCCAAATTTTGTATTCATAATACATCCACTCGTTTTTTCTTGATTATAATACGAACGCTTAGTTTTGTCAACTTATTTTAGGTATTGTGAGAATATTTTGATAAAATTTCACTAGTTTTAAACTATAAAGTATAGTAAGTCCTGTTATACAGTAGAACTTACCATACTTTAAATGTTATCAAATAACCAATAACGAATGATAAAAGATACTACGTCATTAGGTCTACGATTTCGGTACTTTATTTCGGGAATCTAAAGGATCAAAAATAAATACCAAGATAGAAATAGTGATTAAGAGGAGAACTCCATAGGCCATCGCAAGCTCGATTCTTTGTGAATCAACACTGCCCATCATAGACATTACGATTGTTTTGTTTGCTGGGATTGCCGTAAAAGCTGGTGCTGCGAAATCACCAATAATAAAAATAAAGGTAATGATAGCGCTAAATTTTAGACCTTGCATTATATAAGGGATGATCACTTTAAAGAATGTTTGGAGAGGGTTTGCTCCTAGGCTTCTGCTGGCTTCTTCTAATGATGTGGGAATAGTAATTAAAGAAGTGCTGGCACTTCTTACCATGACAGGAAGTCGAATAATAATTAAAGAGATGGGTAGTAAGAACCATGTTCCTGTTAAGGTATTACCAAAGATAAAGATATTAGGAGTCGAATAGACACTGACCAAAATTGCTAATAATGCGGTTGTCGGTAATAATGAAGGTAATAATGCAACAGATTCCAAAATATTTTTTCCTTTCATTTTTGAACGTGTTACGATATAAGCAATCCACACTCCTAAACTTATTGCTCCTACCACACCAAGTAATCCGATTATTAGAGAATTAAAATAAGGTTGAATATTTCTTGGATTCTTGAAAATACTTATGTAGTTGTCTAGAGTATAAGTAGAGTGGATGACTCCTTGCCAAGTACCTATTTTTCCGAATGATACAAAAATAAGCGCAAAAATTGGCATGAGAATAATTAGGCTCAAAATACTTAAATAAATTGTGCTAATACGAATTAAATTTGGGTTCTCTAAAGGAACAAAATTACGAGAATTTCCCTTAGTGTTGATTCCTTTGAATAATTTTGATTCCATAACTCTTAACAAATAAATACAGAGCAGAATAATGAGAGAAAATAATACGGCTTGGGTTAAAGCGAGTTCGATTTGACCTTGTGTCATATTATAAAAAATCGAGGTACTAAGGACTCGATAATTACCTCCTAACAGGAATGGTGCTGAGAATGATCCACTAGAGCTGAGTAGGGTCAAAATAGATGCACTGGAAATTGCTGGAGCAAAGGAGGGGAAAATAATTTTCCAAAAAATTGTACCTGTATTAGCACCTAAGCTTCGAGCTGCTTCAATTTGGGACATATCTATTTTGTTTATTGCTTCCGATATTAGTAAATAAAAGTAGATATACTGGGTAAACATATGTACGAGTAAAATTGCCCATAAACCTGTAAAAGGTGCTGCTGTAAACTCTAAACCGAATATTTCACGAAGGGGCCAGCCAATAATTCCTCTATTTCCATAAAGGGTAATATATGTAATAACTACAATCGTCCCTGGAATGACCATAGGTAAGAGCATCATAGTATTCCAAAAATTCTTCATGGGGATTTTCACACTATGAATACAAAGAGCTGAACTAATCCCTATAAAAGCACAGAGAGGTAAGGAAATAATTGATAATAAAAAAGTATTAATAAAAATTTGCCGATAGTTTTCGTTTGATAATAAGGTAATATAATGAGAAAAATCGAATTGCCCATTTTGAAACAGAGTACGATATAATGTTAAAAAAACAGGCATAACAATAAATCCCACTAAAATCCAAATAAGAATGATTACACTATAAGGAAATGATTTTGTACGCATAGTTCCCCCTTATTGAGTCATAGCGATGAGCGATTTAGTATCAAAATATGCTGTGATGTTTTTACTAATTTGTTCTTTGTGTTGACTAAAGAAAAAAACTTTGATAGGATTCTGCATATTGGAGATTTTGATTTTTAAAGAAGAAATCATTCCATAAAAACGATATTCTAAAACTTCCCCTGTGAATGAATGATCTCCTTTGATAAAATTAATAAGCTCAGGACGAAGAGAGTAGAACTCCGCTTTGGGGAGTGTATTACTTTTATCACCAATAAGGAGCTTTAAGTCTCCCAAGCTGATAATATTGGCTTCTCCAACGAAATTAGCAACATTGGAGTTTTTTGGTCTATGATAAATCGTATGGGCAGAGTCTAGTTGTTGGATTAAACCTTGTTTCATAATGGCAATATTATCAGCGAGATAAAGAGCTTCGGACTGATCATGGGTGACATAGAGGGTTGTAATTTCTGTTTCTTGCTTGATTCTCATGAGTTCTTCACGAATTTCTTCACGAAGTTTAACATCAAGATTTGATAGAGGTTCATCTAATAATAATAGAAATGGTTTGGTAATTAAGGCTCTTGCAAGAGCGACTCTTTGTTGTTGTCCTCCAGATAACTCATGAGGAAGGCGTTTTTCTAAGCCTGTGAGATTCATTAATTTTAAATAATATTGGGTATCTTGAGTAATAAGGTCTGGATCAACATTCTTTATTTTTAAACCGTAGATAATATTTTCATAAACTGACATATGAGGAAATAAAGCATAATTTTGAAAAACCATACCAATATGACGTTTTTCAATAGGGGTGTTACTTATATCTACATTATTAAATAAAATCTGACCAGAGCTAGGGTATTCTAAACCTGCAATTATTCTTAACAATGTAGTTTTTCCACAACCAGAAGGCCCTAAAAGAGAAAAAAATGAGCCTTCTTCTATGGAAAAAGATACGTCATTAATAGCGTGATATTCTCCAAAACGTTTATGGATATTTTTTAACTCAACAGCTATTTGCATTGTTTTCCTCCTCGTAATATTGTAGGAATAGTATACCAAATTACAATAATATATCGTAGCAAATTATTGTTCGTTACGATATATTTATCAAAATTCGTTTATTTTGTTCTTATTGATTGGTATATTCTTATCCATTCTGGCATTTGTTCGGAAACTTGAGCCCAGTCTACGGTCATGGAAGGTATATTAAAATCTTTCATCCATTGAGGGCTATTTACAATTGCTTGAGAATGGGTGGGCATACGGTTGAAATCCTTTGCCAAGATTTTTTGGTTTTCAGGAGATCCTACCCACTCAAGAAATATTTTTGCATCTTCGGTATTAGGACTATTAGCAATTATCCCAACACTATCGATAATATTGATAACCCCATCTTTTGTGGAAACAATTGCCCAAGGGTAGTTATAGTTATAAATACCATCAGCAATATATGGAAGAACAAACATGCTGATTCCTCCTGCTGGAGAATTCATTGCTTGGTAAGAAATCGTAGTATTTTGGTGGTATTCAGTAATATTTTCATCAAGTCTTGTAAACCACTCTTTGGCATCTCCCCCGTTTTTAGAGTTGTTAATACCCATAACTGCTATGAAAGTACTAACTGTCCCCCCCGCTCCTAACCAAATAAGCTTATTTTTAAACTGAGTATTGGTGAGATCTATCCAAGTTACAGGTGATTCTTTTATATTGTTTGTATTATAGTATAAAATAGCAGGTGTCTGCATTACTCCAAACCAATAATTTTCTGGGTCAATAAAGCTCGGATCAAGATATTCTGCCCAACTTGGAGTTGCTTGTACTAATAATCCTTCTTTTTTTAAATCAGCATAGTAAGACGCAGAGCCCCCATAAATAATATCTGCTAAGGGCTTGTTTCTTTCGGATTTAATCCGTTCAACGACAGTATCAGTTCCCATATTTAAAAATTCTACCTTGATACCTGTTTCTTGTTCAAAGCGATCAGCAACACTTTCGAGAAGGGTTTCAGTATGAGGTGAATATAGTACTATTTTTCGTTGATTGGAAGTACAAGATATTATTGGGAATAATATTATAATAATACTTAAAATAATTTTTTTCATCATAAACTCCTATTTATTGTTTCATCTCAATTTTGGCTAAAGTAGCAAAATGAAACATATCATTAAAATAGCAAAATTCTACAGCCCCGAATTCAATAATATAATTTCTTTCATCAAGAATATTATTAATTTTTGTAAAAATATCTTCTAAATCCGTTTGTTCTTGAGCTGTTAAACTGATTAGATTGTATGCTAAAGAAATATGAAATTCATAACCGTTGGAATAGAGATTATTTATTTTTAATTTATTAAATATGAAGGATCGAAAATCTCTTAGATATTCTTCTGTTACTTTATTAGCAGGCTCAACAATAAAAAATATTCCCCCCTTTAAGGCAATTTTTTTAACTGCCATTCTAATTTGTGTAGTTGTTGGAAACAGCTCTAAATGAGAGAAAATATATTGTGTGACTTCATAGAGTGAGGCGTCCAAACTAATAGAATCTACCCAATTATCTTTGCGACGAACTTTATCACAAACGCCTTCACAGACTGTCATATGAAAACTACTCGCTGGTAAGGGAGCAAATTTATGAGAAAAATCGGTGTTGTCTGTTTGACTTTGAACATAGCGACAAAAACGCCAAAAATTATTCTTTGGCACATGACATAAAAAAGTATTTCCTGGAAAAAAAGTAGGCTCACCTATTGGGTTGAATTTTCTAAATTCTCCATTAACGCAATCTAGATATTGTTCCACGACGGTATCCTTATATTATTTTGGAACAAAAAAACATCAATATTTGTTTTTTTGTTCTTATTTGTTATTATACTATAATTATGGTAAAAATCAAGGCTATTTTGTTATTTTATTTTGTTATTTTAAATTGATATTGTGTAGGTATTTAGATTTTTTATAATAAGTCAACGTTCAAAGTTTATTTTCCGATAATAAAATTAATCTAATCATAAATTTTCAAAACTGTAGGTTCTTATGACAATACGAGAAATTGCTAATTTAGCAGGTTTATCTCCGACGACAGTGCATCGTGCTTTAAATAATCCTGATAAGATAAAGCCAGAAATTCGTCAACTTATTGATAATATACTTAGTAAAACTATATTAGAAGACATTAATCTCAAAAAATTATATGTTATTCTTCCTCATATTAATGAATTCTATACGAAATTTATTATCGATCTAATTACGGCTCTTAATAAATACGATATAGAGATTATTCCTTTTATTACCTATGAAGATAAAGTAAAAGAGCATCACTTTATTTCATCAATCCCCTTTTCCTCAAAAATAGGGTTAATTTGGACACCTACTGACCCTGATCGGAACTATTCATTCTTACATAGAACAAAAAATAAACCTTTGGTGATCTTTTTTAATAGAAGGTTAAATATCACCACTTCAAATTCTAGTATTATTTTGGATAATCATAGTGCCTTGAATATTGCCGTAGAAGAACTCTACAAAAATCAAAATACGAAGATCCTTTTTATTAATGGACAGAAGAATCTCGAAACATCGGTAAGTAGGGAACAGGGATTTTTATCGGCAATAGAAAGTTATAGAATTAAGTATTATTCGATTGAATATAGTGATTTTCAGAATTGGCTCTCAAGCTATCAGGTAATGGGTAAGATATGTAATAAGCTTATTCAGTATGATGCGGTGATTGCTGGTAATGAGTTAATTAGTTATGGAATTTTAAAAAAACTAAAAGAATTAAATTTAGAAATTTCTAAAGACATACGCATAATTAGTATCGATAATTCTTATTCTTTAGAAAGTCAGAAGATTTCTACAATCTATTTTTCGACCAATCAAATAGCCGACCGAATTACCCAGATTCTCTTGGATAATTTACGTGATCCGATGAATAGCTCCAGTTACTATATTACTCCACGGGTAAAGTTAAGAGGGAGTGAAGCTCGATTTTGATTAAACAACTATTACTTTACATACGATCTTACATTACTTAAGGCTTAGATTTTTTGATGATTTATGTGGTTTTGTATAGGATAATTATAATAGCCTCACTTAAATTACTGTCTATTGTACAATGAGGAGTAAGTATAGTACAACATGATGGTAAAGACTGCTTAAAAGAACTATTCAATCGATTTAGAGAAAATATTAATCGCTATAAAACTATGAGTTATGATAAAGCGAATACTAGCTCTTTGCTTATTTATATGTATCTTTTGTATGGATATTAGGAACGCCTATATCTAATGTGTTTTTAGTAGGAGAATTATTAGACCTAAAAGTCGCAATCAATGAAGCAGGGGCGTACACCAAAATATTAGATTTTATTAATCAAGGTCTTTTAACAGATAAATCGATTGCTATCGCTAGCTATGCGTTATGTGGTTTTACGAATATAGGTTCTTTAGGGGGCTGATTGTAAGGGTAGTACCAGAACGAAAACGACTGTATTAAATATGGAATTAAAGGTCTCTTAGCAGGAGCTTTTGCTTCGTTTATGATCGTATTGTTTGTGTCTCTATTTTTCTCTTAAAAGGAGTCCTGTGAAGTTAAAATTTTTATAGTGTATATCTTACTATCAATAAACAATTTATACCCGTAAAGAAATATATTTATCTTAGTATTGACAAATTGTAAATATGATTCATAATTTTATGAACGGGTATATTTTTGAGTTCACAAGTTTTAATAAGGAGACATTATGAATATTTTAAATATATTTTTAGAAAGATATTTTTTACCGATGGCATTAAAAATAGGAGCGAATCGTTATCTTCAATCAATTCGTGATGGAATGCTTTTCACTATGCCGTTTATTATGGTTGGTTCTATTTTTCTTATTTTGACAAATATGCCAATTCCAGGATTTGATACTGCTATTAGTATAGTATTAGGAGAATCTTGGAAGGAATTATTTCTTCTTCCTGTACGGGTAACATTTGATTTAATGGCATTTTTTGCTACGGCAGGAATTGCATATAGTTTATCAAAAAAATATAATTTAGATTCTTTAGTTTGCAGTATGGTTTCTATCGCTGGTTTTATATTATCAACCCCTTTAACAATACCTTATGAGGGTGGTGTTGTCCAAAAAGCTTTATCATTAAACTATTTAGGGAGTAAAGGACTTTTTGTTGGGATTTTAGTTGCACTATTTGTAACCGAAGTTTTTCGATATGTAAAAGAAAAAAATATTTCTATTAATATGCCAGAAGGAGTCCCAGAGGCAGTAACTCGCTCATTTTCTGCGTTAATCCCAACAATACTAGCTATTATTGGGATATTTATTTTTAGAGTACTTATTAGTTTAACTTCTTTTGATAATTTACATAATTTTTTACAAGTCATTATTGGAAAACCATTGAGTGTCCTAGGCGGATCACTAGGAGGTTTAATTATAGGGCTTATTTTACAGCAGTTGTTGTGGCTAGTGGGTCTACATGGATCTTCATTATTATTAATAGGATTACGCCCTTCACTACTACAGTTATTAGATGAAAATAGATTAGCTACAGAAATGGGGCAAGAAGTTCCTAATGTTATCAATTTAACCTTCTATGAATTATTTGTTCAAATTGGTGGTTCAGGAACAACTTTTGGATTAGCATTAATATTGTTTTTTGTAGTACGTAGTAAACAGTTAAAAGAGCTGGGAAAATTATCAATAGGCCCGACTTTATTTAATATTAACGAGCCTATTAGTTTTGGGTTACCCATTATTATGAACCCTTTAATGTTTATTCCTTGGGTTTTTGCTCCTATTATTACAGTAGTTATTGCTTATTTTGCAATGTCTTTAGGATTTGTTGAGAAAATAACAGGAGTATTAGTACCGTGGACGATGCCTATAATATTGAGTGGTTTTTTAGGTACGGGACATATTTCAGGAGCGGTATTACAAGTATTTTTAGTGGTAATTTCTGGTCTTATCTATTACCCTTTTGTGATGTTATGGGATAAACAAAAATTAAAAGAAGAAGAAACTATAAAAAAATAGCAGGAGAAAAAATAATGTTTTATCAATTTCCGAAATCATTTTGGTGGGGAACTGCATCATCTGCTCCACAATCAGAAGGGGCTTCAGATAAGAGAGCAAAAATAACGTGGGATCAATTTTATGAAGAAGATCCTATTCGTTTTTTTGATGAGGTTGGGCCCAGCAAAACATGTGATACTTATTATCGTTATCGAGAAGATTTTAAAATCATGAAAGAAATTGGTCTCAATACGTATCGAACATCTATTTCTTGGGCTCGCCTATTTCCTCAAGAAGGGCAACTAAATCAAGAAGCTGTCCAATTTTATCATAATTTTATCGATGAAATGATTAATAATGGTATCACTCCGTTTATCAATTTATTTCATTTTGATACTCCCATGTACCTCCAAAATCGAGGAGGCTGGGAATCAAAAAATACTATTGAACGTTATATCGAATTTGCCAAAACTTGTTTTGAGTTATATGGAGATAAAGTGAAATATTGGTTTACTTTTAATGAGCCAGTGCCTATAATTGATGGAGGATACTTGGATGATAGACATTATCCTAATGTTGTAGATTTTAAAAGAGCGATTCAAGTTGGGTATAATGTTCATGTTGCTCATGCTAAAGCTGTTTTAACATATAAAGAAAACAATTATGATGGTAAAATAGGACTAATTCATGTACTTTCAGCAGTGTACCCGCGTAGTCAGAACCCATCAGATCTTAGAGCAGCTATGGTTTATGATCTCTTTTATAATCGGAGTTTTCTTGACCCTATTTTTAAGGGAACTTTTCCAATAGAATTAATAGAAATTATTAAATCTCAAGAAGCACTCCCAGATTGTAGTCCAGAAGAAAATAAGTGTATCCAAGATGCAAAGATTGATATTTTTGGATTGAATTTTTACTATCCTAAGAGAATTAAAGCTAAAGAATGTATTCCTAACCCAGAAGCTCCATTTAAACCTAGTCATTTATATGATTATTATACAGAAATGAAAGGAATAAAATTGAATCCTTATAGAGGTTGGGAAATTTATGAAAAAGGTTTATACGATTTAGCTTGTAGAATGAAAAATGAATATGGAAATATCCCATGGTTTGTTGCTGAAAATGGTATGGGAGTAGAAAATGAAAGACGTTTTAAAGATTCTACTTTAGTAATACAAGATGAGTATCGTATCAATTTTCTTAAATCTCACTTAAAATGGTTACATAAAGCTATACAAGAAGGATGTAACTGTTTAGGATTTCATTGGTGGACCTTTATTGATAATTGGTCTTGGATTAACGCTTATAAAAATCGTTATGGATTAGTAGAGTTAGATAGAGAAAATAACTTGCAAAGACGGATCAAAAAAAGTGGGTATTGGTTCAAGAAAATGATTGAACAAAATGGTTTTAAGGAGTAGAATATGAGAGTAGTATTAATTTGTGCTGGAGGTTTTTCAACTTCTATTTTACTCAAGAAAATCTTGGAAGAAGCTGAGAAAAGAGAAATTCCTATGCAAATAACTGCCCAAGGAACAGATATTAGCAATCTTAAAGAAGAGCTCAAATCCATTGATATAATACTATTAGCTCCACAAGTACGTTTTTATTATGAAGAATTAAAGCAATCAACTGTTGATAATAAACCTCTTATTTTGGTGATTAATCCTATGGCATATGGGCGTATGGACGCTCAAACTATACTAAATGATATTGAAAATACTTAAATTATTTTTGTATTTATTGTTATGAGCTGTTTAATTTTGCAGAGGATAAGGCTTGATATATCCTAATGCTAAAGGCTTTTAATACCCTCTACCCTCGGACATTTTGAACTTTAATAAGTGTATAATTCTCATTTAATTCCCCATGCATCGGACACACCGATTTATAGGGGATAAAGCTTATAAAATATGTTTTTGTCGTTGGTTATAAGATGTTTTAAGCCTATCACATTAGGTTTAATCTATATTTATAGCTTTTAATTAAATCAAACGATTATTACTCTTAAATCAAACACTATATAACAATTGTGGATAGATATCAGATTTATTGAAAATAAAGAGAGTCCTCAAGAGATATTAGGTGAAATACATGTTGTACTAGATATAAATAATGAATTATTATCAAATAGGTATTGAATTTAAGTGGGTGCATAGAGCTATGAATATTCAACAGATTAGATGTATAAAAACTGGATTGATCTTAAGTATGATTAAGCTTGGTAGTTGACTAGATAATCTACGCTTTGATGGCTGGAATAATCTATATAAAAATATAGTTTGTAAAATTACTTAAATGAACTATCTGATTTTGATAGATTTTAAATAGAAAGAATAGTATAGATATTATGATTCTATATCAAATTTTCTATATTTACTATCTATGAGTGATATAGCTTTTTATAGCGTGTTAGAGTAGGTAAATAAAAAGGTTATATCATGATGAACAATGGTGTTTCTTTGTTATTGAATATTTTAGAATGTTGATTAATTGCGATACGAAGATATAGTAAAAATATGTTCATCTGAAAAATATTGCTCTACATATTCTCCAATTTTTCCATTGGATAATTCCATTACCACACTAATTAACAAAGTAACATGATTTTGTAAATTTAAACTTTGAGTAACTTCTTGAGAAGGAATAGTAGCTTTGATTGTTTTATGAATATATTTAATCTGTAAATTTTTAGTTTTTTCGATATAATCATATTTTACAATAAGATCTTCTTTTGTAAGATCAGAGAATAATCCGTAGGGTAGATAACTATATTCAAATATTGATGCTTTATTGTTGATAGAAATTAGTCGTTCTACATAAAACACCAAATCTTCTTCTTTTATTTCTAAAATTGAAGCGATTTTATTGTTTACCTTAATTTTTTTAAATGTCAAAATTTTTACTTGATAATTAATGTTTATTGCTTCAAATTCCTCTTTCAAGCTTTGTGCGTTAATTAATGAATGTTTAAACACCCCATCTCTTATCACGCTAGCAGATCGAGCGTTTTTGTGGATTAACCCTTCTTTTGTAAGTAAATCTAGAGCATGACGTATCGTTACTCGGCTTGTATTGTATTCTTTTGCCAAATTTCTTTCTGAAGGTAGAATACTTACCTGAGGAGAGGAGAGGAGCTTTAATTTTAGTATATTATAAATTTCTTGATATAAGATTTTTTTCATCTCTATCCTCTGTTACTTGAATTTTCAAAATGGATCTATTACAGTATTAAATAGTAATTCCATATGTGATATATAATTATAAAAAGTTAAAAATATTAGATTTTTCTTATTGCAATCTGGTATTATTCTGGTATAATTATATTATATCATATAGGAGAAAAATATGTCAATTTATGAAAAAATTAAAAATTTTGCTCTCGCATTAGTAGACGAAAAAAAAGCAAAAGTGATTGTACCTGCAATGGATTCATCTTCTGGTTTTTGGTTTGGTGGTGGCAATATGGTAGAAGATAGAGAAGGAATACTTTATGTGTCAGGACGATTTAGAAATTTTGGAGATTCCCGTATTGGTATTACTACTGGTGACCGTGGTGGAGAATTAGCAATTTTTTCTTCTAAAGATCAAGGAAAATCGTTTCAAAAAATACATAGTATTTTCAAAAAAGATCTTCCTGGCGGTGTATTGTCAATTGAAGGAACTGCCCTTCATTTTAATAAAAATGGTGATATTGAGTTATTTGTTTCTTCTGAAAAGCTAGAAAATTCTTATCCTGAACATCTTAAACATTACCTGAAGCCAAATACAGGGGTTTGGACAATCGATATTATCACAGCAAAAACAATCTGCGAATTAACCTCTGATAAAATCAAACCGTTACTTTCTTGTAAGGATTCCCAATTTATTCAAGTAAAAGACCCTTTCTATTATACTGCAAAAAATGGAGATGAATATTTAATGTTCTGTACCCACCCTTTCAACTGGACAAGTTCAAATACAGGTTATATGAAAAGAAAAAACGATAACCTTGAATTTGAAACACCAGTTTGGGAATTTTTCCGAAGAGGTTATACATGGGATGTAGCGATTACAAGAGGAACTTATATAACAGATTTACCAAAGGTTGGTGTTTTCGAAGGTAAAGATATTAGATTGTTATTTTATGATGGTGGGGAATGTGTCCGTAATTTAGATGAACATGTAAATTCTGTAAAACGACCTCGAGGGTATTCCTGTGAAGAGCTTGGTGGTTTAGCGTATACAGAAAATGGAGATCTTCACAACTTTACACGTATCTCCGTTGATGCTCCATTATTTGTAAGTCCTTATGGAACATCTTGTTCCCGCTATGTAACAACATTAACCACAAAAGATGGTATGTATGCTATTTGGCAACAATCTCAAGAGGATCTCTCACAACCACTTGTAATAAATTTCTTAGGTAATGAAGAAATCAAACAATTACTTTCTTAAATATTTATTAAGGAGAAAATATGAAACAAATATTTATGTTAGTTACAATCTTTTCTATTGTAGCTTGTGGAAATAACAATGTACAATCAGCAAACAAAAACAAACATATCGAACTTATATTTGCCACTACCACGCAAGATGGTACACACTGGTCGCAGACATGGAATAGTTTGAGTGAATATGTAAATCGAACTTCTGAAGGGCGATTGAAAATTACTATGAGTTATGGTGGAGCATTAGGCAATGATACACAATTATTACAAAAAGTGCAAGTAGGAAGCCAGCTTCAAATGGCTGTTTCTTCAGGAGCAAATCTTGCATCTATTGTGAATGTTATCAAATCCTTTGATGTTCCTTTCTTGCTTAACAATTCCCAATCTCCTGTAGATCTTTTCTTTCCTAATGGGCAATTTGGAGGGACAATTGCTGAATCGATCCAACCATTTTTCAAAGAAAAAAATCTCCGTTTATTTGGGGTAGTACCCTTTGAATTAAGAGGAATCCAAACACGCAATAAAAAAGTTATAGTATCTAGTAATATGAAAGGATTGAAAATCCGTGTTACTCCGAACCCTATTGAAAGAATAATTATTGAAGCTTTAGGTGCTGGGCCAACTACTATGGGAATTTCTGAAGTTTATACTGCGTTACAAACAGGTACAATCGATGGGCTAGCAATTCCACCGATTACTAGCTTGGCATTTGCTTTGGGAGAAGTCGGAAAACAATTTAATGTACTCAACTTCCAATTGCATGGATCATTTGTTATTATTAATGACAAAATATGGAATGGACTTCCTGAAGATTTACAAGTGATCTTACAGGAGGGATTTAATCAAGCTCTTGCACAAACAAGAGCGAACTATGATGTGGTATTGCAAGAATCGTACACACAACTTTCCAATCAAGGAGTTAATTTATATTTTCCAACACCACAACAAGTAGAAGAGTTCAAAAATATTATTTACGAACCAGCCGTAAACACAGCCCTTTCATCATTTAATACTCGAGAGTTAGAATTTTTTACTATTCTCATTAATGTGATTAGTAGTGAAGAAGGTTATTGATGAAAACCATATTTCGAGTATTAGACAAATACTTTGAAGAAGTATGTTGTGCCATTATGTTGGGATATATAGTAGTTTCCGTAAATATAGAAATAGTAGCAAGATATATTTTCTTATCTCCTACTTCTTTTACGGACGAAATTGCTAGAATATTAATGGTAAGTATTGTTTTTTTAGGGACTGCTTTGGCAATTAAACAAAATCGACACGTTATCATTGATATTTTGCCACAATTCCCCCCAAAACGCATATTAATTCTTGATTTGATTTCTAATTTAATCTTTATTATTTTTTGTATTATATATACTATAGTTTCTATAAAAGCTATTGAATTCCATAAAATGTTTAGCACAATTACCGAAGGCATAGGAATCCCTTATTGGTTAGCATTGAGTATTTTACCTCTTTCGTTTAGTTTATCTATCTTTCGCTTGATACAAAAAATGCAGTGCTCAGTTAAAATATATAAACAAACATTGGGAGGATAAAATGGGTATTTTTGAAAGTTTATTACTGATCTTCTTTTGTTTTTTATTGATTATAATACGAGTACCAATTGCTATTGCAATGGGTACTTCTTTGTTTTTTGCGTATATTGGTTTGAACATAGATGTTATTGACTTAGCATTAGATATTTACCAATCTATAAATAGCTTTCCCCTTCTTGCTATTCCTATGTTTATTTTAGCTGGGAATCTTATGGCAACTGGTGGGGTAGCCTATAGAATTTTAGATGTAATGGATGAATTTATGGGACGTATGTATGGTGGATTGGCTATTGTAACAATCTTTTCTTGTATTTTGTTTGGAGGATTGAGTGGCTCTGCTCCCGCTACGGTGGCAGCGATTGGGAGTATTATGATCCCTGAAATGATCAAACGTGGTTATTCAGCAAGTTTTGCGGCGGGGATCACAGCTTGTGCCGGCGTAATTGCCATTATTATTCCCCCAAGTAATCCGATGATTATTTATGCTTTAGCACAACGAGGAACATCAATTTCAACGATGTTTTTATCAGGTGTAATTCCAGGTGTTCTTTTGGCTTTATCTATGGCAATACCTGCATACGTTGTTGCTCGTAAGAATGGGTGGAGAGGAGATACCGATAAAGTTAGAACTTGGGAAACGTTATTTACTTCTTTATTGGAAGCAAAATGGGCATTATTTACTCCTGTAATTATTCTTGGTGGTATTTACTCAGGAATTTTTACCCCAACAGAATCAGCAGCAGTTGCTTGTTTGTATGCTTATTTTGTTGGAGTAGTAATTCATAAAGACCTACATATTAAAGATACAATGAAAGTCTTAATTGATTCAGCCAATATAACTGTTGTTGCAATGTTTCTCATTCCTTTTGCTGTTGCATTAGGTAAACTTCTAACTTCTCAACAAATCCCTCAAATGCTGACACAATTTATGTCTTCTTATATGAATAACTATACTTCTGCGATGTTATTGATTATTGTGTTGTTATTGTTTGTAGGTACATTTATGGATACTTTGGCATCGATTATTATTCTTACTCCTCTTTTATATCCTATTGTTCAGCAGTATAATATTTCTGTATATCATTTCGGAATTATACTTATTATGGGATTAGGGATTGGTTTTATTACCCCACCTCTTGGAGGTAATTTATTCATCGCAAACCAAATTAGTAAAACTTCTATTCAACAAGTGTTTATCGAATCAATACCTATGCTCATAGGTATGATATTTTGTGTTTTACTAATAGCTTTTATCCCTGCTATATCAAATATATTTGTTTAATACCAATAAAATATACTAGCTATTTTGTTATTTTGAGGAAGTATATTATGGTATTATTTATATTTATTTCCTTTTTTGCATCGGTTATTGGAGCTATTAGTGGAATCGGTGGTGGAATTATCATTAAACCACTTTTAGATACTTTTAGTAATTTACCTGTACGAGAAATTAATTTTCTATCAGGTGTTACCGTCTTATCAATGGCTCTTTTTAGTTGTCTTTTTAAAATAAAAAATCTTCGTGAGATTAATCATAAGATTGCATTTTTTTTTAGTATTAGGATCGGTAATTGGTGGTTTTGGTGGGCATTTACTTCTTAACTCTATCTCCTCTCACCTTAAATTGATTCAAACTGTTTCTTTATTAGTCCTAAATATAATGGTATTATTCTATACTCTGATTAAACATAAAATCTGTACTTACAAGTATGATAACATTTTATTTATTACTTTATTAGGATTAGGTTTAGGAACACTTTCGGCTTTTCTTGGTATTGGGGGAGGGCCAGTGAATATTGCATTATTACATTATTTCTTCTCGTTTAATATAAAAATCGCAAGAATCAATTCTTTATTTATTATCTTACTCATACAAATAAGTAGCCTAACTAGTGCTATAGTTTTGCAGACAGTACCTAATTTTGATATTAAGTTACTTATATGCATGTCGTTTACTGGTATTATAGGAGCTATTATTGGACAAAAAATTTCAAGTAAACTTACAGATCGTCATGCTAATTACTCATTTATTATATTGAATGCTCTGTTAGTTCTCTTAAACATCTATACGATAATAATTAACTTAATATAAAGAAGGTAAAAACAAAATGTGATACTAGCAAGAAATAGAATAGTTTCAAGAGAGCTGGAGAAATATTATTCATTGATTGAAGAAGAGATTAATACAAATATAGCAAAGAAAATATCTGATAATAATTTTGAAAAAGAAAGAACTGTTCGAAGGAATGAGTTTATAGATAAAACTAAGATAGCATATGAAAAGTCTGTATATATTTGGCATACTAATTTCTTTGTTGAAATGGCAAATAATAAAGCCCAAAAAGAGATAGCTAACGGGTATGCGATATTATTCTGGGATGAACTTGAGAATGAACAATTAACAAGAAATCCTATGTTAATAGGTGCAGGAGTAAGTTCTATTATTAGTGTTCTAGGAGATATTACTTTTCAGATGTCATCTGGAGAATCTTGGAATACTCTAGATATTAATTCAATTCTTAAATCTGCTACTTTGGGTGGACTAATAGGGAGTAGATTTCCAATTACTCTATCAACAAAATTGATATATTTTGCAATAGGAAAAGATTTGTCATTTGTAGTAGCATCTTCTATAATAGGAGGCACTATAAAAGGTACCACAGATCTACCGTTCATAGGTGAAGTAATAACTAGCTACGTGTTAATGTTTTTAGGTCATAACAATGCTTTTGGAGCGGTAGTTGCTAATTTACGATTAGTTGTAGAAGAAGTATATGATCAGATGAGTAATAAAACAACAAAAGACAAATTAACGGGACAAAAGATTGAGAATCCAAGTGGGATAGAACAAAGAACAAAGACACCTTCTAATGGAGGGGGATCTACAGGAGGTGGTAACGGAAACGATAATAGGAGTGGACCGATAGGATCAGGGGGAATTGGAGGAAGTACAGGTGGTAATTCTAAACCCAGTGGATCTGGTGGTGGTTGTATTAACAGCAATCACAGTGATTCTAATACAGGTGGACATAATTACAGATCACCTTGTATTTACGCTTGGCATGATTCAGAATAAATAGGGAGTTATAATGTTTAAAAAAATTCAATTAATATTAGCGATAATGATTATAATTTCAGCAGGAGTTTTTCTTGTTGGGGTTATAGGATATTTATTGTGGTATCATAATCAGTTACAATCTGCCATCCAAGTTGTGTTATTTCTTATGGTAGTAATACATTATGTGTGTAGTATGGGAAATCAGAGTTTATTTTACGGATATTTTCAGTCATGGGAATGGAAACCGCTATGGGAAAATAATAATTTAAGAAGAATAGCTGGTGAGCACAAGAATATTATAAAGAGAGCATTGATTAATTGTATGATAGTGATACCATTAGTAATAGGTGCAGTTTATAGCTTATATCATTATAAATTATTGAAATTTTACCCTTTTGATGAGATAGTTTGGTTTTCTTATACACGCTTATATGCTTATATTTTAAATGCATGGGTTTTACCAGTATATTGGTATATGATACTTGGTTTTTCTCTTTTATTTTTTTCTATTGGATTTATTTTTAATTTTTCCAAACAGAAATTTAAAAAAAGAAAATATCTCTATTTTATTAGATCAAACTATACCAATTTATCAAAAAGAATTTCATAAATATTCTATTAGAGACATTTTAATAGTTACAATTTTTTGTAGTATCATACTAGGCTATACAATATTCAATACTCCTGTCTCTACTCTTTCTCTTGAAAGCGGATATAGAACAGGTCCTCTATCTTTACCTTTTACAGTTGCAATAATGTTACCTATGTATGGACATCAATATTATTTAAGATGGTTAATTTATTGGGGAATAGCCATATTTTTTGGATGGCTGATATGGTTATTTGTGTTCTATATTTTTTTTATTAAGGAATACGCAATAGTAGTGACAACAATATTCAGTTATCTCATACCGATAGCGATCTATGGTACAGGAATGATAGTGTTATTATCGATAGGAGTGGTGATAGGGAGTTGGTTGTTTAGGGAAAAGAGTGTGGAAAGTGAAGAGTACGATGAGTTATGTGAAAAGATGAAGCCATGGTGGGGATTTAATGGGAGATTTGTATCAGAGAGTTTTATTAGTGATAAAATAACTACATTGAAAGAATTGTACATGGAGACGCATGTTAAGAAAAAAAAGTTTTTTTGGTTGGAGTATTTTTTTGGAAATATTCTTAATAAGAATGTAAGAACACTGTTGCAAAGAAAAAAATCATTATGGTTAAAAGTATTGTTTAATAATTCTAATGATAATAAACATAAAAAAATGGATCCTATGTATCCTTGGATGGCTTGGGATGATGAAGGATTTAAAAAAAGGTTACCAATTAAAGAAACACAAGAAACATTATCAAAATCAAGAATAGAAGATCCTGAGGGAGATGTGTTTTTAAGTATGGAGCTTGAGGGTGATAAGGTAATGAATGAAAAGCCACGTTTATGGTCGGTGTTTTATGTTACAGGAATTATATATTTGAATGTGCTACCATATTTTTTAATATATAATGCAGTGATGTTAGTTGTGTTTACAAAGTTTGTGGATATATTGATAAAGAAGATGGGAACATCAATATTGAACGAGTTACTGTATGGTTGGCCAGCAGTACAAATATTAATATGTTTGGGATTTTTGTTGTCAATTTTTGCTAATAATATGGGAGTATGGCTTGCATGGAAGAAATATTATCGTTTGAAAGAAGAAGGAAATAACGAAGCCTTATTTTTTGCAATATTCAAACAAAGAGTATTGTATCAATATATTTACGAATATGTGAAGAATGATGAAGGGGAAGTATTCACAAATAATTATGAATGGGGTTTATACCCAACGATAAATATTGAACTTATAGATCGAGTGGCGAAAGAATTATTACCAAAGAATTATCAAGTATATAATATACAATTTCCATTATATAAAGAATAGGTAAACGTATTTTCAATATTTGTGTATTCAGTGTTTTGTTGAGAAAATATTTCAAAGAACTGGAGGGACTTGGGATTATCATAAAATGAAAGATATCTATTCTATTTTTTGATATGGTCACTTGCTTTCTGTTTCCTAAGCTTGTACCTCTATCTTACCCATGTACAATAGTATGTCTTAATTGTTGAATATTTAGGAAATATTGCTTTTTTGTACTGTAGTATGTATGATATTATGTATTAATATTTATTTTATCTAAGGTACTATTTATTAACGTAGATTTCTTGAGGAATACCGTAGTTTTCAACAACATTCGCTAAAGAATCAATAATAAGATCTGATCGATCGTGTGTAGTGTGAGATAACATACGATCTTGTTAGGGATAAAATGCTATTTACTGTGAACTGATGATCTTCTCTTGAACAGTTGTAGGCAATAAAGAAAATGGATATCGTTTTTCTTTACAGTTTTATGATCCCATGATTCATCTTTAGACATTCTCTGAATATTTCTAAGTGAGGTTCCTAAAAATGGAGATGAATCTTTGGCTGTATAGTATTTTTCTCTCATAATATCCCCACCCATTTATAACGTGTTTCTTTATCTGAAGTGAACTACCTATAAGACAGCTTATAGGTATGACCACATTTAAGATAAAAAACAATCTATGGTATAAACATTGTGGAATCAATATCTTTAACTTTATATTTTGTACATCTTGGAGTACAAAATATAAAGTACTCTTATCTTGAATCTCTGTATAAAATTGTGAACAAATCATTGTAGTGATTCAAATTTTTTTGGAAATAATAATGAGAGAATTGATGAGGATTAATTGAAAAAAGAAGCTGATGATGTTATAATAAGTAATAAAAAATGGAAATAAAGGGTTTCAGTCTCCTGTGGTACAGGAAGAGAGCTAAGAAAAAATACTACAACAAAGAGTTGTTGACATTGAAGACTTATCTTACGCTACTGAGGGGGTACTCCCCCTACGCTGGCTTGAAGGAGATCAGAACTTAGATATCGTGTAAAAATAATAACTAGGAAGGGATTACCATGGGGAAATTATTAAATGTTCTTGAAGAATTGGACTCGATTAGAATTGTAGATGAAGTGATTTCTTGGGAAGAAGCTGTACGAATTTGTTTTAAACCGTTAGTAGAGAAAAATATAGTTACTTCTGAATATATTGAAGTCACTATTGCCACTGGTAAGAAATTAGACTTCTATTATCTTATTACAGATGGGTTGGCTATGCCTCATGGAAGACCAGAAGATGGAGTAATAAAAACAGGATTGTCATTACTTATTATCCGTCAAGGTGTGAAATTTGGAAACCATATTTACAATCCGATCTATTGTGTTCTTGGTTTAGCAACTGTTGATAATAATAGTCATATTGATTTAATAATAGAAATAACAGATATTTTTGGTGATGAAAACACTGTTCATACTTTATCAAAATTTCAAACAAAAAATGAGATAATTAAGTTTTTATCAAAATAATATTCAACCTTTATTGTTCATAAAAGTATTGAATATTATTTTTTATAAAGAGTTCTTCCCAATCTTGTGAAACTCTTTTATCTGAAAAAATTTTTGTAATTTCTGAAAATTCAAGAAATTGTGTTAATGCATTCGTATCAAATTTAGAGCTTTCACAGACAATCCATACTTCTCTAGACTGTTTAGTCATAAGTTGTTTAATTTTTACTGTTTCTATATTTCCATTGAATAAGCCTTTATTTTTGATTAGACCTGATGTTCCAATTATTGCAATATCTGCTTGATACTGTAATAATTCTTTTTCCACTTGACTTCCAATAAAACAATGCTCTGTTCCCCACCATATTCCTCCACATGCAATTACTGAAACATTCTGATTATTTTTGATTTCTAAAAGAATATCAACTGCATTAGTGATAAGGGTTGCTTTTTTTTGAGTCGCAAGGAAGCTTTTAATACAAAAATAAGTTGTGGTTGAAGAATCTATAAAAAGTGATAGGTTATCATATTCTAATAAATGCTTTGTAACAATCTGACTAATTTTTTCTTTTTCTACAAGAGATCGTTCGTATCTAATGTCTATTTTAGGTTCTGCAACAAGAATAATCCCACCGTGAGTTTTTTTTATATTAGGATTATTTTTAATCACAGAATTAATATCCGATCGAACGGTATTCAAAGATATCCCTAATAATTTTGATAAATGCTGCACAGATAAACCCTGATGTTTGTTAATAAGTTGAATAATTTTTTTTTGTCTGCTACTAGCTAACATTGTACCCTCATTATAAATAACATTTATTATATCATCTAAATTTTAACTTATTTTTAAAGTTGTGTCAATAGAGCTTTCATCGGTTGTGATTTTTTGAGTTTTTAATAATATTTAAACCATTGAAAAACAATTAATTAAATATTATTTTTGAATTATTAAAAATAATATTGACTAAAAATTTAGATGTGCTATACTAATAGTATAAGAATGAATTCTAGGTATCGGGAGGATATATGAAAAAAGTTTTATGTTTTTGTAATTCTGGTTCAGCAACATCAGCATTACTTGCACAACGTCTTGAAAATATTTTTAAGGATGAGGGGATCGAATTTGAAGTTATTGTTACTTCTCATCAAGAGCTTACAAAATATGCCGGTCAACCATTCACTTTTGCAGCAACGGTAATCGCTAATTTTCAATCAGAGATTGATCTTGGATTCCCTGTTTTTAAGGGAGCAGGTTATGCAATGGGGCGTTTCGGGGATGATTTAGAAAAAATGCGAACCTTACTTAAGGGGTAATATATGGAAATGTTAGAATTGATTATGACAAGATTACTTGGTCTAGGGCCAACAATCATTATGCCTATTTTATTTATGCTTATTGGCTTACTTGTTCGAGTAAAACTATATACGGCATTTCGATCTGGTATCACTATCGGTGTTGGGTTCATAGGTTTATTTGCTATTATTGGAATTATGGTTACAGCGATGGAACCTGTTGTTCAAGCTCTTTTGATTCGTTTTCATATTGATCTACCTGTTCGTGATATTGGTTGGCCTGCATCCAGTGCTATTGCATTTTCAACAAAGATTAGCACTATTGTTATTCCAACGGTTTTAGCATTTAATACCCTTTTAATCGTTCTTAAAGCAACACGTACACTGTGGGTTGATATTTGGAATTATTGGCATGCAGCATTTGTTGGTTCTATGGTTGTAGCATTCACTGGGGATTTTTGGATTGGTGTGTTAGCAATGCTAGTTGAAACAACTATATCATTAGTTATCGCTGACAGAACAAAAAAATCTCTTGTAGCAACATTAGGAAATGAATTTGAAGGGATGTCTTGTCCTCACCCATTTGCTGCAGCATTTGCCCCAATAGCTTATATAGTTAATAAAATTATTGATCTTATCCCTGGGGTAAATAAAATTAAAATTGATCCTCAAAATATTTCTGGGAAACTTGGTTTTATTAAAGAGCCTATTGTTCTAGGGTTTCTAGTAGGCGCTATTTTAGCGATTGTTTGTGGCTTTGATATTGCAAAAAGTTTAGAACTGGCTATAACATTAGCAGCTGTCCTAAAACTTATGCCAATTATGTCGCGGCTTCTTATGGAAGGGATGAGTCCTATCACTATTGGTATTCAAACTGTAATGGAAAAACGTTTCAGTAAATATGGAAACTTACATATGGGATTAGACGGTGCCGCATTTATTGGAAATCCTACAATCCTCTCAGTTGGATTACTTATGATTCCTATAACCCTACTACTTGCTGCTATTCTTCCTGGAAATAGGATACTTCCTTTTGGTAGCTTACCAATTATTCCATTTATGACTATTTTACCCATTATTATTGTTAGAGGTGATTTCTTTAGAGCCCTTGTTATTGCTCCAGTTTCTATTATTATTGCATTATACCTTGGTTCAGCGATTTCTCCTGTGTTTACAAAAGTTGCAGTAGAAAGCGGGTATGATATTGGTGGAAATGCTTTAGTAAGCTCCTTTGACTATGGTGCTGGCTTAACACCATACACTCTTATGCGTTTACTTGAACAATCTTGGGGTTCAATTATTGCTATTATATTTATGGTTGCGCTTTTAGTATGGAACCATAAAATGATATTGAAGGAAACAAAAGAGGATAGTAAAAATGTATAAGATTAGAGTAGAATATTGTGAGCAGATTATCAAAACAGCTCTAGAGATGATTGCCAAAGGTTATACCAATGGTACGGCTGGAAATATTTCTATCTACGATAGAGAAGAAGAGCTGATTTATTTAACACCAGCATCAACTCCTTATGATGAAATAAAAAATGAAGATATTAGCGTTTTTATCGCTGAAAATAATACTCTTGGCAAACAAATTCAAGGAAAAAAATCTACTAGTGAATTAAGTATGCATACGTTTATTTATTTTGCTCGTAAAGATATTAGTGCTGTAATACATGGACATACAAAATATTGTACGACGCTTGCTGTTGCTCAAAAAGAGTTACCTGCTTGCGAATATATGATTGCTTCTTCAGGTGAAAATATAGTGCGCTGTACAAAATATATACCCTATGGAACTGATGAGTTAGCAAATGAAGTGGTTCAAACTTTAGGTGAAAAATCTCGAGCAGTACTCCTTGCAAATCATGGTGTTACAGTATGTGGATCTAATTTAAAATTAACATTTAATATTCTTGAGCAAATCGAATATGTTGCTATGCTATACTTACAGGCTAAAAGTGCTGGTCTAGAACCTGTAATCTTGACAGATGAAGAAATGTCCATTGTACACCAGAAATTTAGTAATTATTTTGGTTAAAATTTTGAATTATATCCTTAAAAAATAAGTAGAATATAATAAAAAAGCTAATCTTTTGCCAAACGTATTTTTACCCTCAGAAATAGAAAGAATACGAAAAAGATTAGAAAATCAACAGTTTTATTACTAATCCTGACCAGACTCTTTTTTTAGATTACTTTTAAGTTTAGTTTTATGCGACCGATATTGTTTGTGGTACTGGAAGTTTACCTCTTTAAGGTGAGCTTCATGTTTCAAAATTAAATAATACGAGCTTTAAATCTTCTTCAGTAAGTAGTTAATAGTTTGTGATAAAACTAACCTAATTATTTTATAGCAGATACAATAAAACTATCCCATTGATTATTCTTAATCTCTGTAATGAGATTAACGAATTTATCAAAATTAATAAAAGATTTTTGATTCCTATCAATAATTCTTGGTTCTTGATCTGGACGGATCATAGCAATCAAGGTATTTTGATTTTGTCCAAATGATATATATGTCTTATCTATTATCATAGGTTGTATTTGTACTTGTAATAATATCAGTAATCATCTTACACCTCTATACAATCCACGCACAAACTCATCGACTTCGATTTGAATCTCTTCAAGAAGTTTATCAGTCTCTAGCTTGGAGAGGAGTTTTGCGATTTGTTGTTCTTGGATGGTTTTAGCACGGTCAAACAGCTCTTCGGCAACCTTTAGCTGTGCAGGAGTGGGGATAATGATAGGCACTTGTCTCATATCGTTTATTTGAAAGTTTACTGTGAAATTGATAAATTGCTCTGTGTATTTATTAATAAAATCAGCATTTAGAGTAACAATTAGATATTTAAGAGAAATATTGATTGGATATAATGCCATACCACCAACATCATTTATAGATGATTCTTTTAATTTAACCTTAAGATCATTTGTATTTTTATCTCCATTGATAAGATTCCAGCAAAAACCCTCTTTGAAATAAAATTGAGGGTTTCGGACAACAGGCATACCTTGTCCTTTTTTACCACTATTACCTTTTAAGAATTTGACATTTTCTTGAGACCAGTTAATTGCATAGACGGTCGGCATATACCAGCGATTGCCGTCTTTATCTCCCTTATCATAAGGGACGAAGCTCCGTTTTCCTACTATTCCCTCACTTTTTTCAAGCTCACTTAAGGTTGTAACATCGGCAAGTTCATCATCACTAATAATCTGATAGAGGAAGCCTTGCCCAAAAACATCACGTCCGTATTGTGCCTTTAAGTCAGTAAATAAGATTCTAATCTCCTGTTCTGTCAAGGAGCTAATACTATGATCTGTTTTATATTCTTTATTAAATTTTGCGATCTTATCGAGTCGCTGTGTATAGGTACGCTCTGCGTCTTTTGTGCCTGCACGAACGCCGACAAAGTAGCCATTGTTTGCCGTTGCTAGACCTTGCCCACCGTCTGTTAGGAGACCTAGTAAGCTTACATCTCCTGCTTTGAGATTAGACCGATAAAGATCAAGGAACTTTCTATTTTTCTCGATATTCGCACTGGTCTTGATTACATCCCAGTAGGTCGTTATGAGACCTTGGATTGTCCCAAAATAACGCGTCGCAAGCTCTAAATTGTTCTCTGTAGGTGTAAAAAATACTTGATTGGGTGCGTTTTTATAGACGGAAATAGGCACGATAATCGCGTTTTCATTAGATAAAAGATCTGTATTAAAGCGATTATCTATATAGCTAAAAGAGTAGTCATTAAGTTCGTCATTTTTAGCAATAAGCACAATTGGTTCAACAGCTACACTCTCAAAAATATTATCAACAAGACGCATTTCGAGTAGGTGTTTACTCTGTAAGAATTGACGGAGTTTTTGTTTGCTTTGGATCGTCAAGAATGTGTTAGACGTGATATATCCTAAGATTCCACCCTCTACCACAAGATCAAAACCTCTACGATAGAAATAGTTATAAAGATCGTCTTGCTCTCCGTATTCTGCTTTATACTTAGTCATCATCTCAGAAGAGATCCCTTTATTAGAAACATATGGAGGATTACCAATCACAATATCAAATCTTTCAATCCCAAACATCAGCCCACTATCAAAAAAACTACAAGATAATACCGTATCGAATGGATTATAGTTTTTTAACTGATCAATACGTGATTTTACATTACCAATCAGCTCTTGTACTTGAGCTTTAATCTCATTTTTCTCGCTTAATCGAGCATTATAATAAGTACGCATTGCTTCACTTAGTTTTGCTCTATGATCTTTATTAAAGTATAAAGGGATATCCCGCACAGCAATTAAGCTATTTGCTGTCATGACTTTAAATTCGAGGTTGGGAAGGACTTCTAGATTGACATAGCTCTCATCAGTGTAGTAGGTATGTTTTAAGAGTTCTATCCACAAACGAAGGCGACAGATATTCACAGAATTAGGATTAATATCGATCCCGTATAATTGATTCTCAATAATATATTTTTTGGTATGAAAGATTGCTTGTTGGATCTCTTTTTCTTCTGTAGTGATTGCATTGTTACTTATTTGATAAATAAAACGCTTTCCAAAAACTGATTTAATAATAAGCTCATCGTTAACAATATCAATCTTAATATCTTTGTGTAAGAGACCAAGCTCACTCTTAATACGGATCAATTCATTCAAACAAGACACTAGAAAGTGTCCACTACCCACAGCAGGATCACAAATACTTATTCTATCAATGATACTACGTGCTTGTATGAGTTCTTCCTTTATGAATCGAAATTCTTTTAGTTCAGCAAAATTATTAAAACTCTGTTTGAATTCTTGGTTAAATTTATCAAGAACACGTTTTTGGATAATTTTTTGAGACATATACATCGTGATACTTGCTGGTGTAAAGTGAGATCCATCTTTATAACCGTTTAGTTTTTCAAAGACTAAACCCAACACCGAAGACTTGATGACAGTATCTTCACTGGAGTGGTCAGAATTATACGAAAAACAATTTAAGAACCGTAAGAGATATTCTAATAAGGTGAGTTCTTTTTGCTTGAAGTTTTTATCATTGTATAAGACACTATTATCTTTGATTTTGACTTTTCGTTCTATATCAAGATCTCGGATACGATAGCTTTTTTCGAGTGTCGTTTCCTCAAAAAGTGAGCTATTGAGATAGGGAATGAGATCGTATTTGTGGTCATCTTCATGCCGTTTATCTCTTGGAGTAGAAAGAATATTAAAGAACAATTTAGCTAAAAGATGATACCCTGTGATTGATTCTGGATCTAAGATTGCAAATTTAGGATCATTACGAAATACTTTTAATTGAGATTCGAGAATCTTCAAAAATAAAACTCTATTCAGCCATAAGATATTTAATCCTAAACTCACCTCAAATAATTCTTCGCCTTTGTGATCTTTACCGATCATTTGTTCGGTAAGATCTAAAAGGGTATTTTTGACATTGTTTTTGATGATTTTATCTTCTTTTTCTTGCAGTCCCATGACATAGAGGAGTTCATCATAAAAAGGTCTGTTAAGTTCGTTAGCGTCGTTATCTAGGACTGTTTTAAATAAAGAGTATTCAGAAAATAATTTATATAGTATATCAAGATCGATATTAGGATCTTTTAAGTCCACAAAATAACAAGAGATCTTGATAGGCATATCTTTAAGAATTGATTTAAGGGCGTTATAGAGATCATTAGTTTTTTTAATAACGTTATTAGATTTAGATTTGAAATCTTCCAAGATCGGTGCAATAGTTTTATTTTTTATGAGATCTTCAAAGTGTTTTGATGAGATAAGATAGATTTTTTCACAGTCAGTAATTAAGATATAGTTAATAGAGTATATATTCTGTTGTTTTAATTCATAGTAATATAAGAGAGCCTCATGAAAAGCTTTTCGATTAAAATCATCGATCTGTACCATCTCATCTTGATTTTTTGGGCGTTTTACCTCGATAATTACTCTAAGCCTATCATCTTGACGTATTACAGAATCAATCCTCTGGTGAGTGTTGTTTTTATAGCCATAGACATCGGAGAAAAACTGATTAAGAATATTTTTGAAATGTTCTTCGTGTTCTTGTTCATCGATAATTGCTTCTTTTTTTGCTTTTTCTATATGAGTAAGATAATATGACAACTTTTCTTTAATATCATTCGTATGAAGATTTTTATTGATAAGATCTGAGTTAAGAAATTCACTATTAGTTAATATGTTAGGCTTCATGCTTTCTCCTTTATTGAATAGTATAAATCATATCATACTATTTAATAAATGACAAGAAGTTTTAAACTATAGATAATAAATAAGTCCTGCTATATAGTAGGACTTATTATATTTTTAATGTTACCAAATGACCAATGATGATGGATAAAAGCTACTATGTCATTATGTCTACGATTTATTGTCTCGTTATTCCACATATCAGTAGAATAGTTTTTTATTTTTATTTGCTGTTGAAGGATAGGAGTTCCATTGAATCCTGCAGTGTAACTGTCTAATTTTGTTTTATAAGGCTTATTACCAATACTACTATTTAATGTTTTATCAATTAACACAAGATTTCCTATACAATGTATGTATCCTTCTTCGTCTTCGTTTTCTCCTAAGTCATTAATGTTATATCCGTTTTCAAGTACTTTATCTGGTTCAGTTTGGGGATATATATGCTCAATATTTATTTGTTCATTTTTGAATAATTTTTCAAAAGGTTGCCCTGATAGTTCAATATCTTCATAGACACTTAAAATATATTTGATTATTTTATCATTATCATAATTAAGATTGTCAATCTCATCTTTTATTTTATCATCTCTCCAATACCGTGCTTGATTTAATTTATCTTTTAAGCTTTCAGCTAATCCGACAATGTTACTAGAATTAAAATCCTTTAATATGGGAGTGAGATGGTTTCTTAAATCAGCTCTAGATCTGACGATATTTGATCTAAAAATAAGTATCTCCATAGTTCGTATAAGCTTTGTTTTAAGTGATGTATCAGTTGGATCAATATGATTGAACCCTTTAATAATAAAGGGGTAAACAAAAGCTTTTATACTTGCTTTAAGAAATAAAGCCTCTTTGGAGTCCATCGTAAAAAAATCTTTCATAATTTGAAATGATTTATGTAAATTATGAATAAAATCCTTAATCCATTCGATCTTACCTTCTTTTGTCTCAAGTTTTTTCAATTCGTTTTTTATGTCTTCTAAACTTCTATAATCAAATCCATTAATATATGCTTGACAATGAGCCGTTAGGACACTGTCTTCGGAAAGGTGAAAATTATTGCCAATTATACGATAGATTTCTTCAAATTGCTCAGCCAATTGTTTAAGTTTATTCTCTGTTTCATCAGCAATACTATAAATGTATATTTGATACATTATAAAAGATTTCAACTTTTCCATATTGGTTAAAGACAATCCTCTATTATTTTGTAATTCAAACATTAATGCAGATTCTTTCTTTTCGTTCATTTTAATAACAGCAATCTCAGATTTTGAAATTGTTTCTTTATACTTTATTATAGTTTTCATATCTAATTTAGAAAGCTGATCTTTAAAGTATTTAACACACTCTTCAAGCAGTTTTTGAGATGCAGTTGCTGGCTTTAACTCTGTTGACTTATTAATATCTAATAGTTGATGAAAAAATACTGTATCATAAGATACTGGTTCTAATTTATACATACTTCGATTTTTAATAAAAGTTTCGTATATTTCTGTTGACTCATTTATTTGTTCTTTATCCTTTTCAATTAGTATTTTATGAAGACTATAAAAAAATAAGATTAAAGTAGTAAGACGTTGTTGACCATCAATAATACTATATCTTCTATCCCTTTCGACTGTTTCTAATAAAATATTTCCATAAAAGTAAGGGTTGTTACTTTCGCTTGCTTCTCGAATATCTTCTAAAAAGATCTCCCAATTATTCTTTCCCCAAGAATAAGCTCTTTGGTAGAGAGGGATAGTGTATTGAGCCTTTCCATCAAACATCCCAAATACAGTTTTTTGCTCAAAATTCATATATTCTCCTTAAAGATCTTTTTATACATCTCTTTCTACTTAATAAACCCAAAAGGGTATCGGAGAGAGAGGGATTCGAACCCCCGGTACATTACTGTACAACGGTTTTCAAGACCGCCGCTTTCGACCACTCAGCCATCTCTCCATGATAAGATATATATTTTAGATTATTTTTTTATTTTTGTCAAGAGTAATTTTATTGTAAAGTAAAGATACCAAGTTCGGTCAGACTTTGTTGAGATACTTGTTCAGCTTCTTCATAGCTTGTTACTATTTTCATGGCGAGTAGGTGCTGTAGTAACAGATGAAGGTAGACAAAATAAATCTGACCTTTGGGATCAGAATAAGCAAAAATCCCTTCATTGGGTTTAAACATTTTAACAGGGCTTAAAAGAAAGCTTAAATCTTCGAGAAGTTCTTGGGTGTAACCGATTGCTTTGAGATTGAGTTTATTATCTTTGAAATGGAGCGTCATGTTTTCGTATAAAGCAATATCTGGGTGAGAATGAAATTTCAAACTCCAATAAGAATTATCCAAATTTTG
This sequence comes from Brevinema sp., assembly GCA_051649605.1. Taxonomy (GTDB): domain Bacteria; phylum Spirochaetota; class Brevinematia; order Brevinematales; family Brevinemataceae; genus Brevinema_A. The sequence goes on along the minus strand of JBOFHK010000007.1, from coordinate 105,924 downwards.
GAGCATTCCTTCAGAAGTAAGAAGTTGGGGGATTTTTTTGGTTTTAAATCGTCGATAGTTGGAGGTTTTATAAGGAGGGGAATAGAGGTTCGTGTTAGGAAGTGTGTTATTTTCAGGGGTAGTATCTTCCACGATGTTATCGTTAGATAAAGGTTCTGTGTATTCTGATATTATATTTGTCTCTAATATCTCTCTTGTGGGGAGAGGGGGAAAAGGGGTAGCATATTGTGTGTGGAGCAAAATTGGTAAAAAAAGGAGCAAATAGAATCTCATAAGATACCTCTTTAATATTTATATCATACATATTATAAAAAGATTTTGCAATTTTTGTCAAAAATATGATATTATTGTTTTAATATTTTTAAATAGATTTGGTATTTGATATCATTTATGCTATAATTAAATAGAAATCGATAGGAGTTATCAATGAAAAATTTATATTTAAGCACTGTGGGTTTGTTATTATTGCTTGGAGCTTGTGCTCAATCAAAATCAGATACCTTAGTAGTTGGAATGGAATTAGCATATCCACCATTTGAGACGAAAAACTCGGAAGGAGATCCTATAGGAGTAAGTGTTGATTTAGCTTATGCCTTAGGAGAATTTTTAGGTAAAAAAGTTGTAATCGAAAACACAGCATGGACGGGATTGATTCCTGCTTTACAAACTGGTAAGGTGGATATTGTGATTTCTTCGATGACAATTACCGAAGATCGTAAAGCTCAAGTAGAATTTTCAGATCCTTATGCTCAAGCTCGTATTGCGATGCTTGTCAATATTAATTCTCCAGTAAATTCTATTACGGATCTCAATCAACCAGGCCGAGTGGTCTCTGTCAAACAAGGAACTTCCCCATTTTTATTTGCACAAAAAAATCTTACCAATGCGGTGGTTAATTCCTTTAGTAGTGAGAGTGCTGCATTAACAGAAGTTCTACAAGGTAAAGCAGATGCTCTTTTATACGATCAGCTTACGATCTATAACAATTACCAAAGAAATCGAGAAACTACTAAAATGCTTGCTATCGATCAAGATGTTAAAGAGATCGAACAATGGGGAATGGCCATCAAAAAAGGTAATACCCAATTAGTGAGTCAAGTTAATGAATTTCTTATAGAGTATAAAGCAAATAATGGTTTTGATACTTTAACAAAAAAATACCTAGAAGTAGAAAAACAAGAATTTGACAAACAAGGACTAGAATTTTTCTTCTAAAACTTAAGGGACAACCGCTATGTCTATTGAAAAACCTTCGAGAGTAATGCGGTTATTAAATATATCAATATTAGCATTGTTAATTTATATATTTACTCTAGTTACTCTTCAAAAATTAGGATTATCGTTTAATTTTTCTGTATTATCTGAGTATAAAACGAGATTGATTAATGGTTTGATCATGACGATCATCATTAGTTTTTTCTCGTTAATACTTAGTATGTTGATTGGCGTTATTACTGCAGTGGGGATTCGTTCCAGATTGCTATTAGTTTCTTATTTTTGTCAATGTTATGTGCAGATTATTCGAGGGACTCCTTTGTTAGTTCAGATTTTCTTTTTTTATTATATTGTAGGAACAGCTTGGGGTATAGATAATCGATATATTGCAGGGATTTTAATTCTCTCCATTTTTGAAGGAGCTTATATTAGTGAGATTATTAGAGGTGGACTTGTTTCTATTGATAAGCAACAATATGAAATCGCCCAAGCTATAGGTCTCAACAAAAAACAGGTGTTATCGCTGGTAATTATTCCTCAATTAATTATTAGAATAATGCCTGCTTTAGCGGGGCAGTTTGCTTCTATTATTAAAGACTCATCTTTATTATCGGTAGTGGCTGTTATTGAATTAACGCAGACAACCCAAGAAATAAGCTCTATTAATTATGCTTTATTTGAAAATTATTTCTTTTTGGGTTTTTTATACTTTTTACTAACGTACCCAATTATTATATTAAGCCGATACTTGGAGAAAAAATATAGCTATGTATATTAGATTTGAAGAGTTAAGTCACCAATTTGATCAAGATAATTTGGTATTAAACCATCTCAATTTTGAGGATGAGTGTTCTAGTTTAGCAATTATTGGACCTTCGGGTGGTGGGAAGTCTACATTATTAAAAATTTTAGGTGGCTTGATTTATCCGAGCCAAGGTAATTTTTATTTTGATCATCAGCTTATTAATTTTGTGCAAAATCATGATTGGTATAAAAAAATAGGTTTTGTTTTTCAAAGTAATGGTTTATTTCCTCATCTTACAGGGGTTCAAAATATTCTATTACCATTGACAGAAGTATTTAATATCCCTATAGAGACTGCCAAGCAACAAGTGTATCAATTATTAGAACGCTTCGGCTTGGATAAGGATGCTCATAAGTATCCCCATCAATTGTCAGGGGGGCAATGCCAGAGGATTGCTATTGTCCGAGCTGTTGTTGTGAATCCTAAATTATTATTACTAGACGAACCAACTTCTGCGTTAGATCCTGAATATACTTCCGAAGTATTAGATATGGTTCATGAGCTTACTTTAGAGGGGCAACATATTATTTTGGTTACTCATGAGATGGGATTTGCTCGCTTGGCTTGTGAAACAGTCATGTTTCTTCATAGTGGTAAAATAATTGAGTATAATGACAGTAAAAAACTGTTCGAATCACCTCAAAATCCTTTACTTAAGTCGTTTTTGAATAAAATATTAGAATGGAAATAATCTTTATTGTATTGTTTTTTTTGTAAAAATAATGTAAAATATCTTTAGAAAGATATGATAATTTAATATTATTTTTTAATCTAGATAAAATAGAGGGATCATGTTAAAGAAAATCAATCTATATTCTCTGATAATTATATCTATAGTGATGTCTATTTTTTTGGTAACTTGTTCTACTACTCCTGATGTTCCTGATACTTTACCCCAGCAAGAATTTGCCAAATACCAATTATTTGAAGGTATTATGGTTGCGGTAAATGAGCGTGGAGATATTTTAGAGGGAGATAAAATTAAATATACTTTTCTTGAATCACTCGATAATGGTAAACAAAAAATCTATTCCGTGAATGATAAAGGAATAACCAAATACCTAGGAGTAGAGTTCGAAAGTGATACTGCTATTACATTCTATAAAAATGGTGGAGAAATTTATTGGAATAGGAAAGAAAATGTCAATTTCCAAGTGGAAAATAAGTATACCATAAAACATTATCGAGCATCTATATTTAAAAACTCTACTGCAGGATCATTTGAACTAATTGATGGAACGCCTGTGGTTTTGGATGAGGCAACAGGTTTTATCTCGTCTCGGAATTATACTTTTATTGAAGCTCTTGAAGGATGTAAAAAAGCGTATTATTCTGTAAATGATGGAGGAAGGAGAAAATACCTCGGTATCGAACTGACTAATAACTCTCTTATAGTGTATAAAGATTTAGGGGCTGATTATTGGCTGACTGTTGATCAAATTAGCTTTACTCCAAAAAATATGGCGAGAGCGTGGGTAAAACTAGCGGATTTGCCTCATAATGAAGTAAATCACCCATCAATCGCTATTTCCTCTAATGGAACTCCTTATGTAGCTTATACAAGTTCTTCAGGACAAGTATTGGTGATGAAATATAATGGTGTTTCTTGGGAAGATATAAGCGCTTCCCTTCCTACTCAGAATGTCCGTTATACTGATTTGGTTATTTCTCCGTTTGATAAAAAACTTTATATTGCTTATACTATGATAAATACGATTCAAGTGATGACCTACAATGGACAATCATGGCGACAAGTAGGGGTAGATCTTGGAATGAATGGAGTAGCAGATCCAAATTTGACCATTGCTCCTAATGGTATTATTTACCTTGCTTATCTTAGTAAAAATTCCAATGATCCTAGGGATCAAGCTGTGGTACAAAGTTATTTGGGTTCACGCTGGCTCGCACAAGAGGTAGTAAATACGGTAAGTACGCTTATCACAAATATTACGAATGTATCCATTACTGTTGCTTATGATGGTACTCCTTATGTTGCCTATACAGAATTAAGGACAGGGTTATTTGTTACGATTAAAAATCAGGACAAAGCTAGTGGATTTGGAGTTTGGGGTGATGATCGTTTTGTAACAATTGATAATACGTCGATTGTCAAACCATCTATTGCAGTTAACCCTGATGGGACATTGTACATTGCTGTGAGAGATATTGCAGGGGTTTTAAAAGTAAAGAAATTTAATGGTGGCACGAATAGTACAGATCTTGGCTCTGGTTTTAGGAGTGGCTATTCGATAGATATTACCTTTTCGGGTTCTGATCTTTATACTGTTTCTACATTTAATAGCAATCAAACAGTTAGTAAATGGAACGACCCAAACTGGGATCTTGTAGGTGGGGTTAATGACATTGATCTAGGGACAGGAGAGTCAGATTTTATGATGTTAGCTATATTTGAAAATATCCCTTATGTGGGTTATCGTGATTTAATTGGTAAAAAAATTCGTGTGATGAAATATGATAGTTTCAGATGATCTATAAAAAATTTCTAAAATTTGATACGATAGACATTAAAAGTAACACGAATTTCTTTAATAGTGTCTTGTTTAAAAAATGGTGTGATAGGATACTGTTGTACATAAACAGTATCATAAATCATTACTCCTAAAGGAATCATAATTAGAGCAGATATAATATAACTCCACTCTCCTAAAGTAAACCCAAAATTGTCTCGTCCTAAATCAGAATTATAATTGTCTAAAGCGATATTAAAAATATTAATAAAATTAATAACGTTTTGCATAATAAACATGGTAATAGGAATTGATAAAAAAAACACAATATCTGCTCGACGGAAAAGATTTTCTTTGGGGTATAGGGTAGAATAGCTATCAATAAGATACCGCTTAGGTAATTCGTATTGAGGAATCGTGATATAATTGAGATTGGTAACATTGGCTGTGGTTATTTCTTGAGAGAATACGACAGTACTGAAGAAAAAAATACTAAAAAAAAGAAAAATATTTTTTATCATATCTTATTATAGCTAATCATTCAAAAAAATGCAAAAAATAAAATATTCTAACTATTACTTCTTTTTAATTAAGAGCAAGGACGGTGTAATCAACAATCAACCAAGAACCTGATACCGATCGATACAAAGTAAAAGTATAGCGGACACGACGACTTGTAAACCGAATACTTTCTACAGCATCTACGGTTACATAGGCAGTATGTTCTTGAATGGTTGTTTGGGTAATTTTATAACTAGTAAGAGGAATATCCCAATGAACAGTTAGAAATCGCTGAAATTGTTTTAGTAATTCTAATTTGAAAGTAACATCGTTGGATTGGTTGTATTGATTGGCATAATTTTGGAAACTTTGTAGCAGTTGTTCAGTATTGATATGGAGTAGAAATTTCTCCCAATCTTTCGTAAAGAGAGATTCAAAAAAACTTTTGATGATTTCATTAGGGAGAAAGGTTGAAAGGATAGATAATTCTTTACTTCTATTGATTGAATCCCCAACCATTTGTTGTAATACCGTAGAAGAAGGAATATGGGAAAACACTGTGTAATCGGATAGAGCTTGTAGGGCTCTGTTATTGGGATCTGGATAAAAAATCCCTTTGAGGTAAAAAGTATCGTATCGGGTGATATTATAAAACTCTCTTAGATCAAAGAGACGAGAAAAAGACTCTTGGGGCATTAGCGTAATGTTACGGTAGAGTTCTGGAGTAGAAAACACTCCGGATGATTGTGCTACAACTTTAGGATTCATTTCTACAATTTCGTTACGTGAGCTTCTTAATTCAAAATAGATTGATTGCTCTAAAATATCAGATATGATAAAAGAGCGTTCTTGGGTATCTGTATTTTTGATAAACACTTCAAATTGAATGGGTTCGTATGCTTGATAATTTTGTTTGATAAAAGAAATATTAACGGCAGGAGATGTGTTATCGGCTGTATAATAGGATATAGGAAATAAAACGGTGAGTATAATAAAAAATGTATACATGGTATTCTCCTAGAATAGGATGCTCTATTTGTATCGGAATTTATTATAAATTCCTTAGGATTTTATGGTAGATAACTATTTGCTTAGTAATAATATATGCAGTTGATTTTTATATAAATGTATAGTATAATAGTGGTATGATATTATCAGGAAGGAATATATGAATAAAATTTCTCGTAAAGTTGCAATTATTGGATTAGGAAATGTTGGTCTTGGAACGGCAGTAACCATTCTCAATCAAGGGATTACGGATGAGCTTTTGCTTATTGATCGTAACCATAAAAAAGCAGAAGGAGAAGCTTGGGATCTTGCAAATGCTATAGCATTCTTTACCTCCCAAACCAAAGTACGTGTTGCGAGTTATGCAGATTTAAAAGATGTTGATATTATTTGTATAGGAGCGAGTGCTGCTCCTCCAGAAGGTGGAGATCGTATTGTCGAACTTAAGCAAAATGTTAATATTGTTCGTTCTATTGTTCGAGAGTCGATGGATAATGGTTTTAATGGTATTTTTATTATTCAATCTAATCCTGTAGATATTATTACTTACGAAGCTCTAAAAGAAAGTGGATTACCGGCTCATCGTGTTATTGGTACGGGAACACTTTTGGATACAGGACGCTTACGTCAGGTTATTTCCGAAATTGCTGGAAATATTGATATTCGTTCGGTTTATGGATTTTCTATGGGAGAACATGGGAATTCTCAAGCTGTTATTTGGAGTAGTATACGGATAGGTGGGCAACCCTTTTTAAAATTACGAGAAAGCCATCCAGAGCAATATGCAAAACAATCTTTAGAAGAGCTTCATAAAAAAATTGTCGATATGGCTTGGGAAATTATTGATAGAAAAGGAAATACAGCTTTCGGAATAGGGGCAGCGGCGGCACGTATTATCCGCTGTATTTTTCGTGATGAAAAATCGATTATTCCTATTTCGACTTATTTGAATGGAGAATATGGGCAAACGGGAATAGTGGCAAGTGTTCCTGCTATTGTTGGTCAGTCAGGGATGGAAGGCATTATTCAAATTGATATGACAGAAGAAGAAAAAATGAATTTAAATCATTCTTTTGATCTGATTCGACAACATTCTTTATCATAAAAAAGCTTTAGTAGACAATCAAATAAAAAAATACCTTATTAAAGGTGTTTTTTTATTTAATAAGTATATTTTTTTGAAATTATTTGACTTTTTTTTAGGTATTCACTAACTTTACAATAATAAAACAAAGGAGGAAGTCATGGACTTTCCAAAAAAATTAGAAGAGCAGTTTTTAGGGGCTAAGCATTGGATTTATAATCGTTTTCATAAACATCATCATTGTTGCAATATGCATGAATATGAGTCCTTTACGGATCATAACCACTGGCTTACGATGGCTAAAATATTACCTGTTGAATTGGTTGAAGAAATACGACAAATGGGTCATAAGGAATATGAATACTTCCTAAGTGGACATTTCCAGTTTTCTAAGCAGATTAAAGAATTAGAACATAAAATGGAAATTCTTCGTCTCGATATTATGGAGCATTGCCATCTTAAAGAATCCAATTACGATAAAAAAATGATTTCGGAAAGCCTTGAGGAATTAAAAAAACTCAAGCACAAAATACGAGAAATGATCGTCAAAGAAAAAGAAAGCTATATGAAAATGAGTGAAGAACTGGAAGATAAAGTCCATGTAAAAATCCAATCCTTTCTTAAAAAATAGATATTTGTGTTAATTAATATATTTTTAGAAAATTAATATTCAAATAGCCCTGTATTATACAGGGCTATTTTTTGGCTTGTGTACACCTTTTGATATACTCTAATTCTATGAATTTTGTAAAATTTTTCTAATACTACTTTTTTCTTTGATTAGTTGGTGGACTTCTTCCAAAGAACAATCCAAACTAATCATAAGAATAGCTGATTTGACATCTTGCTTTGTTTTGATAAGTGTTGCTTCAGCGAGTTCTCTTGAGCAAGTAGTAATATCCATGATATTTCTTAAGGCACGTTCATGAAGTTTTTGATTAGTGATTTTTAGATCAATCATGAGATTTTCATAAACTTTTCCCATTTGGATCATACTAACGGTTGAGAGCATATTGAGAATCAATTTTTGACAAGTTCCTGCTTTCATTCGTGTGGATCCTGTTAATACTTCAGGGCCGGGATTAGGTTCTATAGCGACGGAGGCAAGAGATCCAACGATACTTCCAGGATTACAGGTGACAGCAAGAGTACTGCAGGATAAAGAAGTGGCATATTCTAACCCTCCAATGACATAAGGAGTGCGTCCTGATGCTGCAATTCCACAGACAATATCGTTTGTATTAAGATTAATGTTTTTTAGATCAGCGATTGCTAATTCTTTAGAATCTTCTGCTCCTTCTTGGGCTTTGATGAATGCTTGTTCTCCACCAGCCATAAGTGCTGTAACAGAATCATCTCCAACCCCAAAAGTAGGATAACATTCTACGGCATCAAGCACCCCTAAACGTCCACTAGTCCCTGCTCCTATGTAGATTAGACGCCCGCCTTTGTGGAGAGCAGAAACAATAAGAGTTACCGCTTGTTCGATTTGATCGGTACATGCAGCTATTGCTGAAGGAACAAGTTGATCCTCTTGATTTAATAACTCAATGATTTCTCGAATAGACATTAAATCTAGATTAGTACTTTTTGGATTCCGATTTTCAGTTTTTATAATCATATATACTCCTTAATTCATTATTATAGAATAAGACTTGAATAGTTGTCAATATTTTTATTGCAAAAATACTTTTAAAATGGTGAGATATATTAATATTTTCTATATTTGATTATTATAGAATTAAATATAAAAAAGATGAGAAAATTATTGAAAAAGATCTATAAGACTGGAATTACTTTTAACAAAGGGTTTTAACTCTTCATAGCTAAATTCAATAGTAATAGCCCCATAAACATAAGCAGCGATTTCGTAACGGTTGTAGAGGAATGTAATCCCTGAAGATGTGATATAATAGTGATTATTTAATCGGATTGTATCGAACTCAAAATAGTCATTTTGAGTCCTACCATCTAATAATTTCTGTCGCATTAAGGAGAGTAGTTTTGGATCTTCAAGAGAGATAATCAAATCTTTTACGGAGCTGTTTAATGTTGTTCCATCATTTAATCGATAAACTATAGGAGAAACGTAGGTTGTACCATGAGCACCCCCACTATAAATATATTCTGTGTGGATAAGTGATAATACTTTACTATCGGTATATTCAATCTCATAGTTTGAGTGAAACTCATAGGCAATACAGGAATAACAGTCTGGGAGAGTGTTGTCAAGTTCTTCTCGGTTTTTGAGGTCTTGTTTTACGATATGGAGCATACTATTCAGTTTTTGAGAGAATAGGGTATTGATTTTATTGACCCCTAATAATTTGTTGGGATTTGATAGGTGCAGAGACTGACCTTTAAAAATAAACTTTACCTTGTCAGGGGGCGTATTTTTATTCCAAGAGAGATTGGTAACAAATGTATAATCGGTGATTTCAATATAAGGAAAAGGAGATTTTCTTATTATTAGATCAAAATTTGAAACCTTGTTATTAACAATTCGTTGTCCTCTAAAATCGTCAGTGGGGGCAAAACTCCCTTGTATTATTTCTTCGTTATTAGTTAGGGTAATCAGGGAGTTCGATTGTTTTTCACCCTCAAATGTTTCAGATTTTTTTGTATTACTAAGGTAAAAAGAGGCAGAGACTTTATTTGTTTGAATTTGGAGAAACATCGTTGCAGGAGATTGATTGATAGAACCATCTAAAATATATAGGAGACTTTGATTTTTTTGTATATTAGAAAGAAATATATTGGCAAATAAAGGAGATACTAAAAATAGAAGTAAAAATATACGTAAGTTATGCATTGTAAACTTCCTAATTTTATTAATAAAGTTATATAAGATAGAAAAATAAAGAGAAAGCTTTTAGGTGAAATTTTCTCTTTATTTTGTTTTACGATTCTTGTTTAGTTGGGGCTATATCTATTTCTCGAATACAGACTCGTTGTGGTTGATTATAGATGAAAGAAATTGTGTTTGCAATATCTTGGGCTTCCAATCCTGCCCCCATCGTTTTTTTCCATTCATGATAATTTTTGGTAATATTGAGATCTGTGGTATGATTCATAAGTTCTGTTTCGGTAACTCCAGGTGCAACGATAGAAACACGAATATTATGAGCGGAAACTTCCTGACGAATATTTTCGCTTATTGCGTGGACAGCGAATTTTGTTCCACAGTAGACGGCATGATTGGGAAAAGTTTTTCGTCCTGCGATGGAACTAATATTAATAATTGTTCCGTGGTTTTGCTTGATCATTCCTTTAAGAACTAAGTGTATTCCGTTGAGTAATCCTTTGATATTAACATCAATCATAGTATTCCATTCTTGGAGAGATTGCTCAGCTGGTGTCCCTAAGAGCATAACTCCAGCATTGTTGACTAAACAATCTACAGAACCAAATTTAGCCTCCGCTTCTTGAATAGCAGATTGAAAAGTATCAACATCTAAAATATCCACTTGATGACACAATGTATTAGGGAGATTGAGAGCTTCCATCTGCTCGACTCGACGAGCTAACAAAAGAAGAGGATACCCTTCTTGAGACAATTTTTTGGCAGTTGCTGCTCCAATACCAGAGCTAGCACCAGTAATAACGATTAGTTTTTTCATTATGTACTCCTTAGAGAGATTGTTTGGTGGATGTTACTAAAATTTCCCTTATACAGACATGTTGTGGTTGAGTATAGGCGTAATAGATCATATCTGCAATGTCTTCAGGAATAAGTAAGTCTTTAATAATATCTTTATTTTTTTGATAATTTGCTTTAATAGAGTCGTCTGTTGTGTGGCTCAAAAGCTCTGTTTCTACAATCCCAGGGGCAATAGTAATAGATCGGACATTGGAGGAGGCAAGCTCTTCTCTGAGAATTTCACTGATTGCATGAACAGCAAATTTTGTCCCTCCATAAGCCATTCGTGTTTTTGATGTTTTTCGCCCAGCGAGGGAACTAATATTAAAAATCGTCCCTGTTTGTCGAGCTTTCATGGATTTTATAGCATATTTGATCCCATAGAGGAGTCCTTTGATGTTGATATCGATCATCGTGTCCCATTCATCTTCTTCTTGGATCTCTGGATGTCCTAGAAGCATCACTCCAGCGTTATTGACTAGGCAATCAAGGTCTCCGAATTGTTCCTCAGCTTTTTTGATGGCTTGATACAATGCATTTTTATCACGAATATCTACTTGATCGCACAGAGTATTAGTGAGTTTGAGAGCTTCCATTTGCTCGACTCGGCGAGCCAATAAAAGGAGAGGGTGTCCTTCCTTAGAGAATTTTTTGGCAGTTGCTGCTCCAATACCAGAGCTAGCACCAGTAATAACAATAAGTTTTTTCATTAGATGCCTCCAGATAGTTATAGTCTTCCTAAAGCTTGAAGATTATTAAGAAATTCTTTATTAGTTGGAAATCGTTTCATAGATTGTCCGATTTTTTGGATAATTTCTTCGTTGGACATATTGGCAAAGACTTTTCGGAGCATTTGACTACGTTCTAAGGTGATGGCATCTAATAACAAATCTTCTTTACGAGTCCCAGAAACTTTAAGATCAAAGGCAGGGAAGGTACGTTGATTAGCGAGATTACGGTCTAAATTCATTTCCATATTCCCTGTGCCTTTGAACTCTTCAAAGATTACATCATCCATTTTTGAACCTGTATCGACTAGGGCAGTTGCGATAATTGTCAAACTTCCCCCTTCTTCGATGTTACGAGCAGCTCCGAAGAATTTTTTTGGCTTGTGTAACGCACCAGAATCGATTCCTCCAGACAGTACTTTTCCTGTGGATGGCTCAACTTGGTTATATGCTCGAGCGAGCCTTGTAATCGAATCTAATAAAACAACAACATCATAACCACTTTCTACGAGGCGACGGGATTTTTCCAGTACCATTTGGGCGACATTTACATGTTTTTGTGCTGGTTCGTCAAAAGTTGATGAAACAACTTCAGCTTTGACAGAACGTTGCATATCGGTAACCTCTTCAGGTCTTTCATCGACCAAAAAGATGATAAGTTTAATTTCAGGGTGATTAGTCGTAATACTATTGGCAATATCTTTTAATAGTGTTGTTTTTCCAGCTTTAGGGGGAGAAACAATTAATGCTCGCTGTCCTTTACCAATAGGAGTGAAAATATCAATCATTCTCATTCCTATATGGAGAGGATCACGTTCCATATAGATTTGTTCATTAGGAAAAATAGGAGTAAGATTGGAAAACAAGGTGCGTTTTCTTGCGACTTCTGCCGATTTTTCGTTAATACTTTCAACACGAAGCATTGCAAAGAATTTTTCTTCCTCACTTTTTTGAGGAGGGCGTATTTGTCCTTGAAGGACATCACCACTTCGAAGACGGAATAGAGAAATTTGAGAAGGAGATACATAAATATCATCAGAACTAGGAAGGTAACTGTATCTTGGAGAGCGTAAAAATCCAAATCCCCCATCAATAAGTTGTAAAGTTCCACCTCCGTAAATAATCCCCTGATTATCGGTATGTTTACGGAGGATGGTATAGACGAGCTCTTGGGTGTGCATACTTTCACAGTTTTCCAATTTTAAGTGATTCGCTACCATAAGAAGCTCAGTGATAGAGAGTTGTTTTAATTGATTGATAAATAAAAATTTATAATCTTCTGAAAAAACTTGCTCCATAATTTTTTTGGGATTATTAGAGTGTTCATACATGTTGAATAGATATTTACTATACTGTTCAAAATCAATATCAATGGCTAAGTAGTCTTCTTCAGCGATATTGGGTTCATTAGTTGGAGCTTTTACTTTCTTTTTAAATTTATCGGGATGAGGTTTCATCTTTTTAGGCTTGTTTTGTTCTATTACAGGAGCTTCTATAAAATTAATTTCTTCCATAAACGTATTGGAAGTGTTTTCAGGAAGAATAAGATTGGGAGAATCTCCTGTGTTTTTTAGTCTAATGCGACGAGCCATAAAGTACCTCTGAATTGGATTGGAATATATATTCTGTGGAAATCTTATTTCCATGATAGGATAGAGAATGATTAGTAATCATACCTTTATGATACTATATCTTTTATAATAAGTCAATTTTTTTTATAAAACGTATTAATTATTATTTTAATAGTCTAAAATTAATGGTAAAAAACTAGATTGATCGTTGATATTTATATTAACAAAAACAAATGAATATTTTAAGAAAGTTTATTAAGACTACTATCTTCTTACAATAACACATAAAAAATACATAAAATAACCTGTGATTATTTGACATTTATACGAAAATACTCTATAATACAATTGATCTTTATATTTCTAAATATAGAATTTATTATTAGTACCTATATCTTATTCTTTAGGGTTACTAGGTAAATTTGCACCAATTGTTTATCGTAAATTAAGAGAGTAATACTTTCTCAATATCGTTTTGATAAAAATAACAAAAATATTATAAAAAAATAAGAGGGGAATAATGAAAAAATTGATAGGAATAATATTATTTACGTTAGTATCTTGTAGTATGGACTCAGATCTTTCGACTTCGGATACCTATGTACCAGAGGGTGGGGGTACTAATATCGTTTTTCCGCCTATTAATCCCGAAGTACCTGGGAATACTAATGTTTTCCCCCCGATTAATCCTCCTAATGATGATGGTTGGATTTATGATGATGACCCTAGTTTACCTCCAATGATGGATATTAGTAATGCCTTTAAAACTGCTGAAACAGCACAGAGGATTGCGTCTTATATAAAACCAGCCCCAGATCTTAATAAGATCGTAAGGATGAAAGTACGTTTTGTGGGAGATGCAGGGGATCATAATTATCTCTTTGTTAACAAAAAAATCCATATAACTAGACATATTAATTTTGTTGTTAATTGCGTCTATTCTGGACATAGCAGACCTGGTAGTCCTGCTCCTGCCTTTGATAGTGTTACCACTTTGAGGAAAAAGATTATCTATAATGGTGTCCACACCAATTCCCAGGGGTATTGGATGATGGATGCTCAAGCGGAGTATTTTGGTGATGATGGGTGGACACTTAAATGTGGCACAGCATTGGATACAGGTTATTTATATTTGGGAAAATTTCCGATTGATAAAAATAACCCCGAGTCTTTTAAATACACTCTCCGATTTTGGACGGAAAGTAGAAACGAGAATCTCTATAAAGACTGGCGTGGCGATGGTCCATTTGTAGGCTATGCGAGTGATTTTGTTATAATGGTTGGTCCACAATGGCATCATATTAATATTCCTTCAAATATTGACTATGGGGATACCTTATTGTTAACGGTAAGAATTGTAGAAGATATACAAGATGTTCAATATGGAGAGCGGTATATCACTTATGATGGGATAGAAAAAAAGTAAATAATAAATAAACAATATAAAAAATCTGATAATTATATTTATCAGATTTTTTGTGTTATGTGTTATATAAGACTATGTCTCATTTATCACTAGTAGTTGTGATATTATGTTCTTGCACGTGCATGACGTTTTCTGTGATTCCAAAACGGATATTGTGTTGATTGAATACTCTGACAATTTCTTGCTGAACGGTATCAGAGGCAGATAGTTTATTGAGAGGGGTACTGATATAAAAACTTACCCGAAAAGAATACAAAGAGCCTTCGGGTGCTAAAAAGAAAGAAGTCGGCTCTGGATAACGAAGAATCCCTGATGAACTTTTTGCCGTTTGTATTAAAAGCTCTTTAACGAGCTGAGGACTTGCATCGGCTGCGTAAGTTTTCAGGAAAAGTGTTACACGACTTCTTTTAACAGGCTGAGATAAGTTAGTAATAATCATTTTAGAGAGAATACCGTTGGGGATGGTAATAATTTCTTCATCGAAGGTTCGTAATTTAGTACTGCGATAGCCAATTTGAAAAATAATACCAGCATTATCATTTTCGAGAATGATGTAATCTCCTTCTGTGTATGTTTCATCAAGCATTAGAGAAATCCCCCCCATAATATGGGAAAGGGAATCTTGTAATGCAAGACCGACAACGATACCGACGATCCCCAAACCTGTAAGAATAGGAGCTAATTCTACACCCCATAATCCTAATAAAATGGTAACAAATAATAAAAACCAAATGGCATGGATACTACGAGACAGAACAATAAGAATATTTTTATTTTTGAAAAATTTAATACGGCTTCCATGAGCACGATAAATTAATATAGCTCTTGCATACAGAGTAATTAGTTTTTGTGTGATCATATAAAACATCCACAATAATATCGAGAGGGCACAACCTTTGATTAAGTGGGCAAGTACGTCTGGTATTTGTAAAACATCTACTCCGACGACGACGCCTAGTAATAATCCTGTCCATATAAAATGGGAAGATAATAAAATATTTAACAAACGTCGTCCTAAATGTTTTTTCATATTCTTGGGATGGTGAGAAATAATATAGAGAATTAATCTCAGGATGATCGTTAAAATAAAAACAGAAATTACAATAAATAAAAAAATAGCATAGGGATTTTCTTTAATGATATAATATAGAATTTGAATAAAACTATTATGGGAGTCGGCCATAAATGAGGTAATCATTTCTAATACAAGATCATTAGAAAGTGGTGTATCAGATAATGCTTCGACACCTTCGGAGGTGATAATATCGTTGGTATTAGTATTTGCGGGTATCTTTTGTAATTGTTTTAAAATAGCCTGTAACATAGAATTTACCTCTCTATAAAAGGGATTTGTGAGATTGTTCCTCTAGGAACAATAGGGCTTTTGTTTTTAAGGTTTCGTAGGTATTTAATACAGGATCATCTAATACTAATTCTAATAAATAATTTAGAATTTGTCCAATTAAAGGACTTGGGCTAAGATTGAGTGTCGCCATCAATTGAGTACCATTAATCTGAAGATCAGATACTTTTAATGCGGCATCTTTTTCTAAAATATGTTGGATACGGCGTTGAAACTCTTGAAGAATATGAGGTCCATTTTTTTTGATCCCACTTCCAAGCCGATCCGCTTTCCGAAGTTGAAACAATAGGTTTAAAAAATTAATATCTCCGTCAAAACGTTTGAGAAATCTTCGGATTGCACCATCAGTCCAATCTGAAGTATAGTAAAACATATGAAGCTCTACCAATAACACACATTTTGCAATATCCTCATTAGAAAATTTCAAACGCCCCATGAGGCTTTTTACCATTTTAGCTCCGATAATTTCATGATTGTAAAAAACGTTACCATTACCGATTTTTAGAGCGAAGTTTTTTGCTCTAGGTTTACCAATATCATGAAGTAAAGCAGCAAACCTAGCGATGAGATCGTCTGGTGGCATATGAACGCAGACCATTACGTTATGACGGTACACATCATATTTATGAAATTGATTTTGATCGACTCCGTAGCCTTCTTTTAATTCTGGAAGAATATAGTCTAATAATCCTGAATCAAGCATAAAATCAATACCAATCGCGGGGTTTTTACTACTGAGTATTTTTAGTAATTCTTCACGAATACGTTCTTGAGAGATAAATTGGATTGTATGGGCTGTTTTTTGCATCCCTAGGTAAGTTTCTTGTTCTATGGTATATTCTAATTTTGAAGCGAAACGGCATGCTCGAAGCATTCTAAGCGCATCTTCGCTAAAACGTTGTATAGGATTCCCTACAGTACGAATCATTTTTTGTTGAATATCTTCTTGTCCATGGAAAGGGTCGATAATTTCTCTTGTATGAGGATTGACGGCAATAGCATTAATAGTAAAATCTCTTCGAGATAAATCTTCGATTAATGAATCTGTAAAGGACACTTGATCAGGACGTCTATTATTGGAATAAGATCCGTCAATACGATAGCTAGTAATTTCGTAATGTTTTTGGTTTATTAGGAGTGTCCAAGTGCCGTGTTCGATCCCCGTTGGAATTAATCGATATTCTCTATGAGCTTGAAAAACTTGTTCGATTTGCTTAGGTGAAGCAGATGTCGCAAGATCAAAATCTTCCGCGTGATCTCCTCTTAGATAATCTCGAACGGCTCCTCCAACCAAATATAGTTCATAGTTATGTGAAACTAATATATTATAGATATTAATAATATCCTTAGGGATGTTATTATCAAAGCGTTTGAACACAGAAGACTCCAATAGAGATTTATACCTTTTAGTATATCGTTTTTTTCTAAAAAAATCAAGTGTTTGTTTTTCGTATTGTGATCTGTAAAAAGAATTATCTACGACTATACGGAATCGATTCATGTGAGAACTACTAAGACCTATATTTTAAAACATACCTCTAGTTTACAATGAATACAGTTGTAAATTTATTCTATTTATAGTATACTATACGTATTCTTAAGAAAAAAGAATCTTTTTTCTTTATTTGGGACTCTTAAAATAGCAAGGAGGAAAAATGTCTCGTAATTATTTTATTTTACACGGTCATTTTTATCAACCCCCTCGAGAAAATCCTTGGACAGGATTTATTGATAGGCAGGAATCTGCTTATCCTTACACCGATTGGAACACAAGAATCAATGCTGAATGTTATGCTGCTTGTACTCGTACTCCTGTGTTAGAAAATAATGAAATTATCAAAATTATCAACTGTTTTGAATATCTTTCTTTTAATATTGGACCGACTCTTTTGTCGTGGATGGAAAAACAAGAGGGAGATAGAAATACTGTTCAAAAAATTATTGAAGGAGATCGAATTTCCTATCTAAGGAACGGTGGTCATGGGAATGCTATTGCCCAAGTATATAGCCACATGATTATGCCTTTAGCAGGGATAAAAGATCAGTATACACAAATTATATGGGGATTACAAGATTTTAAGATGCGTTTTGGACGTAATTCTGAAGGTATTTGGCTTGGTGAAACGGCTATCAATAACGAAACAGCAGCAATTCTTGTTGATTGTGGGATTAAATATGTGATTCTTTCGCCGTTTCAAGCGGGCAATATTATTGTAGATATGCATAAAACTAATGTAAAAGGTGGAAAAGTTGATACTACGAAACCTTACAACCTTCAAACTAAAAATGGTCGTTTAGCTGTATTTTTTTACAATCCTCATTTAGCATCAGAAATTAGTTTTGGAGATGTTTTGGGTGATGCTCAGCGATTTTCGGATATGATCAAACAAGAATTTTTTAAACAATCCAGAGATATTAATTTGGTACATACCGCTACAGATGGAGAAGTTTATGGACACCATAAATCATTTGGAAATATGGCGTTAGCGAAACTTATTTATAATGCTACGGTAACACAGAATACCTCTTTTGAATTTACTAATTATGGACATTTTTTAGAGCTCTACCCTCCGACAGAAGAATGTGAATTATTTCTTGGAGATCTGGGAGAAGGTTCCTCTTGGAGTTGTATCCATGGGGTTAGTCGTTGGATTCGTGATTGTGGTTGTCATACAGGTGGACAAGATTCATGGAATCAGCAATGGCGTACTCCGCTAAGAAACGCTTTTGATCTCTTGAGAGATCATCTTTACCAAGTGGCTGAATCAGTAACAAAATCTTTGCTTAAGGATCTTTGGGATGCTCGAAATGATTATTTTTTACCAATGGTAAAAAGAGACGCTCAATACTATCAAGATTTTTTTCTCAAGCATCAAAAAAAAGAACTCTCTTTAGAAGAACGGCAGAACGTTCTACAAATTATGGAATCTCTTCGTTATGCAATGTTGATGTATACAAGTTGTGGGTGGTTTTTCTCAGATTTATCAGGAATAGAAACGATTCAGGATTTGTTGTATGCGGTTAGAGCTTATGAGTTTTCTAAAGAATTTTTAGATATTTCTGTTGTAGAACAATTTGTTGATACTTTATCTCAAGCACGGAGTAATATATTTATAGATCTTAATGGTGGGGATATCTTAAACAATAGTATTGTTAAATATAAAATCAGTAATACTTCACTTATTGAATATATCTGTTGGCTTACCCTTAGTAAGGGTGGAAATACAAACTTTTTAGAAACCAATGAATTTAGTATAAATATCTTATATGTTGATTTGAAAAAAAGATGCTTTGTTATTGATATGGTGGATACGGTAGGAGAAGAGTTTAAAATAGTATGTGTATTAGATATTAGTAAAAGCTCTTCAATTTATACTTTATTGTGGAAAAAAATAAACTCGTCAATAACTGATTATGAAGATACGCATTTGTGGAATCTTAAAGATAACACTTGGAAATTATCTCAGCTAACCAATCTCCCATTATTTTTACGGATACGCTTTCTTTCCCAGCACACTCAGTTGGATACTAATGGGAATAGTTCTTGCTACGAAGTCGATGATAATGTATTTTTTCTTAATGCCGTTTGGGATGTTGAAAATATCCTTCTCCCCTATGAGAAAGAGATCTTAAATTTTCATTTTATTTCTCAAATCCATAAGTTTGCAGATAATATTATGCACCAGGCGAGCCTTTCAGAGATTGAGTTTTTTATTAAAGAAATAGAGTTGCTAAAAAATGTTATCGTTTCTCAAGAAGAAATGGGATTTTATTTAGAGCCTTTAATCCGAGTTTTGGATAAGTTTCTTCAGAAAACCTTACAGCAGAATAGTGCGGAAATGCTTCGTTATGCTCGGATGCTCTTTTGGAGTGTAAAAATTTATATGGATCCTGTACGATTAGATATTTTGAGAAATCTTATTTATCATTTTTCTACAACAGAATTACGCTCTGTTAAAGATCCTACGTTTTTAGTAGAATACCATACTTTAATGAGAGATATGGGGTTTTTGGTAAAACAATGAAAAAAATGCTTTAATTGTTACAATTTTTAAAATAATTATTGCAATATTTGAAAAAATAGATTATAATAGATGTGTATGCAGTATAAATTGAGTTTGAATACAAGCAAAATAACAATGTGATCAATAATATATTCAAGGGGTTAATTAATGTCAGATATGCAAGTGAAGATAGAACAGGCAAAAGTGTTATCATTACAAAAAAAATATGATGAATCGCTAAGTTTATATTTGGAATTAGAGAGTAATAAATCTCTTTTAGACAATTATAGCTCTGCTAAGGTGTACGCTGGTATTGGAAATATTCACCGAGCTGAATTACAATTTAGCAAGGCGATTAAATATTTTCACCAAGCATTAGAATACAATCCCAAAAATAAACTTGCTTTAAAAGGGTTGGCTAATTCTTATCGTGGGATTAAAGATAGGCAACAAGAATTACTTTGGTGGCTTAAATATATCGAAATTGATAATAAAGATTTTTTAGCCTTAGCTCGTATTGCAGATGCTTACCGAAGCTTGGGGAATCTTGTCAAAGCGGAGCAATACTATCTTTTAACACTTAAATACCAATCCACTAATAAATTTGCATTAATGGGTTTGGGTGATTTGTACTATAAATATAAAAATTATAATCAAGCATTGATCTATTGGGAGCAGTTATTAGATTTGTATCCTAAATTCGTTAATATTTTAACAATCGTGGGAAATATCTATCGTTTTCGTCGTGATTTTGAAAAAGCTATGGAATATTATCAAAAAGTATATAAAATTGCTCCTCATAATAATTTTGTATTATATGGAATCGCAGATACTTTTAGAGGGTTAAAAGAATATAAAAAATCTATTCCCTTTTGGCAAGAACTACTGGAAAGAGACCCTAATAATCCCAAAATTATTGTTCGTATTGCAGATGCGTATTTAGCAGAAAATATGCTAGAAGAAGCAGAAGAGCAATATAAAATTGTTTGGGATCGATTCCAAGATAAGTATGCTTATGTGGGACAAATTCGGCTCATGATTAAAAAAGATAATTTAGATCGAGCTTATGAGATGATCTTAGAATTACTTACTCAGTTTAATACAGATATACAAATTTGTATTATCTCTATTGAGTTACTTGCTTTGGTAGGGAAATCTAGTGAGACGGTTTCGTTATTATCTCGATATCATGATGTCTCCAGTAATGTTGAGCTCTCTAATAGTTTATCGAATGCAAACTTATTATAAAAAATATAAAAAAGTCCTCAAATTTTTGAGGACTTTTTTATAATCATTTATGGAATATTAACACTCTAATAATTAATAGGGTAATAATTTGATTTCTCTAATAAAATTTGTTATGATTAACAATAAAAACTAAAGAAAATTTGGTGTTGTTTGAGGAAATCAAGAATGGATCTTAAAATGAATCAACTGGAAGATATTTTAGCGGAAAGTGCTGCATCAGGAGATTATACATATGCGGTAAAAAAGCTCACACAGTTTTATGAATCAAATCCTGCCGAACCGTTATACGCTTTTTATTTAGGTTTATTAATGGTTCGTACCAAAAATTATCACAATGGAATTCGTTATTTAGAACAAGCAAAGAGTGCCAAATTAGACCCTGGACAGCGACTTCGCTGTCTGGTATTTCTTGGAAAAGCTTATGCTGATGTAAAAGCCTATAGTAAAGCTGAAAGAGCCTTTAGAGAAGCACTACAGACGGGTGTACCAGAAGCAGGAGCTTATTCTGCGTTGGGGGCTGTATTTTACGAAAGGAATATGATTAATCAAGCGATTGATGCCTTAAATAAAGCATTAGAAATAGATCCTAATTATGCTGGAGCGATTAATAATCTTGGCTATATTCTTGTAGAAAGTAAAAAAGATATTGAAAAAGGAATTTCTTTATGCCGTAAAGCGGTAGAATTAGATTCTGAGAATCCTGCTTATCGAGATAGTTTGGGGAAAGCTCTTATGAGTAGGCGACTCTATCAAGAAGCACGAAGCGAATTGGAAAAAGCTATGGAATTATCACCTGCTAATGAAATTATTATGGAACGATATAAAGGATTGTTAGCTTTGATGGAGGGTAAATGATAAAATTTTTCTTATTATGGATGCTAGCTGTTGTACCGAGCTATACGATGATGATTAAGGACTCTAAAACTTCTATCCCCAAACAAGAAAGTATCTCGTCTACTTATGATATTGTACCGCCATATAATCCTTATTCGCTTTATGTCCCTTCTAAGGAAGCATTACAAAAACTTCCTCCTGAACGGGTATTAGATATGGGGGCGAGTGCATATTCTGCTAATTTTTATAAAAAATCCCTATATTTTTATACGAATGCAGCTGAGATTTTTATAAAAGATCCTAAAATTATTGCATGGGCAATGTATGAAGCTGGCTTTATTTATGCTAATAAACGACAGTATTCTCACGCACTGACTTATTTTGATCAAATATTAAATCTTCGGGGAGCACCAACGACGGTTCAAAATCTTGCTCGAATGATGTCGGCACGGATTCGCAACAGAAAAGAATATAAAGTAGTGATGAAGCAGGAAGATCTTGTTTTTTTAGCAGATAAAAAAGCTCAGTCCCTTCTTGATAAACAGATTGCTAAAGAAGAACGAGTTGCTGAAAAAACACAGCGTCAGATGGCAAAAGAGCGTAAACGAAGAGAAAAAGAAGAGAAGCGTCTACTTAAAGAAGCCGAAAAAATAGATAAAAAATCTCAAAAAGAAGAATTCGAAAAAACATCATAGGAAATTATATTCATGGCGAAAAGAGATTTTTCTATTAGTCGAAAGATACTTATGTTTATAGAGGCAATTTTTTTATTGCCTCTCATCTATATTTTATCACTATTAATACCTTATCGAAAAATTTACTCTTTTTCAAAAATAATTGGAAAAATTCTTATTAAATTAAATCCTCAAAAAAAAGAGATTATCGATAAAAATATTTCTATTATGAATCTGGCTCTTTCTGAAGCTGAGGTACAGGATCTCTATTATATCATGGCAGGTTACGAATTACGTATTATTTTAGAAATGATTGCTTTTGCTAGAATGGATTTCCAAGAAATGTTATCTTATATTCGGATTCAACAGCATGACCAATTATCAGTGATTTATCATCATAATCAAAATCAAAATTTTGTAGGTTTTACCCTGCATTTTGGGAATTGGGAGCTTTTAGGCTCTTTTATGGCTCATTTGGGATATTCTTTAGTATGTTTGGTGGAACGTCAATTCAATCCTTGGATTGATGCTCATTTACAGGATTTACGACGACGTTTAGGGATGAGAACAATCTATAACGAAATCTCCAAAATGAAACCACTTTTACAGCATATGAAAGCTGGCGGTGGTGTTGCTTTAGTAGCGGATCAGACTTACTGGTTTGATCCGTTGTTTATTCCTTTTTTTGGGAGAGAAGCAGCGGTACCACAAGGTACGGCAAGTTTGGCAATTAAGATGAATTCTCAATTATTCTACGGTTATACCTCTTTTATAGGAAATGGAATGTATACGATTGATTTCGATACTAAAGTATTAGCTAATCATGTTTATAATACGGAAGAACTTATAAAAGCTGTTTACGCTCAATATGAAAAAATTATTGTTACCTCTCCTTTTAATTGGTATACCTTAGCTTCAGATCGCTGGGGTTTGACAAGAGATTCCCTTAGAGAATGGAATAAAAATCCAGATAGCACCCGTTTTTGATTGACTTGGCATGAAAATTGCTATATATTAAATTAGAGAACATAAAAAATGATATACTTAGGAGGTATAGGATGGCTATAAAACCTATTGGAAGCCGTATTCTTATTGAAGTAAGAGCTGGTGAAGAAAAAACTGCCAGTGGGCTGTATATTCCTACTGCAGCTCAGGAAAAAACGAATACAGGTCATGTGTTGGCTGTAGGCGATAAAGAAATTACTGTTTCCGTTGGACAAGTTATCGTATTTGATAAATATGCAGGAACACAAATCGAAATTGACGGAAAAGAAATGCTCCTTCTCGATATGGAAAATGTATTAGCAGTTGTTGAATAACAAAAAAAGTCCTCAATTTGAGGGCTTTTTTTGTTATAACTTGTTATATAAAATTAGATCAATGCACTTTCAGATCCTTGATATTTTTGCATAAAAGTATTCATATAATGATCCTGTAATGCAAACATTTTTTGGTGTTCTTGTTCTCCTAATTCATGGTCGTAGCCTAAAAGATGTAACATTCCATGGATTGTTAATCGAGAAAACTCTTCTTCGTAGCTAACTTGAAATTCCTCGGCTTGGCTAAGAGCTTTTTCGGAAGAAATAATAATATCTCCTAAAGGAGAATTGGGAAATATAAACTCACTATCATCATAAACAAATGACAGAACATCGGTTGCGGACTCTTTATTACGATATACTTTGTTGAGATGAGTGATAAAATTATTGTCGCAAATCAAAATAGAACAATCTCGTTGTTCTTGGTGAAGCTCTTTGAGTATTTCTTGACAATATTGTATTAAAAAATTAATATATTCTTGAGTTAAAGGGTAGATGTTTTTTGAAGAGGGGTCTATGGTAATTTCGATCATATTAATTAGGAAGAAAAATGCTGATGAGAGCTAAAATGCTGTTTGTACTCATTTAAGTGCTTATCAACAATTTTTTGTAATTCTTTTTTAGAGATATTTGGATAGTTGGGTAACTGTTGATGGAAAGTGTTATTAGCACTAATAGGATTTTTATCTTGGTATGTTTGAAACAATACAACAGATTCATCGAGATTGATTCTGTATAACGAAAACTCTAAGGTATCAAGCATAGAGAGTTCAATAAATATTGATCGGGTATAATTTGGAACTAAAATATCTAAACCGCCATTATTTTGTAATTTCCAAGCTTTAATATGCTGATCCTCTAAAGGATTGGCATTCCAAATCACTAAAGCTTTGTCATATGATTGAACTAATACGGTAATATTGTTATCAAAAGTTGGAGTCATTGTTTTTGTAGGGGGAGTTTTTTTAGCCTTGGAAATAGGAGGGAGTGGTTGGCTACTATTGATTACTTTTAATCTAGAACTTGATTCTTTTAAAATAGGGGATTTTTTAGGAACTTTAGATTTTTGTGGAGATGGATTGCTTTTGGCTTTAGAGATAGCTGAGCTTGTATCGGTTTTGGAAGGCGATGTTTTTGAGGAGAGAGATTGTTGTTTGGAAGTTTGTAGTATGCTGTATGTTTCCAAAACACTAACTAGCTGTTCTTTAGTCATTTTGGGAGAAGTAGGAAGTTTATATTGTACCATTAGTTCTAATAATTCTTGTTTTTTCAATCTTTTCAGAGATGCCATTAATATACTCCAATTATGCTAAATTATCCCCTATTATACCACACAATGGACAAAAAATCAAGAGTTATTTATAAATCAACAAAACTCCTCTATTATTAAAGGAGTTTTGTTGAGGGACTAGTCTTCAATTTTTGGAGCGTGGGTATATAAAATAGATTCGATTTCGTTACGAATTTCTTCGGTGTCTTTTACTAAGACGACAGAAATTTCTCCAGAGATCATATCCAAAGCG
Organism: Brevinema sp.; assembly: GCA_051649605.1. Lineage (GTDB taxonomy): Bacteria > Spirochaetota > Brevinematia > Brevinematales > Brevinemataceae > Brevinema_A. The sequence continues at coordinate 80,513 of JBOFHK010000007.1, read as the reverse complement.
TCGTTAAATAATTTTTTTTCTGTAGAAGATAGTTCTTTGACAATATTTCTTCGATGAAGATTACGAATAACTTCTGCAATATCTAAAATCTTTCCCGATTTTATCATTTCGGTATGTAATTTATAACGTTGTTTCCAATCAAATGTATTGACATCACCGTTAGATGCTAGAATATCAAAACTTTGCTTTATCATCTTTTCCGTTGCTAGGGGACGTAATCCTGTTGATTCAAGACTATTTATGGGAAGCATAACCTTTGTGTTTGTTAAAGGGAATTCGATAATGAGATACTCTCTTTTTTCACCAAGGACTTCCTTTTCCTCAATATCAACGATTTGTCCTGCCCCATGAAATGGGTAAAAGACAGACAAACCTTTTTCAAACATTAATATCCTCACTATATAAATTCTTTGATATCATTAATAAGGGATTTTATTGTTTGCCCTACATCCTTGTGGACAAACAATCTTCTTAATGATATTTCTCAATATATGTTTTCACATATAAGTATTTATCGGCACAAATAGAAAATTATGTAGAGTGGAAAAAAATATCTTCATATTTAGTGAATTCAATTCGAGGTTGTTTGTCATATAGAGCTATACTTGTAAAAATTGGATCTCTGTGTTATAATTTATAAAATTTTTTGAGATTTTTGAGAATAATAAAAAACTGGATTGCAATATATTAAAGTAAGTAGGTGCTATTTTTACTTAATACCGAGCTTTTGTTATTGTTTGTTATGTTAAACACTATAATAGTATTTTAAGTGATGGGTTGATGACGTTTAAGAAATATTTTATTATTATGATGATAAGTGCCCTTGGTTTAATGTCTTTGTTGGTATTAGGGATAGCCTTATGGCAGCCGAAAGCTCATGTAGACCAAACAGCTCGGTTATTGGTGGTTTTTGGTGCGGGATACTCTCAAGAAGGAATTCCTGTATTAGCACTAGAAAAACGCTTGGATAAAAGCCTTGAACTGTGGCATCAGGATTTTTATATTATGGTGAGTGGTCGTAAAGAAGAAGTTCACGTTATGGAAGAATATCTACGAAAACGTAATATTCCTGAGTCTTATATTATTACCGATATTAATGGAGAGCATACGAGAGCGACTGTACAAAATGCTTTTAAAAGAGCCAGACAAATACATACAAGCCCAATTTTTATTTCTCAAGCATATCATCTTCCAAGGATTCGTTTGTATGCTTTATTTTACGGTCGAGGAGAAGGCAGTTACATAGCTACTGACCGTGTGATGATTTCTCTAAAGAAACTTCTATCTGTATCTTTTCGAGAAGTCATAGCGATATTAGTTTTTCCTTATCTTTATGTTCAAGAATTTTTTGAATAATCAATACTAGGAATTAAGAAATGCACATAAAATAGACTGAAACGCCTGTTTTATGTGCATTTCTTAAAAAAGATGATTTTTTATTGATTTTTTAAATAAAATCATATATAATAGATAAAGTTGGGAATGTGTAGTCCTGCAATCATGTAACAGGAGAAGTAAAAACAATGGGAAAGTATATTTTTAAAAGGATGTTGATGTTGGTCCCTGTCGTTCTAGGGATTTCGTTTGTTGTATTTTCGATCATGTCGCTCACACCAGGAGATCCCGCTCAGTTGATTCTGGGGGAAAGTGCTTCAACGGAAGCGTTATCTACCAAGCGAGAAGAATTGGGTTTGAACGATCCTTTTATTATTCAATATTTGCGTTATGTTCGAGGGATTGTATTAGGAGACTTTGGGCGTTCTTATACTACGAACGTACCAGTAGCTCAAGAAATAATGTCTCGTTTTCCTAACACCTTAGTTTTGACCGTGTGTGCGGTGATTTTAGCAATTATTATTTCTATTCCTGTAGGTGTTTTTACAGCGGTACGCCAATATTCTTTATGGGATAGTGGTATTATGTTATTAACTTTAATTGGTGTTTCTATGCCTGTGTTTTGGCTAGGATTAATGTTAATTTTACAGTTTTCTCTTAATTTAAACTGGTTACCTGCCGTGGGACAACCTTCCTGGTCCCTAAATGGGATCAAAGCTTTGGTACTTCCAACACTTAGTTTAGGGGTTGGTACCTCTGCTATTATTACTCGGATGACTCGTTCATCCATGCTTGATGTGATACGGCAAGATTATATTCGTACAGCACGTGCCAAAGGAGTTGCTGAATTTTATGTTATTTCCAAACATGCTCTTAAAAATGCTCTAATTCCCGTATTGACCGTAATAGGGATTCAATTTGGAAGCCTACTGGGTGGAGCGATTCTTACTGAAAGTGTTTTTTCATGGCCTGGAGTAGGGCGATTATTAGTTGAAGCGATTCGCCAAAAAGATACTCCTAGGGTTATGGGAGTAGTGATTTTCTTAGCAATTGTATTTAGCATTGTGAATCTTATTGTAGATATACTCTATGCTTATGTAGATCCTCGGATTAAATCTAGGTATAAATAAAAAGGGAGCATTATATGGATCAGTTAGGACAATCAAAAGATTTATTTCACTATATTGTATATCACAAATCTATTAAGAATATGACAATAGCCTTTCTTATTTTAGCTCTTGCTGTTATTTTTGTTGATATTATTCAACAAAATGCCGTAAAAGCTTTTATACCAAATGCACAAGGGGAATTGGATTTACTAGCACGAAATATTCATTTCGTTGCAGTATCATTTCGATTTTTATTAATAATCTTTCTTTTTATGATGCTTTTTTCCCATATGTTTGGTTCTCAATTAACAAGTATTTTAGTACGTTTACGAAAAAATCCTATGGCTATGTTAGGATTGGTTGTTCTCTTAGTATTAACAATTTTTGCGACTTTTGCAGATTTTATTGCTAATTACGAGCTAGTAGTTATCAAACAAGATTTATCAAACACTTTTCGTACCCCTGGTTCTGGTACTTTATTAGGTACAGATGAGTTTGGACGAGATATTTTTGCACGAATTGTCCATGGAACAAGAATATCTCTTACGACGGGATTTATTGCTGTTAGTCTTTCTATTTTGATTGGTAGTTTTTTAGGAGCTATCTCTGGCTATTTTGGAGGTGTTTTAGATAATATTATCATGCGTATTATGGATGTTTTCTTAGCGATTCCTTCTATTTTACTTTCTATTGCGATTGTGTCTGCCTTGGGGCCTAATTTGATCAATTTAGTTATTGCAATTTCTATTTCATCTGTACCTATTTATGCAAGAATTGTTCGAGCTTCTGTGCTTTCTATTCGAGGTCAAGAATTTATCGAAGCAGCGCATGCGATTGGAGCGAACCATCTTTATATTATTCTAAAACATGTTATTCCCAATGTTTTATCTCCGATTATTGTTCAAGGGACTTTGGGGGTTGCAGGGGCTATCCTCAGTATTGCAGGATTGAGTTTTATTGGTTTAGGTGTTCAGCCACCAACTCCAGAATGGGGATCAATGCTTGCTGGAGGGCGAAGTTTTATTAGAAAAGCTCCCTGGGTTACGACGTATCCAGGATTAGCGATTATGATTTCTATTTTATCATTAAATTTATTGGGTGATGGATTAAGAGATGCTTTAGATCCAAGATTAAAGTAAGAGGGATAAGATGAGTCAAAAAGAAGTCGTATTAGAAATAAAAGATTTGGTTGTAGAATATACCTCTGAAAATGGTATCGTACACGCTGTGAATGGTCTAAATATGAAACTTTATGCGGGAGATACTTTTGGTCTTGTTGGAGAAACAGGGGCTGGAAAAACAACGACAGCGCTGAGTATTATGCGTTTGATTGCTGAACCGCAAGGACATATTATTTCTGGAAGTATCAAGTTTTTGGGAGAAGAGCTTCTTGCTAAAACCGAAAACGAAATGAGAGCGATTCGAGGCGGAAAAATCTCTATGATTTTTCAAGATCCAATGACCTCTCTCAATCCTGTGATGACTATTGGGGAGCAAATTCTCGAAGTGATAGAGATACACCAAGACCTTAGTAAAGAACAAAATATCAAAAAAGCCGAAGAAATGCTTGAATTAGTAGGAATTCCTAAACAGCGTTTTAATGAATACCCTCATCAATTTTCTGGAGGAATGAAACAAAGGGTGGTGATTGCTATTGCTTTGGCTTGTAATCCTAAATTAATTATTGCCGATGAGCCGACAACGGCATTAGATGTTACTATTCAAGCTCAAGTGTTGGAATTGATGGATACTCTCCAAAAAGAGCTAAATACAGCAATGATTTTGATTAGTCATGATCTTGGGGTAGTTGCTCAAGTTTGTGATCATGTTGCCATTATGTATGCTGGACAAATTATAGAAAATGGTTCTGTACAAGATATTTTTCGACGGACGAAACACCCTTATACAGAAGGTTTGTTTGGATCAATCCCTAATCTTATCAATAGTGTAGAACGTTTGAATCCTATTAAAGGATTGACTCCAGATCCTATTGCTCTCCCTAGTGGCTGTGTTTTTCACCCTCGTTGTCCTTATGCAACAGATATATGTGCGGTACAAAAACCAAAAGAAACTCTTATTCAAGAGGAACACATTGTAGAATGCCTCATTTATGAAGATCTTGTCCAGGCAAAATTAAAAGGAGTCTATCATGGCTAAAAATCTTATTGAAGTCCGTAATTTAAAAAAATATTTTCCGACTCCGAAAGGTCTTGTTCATGCAGTCGATGATGTCTCTTTTAATATTGCCGAAGGTAAAACATTAGGGGTTGTTGGTGAATCTGGTTGTGGTAAATCAACTACAGGCCGTCTTCTTCTTCGTTTAATCGAACCTGATGAGGGACAGGTTTTGTTTGAAGGGCGAGATTTGTTATCTGTTCCTCATCAAGAGATGAGAGATCTCCGACGTTATATGCAATTAATTTTTCAAGATCCTTATGCATCCTTAAATCCCCGTATGTCTATTGGTGAAACTATAGGAGAGCCTCTTCTTGTTCATGGTTTAGCAAAAAAAGATTCGAATCTTACCGAACAAGTCTACAAAATTATGGATACGGTTGGATTGGCTCGTAATCTTATTAATGCTTATCCTCACGAATTGGATGGAGGGCGTCGCCAACGAGTTGGGATTGGGCGAGCTTTGGTTTTACAACCTAAATTTATTATTTGTGATGAGCCTGTTTCTTCTTTAGATGTTTCTATTCAAGCACAAGTATTAAACTTGATGCAGGATCTCCAACAAGAATTTAAACTCACATATCTATTTATTACTCATGATCTTTCTATTGTTAAGCATTTTGCTGATGATATTATGGTTATGTATTTAGGTAAAGTAGTTGAACAAGCAAGCTCAGAAGCTCTCTTTGCTAATCCGCAACACCCTTATACCCAGGCCTTACTTTCTGCAATCGCTGTTCCGTCGTTGGATCAGAAACAAGCCCGAATCAAACTTAGAGGTGAAATCACTTCACCTATTGATCCTCCTAAATATTGTCGTTTTGCACCACGTTGCATGTATGCACAAGCTCGTTGTTTTGAGAGTGAGCCTAGTTTGGAAACAATTCATAATCATACCTGTGCTTGTTTTTATAAAGATAATCTTATCGAAACAGAATAAAAAATTCTCAAATGAAAAACTTCCTATAAATTAGGAAGTTTTTCATTTTCTTTATCGATTATAGTTCGTTAAGAATCCTCTGTCGTGCTTTGTAATCAACTGATTCACTTTGTTGTTGTTCTAAATTTTGTTCTTGGAGACGAAGAACCTCAATAAAGCGAGCCATATCAGTATATTTAATAGTTGCTGGATATTCTAATGTTGCTCGTTGTTCTTGATTTTGATCAAACCATGTTACTTTTTGAGCAGTCCGTGAATTAGGTATCCCGTATAGGTCAAGCATCTTTTCTGATAAGCTATAAAATGAGAAATAAAAAGGATTTAAAAAAACGGTAATTTGATAGCTCGTTCCTTGGTTGAAATCAATAAAAACGCGTTGGATCATATTGTTATTACTATTATTTGCTTTTAAAACTAGGGTATAAGGAGTACTAGTAATGAGCTGACGTAATAAAAGATCTTCTGAAGGGATAAGATCTTTAGAATTTTTTATTATTACTAAAACCTCGTCTTGAGTCATTCCAAATCTTAAATTTAAAAACGAAAAGTCTTGACTATAAATAGGATAAGCTGAAATCAGTAAAAAAAATAGTGCCACCTTGTAAATCATTTAGTTATTGCCTATAAGGTAATCAAGAAATTTTTTCCAACCAGGTGTGTATTGGAGATTTTCAGGAGCAATATTAAGGATTTTTCTGGTGATTTGTTCAATACTTTGGGAGGGAGGAGAATTTGGTTGTAAGATACTAAAAGGAATTTGTTTGCGGACAGCGGTAGGGATTAGAGATGAATCAGGAATATACCCGAGTGGTTGGAGTTTGATATTTAAAAATTGCTTAGAAATTGCAATAACTTTACTGGCAACTTTCTCGGCTTCTTGTTGGGAATAGGCTCTATTGACTACTAGTTTTAGGTTGGGGGTTTTTATACTATGATCTAAGGTAATAGATTTAATTACCCCATAAGCATCGGTAATAGAGGTTGGTTCAGGAGTAGTAACAACAATAGTTTCGTGAGCGATAGCGGCGAATTGTGTTACATTAGAGGAAACGCCAGCTGCCGTATCTATAATTAAAAAATCAGCGTAATTTAATTCTAGAATTCCTTGGATCAATAAAGTCCGCTCTTCTTCTGTGAGATTTGCAAGCTGGCTTAATCCAGAAGCTCCAGCAATAAGATCAATGCCGTAATTTGTAGGGATAATAATTTGAGATAAAGTTTTTTGTCCTTTGATAATATGGTATAAATTTAATTTTGGAATGATTCCCAAAAGAACATTAATATTTGCTAATCCTAAGTCTGCGTCCATTAGAACAACTCTTTTTCGTTGTCCATATTGATCTGGCATATTTGCTAAACTGATTGCAAAATTAAGAGCAAAATTACTTTTACCGACACCACCTTTTCCAGAAGTAACAGCAATAATTCGGGTATGAGACTGATGTTCTCTAACGATGTCTCTGAGTCCTTCAGCTTGATTAGGTCCTAACAACATGGAAACTCCTTATTTTAAAGCTTCTTTGATTAAAGAACGGGTATCAGCAATTTCAAAATCTTGTGGAATTTCTTGACCGTCAGTAACAAAAGATAAGTGTTTTTGATATTTATAAGCTAGTGAGATAATTGATCCATATGTTTTTGTTTCATCTAGTTTGGTAACTAAAAGATGATTGTAATTGAGAAGATGATAACTATCACAAATATAATCTAAATCGGTAACTTTTGTAGTAGCACTAACAACAAGGTGAATATCAATGGGATGCCCGATCATGGCAATCCAATGAGCAAGTTCTTGAATAGCAATGCTATCTTTAGGACCTTTTCCAGCGGTATCAATAAAAGTAAAATCATAATCTTTGGCTGCCAAAAGGGTAAAGAACTCTTCTTGTTTGTTGATCGCATGGAATTGAGTATTCATATAGCCAGCCAATTTTTCTAATTGAGTTTCGCCACCAACTTTATAGCGATCAATTGAAATAAAACGAAATGATTTTTTACGCATTAGAGATAAATGAGCTGCGAGTTTCACTAAAGTGCTTGTTTTTCCTACCCCTGTAGGCCCGACAAAGATAATCTCCTTACCATAAAGATAATTATCCAAACTAATGTCCGTTTGCGGGATGTTATTCTGTAAAAACTGTTCAACAGATTTTAAGATAGTTTTTTTATCAGTTAAAATATCGGGGGTATTTTCTAAATGCTGAATAATGTCTTCGATTAAGGATTGAGAAAATTCTCTTTCGATAAGATATTTTTCAATCCAGCGGATATGTTGCTTTTGGATTTCGTATTCATTGGGTAATTCTCTTGATTCTTGTAAAGAATCCACTAATTGAGATTGCTGGATATGTTGCTGTTGGTTTGTAAGAATGTTTTTTAATTCTTTAAATTCATTTTTAATATGAGTCAGCTCTTTTTTTAGCTCTAATTCACTGGTACTTTGTACTTTTTCGATAGTTTTCTTGAATGTTTTTTCTTTTTGGGGTAAAGATCGTTCGAACTGAGAAAGTTGAGCTGCTACTTTGGTAACACTATTGATAGCAAATAGAGTGTCTTGAGCTTGTTCACTAATTGTATTTTTTTTATTGTTGATGACAGAACGTTCAATAGGAGTGAATTTCGTATTTTTTTCTTGTTGAGCAACTGGGGAAGGCTTAGGGAAAGATTTATCTAAAAAAGAAGTGTGTTCAGGGATTGCGACAACGATTTCATAAATACGTACTTGTTTTAAGCCCATAAAAGAAGAAATTGTTTTTTCTGAATCAGTAATTAAGCGAGCTTCTTTTAATGCAGGATTAGTTTTTTTCTCAGCATTTAATAAAGCAAACGCTTCTTGCTTACTTTTTCCTGTGAACGTACGATAATGCATTGCAAATCCTTTTTGTTATATTATTTCTCTATGATATATTGTAAAGTAAGATCTTATTTTCAGCAATTTTTTTGAATATAATTTTTACTTTTAACCATATTTGTTATGATGCGATACTTAATGTTAGCAAGGGAAAAAATATATTTTTAAATTTTGAGTATTTGAATTTTGTAAGGAAAAAATAGTAATAATTATATGCTCACAATTAGAAAAACTGATTCTTAATATTCTACGGTATACTCTCAAACAATAGTTTATATACTCTGGAAACTTACTATTTAAATAATAGTGGTTAGCGAAGAGGTTTTAATTATATTTTATAATGCCTAGTTGTTCTACACTAAAATTTTTAGGCACTTCGGAATAGGCAATTACGGCAGTATTTGGAAAGGAATTAGAAAGGATTTCTCGCACTAATCGACGGATTCTTTTTGAACAAAGAATTACAGGATTAATTCCTTCTGTTAGTTTTTGTTCTATGGATTGACCGACATTGTTGACGAATTGGGTCATACTGGTATTATCTAATGTTGAGATATAGCCTTGAGGAGTGTCCTCAATTGAGTCGTTTAAAATATGCTCCCATTGAGGATCAAGAAGAAGGGTTTTGAGAGTGTTATTTTGGCTAATTGAAGGGTCAGAAAGTATTTGCTTACCTAATACATCACGAATTTGCTCAGTAACAGCATCTAGATGAGGAAGAGTCGTCCGATAGTCTGAAATTACTTCTAAAATAGGGATCATATTACGGATTTTAACGCGTTCTTTTAGAAGATTCTGTAAGATTTTATGAATTTCTGCAATATTAGAATGTTTTAGAGTATCATCCACCAAAACAGGGAATTCTTTGTGTAGAGCATCCATCATATGCTGAACATCCTGCCTTGTCAACAAATCATAAGAATGATGGCGGATTAATTCAGTGAGATGAGTTGCAACAACAGATGGAGGATCAAAGACATCAAAACCATTAATTTCAGCTTTGGCTCGTTCTTCTATAGGAATCCATTTTGCAGGAAGACCAAAGGCAGGATCAGGGCTTTCGATACCTTCAATAAGATTTAAGTCTTTTTGAGGTTTCATCGCCAGTAAACGGTTGACGTAGACTTGTCCACGTCCAATTTCGATACCACGGATCTTGATAATATATTCTTGAGAATCCACACTAATATTATCGGTAATACGAATAGGAGGGACTAAAATACCAAGATCTAGTCCAATGTGGCGTCTCATTAATTTAATCCGTTCCAAAAGATCTCCACCCTGTGATTTATCCACGAGAGGGATTAGACTGTATCCAATTTCCATACTCATTGGGTCAACATGAAGAATATCTTGGATAGAAGGTTGGGAATCTACCTGTGCTGCGTCCTGTTGTTTTTGCTGAGTTTGTTGTTGTGTTTCTTCGATATTTGCTTGTCGCATAAGATAAGCAGTACCAACCATGATAAACCCTAAAAACAAACATAATGCCAAAGGGAATCCTGGAAGCATTCCCATCAGAATAATCGTCCCCCCAGTAATAAATAAAGTCTTGGGAAGCATAACAACCTGATTGGCAATGTCAGCAGCAAAGCGTTCATTGGTAGAATTTCGGGTAACGATAATACCTGTTGCTACCGAAATTAATAATGCAGGAATTTGAGATACAAGACCATCCCCAATCGTTAAAGTAACATAGCGATTGGTGGCCGCTCCTAAATCCATACCGTTCATACTTCCAATAATAATTCCACCAATGATATCAACGAGCAAAACGACTACTGCAACTTGGACACTTCCAGAAACAAATTTGGATGCACCATCCATTGATCCATAAAATCCTGCATCCAGTGTTAATTCGTTACGGCGTTTTCTTGCTTCTTCTTCGGTGATTGCCCCAGAATTTAAATCTTCGTTGATTGCTAGCTGTTTCCCAGGCATGGCATCTAAGGCGAATCGTGCTGCAACCTCGGAAACACGGGTTGCCCCTTTGGTAATCACTAAAAATTGAATCGCAAGAAGAATAATAAAAATAATAAGCCCTACCACTAAATTTCCAGCTACCACAAAACTCCCGAAAGCGGTAATAATATTTCCAGCATTACCTTGGGTAAGGATCAATCTTGTGGATGAGATATTAAGTGCTGCTCCAAACACTGTAGTAAAAAGAATTAATGTTGGAAATGCGGAAAAATCTGATGGTTTTTTAACATATAATGTTGATAAAATAACTAGAAAAGCCAATGATAAATTTAATAATAAAAAGAAATCAAGTAAAAGGGGAGGAACAGGAATGATCATCATCAATACACCGCCAATGGCGGCAAAAGCAACAAATAAATCGGAATTTTGTGATAATTTATCTAAGACTCGTATTCCTTGATTTAAACTAGTGTCTGCCATAAGTCCCCTTCTTGTATAATATTATACATTATACAAGAAGATCAAGGATATGTAAAATTTCTGATCATACAATATCTAAAAAAGCTATAGAGAGGGCGAGGGGTAAATTTTATACGATTTGATAATTTAATATGCGATGATTATGGTTGATAAATTGTCCGAGATCTTGGGATATTTTTTGTGTAAACGAGAGATAGAATATCTGCAATTGTTTTATAAAATTCATAAGGAATCTCATCTCCAACGTTAACCGAAGCATATAAACCACGTGCGAGGGGTTTATTTTCGTATATAGGGACTTGATTATCTTGAGCGATTTCTCTTATTTTTAGAGCAGTACGGTCTGTACCTTTAGCGATGATGATAGGAGCATTCATATATGATCGGTCATATTTTATGGCAATAGCATAGTGAGTTGGGTTGGTAATGATCACATCTGCTGTTGGTACCGCTTGCATCATTCGTCTTTTTCCGAGTTGCTGTTCCAATTGTCGGATTTTTTGTTTGATTTCAGGATTTCCTTCTTGCTCTTTAAATTCTTCTTTGACCTCTTGTTTGGTCATTTTTAAAGAATCAATATATTCTCTATATTGAAAGACATAGTCTGAAATTGCTAAAAATAGGAGGATGATTCCAGTAATAAAAACGAATTTAACAATAATTTGAGCAATAGAAGCGATAACGACGTGATTTTCCATATGGATATAAGAAATAGTTGTCCCCAGTTCGTTCATGATAAATAAAAACGCAATACCAAAAACAATAATCACTTTGGCTAAGGATTTACCGAGATTGAAGATCGATTGTTTTGACCAAAACATTTTTTTTAAATTAGAGAATATATTACCAAATACTTTTTTAAAATTGGGAGCGAGTTTTTTGGTTGTAAACAAAAACTTTGTTTGTGCTAAAGAAGCAATTAATACCGATACGACGGCGGTAAAAAAAATAGGAGAAAGAATAGTCATAATAATTGCTAAAAGATTGAAACTCATCCCTTGAATATCATTTTTGGTAAAGCGGATGGTGTCAATACCGTCAAGATAAAAAATAAAAACTTTGTAGAGATTGGTATAAAAAAAACGCCAAAAAAGTACAATACACAAAAAAATTGCTAGAAAAGAGATAATACCGATTAATTCAGGAGATTGAGGAATATTTCCTTCTTCTCGGGCTTTTCGTTTTTTAGCTTCTGATGGTTCTTCGGTTCTTCCTTCGTCTTCTGGGTTAGCAAAACGTTGTAAATCCATACTAAGCAGGATGGGATCATTAAGAAGAGTCATTAAATCAAGTGAGAAAAGAATATCTTGCATCGATTAAGCTCCTTGTTTGGCGATTTGAATAAAACGTAGAATAGAATCGTGTAATTCTTTAAATAAAACAGTAGCAAAATCTAAAATACCAGGAAGAATAAACCAAAGAATAACAAATCCAATAAAGATTTTAATATTCCAACCCATAACCATCACATTAAATTGGGGGGCAACTCGCCCAATAATTCCCATAGCAATATCCAGTAAAAGAGTTATACCGATGATTGGTAATGAAATTCTAAATGCTAGGGTAAAAATAATTGCCGTAGCGGTTTTCATAGAGATAAATAAACCTTGGACGGCAGATGCATGAATAATTGGTATTTCTTGGAAGGAACGGACAATTATTTCGATAAAAATAAAATGGGATTCGGTACGGATAAATAAAAGCATCACCATAACGGATAAAAAATTACCTAATGTGGGGATATTTTCTTGGGTAATGGGGTTTACATTTTCACTAAAAGAGAGTCCCATGGTGGTGGAAAAAATACTACTTGATAACTGTAATGAAGAAACAGTTACTTGTACGACGAAACCGATAGATAAACCTACTAATAAACTGCTGAAAACGCTAATTCCATATTCGGCGATATTAGGTATAGTAGGGAGGATATTTATTCCCACAATCAAAGGAGTACTAAGCAAAGCAATAAAAAAACTAAGTCCTGCACGAACCATTGTAGGAATCCCTGTTGAAAAAACGGGCATCACGAGTAATAATCCAAATACTCGGGCAAAAATATTAAGAAAAACTTGAAAATGCTGTTGGAAATAATCAAAAATCATGATCAATCCTATAGTTGTGCTGTAGCAATTAGTGAGAACATATTATTAGTGAAATTTAACATTCTTGTAATATAGAATGGAGCAGCAAATGCTAATAATATGGTAACAATAATAAACTTAGGAACAAAAGTTAGGGTTTGTTCTTGTAAGGAGGTAGTTGCTTGAAATATTGAAATAATCAAACCTAAAATCATGGTAACCCCTAAAATAGGGACACTTAAAAATAATACTTCGATCATGGCTAGATTGATGAGTTGTAGAATTGCACCTTGAGACATAAAAACCTCTTAATTTATCGCATAAAACTTTGTACCAACTTATCGATGAGAAGATCCCAACCGTCAGCGAGTACAAATAATAAAATTTTAATAGGGAAAGATATAGTAATGGGAGGCACCATCATCATTCCCATTGACATTAATGTTCCTGCAGTAACAATATCAATAATAGTAAAAGGAATCATAATTAAAACACCCATATAAAACGAAAGTGATATTTCATTGAGAACAAAAGCAGGGATTAAAATATAAGTGGGAACATCATTTTGATTTCTAGGACGTTCGATTCCAGATAGTTGGATAAATCGATAGATATATCGTTCGGAAGTCTCTCGAAACATAAATTCTCTGATAGGAGTAATTCCTCGATCATAACCTTCCTGTAAGGTGATTTGTCCATCAAAATATGGCTGTAAACCTTCTGTATAAGTACGCTGGAGAGTTGGAAACATCACAAATAATGTTAAAAATAAGGATAATCCAGCAATGGTTTGGGTGGGAGGGAGATTTTGAGTACCTATTCCTCGACCGACAAAAGAAAGGACAATATAAATCCGTACAAAAGAGGTCATCAAAATTATTAAAGAAGGAGCAAGGGAAAGGATGGTTAATAAGAACAAAATCTGTAATGCTAACGAAACTTCCTGAGGGCTTTGGGCTTGGGCAATATTGAAGTTTACTGTTGGAATTGCTATTTGTTGGGCAAATAATTCTATAGGAAAGAAATAAAAAATTCCTAAGAGAGCAATTAATGGGATATTTTTTTTTATCATCACTTTATATACCTATTGTTTTTGATAGATTGTTTTTCCTTCTTTTATGGTTTGTAAGACGGTAATATCTGTAAGATTTATGGGATCAATAGTAAGGGGATTATCTGATAAAATAATCATATCAGCTTGTTTTCCTAGCTCGAGAGATCCTTTTTGATCTTCTTCAAAATGCTGGTAGGCACTCCAGATAGTAAGAGCTTTTAATCCTGTCTCTACAGAAACTTTTTGCTCTGCTCCAATGATTTTACCACTACGAGAAACACGATTGACAGTTGCCCAAAGTACACGAAAATTATTTGGAGGAGCAACAGGGGCATCATGATGAGAAGTGAATCGAGCTTGTTGATCTTCAAACCATTTGGTAGGAGAAATATGATTGACTCCGGGTTCTCCGATTGTTTGTTCGCGATGCCAATCTCCCCAATAATAAGTATGAAGAGGAAATAAAGATGGAAAGATTCCCAATTCAATAATTCGGTCTACTTGATCTTTTCGGGTAAATTGTCCATGGATTAAAACAGGGCGTTGATCTTGTTTTCCGTATTTTTGTTCAGCTTTTGCAACTCCTTCGATAAATAGATCGATAGCAGCTTCCCCATTGGCATGAGCGAGAATTTGAACATTACTAGCAAATGCCAAATCAATTTTTTCTAATGCTTCTTTAGGATCAAGAGCGGGGTATCCCTTATAGCTAGGGTCATGTCCATGAGGAGCTACAATATAAGGTCTATCTCTCCATGCAGTTTTTCCTTGAGGAGAACCATCTAAGGATAATTTCATTCCACCAACTCGAAATCGCCCACAATATTTTTTTGAAGGATGTAATGCTTGCTTAGGAGCCATAAAAATATCAGGATAAGCGACTACATCGATTGGGAGTTGTCTTAAGATCCCAAGTATTTTCATTAAAAAAATCTGATCTTTCCCTGTTCGTCCTTCTTGAACAGTAGTGTAACCTAATTTTATCATACTATCCAAACCGTTCAAAAACATTTTTACGGCAAATAACGGCGAAAATTTTACTGCTTTGGTAAGTACAGCAATATGAGCGTTCTCTTCTAATACTCCGTTTGGCTCTTGGCTGTTGTCCATACGTTGAATAATCCCTCCTTCTGGGTCAGGAGTATCGGCAGAAATATTAAATTTTTCTAATGCTTTACTGTTAGCTACACCGAGATGTCCAGACTGATGAATAAGATATACGGGGATATCTGGGAAAGCAAGATCAAGATCAAATTTATTTGGATGACGCCCTTCTTTTAATTGGGAATCATCGTAGCCGAATCCCATTAAAATTCCTATTTCTTTGAATAGGGGGGGATTACTTTGTTGGTATTCTCGTAAAATGCTAATAATTTCAGGAAGCGAATTTGCCTCACTATCTGGTCTTGGGTAAAGATTAGCAAGGATAGACTGTAGAGCAATTGCAAAAATATGGCTATGGGGATCAATAAAACCTGGCATTAGGGTTTTATTACTAAGATCAATCATCTTAGTTTTATGATTGGTGTAGGCAGAGACTTCTTGTAGACTACCAAGAACTAGGATACGACCTTTAGAAACGGCAATAGCTTCGACGGTAGGTTGGGAATCGTTCATCGTCAGGATGGTGCCGTTGTAAAAAACCGTATCTGTTGTCGACTGACAAGCAGTAAAGAATAGTATAAAAAATATTGATAATCTCATAAAACCTCTCTCAATGAATTGTATCATTAATTTTAATTAATATAATAAATTATAGTGAGATTTTATAGAAAAATCAATTTATGATACGATATAAAATAAAAGCTTTTCTGTTTGATGTCCTCATAAAATATATTCTCATATTTTCAATATATATATAGTTTTCTACTATAAAAATATATAGTATTAATTGTGATACTCCAGTATATCTTATGATATCTCTAAAAAGACTTCTCATATGAGAAGTCTTTTTAGGATTAAGAATATGAAATTTTAGAAATATGAATTAATATTCATTAAGTGAGGGATTAGTACTGTTATTGACCAAAGCAACACCGCTGCTAGTTCCTAAACGCATGACGCCCATATTAATATATTCTAAAGCAGTTTTTTGGTCTTTGATTCCCCCAGCAGCCTTAACAAGAATCTTTCCTTGCGTTTCGTGGAGCATCAGCTCAAGATCTTCTTTGATAGCACCACCAGTACTAAATCCCGTAGATGTCTTGATATATTCTGCCCCTGAATCAATAATAATATGGCACATTTTTTGTATTTCATCTTGCGTTAGTAAACAAGTTTCAATGATTACTTTTAATAGTTTTGTCCCCATAGCTAGTTTAATTTGACGAATTTCATCTAAAATAAGAGCATATTTTTTATCTTTAAGCATACCGATATTGATCACTATATCGATTTCGTCAGCACCAGTATTAATATAGTGCTGGATTTCTGTGATTTTTGCCTGAAAGCTCATCGCTCCTAAAGGGAACCCTGCTACAGCAGCAATTTTAATAGGAGAGTCTTTGAGGAGTTGTTTTGCTAAAGGTATATAATAACCGTTAATGCAGACAGCATAAAACTGATGTTGTAGTGCTTCATTACAGAGTTGGATTATTTGTTTAGTAGTTACTTCTGGTTTTAAAAGAGTATGATCGATATACGAATTGATCGTGGTCATAGTATATTCCTATATTAATATTTTTGGTATTATTTTTTATTCTTAGGATGATATTTTTTTATGAATCCAGTCTTTACCTTCCATTATTCGAGTAATCATCATAGACGCAAGTGTATCACCTGTTGCGTTGATCATTGTTGCGGGAGGATCAACCAAATATCCTATAGTGGCAATAATAGGGAAAGCCTCCATTGGGAATCCATAAATAGAAACAATAAACATTTCACCGATGAGCCCTCCACCAGGTACCCCTGACATGACAATTCCGCCTAATAACGATAATAATAAAGCACTAGCAAATGTTTCAATACCTGTAAATGGGATTCCATAAATACCAAATAAAAAAGAAATTTTGAGAATAGTACTAATTACAGTCCCGTCCATATGAGCGGTTGCTCCAATAGGAAGTACAATATCTCTAATATCTTTTGGAACTCCAATTTTTTCGCAGGCTTCTAAATTTACTGGTATGGTGGCGATACTACTTTGGGTGGCTAAAGAAGTTAATGCAGGACGGAAAATATATCGAAGGCGTTTTACTCCTTCAATACCGCCTGCCAAGAAAGCATAAATAGGAAAGGCTATAACAAAATAAAAAATACAAAGAGGGTAATAGATAAGCATTGCTCTTGTATACGATCCAATTAAATCTTGTCCATATTGACCAACTAACGCTGCAAAATATGCCCCAAGACCGATTGGTGCATAATACATAAGGATATTAATCATTTTAAGGAAAACCACAGATAAACTATCTAGGGCTTGAGCAATAGATCTACCTTTTTCTCGAGCGAGATTAATACTTAAGCCAAAAATAATAGCAAATAAAATCAAAGGAAGCATGTTTTTTTTAGATAGAAGGTTGACAAAATCATCTACAGTTAGTGCGGCGACAATTTGGTCAGCTGTTTGAAAGGGAGTAAGAGCTTCCACAGAAGAAATTTCTAAAGTAACTCCTTGAGCCGGTGGAAAGGTCGTAACAACAAATAAAATTAATATTGCTGCCACCAATCCTGTCCCAACAAAGACAATAAAGAGGTTTTTTAAAATATTGCCGAGTCTGCTGATATTTTGCATGTTGGCAATGGAGCTACTAATAGTAACAAATACTAAAGGAACAACAATGGTAAACATGGCATTAATAAAAATATCCCCTAAAGGCTTAAAAATAAGAGCTTCTTTTTCTAGTTTGATCCCAATAATACTACCTAATATAATTGATATAATGAGGATGATCATAAAATGATGGGAGTCCCAAATTTTTTTAATAGACATAATTGCTCCTTAGTTTTCTAAATAGATCGGTAGATTATCCCACGTATGAAGCTGATCGTTTTGAATAAAAATATTTACTGCCCCACCTTCTTGTGTGAGATTATCACTAAAGATTTTGGTGTATTGTGTATTAAGTATATCCATAAAATCATTGTCTTTACTAAGTTGATTATCGATTATAAATTGTCTGATAAACAGTATTTCTGGTTTGTATTTGTATACATTTTGCTGAAATGAGTCGTCAAAATGATGATAAAAATTATGGTATACATGCTGCCATCGAGTACTATAAGTATAGCCAGCCCATTGAGTAAGCATGACTGTAGGTTTTTTGTCAGGATTGGCTAATGTTAGTTCCTTAATTGGGTCAGCATAATATACTATAGCACCTTTGTCAGAAAGACGAATAGGAACATAAACAATAGCCACACCAATAGAGATAATCAGAATACTTTTATAGATTTTTTTTAAGAGAGGGTGTGAGGATAGAGTATTCCAAACAAAAGGAATATGTAAAATAACTAAAGGAATAATATACATATTATACGAAGGGTATCGACGTACCAGTCCTAGTCGTGGGATCAAACATAAGGCACTGATTCCCAATAAAATTTTTTCCTGTAGAGATAGTACAGCCCCCTGTTTTTTTTGTATGAGTTTGAAAATCCAAGCAAAACATACGGTATAGAGCATTAGATGTTGGGTAACAGTATCCACCGTCTTAGAACTAAGAACAATCGACTTTCCCAATGTAGATAATAACGCTGATTTGAATTTAGCAAAGAAATTTAGAGGCATAGGATCACTGTAAGTACTTTTGTAAGAAGAGTATATATTTGTTGGGAAGGTGAAATTCCAATACAACCAATCCACTATACTATGTGTTTTGAGTAAGTATAAAATAAAAGGGAGGAGTGCTATAAGAAATCCTAAAAAGGCTACGCCTCCTTTGTAAAGGATAGGAATAAATTTTTTATCTTGTAAATAAGAAACAAAAGCAATAATAGGGATGGTAAGCACCAAAAAAGCATAAGGGGAGGACATACTAAAACAAAGCCCTAAGATCCATCCATATAAAAAATATCGGGGAATAGTATCTTTTTTTTGCATGATTACATAAATTAATAAGAGATGGAAAAAGAGAGCGATTTGAGGTTGATTGACAAAATAGGAATAAGGATTTGCTGCCATAAAAATAAAATACAAGCAGGCAGATAGTAATGCTAGTGATTTGTTGTAAATAGGTAGTAAAATTTGATAGATCAAAATAGAAGTCAAAAAATACCAAATACTTAAAGAAATCGCCATCCAGTGGAAAAAATACTCCATATTACTAAATATCAGGGCGTAAGGAAGATAGATTAGATAATAAAAAAAGAAAAAGAATCCTATATTTTTTGTATCAATAGCACTTTGATAGAGGATACCACCACTATAGATATTTTGAGCAATTTCGATATAGATATAGAGATCACCTATCCAACCAAAATGTATTTGATAAAAAATCATTAGAAAGAAAAAATAGAAACTACAAAATAATAAAATGATATAAGGGTGTTTTACGACTTTGCTTTGTAATATAGAAATCATGAATTCTTCCTAATTGATCAGCTTGTAAATTATCTAACTGATATAAATACCATATCTTCAATAAAAATATTAAGTATCGAGGTCAATTTAATTATTTTATTAATAACCTTGTGAAAGGAATAATTCTTTACAGAGTATAATAAAAAAACTTAGCTTTGTCAAGAGATTACCTTGACAAAGGAGATATAATTTAGATATACTATTGATATAGGAGATAGTAATGGATCAATTTTTATCTTTGGTGATTCCTTGTTATAACGAAGAAAAAGTTATCATCCACACTTTAGATGTGCTCAGCCAAAAAATGAAAGAATATCATCTTTTTAATTACGAAATTATTGTTGTTGATGATGGTTCTCGGGATAGCTCTTTAATCTTACTTCAAGACTATGCCCAAAAAGATTCTCATATCAAAGTAGTATCTTTTGCGACTAATCGAGGACAGCAAATGGCTTTTTATGCTGGTATGTGTTATACCTCAGGGGATGCTGTTGTATTACTAGACGCTGATTTACAAGACCCTCCAGAGTGTATTCCAGAAATGATTCGATTCTGGAAAGAAGGTTATCATGTCGTCTATGGACGAAGAGCTAAAAGAGAAGGAGAATCCCTATTCAAACGGCTTACTGCTCATATGTTTTACCGTATTCTCAACTATATTTCTCATACGGATATGCCTCAAGATGTTGGAGAATTTCGATTGATGGATCGAGCTGTTGTTGATGCAATTATCCAGATGGAAGAACGCACTCGATTTAATCGGGCGTTAGTTTCTTGGCTGGGTTTCACCCAAACGGAGTTGGTTTTTGAGCGTCCCGAACGCTTCGCTGGAGAAACAAAATTTGGTTGGAGAGAGATGGTCAATTTAGCTAAAGATGCGATATTTTCTTTTAGTTATTTTCCTGTTTTATTAATTCAATTTTTAGGATTATCATCAATTATGGTTGCTATCTTTATATTGTTTTATGTTTTGGTTTCCAAAATCCTAGGATTAGCGGTATCTGGCTGGGCGTCTTTGATGATTGTAATTGTCTTTTTTTCTGGAGCGATACTGTTTTCGTTAGGGATAATCGGAGAATATATTGCTCGTATTCATACGGAAGTCTTAAAAAGACCGATGTTTATCCCCGAAAAAACATACAATCTTAAGGATAAAAAACTTCCTAAGCATGTTGCTCGATATATTAGTACTCATAACAAAAATCTTACATAATAATTTTTAAGGGGTAAGGTATGAACAGTAAAAAAATCGTTCTTGCGGGTGGTTGTTTTTGGGGTGTAGAGAAATTCCTATCGTTAATTAAGGGAGTAATTAACACTGAAACAGCTTACGTTAATGGAGATACTACTAATCCCACTTACGAACAAGTATGCCGAGGTTCAAATCATACAGAAGCGGTATTAGTAGAATATGATGGAGATCAAGTATCTTTAGAAACGCTTTTAGATTATTTTTATCAAGTTATTGATCCAATATCTATCAATAAACAAGGTAATGACGTAGGGGTGCAGTATAGGACAGGGATTTATTACGAAGATCCAGCAGATAAAGTATTAATCTTTCAATCCTTAGCAAAACTTCAACAGTCCTACACTCAAAAAATCGCTATTGAAGTAGAGACAATCAAAAATTATACACGTGCGGAAACCTATCATCAGCAATACTTAGATAAAAATCCAATGGGTTATTGCCATATTTCCAAGTCATCTTTTGACAAAGCTCGGCAATCACACCAGTAATTGATTATTAAATTACTAACTTAATAGAGGTAATAAGCCTAATATATAGCTAGTTTTGATAAAGCTCATTGATTGTACTAATAATTGATTACTGATTGTTGTTATAGAGATAATAAGTTTAAAATCTTGTTGGGAGTATCAAAACGGTGGATGTGTTGTTCTTTTTCAAATAAAGATGTTGCTCCCCAGCAAGCTAAGCCAAAATCGATATTACTTTCTTTGGCACAGATGAGATCTGAATAAGTGTCTCCAATATAAATACAGTCCTCAGCAGTAAATTGACTTTGATAGAGATATTTGAGTAATGGGGCGGGGTGCGGTTTGTGAAATTCTGTATCATCGGCTAATACGACATGGGAGAAATAAAAATCAATATTTAAATATGTTTTTTCTATATTGTATAAAGCTCTTGTTTTAGAACTAACAATCCCCAGAGAGATTTTTGTATTAGATAGGATTTCTAAAGTTTCTAAAATCCCTTCAAATAATTCTATAGGTTTTTGTGTTTCATGGTATACCGCTTCGATCCAGTCATTGAGGTAGTCGTCGATTTCTTCCTCAACGATTCCAAAATCCCTTAAAATAATAGCCCCAGTCCTACCCATTTTGGGGAGAACATCTTCAATTACGAGCTCATGTCCTTTTTTGGTGAGAATTTCTAATAAGGCATAAGCGTTTCGTTTTTCGCTATCAATTAAAGTACCATCTAAATCAAAAATGATACTTTTGTATTGTTTTTTCATAATTTCTCCTCTTTTCTAAGGTAATATCATACTAAAATTTTATAGTCTTTTTATAGTCTAGGGAAGCAAAATAATTTTTATCAAGAGATTACAAATGTTACAAGTGGTAAAAAATTCCTAACTGTATAATAGATACTAGGAGACTTAAAAGTCTAGTGATTTTTAATAAATAATATATGGGTTTAATAATTCCCTCCTGCTTTATTCTCAGAATAGAGACAGTATGTTTTTTTTATTCGTTATCGTTAGCTTTTAGTCGGAGAGTTGAAAAGTTTTGAGGATATCAGATAATTCTTTTTCGTATTCATGTCCCTCAATCAATTGTAAGCTTTTGTCAATTGAATAAGCACTTTGATCTAACAAAAGCATTACCTCAACATAAAACATGGTTGATGAAAAAAAACTATCGGGATCGACTAGTTCATTATCGAGAAAATATTGCTGAGATTGTTGATAGTAAGCTTGACCTAAAGAGGAAAAATAATCTAATTCTGTATCAAGGTAGCTATTGATATTGTTATCTAGGGCGATTATATCTTGTAAGGTATCTAGATAAAGCGTAGATTTTAGTAAATGATCTTTAATATATCGCTGGGTACGGATTATATCTTGATTGTTCTTGATAAAAAATTGGATTGCTAGGAAAGATACGGAGGAAATATTAATAATCTCTTGTTGTTCTTCGTCTCCAAATTCGTCAGAATCTAATTTTTGTTCTATAAAAATGGCATTATAGAGAAAATATGTGGCGTAGATTGTGTTTTTTGTCATAATATCCTGTAAATAAATCTTATTTTGTTATAATCTTCTTGAAATCGAGTATAGTATACAAATTCATATTAATATAGTACAATATTAATAAATAAAATTCAAGATCTAAGATCATAATGGTAAGAGAATATGGGTTTTTATTGAGATTTATCATTTTTATAATATATTAGTAATTGCAATCTTTCATAAGAGGGGAACTATTTATAGAGAGGTCATTGAGTAGAATAAATTAGGTTGACATTTTAGACAATATCGTCTATACTTTTAGTAAGCACTACTTGCTTATTAGCTTACTTGTTATAGAATAAGAAATTTTTTATATACTAATGATAGGAAGTGATAAGGACTATCATTTTTGGAGGTATTATGCTTTCTCTTTGGAATCTCATGGCTGTTATTTGTCTTACTTGTTTGGTTGGAGCAACCTTTCATTATAAAAGAGAGCATTCTGTGATCCCAGCATTTATGGCAAAAATTATTATCGGAGGATTTACAGGCTTCTTTTTTATTGTTGGGGCGTTGGTAATTGCTTCATTGTTTAATGTTAGCCCTCTATTTGCTATAGAAACACAATCAGGTCTTACCCCAGAAGCTTATGGTTTGGGATTTTTAGGAGCAGGTTTATCCGTGGGCTTTGCTTGTATTGGCACAGGGATTGCAACAGGAATGTCGGCTTCGGCTGCTATTGGGGCAGTGAGTGAAAATCCTAAAATGCTAGGTATTAGCTTACTTTTTGTGGGGCTTTCGGAAGGGATTGCTATTTACGGAATTGGTGTTGCTATTATGATTCTAGGAAAGTTAGTTTAAGATAGAGCTAGGAACAAAAATGAAAGTATTAGTACTCGTTGGGGAGCAAATTGCACCAGCTTTTGTATTAGCGGGCATGGAAGTCCTTTCTCCTAAAGATCATCAAGAATTACTTGATGTTTTTTATCGGACAATTAACAAAAAAGATGTTGTGATGTTAGTTATATCTGCTCGGTACTCAAGGGCGTTAAAAAAAGATATTGATGATGTTCGTTTAACAAAGAATCCCATTATTATTTTAGAAATTAGCTCTTCTAAAGGTGATTTTCAAGCTGGGGAACGATTAATGCAACAGATTAAACGTACGATCGGTCAATCATAAGCTGGAGGTTGTATGGCACTAAAAGATATGGTGGATTATATTCATGAAGAAGTCCATAAAGAAGTCGAAGATCAGATTAATTCAGTAAAAATTCAGCTAACCCAATCGCTAATATCCTTAGGGGGAGAGCTGGAACGTCAGCAGGAAGAAAAATTATACCACATCACTACTCAGTTAGCTAAAAGAGAAGAGATGCTTAAAGCAGAGCAAGATTTTCTTTTTGCAACGAAATATTTAAAATCAGAGAATGAGTTTGCAGAACAACTGCTACAAGATTTAAAATCATCCTTATTATCCTACACGAAACAAAATCATCTATTATATCATCAAACACAATACTCTTGGTTAAAAAAAACGCTCAATATTCTAAAAACAAAGAATCTTCAGATTACTATTTGTGAAAATGATCAAGAAATTTTTCATACAATCCTGTCTTCTTTTTCAATCCAATGTGAAATGAATCTAAGCACCAAAATTAATGCGGGTTTTATTGCTCAGTCAGAAGAAGGGGTTGTTGTTGATCTTAGTTTTGATACTTTATTTTCGGAAAGAAAGCAACAGTTATTAAATATAGTAATGCAGATACTAAAGGAGTCCTTGTGAAATTAATAGGTACAATTACACGAGTCAACGGTCCACTGGTTACGATTACTATTTCCGATACAGTTCGTCTTATGGAGATGGTTTATGTTTCTCATCTTAAGTTAATTGGAGAGATATTAAGTATTGAAGATAGCTCTGCTACGATTCAAGTTTATGAAACAACAGATGGGGTTCAGCTTAACGATGTTGTTTATGGATCAGGACTTCCTTTGTCTGTAGAATTAGGGCCAGGATTATTATCCCAGATATTTGATGGGATTCAACGTCCTCTTCAGGCGATTGCTGATCAATCTAAAAGTATCTTTCTCAAAAGAGGAATTTATGTACCTGCTTTAGATCGTACCAAAAAATGGAGTTTTACTCCTTTGATTGCCACAGGTGATCAATTATCACTAGGGGCTATTATTGGAACAGTTCCAGAAACAGAATTAGTGTTGCATAAGGTGATGATTGCCCCTGATATTTCAGGAGTCGTTCGCTCTATTGTTTCTGCTGGTGAATATACGATCAATGATGTCCTAGGAACATTAGAAGACGATAACGGTTTGATCCATGAATTAAAACTATCCCATCGATGGCCAGTAAAAAAAGCTCGGCCTTATAAACAACGATTTCTCCCTACCGAACCACTATTGACAGGACAAAGAATTATTGACATTTTCTTCCCTGTTGCAAAAGGCGGTGCTGTTGCGATTCCTGGAGGCTTTGGAACAGGAAAAACAATCACCCAACATCAGCTAGCAAAATGGTCTGATGCTAAAATTGTTGTTTATGTGGGGTGTGGAGAGCGTGGGAACGAAATTACCGAAGTGTTAGAAGAGTTTCCTGAGTTAATAGATCCTCATACAGGACGTCCTCTTTTTGATCGGACGGTGATGATTGCAAATACTTCCAATATGCCCGTTACGGCTCGTGAAGCCTCAATTTATACGGGGATTACTATTGCGGAGTATTACCGTGATATGGGTTATGATGTTGCGGTGATGGCGGATTCTTCTTCTCGTTGGGCAGAAGCATTGCGTGAGCTGTCTGGACGTTTGGAAGAAATTCCTGCAGAGGAAGGGTATCCCGCTTATTTAGGATCTCGGCTTGCATCTTTTTATGAACGAGCTGGGAATGTTCAAAATTTGAACGGTGATACCGGTTCGGTAACAATGATTGCAGCAGTATCTCCTCCTGGAGGTGATTTTTCTGAACCTGTTACCCAGAATACAAAACGTTTTGTTCGAGCATTTTGGCAGTTGGATAAAGGATTGGCGTCTGCTCGTCATTATCCTTCTATTAATTGGATTCAAAGTTATAGTGAATATGCGGACTATGTATCCAATTGGTGGCTTAAAAATGTTGATGTACAGGCGGTAGAAATTCGACAATCAGCATATGGAATTTTACTTCAAGAAGAGAAACTACAAAAAATTGTAAAATTAATTGGCCCTGATGCTCTTCCTGATCGAGAGAGATTAGTTTTGGAGACAGCTCTCATGATTAAAGATGGGTTTTTAAAACAAAATGCTTATGATACTATTGATATGTATACTGTCCCTAAAAAACAATTAGCGATTTTAAAAATTATTATGGAATTTTTTGAAGAAGCAGAAGCAATTATCACTATGGGTGCCCCAATTTTTGAAATTCGAGCCTTAGATTGTTTTTCGATGATTATTCGTGCTCGTTTAGAAATCCCTAATGATGAGCTAGAAAAATTTGAAAAACTATCTTTATTTATTAAAGATGAGCTTGGTAGTCTTCGTTTAAAATACAGTAAGGCAAGTAAAGGGGAGGAATGATGGAGCTTAAGATTAAAAAATCTTATAAGGGATTAAAATCAATTAATGGCCCACTTATTTTTATAAAAACCGTTCCTGATATATCTTTTGGTGAGCTTGCTGAAGTAATTCTAGCAGATGGTACAGTACAATTAGCCGTAGTTATTGAAATAAATCATGAAGTTACCGTATTACAACTGTATGGATATAGTACGGGGATCGAACCAGCAACAACACAAATCAAATTTTTACAACAAAGTTTCCAGTTAGGAGTATCGACTCAAATGCTAGGTAGAGTCTTTAATGGACTCGGTCAAGCTTTGGATGGTATTCGGATACCTGATGCGGAAGAATACAGGGATATTAATGGAGAGCCTTTAAATCCTGTTGAAAGATCATACCCTCGTGATTTTATTCAAACGGGAATCTCAGCGATTGATGTAATGAATACCCTAGTCCGTGGGCAAAAACTACCTATATTTTCTGGGGCAGGATTGCCTCATAACCAATTAGTCGTACAGCTTGCGGCTCAAGCAAAATCAAAAACAGGCAATCCTTTTGCGGTGGTTTTTGCTGCAATGGGGATTCGTCATGATGATGCCGTATTTTTCATTGATTCTTTTAAAGAAACAGGAGCTTTAAATAATACTGCTCTTTTTCTAAATTATGCGGATGACCCCGCTATCGAAAGACTTGTTACTCCGAGAATGGCATTGACTTTAGCAGAATTTTTAGCATATGATAAGAGTATGGATGTACTTGTTATTTTGACAGATATGACTGCTTATGCTGAAGCACTTCGTGAGATTGCGGCAGCTCGGGGAGAAGTACCTTCTCGTAAAGGATTCCCAGGATATATGTACTCTGATTTTTCTACAATTTACGAACGAACTGGTCGTGTCAAGGGAAGAGAAGGATCTGTTACCCAAGTGCCTATTCTTACTATGCCAGGTGATGATATCACTCATCCGATACCTGATTTGACAGGATATATTACTGAAGGGCAAATCGTCTTAGATCGTAATCTTAATGGACAAAATATTATGCCACCGATCAATTTGATGCCTTCTCTATCTCGTTTGATGAAAGATGCTATTGGAGAAGGATTGACACGAGAAGATCATCCTCAGTTATTTATGCAGTTATATGCGTCTTATGCCAGAGCATTAGAAGTAAGATCGATTGCTGCAATTGTCTCGGAAGAAGAAATGTCCAAAATGGACCACTGTTATCTTAAATTTGGGAGAGATTTTGAACGTCTCTTTATAAATCAAGGATTTACCGTAAATCGTTCTATTGAAGAAAGCTTGGCACTAGCTTGGGAGATCTTATCGATATTTCCTAAAAGTGAATTGACCAATATAGGTACACGAGAATTGCTTCGCTACTATCAAGGTAACCAAGATGAAGAGTGAAGCAAGACTTAATAAATAATAAAGCGTTTGATAGATACGATAATTATTTATTGTAGTGTGATGTTTAAAGATATATTATTGATGAGCTTTAACATTCTGGACAGAGAACGACAAAATAAGGTGTTTTATGAAAAATATTACTCCGACAAAAAGTAATTATACTATATTAGCTGAGGAATTATCATTAGCAAAAGAAGGTCATGGACTATTAGAACAAAAAAGAGAAGTCTTAGTGATGAACTTGGCTAATCTTGCAGCTGAAATCAAGGATAAACGATCAGAGATGGATCATCAATTAAGCCAGATTTTTTCTTTAGTATCTCTAGTTCGTTTGGAAAATGGTAGTGTCGGTCTAAATTTAATCTGTAATAGTGTCGCTCAAGATTATGAAGTGGAACTATTAGACTATTCTGTGATGGGTGTCGAAGTACCTAAATTAATTTTTCTTGAGCGACAGACAAGAAATAAATCGCAAGTACCTATAGGGATTTCAGGTACTAGCCCAAATTTTGATAAACTCCTTCAGATGACAAAGCAGCTTCGTTCTCTTATGGCGGAAGTTGCTTATTTGGAAAGTACGGCTTGGAAATTGGTAACAGAAATTAAAAAAACACAGCGACGGATTAATGCCTTAGAAAATTTCGTGATTCCTGAAGCTCAAGAAACAATGAAATTTATTAAAGATACCTTAGAAGAAAAAGATAGAGAAACTTTATTTCAAATTAAGAGAATTAAAGAAAAACAACAAAAAAAACAAACCCTTAAAAAGGAGGGTTCTTATGATATGTAAAATTTTTGTTCCTATTACAGGTTCGGATGAGAGTAAAATTGCTACGGATAAGGCGGTAGAAACAGCAGCTTTACTGAATGCAAAAATTGTTGCTGTCCACGTATTAGATAAAGAGTCTTTGGCAAAATTACAACGATATAAAATTTTTATCGAAGAAGAATCAAACGTCTTTGGAGAAAGCCTCAAACGTGATGCCGAAAAATATTTAGAATATGCAAAAATGGCTGCTAATACTTTTCATGTAGAGATCGAAACTGTTTTATTAGAAGGCGAACCTTATAAAGAAATTTATCAATTAGTTCGTAATGATCCCGCAAATCAGAAATTTGTTATGGTAGCTACAGTAAAAAATAGTGATAGTTTTATTGAAAGTTTTGGGACTTTAGAAAAAAAATTGCTCCGTTCTGGACTTCCTGTTATTGTTGTAGGAGAAAAATAATGTCAATTATTGATGAAATTAGTACATTTGAAGATCAACTACAACTGGTACGGAAAGAAGGAGAACGAAAGATTTCCCTTCTTAGGGAAGAAATAGATCTAAAAAAAATACAGATGAAAAATCATTTTGACCAAGAGTTTGTAGAGCGGAGTCGTATGTTGGAGCAAGAAATGCTTCAGAGAGTTGAAATATATAAAACAGAGTTAGAATATTCTCAAGTTGATATTAAAAATCTCTTAGAAAAACAATACCTTGTTAAGCATCACGATATCCTTCAACAAATTTGCTTACAATTTTGGGGAGAGTAGATAAGTGTTTGCCGTTCAGTATATTCCTTTATCAGTGCGTGTTCGTACTTGGAATTTGTCTTTATTTTCTCAACAAGATTTAGAAAATTTAATTTATGAAGATTACTCTTCTGTAATGTTTCAAGTCCTCCAAAAAGAAAAAATAAAGTCAGTAGACACCTCTTCCTATCACAATTTTATCTTATCGACAGATTATATTTTATTAGAATACTTAAAAATTGCTTATGCCACTTCTATTGGGACAACAAAAAGTTTTATTCGGGAATTATTCTACGAATTTGAAATTTTAAATCTTAAAAATGTTGTTCGAATGTGTGTTTCGGGTAAATTCCAAGAAGTATTCTACCCCTATGTTGTTACACCATCTTTGACACTGAAAAAATTATCCGAAGTACGTACGATCAGTGAATTAATTTATTTATTAGATAATAGTCCTTATAAAACTTTCAAGCATATTTTGGAACAAGTAGAACAAGAGCAAAATGCCCTTTATTGGGAATTAGCCTTAGATAATTATTTTGTGAGCCGGATTAATCATATTGCTAAGCGTTTAGATTTTGCTAGTAAAAAAGCAATAAAAACGCTATTACTTTTTCCTTTACAGCAGTCTCGAGTTGTTTCTTTATATCGATATCGTTTTCATTATCAAGTAGAAGCGTCTGAAGCACTAAAATATGTGCCGAATTTAACTTCATTTATGAGTTTAGAAGAGTGGAGTAAATTAGCATTTTCTGTATCTACTGATGAATTTTATCATTATTTGATTGTCATGGGTTATATTTCCGAAGATACCCCTAACTATGCTAGTAATTTGAATATTACCTTTCAAAAGCAATTGGAACAGATATGCTGGAAATTGATTCGTAAAGATTTGACAAGTATTACTTCTTTTCTTGCTTTTTTTCAATTAAAAAAAATTCAATTAAAAAAAATGGTTACTATCTTGGAAGCCAAAGGGTTACCGGTTAGTAATACTGAGGTGATGCAGTTTTTGTAGCAGAACAGAGTATTGCGAGGATAAAATTATGTTTGTAACACAAAAAATGATCTTATTAGATGTATTAGTACTTCAGAAAGATATTGAAGATGTTTCTAAATTAATTGTAGAATCAGGATATTTTGAACCGTCTACTTATTCTTCCATTGCTTTACAGGGGGAAGAAAAACAGTGGACACACGAAAATACAACTGATAAAAAAAAACTTATTGCTTCTTTATTAAAAGAAGCACTGGATTTAAAATTATTTTTTGACCCTCATAGTAAATATGTAATTACAGATTCTCAAGAACAACTCTATCCAATCCCTTCAATCGGAGATATGATTCGACAATACACCGCTAAAAAAATTCAATTAGAAGAACGAAGTTATCGTATTCGGAAACAAAAAGAAGATATTGCCGTCAAAATTGCTGGTCTAAGGATGCATATTAATACCCACTCTAAAAAAAGTACGGTTCGATTAGCTCAATCCGATGATCTTTATTCTATTCTAGGGCTGATCACTACAGGGAATTTAGCAATTCTAAAAAATGAATTTCATCGCTTTGGTGGAGAATTACTAACGGAAGGGCATGTAAACGACTCAGAAATTGTATTTATTATGATTCCTAAAGATAAAAAAGAGGAACTCTCTACGTTATTAGAGCAATTATATTTTGTTAATTATGGTCTTCCTGAAGAGTTTTTTGGAGAAGGGATGGCAAATATGATGCAACTAGGCTTAGAGTTTACTTTGGTTTGTGATCAGGAGGAGATGCTAGAATCCGAAATCAATAAATATAGACCAGCTGTTTTAGTAAATCTTAAAAATATTTTTTCATCTTTGGATTTATATACAAAAATTTTTGAAATTCGCCGATCAATGAAAAAAGCAGGGCATTTTGTTCTATTATCTGGTTGGATAGTAGCGGATAAGTACCGAAAATTCAAACAAGTACTAGAAAAATTATGTGGAAACAACTATGAATTAACAATTACCGATACGGATGTCTTCAAAGTGGCTGTAGATATTCCTACTCAATTAAGTAATCCTAAAATTTTCAAACCTTTTGAACAGCTCGTTACGACATTTGGTACACCCAACTATAAAGAAATTGATCCTACGATTTTATTTGCTTCTCTCTATGTTTTTATGTATGGTGCAATGTTTGGTGATGTAGGGCAGGGTGCTGTTATGCTGTTGTTGGGCTTATTGGGTGTTCTTTTTAAACGAAAATCATCTTTTTTCTTGATTTTTGGACTGATGGTTTGGGTGGGAATATCTTCAATGATTTTTGGAGTCTTGTACGGCTCTTATTTTGGTTATGAATCATTATATTATGATTGGGTACCAGTTCCTTATTGGATTAGCCCTATGCATAATATCGAAACAATATTTCTTTATGCAATTTTATTTGGAATTATGGTTATTTCTTCTAGTTATCTACTTGGTATTATTAATGCTCTTCGGATGAAAGATTGGCAGAGTTTAATTTTTTCCCATAAAGGAGTAGTTGCATTCTCTATCTATCTTATTTTGCTGATTATCGTGTATTTTCTAGCAAATACCCTTACTGTTCCTGTACTTCTTTATATGCTTCTTGGAGGGCTTAGTTTATTTTTAGGTTTAGAAAGGGTTTGGGATGCGATTATTTTTGGTCATGGATCGATTAAGGATTGGTGGATGGGATTTTTTGATATGTTTGAATTTTTCCTTTCTATTCTGACTAATACTTTATCTTTTGTCCGAATTGGAGCTTTTGCCCTAACGCACACGGCTCTGATGATGGCAATATTTACCCTAAGAGATTTAGCAGGTGGTGACACTTGGGGAGCTTATCTTATTATTATTATTGGTAATATTTTTGTGATCGGTGTTGAAGGTTTCATTGTAGGGATTCAGACACTCCGATTAGAATACTATGAATTTTTCACCCGATTTTTCCGAGGCACAGGTCATACCTTTAAGCCTATTGTGTATAAATAACAGAGGTGAGTGTGCATTTATTGGAACGTTTAGGCTGGGACGATTTTTTTCAGCAACATTATACAGAGAATCGGTATCTGCCAGCTCGTATTATCCGCAAACATAATTCTGGATATGATCTTATTTGTGAAGAGGGCGTATTTTATGCACGTATCCGAGGAAAACTGCGAAAAGACCTCCCTAAAGAATCTTGGCCTGCTGTTGGTGATTGGGTATCCTGTTCTTTAGCAAAAGAATATGCGATGATCGAATATATCTTTCCTCGAAAAACAAAAATATCTCGTAAAGTATCAGGAAAAACTTCCCAAGAACAAATCATCGCAGCAAATGCTGATATTATTTTTTTAGTTGTATCTCTTTATGAAGATTTTAATGTCCGAAAAATAGAGCGTTATTTGGCTTTAATTGCCGAAAGTAAAGCTCAGCCTATCGTTATTCTCAATAAGATTGATTTGATTCCAGAGATTGAGCCGTATATATTAGAAATGAAAAAATTGATTCAAGATACTCCCGTCATTACTTCTAATGCTCTTGATCCAACATCTTTAGCCACATTGAATCAATATATCGGCGTAGGGAAAACAGCTGTATTTTTAGGCTCTTCTGGGGTTGGTAAATCGACGATTGTGAATGCATTATTGGGTTCGCAGACTCAGGCGGTGGGAGACATTAATAAACATAAAAAAGGACAACATACAACGAGCACACGTGATATGCTTTTTCTCAAAAATGGGGGGATTCTGATTGATAATCCTGGTATTCGAGAGTTACGAGTCTGGCTTGATAGTGAAGAGGCGTTAAATGAAAGCTTTGCTGATATTGACCAACTCGCACAGCAATGTCGTTTTCGCGATTGTCAGCATATCTTAGAACCTGATTGCTGTGTCCAAAAAGCCGTCCAAGAAGGTACTTTGGATCAAGAACGCTTAAATAATTGGCGTAAACTTCGAGAAGAATCTTTAGAATTACTGCTAAAACGACAAGAGTTTGGACGTTATGTTGATAAAAGTCAATCACACCGTTTAGCAAAATGGACAAAAAATACCCAAAAACCCGATCGTAGAGGCTTACGTTAAAAATCTATCCATAGTTCTGGAATCGGATTAATCCAATATTCTTTACCGTCTAAAGTACGCACCAAATAAAAATCTTCTAAGGTAACAACTACTGTTACTTCTGTTCCAGCAGGTAAATCCAATAGGTGGGAACTTTCTATAGAAGGTTCTTCGTATGCTTTGGTAGTTTCTATAATAATACGTTGATCAGGAAGAAAAAAGAAATAATATTGTACACTCGATTTAATAAAAAGTAAAAGTGATAGAATTAAGCCAATCCATATTCCTATCAGGGCAATTTTTTTATAATTCCTTATTTTTCCTAATAATAATAATGACACTAGTAATGAAGCCCCAAAAAATAATGCTCCTCCAATCATTACGGTAATGTGGGGAGGATCTCGAAAAATGATAGAGCTAACAAGCTGGGCTCCCTTTGTATCTGTGGCATAAATTGGAGGTAGTCCAATATCATGACGTATGGTATAGAATAATTTTCGGATTTCTATATTACTAGGATCAAGAAGCATAGCTCTTTTACTATAAAACATTGCTTTTCCAAACTCGCCTATTTGATAATAATCTAAGGCTTGATTGTGATTGTTGTAAGGATGGCTATATTCTTGGCTATGGGTAGTGATACTAAAGAGAAGTGCTATTAATATTTGAGGGAAGAACATTGTTGAGCCTCCATAAGGATTTTTTTATTTGTTTTTTGGATTCTTTTGAGAATATTATTTTTTGTTTTTTGTAAATCAGGTTGTGTGTCGATCCTTCCATGACCTGGTAGGATCAAATTAATAGGATATTTTGATAATAATTCGATACTCGCAATCAGACTAGCATCGGAACCAGAATCTGTAATTAAAGAAGGGATTCCTTGCGAAAATATCGTATCTCCACTAATAAGGATTCGCTGATTTTGTTCTAACAAACAAATACTATCGTCTGTATGCCCTGGAGTATGGAGTACTGTAAAGTGATAATTTCCATTTTTATAAAGATCTTGATGAGTAAATAAATGATCTGGAATTCGCGTGGGTAAGTCCACTTGATACTTTAATGCGTGGATACATTGTTCTTCTTGATATTGTAATTTACTTTGGCAAAGAAGGTGTGCGTAAACCGTAGCATTGGGGAAAAACTCACCTCCTCCTGTATGGTCGTAATGACAATGGGTATAAATTACCTCGTCTATTTGATCAAATGTTAGCTTGAGCTTTGCGAGCATCTCTGATAAATAATCTCTATGCTCTCGAATCCCCGTATCAATCAGGGCATTTTTTTTACCCGTAATAAGATAGCAGTGGCAAGCGGGTTTACACGCTGGAATTTGATATAAATTGGGAGCTATTAATGTGGGCATAAGTACTTCTGTATTTTTTTATAAAAAAGTTGCGTTTTTTTTTCGATTTGTGCAGAGCTTGTCGAGCTGCTATGTCGTTCTTTATAGAAAAAATCTTGGCAAATAGGGTGTGGAGTATTAAAATCCATAGGGAGATTGGCTAATGTTTGTAATAGATGGTGAATATCTTCAATAGCATAATGCGAACGAGTATAAGGAAGAGATTCTTTTGGAGCTGGAAATTGTATACCAGAAGATAAAGCTTGATGTTGCCAATTTTGGAAAAAAGCACCGTTTTCGGAAGCGTTGATTACTTTAGCAACCAAGTCAGGGTTATCTTTTAACGAAACTTCAAACCAAGATCGGAACTGATCCAATAAGTGATCACTATAAGTTACTTTACCATGAATATCGAGCACTGTTTGTCTTTCAAAGGGGATTTTATGGAGATGAATACTATCTAAAGAATTTAAGCGACAAGTTTGTAAGCGGTATTCCATATCATAGGGAGAGCCAAGGGCATGTCCTCGGTGTTGAGAGTATGCAAGATCTTGTCCTGTGAGCCAAATTTTGTCTGCTTGGTATAAAATTCCCAAATGAAAGGCAGAAGTAGCAACAGATCCCCCTGTTTGCGTTTCTGGAAAACGAATCTGATGATCCCATAAATATTGTTGTAGAGAATCACGTTGGTGAATGAGAGTCTGATTTTTGATAATTGGTTGGACAGTAGAGACTAGTAAAATTGCTTTCCAAGGGAGAAGAAGGATTTGATGATTGAGTGTGAGATCAGCTATTAACGTGATTTGGGATAAAATATCGTGGTTAATCCCCCGAAAATCGGCAATATTATGGATTTTGGCATCAACAGCGTGGACGAAATCAGGAATGACCCCATATTGGATTAAACTTAATAAAGCGGTATCGACCGCAAGTACCGTTATATGTGGACGGTATTTGTGAATATAGGGCAAGCTTTCTCTGAGGGATGGACCAGCAGAGCAAATGACTAGTTGTTGTCCTTGAAAAATGGGATCGAAAGTATAAAATACATGAGCTTGAGAAAACAGACAAATATTTTGAATAATATTAAGATACCAAGAATCAATCAGTGCTTTTTTTGTATGGTAGAGGGAACGTAATGCAGTGATTGCTTGATCTTTTTGGAGGAGTAATTTTGGAGGAACAGATAATCCAAGCATGGTAAAATCAACGTAATGCTTATATTGATGGGGGGGGATGGTAACTAAAAAATCAAAAATTTCTGTAGGATAGGAATTTTTAAGGAATCCTAAGAGCTTTTCTGTAGGGTAAATTGTTTCAAAGAAAGCTGATATTTCTGGGCGGAATTCTATAGCAACGACGGAATACCCATATTCGATGAGGAGATCAATGTGATAACCCAAACCTGTTCCCCAAATAATAACTAGGGTTTCGTTAGGTGGGTAGGAGAGAACTTCGGCAATCATTTTTTTAGCTTCTTTAAGAGGAGATCTACTACTATGAAGGTAGCGATTTTCATATTTGAGAGTAAAAGCTCCATCAGGAGTTGGGATTAATTGTTCTAAAGAAGAGCTAGAGAGCCGTTCTAGTAAATTCATAGAGGAATTCCTGTAACTAAAGTACTAAAAAAGACAGCCATTTTTGCAGAGAAATAGGCGATAATGATACCAGCAAAAACATCGGTAGGATAGTGAGCTGCTAAATAAATACGAGCAAAGGCAATAACTAAAGCAATAGCAAGAAACAAAGGCCATGCAATAGGAAAAACAAAACGGGCGACAAAAGTCATGGTAAATGCGGCACAGGTATGTCCAGAAGGGAAAGAATAGGGATCAGGGGGTAAATAGAGAACTTCTAAATCCGAAAAAGATTGATAAGGTCGCGCTCTTTTTACGATATGTTTTAAGAAAATTTGAATATAAAGCTGGATAATAATTGCCCCTTGGAAAGTAACACCAATAGGAACACTGTAGACAAAAATCAAATAAGAAAATAAAAGCCATAATTGTCCATTACCTAATTTAGTAAAAAAAATAGAAACCCTAGTAATGAAATTTTTTCTATTTTTTGTAAGAAGACGTAAAAATAAATAATCGAGATTGAACCAAGATTGAGAAGGATCTTTTTTATAAAGTAGTTGTTTTTTTTTCATGATTTCCTTTTAAATTATATGAATTGTTGAAATTCTGGATGATAGTATTTTTTAAAATTCTCTAGGATTTTAGAGGGGATTCGCATGGTAGCTCTAGTGCTTGCATTCATAAAAATATGTTTAGAAAATCCAATACAACAAATTTTATCTCTAACAGAAATTTGGTAATCAATTTTCAAACGCCGATTATCCAAATGAGTAACGGCACAGGCAATACAAATTTTATCTTCATAAAATGTTGGGGCTTTATAGAGAAACCGAATTTCTACTACGGGGAGCATAATCCCAGATTTTTCTATTTGTGTATAAGAGTATCCCATTTCTTGCATTAACTCTGTTCGTGTTGCTTCCGCCCAAATAGGATAGACGGAATGGTGGATTACTCCCATCATGTCGGTTTCTGCATAACGTGCTGTCGTATAAAAGTGGTGAATCATAAAACAACCTCTTTTGTATTCTAACATATTTTATCGTAAAATTTATTAATTGTCAATTTATCTTTAATAATCGTAATTTTAATCTAGGAGGAATTATGAAATATCTTATTGTTATGATGTTTATGATCCTAGGGTGTGCTGGAGAAAGATTACTAGTTGGGGGAGTTCAAATTGATAGCTTATGGAATGGGCAATATGAAGAAGGAAATAGTGGTCAGGCTTATCTTAATGTAGGAACGAAAGAAGTTGATATTCGTAATATTGATATTATTTTAGAAAATATTTATCAAGTAGATGAAATTATTCAGCAAGAAAAAATCCTTCAAGTCTGGTTAAAGCATAATGGACTTTATGTTCCAATGCAAATGACTAGGGTAAAGCTAAGTGGGCGTGAAACCGAAGTCTTTTTGAATGCTCCTACGACTCAAAAGTATCCATTTCCTGTACAGTTTGATACGAATATTTCTATGCTTAGGATCTAAAAATAAAAACCCTTTTTTGTAAATATTTACAAAAAAAGGTTTTTATATAGGCGACCTCAATATAATTAGTCGGCGATATGATCTGCTAAATATCCTTCCGTAAATGCTGCACTGAGGTTATCAGCAAGCTTATCTATGGAAAAATTAATATAAGCAGGGTCGTTGATCTTTTCCTTCAGAAACATAGTGCGTTCTGGAGTTAAAGAGCCAGCATTCGTTTTAACGATCAAACGCCGAAAATTACGTTTACGGTCAAATAAGTTGTTGGACACGATGAAAACCTCATCATACAAAATTTGGTCTGTGTCCAATCTCCACAACCGTATTCTTATGATCCAAAAGAATAAAAATAACGTCAAACTGCATTTCTATAAAAGAAATATCTTGTTTCTCAATAAAAATCTCTGCACTGGCTCGGAGATGTTTTACTTTTTGAAATCCGAAAGCGTTTTCCCAATATTTTTTATTTTTTCGGGTTTTTACTTCAACAAATATTAATGTTTCGTTCTCCTTAAAGATGAGATCAATTTCACCTTTTATAGTAAAATAATTTTCGGTAATAAATTCAAAGCCTTTATCAATTAAATATTTTTTTGCTATTTGTTCTCCAATTTTCCCTAAAATATTGTTATTCAACAAAATAACTCCAAGAGTTTTATTTTTTTTATAGGATATTCATTGAAAGCTATTAAATCTTCGGATAATTATTTGAATGCTTTATAGTATTTAAAAATACTATTTTTGGCAAAGATTATTTGGTAAATAGATTGAAAATATTTTATTGTTATGTTATAATCTGTTTTAGATATAGTGTATATACTGTAGAGGATTTCATGAGATATATAATCTTTCTTTTTGTTCTAGTAGGGGTTTCCGATCTTTTTGCCCAAAGATTGTATCCATTTCCAGAAAATGGCAAATGGGGGTATATTAATCAAACAGGTCAAACAATAGTGCAACCTATCTATCATTCTGGTGGACAATTTGTTGAAGGTTTGGCAAAAATCGTTAAGATTAACGAGAGAGGAGAATATCTGTATGGCTTTATTAATAGTTCAGGAAAAGAAGTAATTCCCCCTAAATTTCTCAGTGTTTCTGATTTTGATGGTGGGATTGCTCGAGTAAAAATACGAGAGAAATTTTTTCCTCTTCTTACTAACGGCACTTTATTAACAGATCAGGCTTTTGATGAGTTACAGGCAGCGACCAATGGAGTTGCCATCTTCCGAAGAAACGAACGTTATGGATATCTCTATACGAACGGAAGGATTTTAATTTCGGAACGATTTACTGAGGCTTATCCTTTTAGTGATAATAATTTAGCAATTGTTAGTACTAATGAAGGGCGTATTAAAGAATATGGGATGATTAATCTTCGTGGTGAATTTGTTGTAGAACCTACATTTCTTACTGTTAGATCTTTTGTTAATGGATTTGCTGCTGTACAAGACCGTCGCCGATGGTATGTTATTGATGACCAAGGACGTTTTGTTTCACGAGACGGATTTGATGCTGTGGGAGAATTTTCTGATGGACTAATTAATGTAAAACAGGGATCTTTTTGGGGTTATATTAATAGTGCAGGAGAGATGATTATCGCCCCAAAATTCAAAATTGCTGATCGATTTTCCAAAGGATTAGCTATTGTCGGTGATGGAAAATTATATTCTTATATTAATACTTCAGGAAACTTAGTTACCCCCTATAGTTTTACTCGGGCAACACGTTTTGATGGGAAATTGGCTCGTGTCTCTCAAGGGACAAAAAATGGATTTATGAATACCCTAGGTCGTTTTAATTTAACAGATAAAATTTCTTCGATAGGCTCGTTTTATTCAGGAAGAGCAAGAATGAAAGTAGGTAGCTATTATGGTTATTATAGTGATGATGCTAAATTAGCAATCAAGCCCACTTACCTCCACGCTTCTGATTTTAAAGATAATCTCGCTGTGGTGATTGCCCCCATGACAGGTGGCTACCAAGTTTCTTATATTAATACTTCGGGTACGACTATAAAATCTTGGTCTGTGATGTATCAACCAATCCTTAAAAATAATGATATATTTTATTCTATTATTTACCCAACTGTTCCTTTTTATAAAGATAGTGATCCTAATTCTCGTATTATTATTCGAGCAAATTATGGAGATAGCTTCACCAAATCTCACCAACGCACTGCGACTCCTATTAATGGGCATGGATTAAGCGGTTTATTATATTTTTCAGAATACTATGCACGCCCTGGTTATATTTTTTCTGAAGTAGTTTCTCTCTATGCTCCTCCAAAAATTGGTATTGGGATTTCTGCTTATTTTAGAGAGAGTATAGGAGTAATTTCAGATACGGATTCTCCTACTGCATTTACTGGCTCAATGAATACAGTATTTTTTAATGGAGCTGTACTTCACCGTCAAGTGAATAGGACTACCGTGATGGATAGTTATTTTATTCCTTTTATGAAAGTTAGTGAATCTTTATTTTTAATTGTTGCGGCATTGGGCTACCCTATTTCAGAATACCCTCAATCTTCTGGGAACTTACCCAATTTTCTTTCAAACCCAGGAAATATTCGATTTTCTGGACGAAAAAATAACGAAAATAAGCCTATAGAATACACACTTACTCTGGATCGTTCTCGAGTACGTGTTGTAGAAGATCGTTTTGGAGTTAAGTTAGATTATAGCTATCCTACTCCTATTACTGCTACTGCTAAAATGAAAGAGCCGGTATTTGTTTCTGATCCTAGGAATTTAGAGGAGCTTGAAAAACCAATTGTTCTCACGAATGAATTATTAGAACAAGGATATACACTAAGTAATGCCACCCATACAAATATTATTATTGAAGAAGTAACGACAACGAATTCTGTTGATTTAACGGATGCGGTGATCAATGATGTATTATCTAATAACGTTTCTATTGTTACCCCAATAAATTAAAAATTCTACTTTTTCTGTATAAGAATAGAAGAAAAAATAGTTTATTGTTCTATCTAAAATATATTAAAAAAGCCTGCATATTGCAGGCTTTTTTTAAGTGTTGACATCGATTTTTTTAGTGCGGACTCTCTTTTTTATAGTTTTGGTATCAATGAGGGCTTTGATCACTAACTCAAATTCCAAGGTATCGTCTTTACCTTTAGCAACTTGAATATTTAAGTATTCAAGTTCTGTGTTGGGAGGTTTATTATTAGCTAAAACTTTTTCTGTAGCAGGGATTTCTAAATATTTAGAAATTGCTCTTTTAAGAGAGCGAGCTCCATAATTGGTTTCGAATCCTTTCTCAATGATATATTTGAAAACATCATCACTGACACTGAATTGAATACCCTGAAGTTTCATTCCTGTATTTAAGTCGTTAATAATATTTTTACAAATTGCTACAAGAGAGTCTTCGCTCAGAGGATTAAAAATAATAGACTCATCAATACGATTTAAAAATTCTGGTCTAAAATACCGTTTTAATTCTGAAATAACCATAGCTTTTCGTTTGGTGTATTCTTGTTCTGGTTCTGAAAAACCTAATACTGATTTTTGTGTTAACTTATCTGTACCAAGATTAGAGGTAAATAAAATCAGAGTATTTTTAAAACTAATTTTTTCTCCAAGAGAGTCTGTAATATGACCTTCATCCAAAATTTGAAGGAACATATTAAAAATTTCTGGGTTTGCTTTTTCAATTTCATCAAATAAAACAATGGAGTAAGGACGTCGTTTAATATGTTCTGTTAACTCTCCACCGTTTTCATGTCCAATATATCCAGGAGGAGCACCAAGAAGACGGGAGGAATTATGTCTATCCATAAATTCACTCATATCGATACGGATTAAGGCTTCTTCTGTACCGAACATAAATCGGGCAAGAGTTTTTGCTAGCTCTGTTTTTCCGACACCCGTAGGTCCTAAAAAGATATAACAACCGATAGGTTTTCGGAAATCGCGGATTCCTACAGCGTTTTTCTTAAGGGCATTGCTTACCGCTTGAATGGCATGGTCTTGTCCTTTAATACTTTCACGGAGAGTATCTTCTATTTGAAGATATTTACCATATTCTCCATCGGTATTTAATTGCTGAACAGGAATGTCAGTTATGTGAGAAATAACTTTACAGATTTCTGCGGCATCAATAACAATATTTTCATGTTTTGTAGAAGCAAGCCATTCTTCTCGAAGTTCTGCTAGTTGGTTTCTTTTGTATCTTAAGGCATCTCGTAATTCGGCAGCATTCTCGTATTGTTGTTTACTGACCAAATCGTTTTTATGATTTTCTAAACGGGATAGTTCTAATTCTAGTTCGACGAGATGATCTGGTTTATCAGATAAAATCGAAACAATCTGTGCTCCTGCTTCATCAATAATATCAATGGCTTTATCTGGGAAATGCCGATCCGTCATATAACGAGAAGCAAGCTGTACGGCTGTTTTTAATGCTTGGTTGGTGTAAGTAACGTTGTGGAATTCTTCATATTTACTTTTTAAACGAGTGAGAATAGTGATGGTTTCTTCTTGGGAAGGTTCGTCAATTCGTATCGATTGAAAACGCCGAACCAAGGCTTTGTCTTTTTCGATTCGTTTTTTATACTCATCAAATGTTGTTGCCCCAATTGTTTTAATCAATCCTCGAGCTAAGGCTGGTTTTAACATATTAGAAGCATCTAAAGCTCCTTCGGCATTACCAGCACCTAAAATAGTATGAATTTCGTCAATAAAAAGAATGACATCTTTATCTTTTTCTGCTTCTGTCATTAAGGCTTTGAATCGTTCTTCAAATTCCCCTCGGTATTTTGTACCCGCAACCAAAGACCCCATATCGAGGAGGAGAATCTTTTTTCCTTGTAAGGGTTCTGGTATGGAATTAGAGACAATAAGTTGGGCGATTCCTTCGATGATAGAAGTTTTACCTACCCCAGGTTCACCAAGAAGGATGGGATTGTTTTTGGTGCGACGGCATAGGATTTGTAATACTCGGGAGATTTCTTTTTTTCTTCCGACGACAGGATCTAATTTACCTTCTGCAGCTTCATCAGTAATATTTTTACAATATTTATCTAAAAATGGAGTTTTGATTTGTTTTTTCTTTTTATTCCAAGTGCGTAATTCCCCATATCCAACAACGCTAATCACAGCATTACGAAGCTGATGGATATCAATATCTCTATTTTCAATAATAAAAGGAATAATTGCTTGAGGGTAATTTTCGTTGAAGATTCCTAATAAAAAATGTTCTGTACCAATGTAGTTATGTCCAACCAATTTAGCTTCTTGACGGGCATTCTCAATAATTTGGTAAACACGTTGAGATACAGGAATCCCTCCTAAAGTTAGGGTATCACTCCCTTGTCCTCTTAAAGCAAATTCTACTTCATTTTGAAGCTCTTCTATGCTGAGTCCTAGATTGACTAGGGTTTTAATAGCAGAACTTTCTGGTTCTCGAAGGATACCTAAAAAAATATGTTCTGGAATTAATTCTTCACTAAATAAACGTCTAGCCTCTTGTTGGGCAATAATAGAGACGACTCTTTGTGCACGATGGGTAAATCCCGTGAAATCGTACATATTGTCCTCCTGTTTTTATTATTATAGGATTAGAGTCTGGATTATCAGTTATTTATTTTTTTAGATTAAAAATTTATTTTAGAATAAATATACGACAATACAAAAACATAGATATACTGACTTTGATCAATATATTTTACATTATACTATATCTTTTGAAGGGAATCAAGGTATTTTAAAGAGAATAATATCATCAACGATTAATGTCTGCCCTATCAATGGAAGATTGCTCTGTCTGGGAAGAACATATACGGTTTTTGGATCAAAATCTTGATTGAGAAATCTATATTGCTCATTGGATAAAGATTGTTGATATTTACTAGGAAATCGAATTACAGGAGCGGCATTAATAGTTATATTATTATGATAAGCGTAGTATGCTATTTGTTCATAGCTTGGTGGACGTAAAGGGAGCTCTTCTAAAAAAATCCATTTTATATGCTCTACCCCAGATAAAAATTGTTGAGCGTTAATAGGGAGTTCTTTAAAAGGATCTTTAGGATTATTAGAAATCCTAGGGGAAAAAAATATTTGAATATTAATAAGAACTATGAGAAATGATACCCCTAAATACTTACGATAACGTTCCAAACGAAACGCAGTTGAAGTAACAATAATAGGAGCAATTAAAAGGATAGGAATTAAAAATTTAGGCCCAGAAGTGAACAAAGAGGCTGTCCATTGATACAACCAAGAATCAAGAGGAAGATGTAGGATGAATTGTTCTGTAAATTGTATTCCTCCTATCGTTCCACAAAAAAGAAAAATAATGAGAGTCCCACCTAATGCTCGGTAATAGTGGAGAGTTTTTTTTAATTGCTTGGAGTACAGTGCTATTAAAAAAAAGGAGGCAA
Source organism: Brevinema sp. (assembly GCA_051649605.1). GTDB lineage: Bacteria > Spirochaetota > Brevinematia > Brevinematales > Brevinemataceae > Brevinema_A. The sequence continues at coordinate 36,491 of JBOFHK010000007.1, read as the reverse complement.
GTAATCCTAACAAAATACCATATCCTGGATGAAGAAATGAAATATTATAATCAGGATTTTGATTGAATGTTAAGAGAGGTATGGGAGAATTAGATAAAAAAGAAGGTAAGTATAATACCCCCATGGTACTCATAGTGAGAAAACAAGAAGTGAATAAGTGTCCAAAACTAGCTGCTGCCTGTACAGAAGAGATACTATGATTGTAAATATAGAGGTGCACAATATCGGCAACCATGATTAAAAAACAAACGAAAGTAAAGTAAGGATGGATCATACTAGAAATAATCATAACTCCAAACCATTCAGAAGAGGTGTACGGTTTGCGTTTGAAGTACAGAGAATACGCCCAAAGGATAATCCAATGACCAGCGAGCCAAGAAACATAAATAGAATGATACCAAACAAAAGGCATCATGATAAATAGGAGTGTGCTAAGTCCAATCGCAAGAGGAGATTCTTCTTTGAAAATATCTTTACAGATACGATAGGCAAAAAAAGCATAAAATAGAGCAGATAAAGTTACCCAAGTACCAAAATATTGACTGGAATGAAGATCAAATATCTTAAAAACCATTGCCATTAGGGGGATGTTATCGGTCAAGCTTAGAGGAATAGATGGCGAATCAATGAGAGAAAGAGGAAAGTTCCAGGTACTGGCACGAAAAAAAAGACTGGTAATATGTTCTTCTCTAAGGTTTTTTGGAAGTTCAAAAAAATCTCTAGAATTAAGATAAAAAAAGAATAACGAAGTGTTAATCCACAAACTAAACAATAAAGGGATGACTAAAGAAAAAAACTGTAAGTTTTTTTTTTGGCTTAGTTGATTGAATACAGCCTCACGACTAGGCATAATACTCTCCTAAACCTACCGCTTTTCGGACTTGTTGGATTTTTTTCTGAGCATAAATCCGAGCTTTTATCGCTCCTTGAGCCATAATTTTTTCGACCTCATCATGGTTGTTATTTAAGTTGATCATTGTCTGACGAGCTGTTGCAAAGTATTCTAAAAGTTTTTCATAGAGTTCGGTTTTTGCATGACCATATCCATAGTTACCTTGAGTATAGTTGGTTTGCATAGTTTGGAGCTCAGAGGGGGTGGCAAAAAATTTATAAATATTATAAATAGCACAAGAATGATAATCTTTAGGGTCTTCTAAGGGAGTAGAATCAGTTGTGATACTTAAAACTTGTTTTTTTAATTCTTTTTCGGAAGAGAAAATATCAATCGTATTGTTTTTGGATTTGGACATTTTTTCCCCATTTGTCCCAGGAATGGTCGATACTGATTCTTGAATCATTGGCTCAGGTATAACAAAAGTATCGCCATAGATTCTATTGAATTTTTCGGCAAGATCTCGAGAAATTTCGATATGTTGTTTCTGATCTGCACCGACAGGAACATAGTGGGCATCATACATAAGAATATCAGCTGCTTGTAAAATAGGATAAGATAATAATCCCATATTAGGATTTTTTTCGTGGGCAATGGCATCTTTATAAGCGTGGGATCGTTCCATGAGTCCTATAGGGCTTAAATTGGTTAAAATCCAACATAATTCTGTATGTTCTGGGACATCACTTTGTACAAAAAGGGTACTTTGATTGGGATTGATTCCCAGAGCGATTAACGATTTGAAAATATGAAATGTTTTTTCACGGAGTTCTTGAGGGGTTGGTGTTGAGTTGAGTGCGTGGTAGTCTGCAATAAAATAAAAATTGTTGATATTGTTATTTTTTTGTAGATCTAAATATCCTTGGATCGCTCCTAAGTAATTACCTAAGTGGAGGTTTCCTGTTGGTTTAATCCCAGAGAGAGAATTTTTTTTAGTAGACATAAAATCCTCGTTAATTAGTATTTTATTATATCAAATAGAAAAACTGATGTCAAAATCTATTTATTTATCTTTTTATCTATAGAAGATACTAGGAAGATTGTTTATTCCTTAAGGCAAGTTGTCCACAAGCTGCGTCAATATCACGACCTTTAGATATTCTTAATACATAAGGAATAGAATGACGCTGAAGACGAGCAGTAAAATCCTTAATACATCCTTGAGTTGGAGCATCGTAAGGTAAGCTCGGTACGGGATTGAGAGGGATAAGATTGAGATTGTATTTGATATTTTTTAACTCATGTTTGAGTGCTAAGACATCTTCCTCAAAATTGTTGAACCCTTCAATAAGGATATACTCAATAGTAATTCGTCTATTGGTTTTTTCTTGATAGTAACGGACGGCATCAAGCATTTGACGTGTATTTTCTTTACGGGCAACTGGCATAATATTTTTTCGTTTTTCATGATTAGCAGCATGGAGAGAGATTGCAAGTCGAACTTGTCCTTTAGCATAGGCAAACTTTTCTATGCCTTCGATAATACCTGAGGTAGATATGGTAATTCTTCGTGTCCCAATATCAAAAGCATTTTGATCATTAATAATCTCTACCGATTTAATGACAGGGTCATAATTCAAAAATGGTTCCCCCATACCCATAAAAACGATATTATCGATGGCTCTTTTGTTGGGATCTAATTTGTGTATCTTTTTTATTTCTGCATCAACTAATAGAATTTGAGAGATAATTTCAGAAATACTGAGATCTCTTTTATAGCCTAATAGACCTGTAGCACAAAAAGAACAACGAAGAGCACAACCAATTTGTGAAGAAACACAAATCGTATAGCGAGAATCGTCTTCATTGGGGATCATGACGGTTTCGATTTTCATATCGTCTTGAGCTTTAAATAAAAATTTTAAAGTGCCGTCGTTTGATACCTGTATTTGTTCTTTTGTTAGGGTGATAATATCAAATTCTTCTTGTAATAGGGTACGTTCTTTTTTGGAGAGATCACTCATTTGTTGAAAGTCAAAAGTACTTCTTGTATAGATCCATTGAAGAATATTTTGAGCTTTATATTTAGGAAATCCTTTACTAGCAAGTAGAGTTTGTAAATTGAGAGGATCAAATTCTAAAAGAGAAGTTTTTGTATTCATTGTTTTATCCTTAATACATATTATAGTATAAAAATCAATGTTTTGTCAAGCTTAGAGAATTTGCGTAGGATCAATATCGATTTCTATTTTTATTTTTTGATAATGTGGAAATCTTTTATAGACTTTATAAAGATACTTGACGATTTTTAGTAAGGCGGTATGGGTTTGAGATTTTATTAACACATGATAACGGTAGTGGTTATTAATACGTTCTATAGGGCAGGGGCTGGGCCCTAAAATTTCTAGTTGTTGTTGGCTAATTTTAGATTCATGTTTTTTTAATTCTTTTTTGATCGAATAATTGAGCTGGATAATTAGTTCTTCATTTGGAGAACGGAATACTATTCTTCCGATACGGATAAAAGGAGGATAATTAAAATCTTTCCGTATTTGGATTTCTTGTCGATAAAATTCTTCGTAATCTTGGGTGGTTGCTAATTGTACGGCAAAATGCTCGGCAAGATAAGTTTGGATGATCGCTTCCCCTTGAATATCACGCCGTCCAGCTCGACCAATAGCTTGTGATAAAAGAGAGAAAGTTCGTTCGGCTGCTCTAAAATCAGGAAGAGAAAGTATAATTTCAGGAAATAATGCTCCCACTAAGGTGATATTTGCAATATCATGACCTTTAGCGATCATTTGTGTGCCGACAAGAATGTCTGCTTCATGATTTTGCATAGCTTTTAGGATTTTATTTGAGCCTTGCTTTTTTTTTGCGGTATCAAGATCTAAGCGAAGGATTCTTGCTGAGGGAAGTAGGTTTTGTAAGGTATCTTCTAGTTTTTCTGTGCCGTGCCCAACATCTTTAATATTAAATCCGCCACATTCGGGACAGGAGTGAGGAGCGGAATCTTCAAAATCGCAATAACGACACTTTACTTTACTTTCTTGTTTGTGCCAAGTCATACCAATATCGCAGTGTGGGCAACGAAAAAAAAATCCACAATCTTTACAGAGAAGACTCGGAGAGTAACCTCTACGATTGAGAAAAATGAGACTCTGTTTTTTTTGAGATAAATTTGTAATTAGTTTAGTGAATAGTTGTTCTGATAAAAAATTATTACCTGTTTTTTCTTGCTTGAGATCAATAATCTCGACCTGAGGTAGGGGAGTATTATTGAAACGGTTTTCAAGAACTACTCGATGGATAATACCTTTTTCAGCTGCATATCTACTTTCTATGCTTGGAGTTGCAGATCCTAAAACGAGTAGAGCTTGCTGTTGTTTAGAACGAAGAAAAGCTACTCCTCGTGCATGGTAGCGAGGAGAATCTAATGCTTTATACGAAGGATCATGTTCTTCGTCAATAATAATTAATCCTAAGTTTTTTACTGGGGCAAAGATAGCACTACGAGGTCCGATCACCAAAGAAGCTTCACCTTTTAAAACGCGAAACCACTCACTGGAGCGTTCGGCAGGACTGAGTTTACTATGAAAAAGTGCGATTTGGTTACCAAACTCTTCGGAGAAACGCCGTAATGTTTGATCAGTTAGTGCAATTTCTGGAACGAGGATAATTCCGTCTTTTCCGTGATTCAAACATTCTCGGGCGAGAAGCTTATACACCTCTGTTTTACCACTTCCTGTAATCCCCTGTAGAAGACAGGTACTATGAGTGCCGACCATGTTTTTTATATTTTGGAAGATGTTTAGTTGTTCGTCGTTAGGAGTGAAATTTTTAGTGTGAGAACGATAAGGGTTGGTGAATGATTTTTGTACAGTATTTTGAGAAGGGGGGAGAATCATAAAAAAAACCTCTCCAATAGGAGCATGGTAATATTCTGCAACACTTTTTCCTAAAGAAACCAAATCATTGGTAAGAATAGGTGTTTCGTCTAAAATTTCTTCAATTTCTTTAATAGAGTTCAAGTTGCGGAGATCAATAGGGGCTTGAGATTCTAAAATAGTACGGAGGACAAATGCAGTATCTCCTCGACGTCCAAAATGGACTTTTACTCTTTTAAGAGCAAGATCAATATCTTGGAATTGCTCTGGAATAATATAATAAAAGGTACTATATAAAGGAACATTGAGTACTACTTCTGCTAAGATCCATTCTTTCATTAATGTTCCTTGATGGTGAATCCAATATATTCTAAGGCTGTTGCAATATCAGTTTCTAAGAGGGTCTGGGGGTAAGCTCCTCGAATAATTGCTGAAGGGTGTAAGCTTGGCATGACCATTCCAAATTCTGAATTGTGGATTGTACCTCTTATCTTGGTAATACCAATTTTTGTATCTAAAATAAACTGTGAAGCAAAATTCCCCAAAGTAATTAATAATTTTGGCTGGATTAGTGCGATCTGTTTTTTCAAAAAAGGAGTGCAGGCCTGAATCTCAGCTGGGAGGGGATTACGGTTGTTTGGAGGTCGATGTTTGAGAATATTTGCAATAAAAATATCCTCCCGAGGCATTCCGTATGATGAGAGAATCTTGATAAGCAATTGACCAGCTCTTCCGACGAAAGGACGGCCTTGGGCATCTTCATCAGCTCCAGGAGCTTCCCCAATAATCATCAAATCCGCTTTGGGATTACCTTCCCCAAAGACAAGATTTAATGCTGTCTCACAAAGGGAACAAGCTTTGCAAGCAAGACATTCTTGATAAAGAGAATTTAATTCAGGATCAGTTGGTGCTAGGGCTTCTGGAATTTCTTGTTCCTTTTTACGGATATTAGATTCTTGTTTGGGTGCTGAAGGTGTTTGTTCATTTTCAGAGAGATTATCTTCCTGTACTTGTTTGGTATTTTGAAGATGTTCATCAGCAAAATATTGAAGAATAGTGTTTTTAATCATGGGGTTCCTCAAGATATGTTATATAATCCTTTAATCCTAATAATGCTTGGGATCTGTGTGATATTTTATTTTTTTGCTCAGAGGATAACTCGGCTAGGCTATATCGATATTGAAATGCTTCTGGAAGAAATATTGGATCATATCCAAATCCTTTTGTTCCGATAGGTGAATAAGCGATTTTTCCTCGGCATTCTCCTCGGGAACAGAAAATATTTTTATTGGGGGACAACAAGATAATATAAGAAATAAAATAGGCAGTACGTTCTGTGATAGAGAGCATTTGTTGCAGTAATTTATTAATATGTTCACTGTGAGAGGCATTTTTACCGGCGTATTCTGCAGAAATAATACCAGGAGCGTTATTAAGTGCAGATACTTCTAATCCTGAGTCATCTGCTAATATATAATAATCAGGATAATATTTTGACCATGCTTGGGCTTTGATGAGGGCATTTTTTATATACGAGGTGCTTCCTTCAGGGATTTCTAAGGATTGATCAGGAATAGAAATTTTGAAAGGAACGATTGCTGAAATCTCTTGAATTTTGTGGGGATTTTGTGTGGCTAGTAAAATATTCATCAAAGATCCTTATTTTTTTAGATATATTATACTATAATTATTATAAAAAATAAAGAATATTTACGAGAAAGAAATATTATATAAAAGGAATTTTTTTTTGAATACACTTGACCTGTGGGAGTATTAATATTATAATATCTTTGAATATAATAAATATATTATGGTTATTATAAATGTGAGGGGATATGAATAAGATAAGGATAGGGGTATTGATCGTATTTGGATTACTAGCTTGTGATCAAAAAAATGAAGAAACCATTGCTAAAATTACAGAGCTATTAAGTGAGAATCTAGCTATGGAAACCGCCAATATTACTAATGCTGTGTCTTTACTGGAGTCTGTGCCTAATTTACCAATAGAATCAATAGAAATAGAAAAGATAGAAGATGTAGTGGCTATGGAAGAAGTTATTGTACCGATAGAGCCAATGGTTGAAATGCCTGCTATACGTCAAGAATATACTCCAAAAAAACCTCAAAATAGATCGTTACTTAATGTAGTTCAAAAAGAATCCTATATTAAAGTAGGTAATGATGTCCCCAATCTTAAAGTTTCTTATGACAATAGCCAAAAAATTACCGTTGTTGTGTTTCCCATCCAACATGCAGTTATGGTAGATATATATCTCTATGCGGTACCTGTTTATTGTTCTTTAGTTCGTAATTATAACACTTTGATAGGGTTTGCACAAAAAATAGAGTTTGTCCAAGGACAGGCTCAGTTTACCAAATATTGGAGATCACGACGTTCTGATGGTAGAATAATGAAGAAAGGTGCTTATAATATTTATGTAGAATATCACTATCGAGATAGTAAAGGTCGAGTTCTTAAAACGACAGGTCGTTTTTGGGGAGGGAATCATCGATCTTGGCAAATTCATATTTCGTAGGGTTTTCAAATATATTTTGCTGTATTTTATAAAAAAACATAAGATTTTGATATAAAGAGCCGATAGATATAAAAGAAAAAAGGATTGCTAAAAAATCCAGTTTCTATTACAATTATAAACATTGGATTTATGTTATAATAATTTTATTTTAAGAAGGAGTTCTTGTTATGAAAAGAGCGTATCTTCACAGTATAACTTCTTATACTATGTTAGTCATGGCTGTTTTTACCGCACCGCTGTACAGTCAAACTCAAGGCTCATATGTTTTCCAAAACTTTACTTTATCTGATTTTGGAGATGGTTATGATGCTGCTAAATCTTTAGTTTGGAAGCCTAAATTTTCTGAATTTGCCGTACAGGTAGCAGATGATCAAAATCAAGCAGGTGGTGATCAGCAAATACAAACCTTGGGTGGTAATCCAGATTTGGAACGTAATGCAGCGCGTTATGCGGAAAATAAGCCTGATGGGGTTTCTGAATTAGTAGGTGGCACTCAAAAATTTGTTCTAGGGGTAAAAGCAGAATTCACCAAACAAGGGTACAATTGGATTGAATTATATCCAAATCGTACTGCTGACACAGCAGATGCTGAAAATGGTGAAAACGCAGAAACGATATTGTTGCAGACAGCAGGAGCAGTCGAAAATGCTCCAGATGTTAATGTAGATTCTACGCCTTATCGGATTCCTTTTTCAGGAAAAACAACCGATATTACTCTTTGGGCATGGGGTGGTTACTACGGATGGTGGGTAGAAGCCTATCTTAGAGATTATTTAGGATATCAATATCGAATTCCTTTGGGGGATCTCCTATACACTGGTTGGAAACAAAAACGTTCTGGAATTCCTGATAGTGTTATTCAAAGTAGAAAAAGACTTCCTGCGACACAATCATTAGAGTTTGAAATGCTCAAACTTTGGAGTTTTCCAAGTGAAAAAGTTGATAAATTTTATGTCTACTTTGACTTATTACAGCATACCGGTATCGTTTCTACTGAAGTATTTAACGGGAAACCGCTAGAAAGTTATCTTTGGTAAGCAGGAGTTTTAATATGAAAAACAAAAATTATAGCGCTTTATTTTTAGCTTTATTTATGACTGCTACAATACTGCAAGCTCAAGATGAACAAACAATCAATCCTACAGACCCTCCTACTGATACAGCTAATCTACCAGTTATTGAAACAGATCCTGATGCAGCCAATATTGGTGTCGCTCGAGTTGCTGATGAAAGTTTAACAACAGTATTATTGGATGATTTTGAAGTTCCTCAAGGTTGGATGCCTAATATACCTTTGGATTTTGGTATTTCCAAAATTCTTTATCGAGATGGGGCGCCAAAAGAAATTGCTACCGATAATAATAAAATGGTATTAGGTGTAAAAACGGTATTTTTTAAACGTAATTTTGGGTGGATGAGTGTTGATCGCCCTTATCCTTTAAGCCTTAAAAATGTTGTCCGTAGTTTTTCTGTTTGGGTTTCTGGTAGGAATGCACGTCATAGCTTTTTTATTAAAGTCCGAGATTTAGAAAATAATAGAATGCGACTTCCTGGCGGGGAAATGAGATTCCAAGGTTGGAAAAAATTAGTTGTGCCAGTCTCTGATGTAGTTGTTCAGTACCGTCCAGGTTCTAGCACTTATGGTCTTGAGTTTCTTGGATTTCACGTTTCTTTTATTGCAGAAGATATTGTGGTAACAGATCCTTATTATTTATACTTTGACCAATTAGTAGCAAATATGAATATTGTGGCATCTCAGGCTGCTGATGATATTAGTGATAATTGGTAAAATATATATCAATAAAAAAGACACCCTTATAGGGTGTCTTTTTTATTGATATATATTAGTACTACTTAATAGGATTTAGTATTGTTGGCGTTGAATAGAAATCGACTATATTTTTAGTTATAGGAATAAATATCTCGTTGTCCTTTTGAATAAAAAATAATAAAATAAAATTTGACAAAATAGAAAAATTATTTTATAATATTAAATCATATGCCTAGATGACGGAACTGGTAGACGTAGCAGACTCAAAATCTGCCGCTTTCACGAGTGTGTGGGTTCGAGTCCCACTCTGGGCAAGGGTTGAAAGACTTTTTTATGAAAGCAAATATAGAACATATCTATGTTTGCTTTTTTTATTTTAAAGATAAAATCTCACTTGTACAGAATTTGTACAGAAAATGATCATAGTAAAACTCGATAAAAACCAAAGTCGAAGTGAGATTGTTTATGGGATTATTATAACGAAATGGTACGTATTATTTGGAATATAAGATTGATAAGAGATATAAAAGAATCTCTTTGAAAACAAAGAATAAAGATCTTGCTCAAAAAATGTACGAGAGTTATTTATTATCACAAACTCAAGAAAACAATACTAATATACGAGATACAAAGCCGAAAAAGACTATTTATATAGCTTTTACGGAATATCTTGATTTGTGTATTAGTCGCAAAACCTTAGTCAAGGTGTTATAAAGTCTAAAGAACGATTAAATAAGCTATTCAAAGAAAACAAGTGTTATGAGCTGTTTAATTTTGCAGAGAGAGACGTTTGATTTTGCAGAGGATAAAGCTTGATGTATCCTAATGCGAGAGGCTTTTAATACCTATTAACGCCGGACATTTTGAACTTTAATAAATGTAATTCTCATTTAATTCCCCATGCATCGGACACACCGATTTATGGGGTTTTCTTTTATTGTACTTGTATTGTATACCCTCGGACATTTAACAGCCTCCCCTCTAAAAGTTTTTAATTGTATTTTAATCCCCTAAAAATAAAGGTTTATAGATATTTTATGTTTTTTAATTTGATAAAAATACTGTATTTTTTAAGAGATTACCCTCGGACATATTAAAAATATTAGTGTTTTTTCCCCTATACCCTCGGACATTCGATCAAATAAGTATCTAAAGAAAAAAGCACCAGCCGAAGCCAATGCTTTATATGATTATATGTGAATATCCTGTTCTTATAATTCTTCGGATTTGACTTCAATAAAGAAGGTGTCTTTTTCTTTGCGGGAGACTCCTATTTCACTGAGAGCTTCATTGCTCCATGTGGAGAGAGCAGACTTTTTGACAGTTTCTTTGGTATCAATACACTCATAGCGTCCTTGATTTTTAAGAGCTTCCAAAATACTGGACATTTTAGCATTAGGAATAGAAACTTCCGAGCTTTTTCTAAACCCTAAAGTAAGCAGAGGAAGCTCAAAACTTCTTTTTGGTTCAGTAATTAAGGAGTCTTTATTCTCCGTGACATAGCCTTGAATAATGGTTTTTAAGACAGTTTGTGTCGCCTTTACTGAGGCATTCTTAATATCCGACTCTTAATTTTATCGATTTCTTTGTTCATTTCTATCTCTGCCTGTTCGATCTCTCGAGATATTTTGGCATATTGATTGCCCGCTTCTTTAAGCTCTTCTGTATTAGTGATAACTTCTTTCATTAGTTTTCTCCTTTTTTACGATTTATTTGATCGATATCTTCTCTTGATATAATAACTTCTTTACCTTGAGAAGAGATAGAAATTCCTTTTAATGTTTTGTCTTTACTGATTACTTTAAACATATTTTTTAATGATTTTCTAACCCTTGGATTGCTTTGATACAATCTTTTTGCTTCTTCTTGGATATCTTCTTTAGTAAAGTATTTTTCCATAATTATCTCCTCTTAAAATAGATTTGTTACTTGGGTATATTTTTCAATAGTCTTAGCCTTAATTTCTAAGACTATTCTACCGTCTCTCTTTTGGTTACAATGAGACCCTTGAATTTCGACCATATCTTCCACTTTTATTTCGAAAGATAGTCTTTTTTTCTCCAGCACATCAGCCTCTTTGCCATAGATAGTACAAGGAATATAGATCGGTCGATTTGATTTTTCATTAGGAATACTAAGCACCATATAAATGCTCGTTAGACCCATCCTAGTAACTCGTAGACCTTCTATTTTAGTTACTTTCCTATAATAGAAACCTTATCTTGAAATATTTCTGACATATCTTAGCTCCTCAAGATTGAAACCAGTATAAGAGACCGGTACAAAGTGTAATGATCATGCCAAATATGATAATTTTACGATCTCTTTTTTGTTCCTCAAGTAATAATTTTACTTGATCATAATTTAACTCTTTGATTGTCTTGAGCTCTTCAAGGATCTCTCTTAATTCTTTAGTTTTTGTTTTCATTTCTCTAATCCTACTTTACTTTTTTTTGTCGAATAAGACTGTTTTCTAACCCTGCTCATTTATTTCATAAATTCGCTGGATAAGACGAAGTGCTGATTTATTCCAATCTCGCTATCGTCTAAAGACTTTCTAATCCTGCTAATGCTTACGCATTCCGCTGGATAAGAAACCAATCTCGCTATCGCTCGTTGTTTTCTAATGCATACTATTAACAAAGGCTTCTACTTGGCTTGCCGTTATTTTTTGACCGGAGCTTGCTGACCAATTGACAAGGTCTTGCATCAATAAGATTAAGGTACGGATCGTACTTTTAGAACATTTAATCAGAGCCTTAGCAACACTATCTTCACAGCGAGGAATACAAGCCTCGATAATTTGGAGCATATCTCTGTCATCTGGTACTCCAAGATTGTAAGAAACCATCCGATTAGCGATCTGCTCAAAACCTTTTCTTAATGACTTAATATTATGAAATAAAGCAGGCATCCCCACCAATACAATAGGAATCTTTGCCTTATCGTGGATTCGTCTGAGAATATCCAAACTCTTCGGGGTGAGATATTCCGCTTCATCAATGATGAGCATTCTATTGGGATTTTTTAACTTGGAAACGATCCGTTTTCTGATCTCATAATGCTTCCCCGTACTATGTACTCCGATTTCTTGGGCAATTTCCTGCAACATCGAGCCGAAAGTAAAGTCCGGACTCACTTCTATTAAAGTGGCAGTAGGATTGTCTTCAACATACTCCTCCAGCCCCCTTGTTTTGCCGATCCCACTATTACCGTAAAGCACGAGCATTCTTGGGATCGCTGTATTCTGAGCCTCTCCCAAAGCACCATAGGTTTTACTGACAATGGTCGTTTCGATAAATTCCGGAGCTTTGAAAGTTACTAAAGCTCGTTCTTTTCTATTGTCGATAACGGACTCAATTTTAGATAAATTGACTTCCATATCCCCTTTATATTTGTCTTTAAGGATTTGGTTTACTACTGTTACCGATAAACCGGCACTTCGAGCAAGACTGGATTGTGTCTCTCCCGACTCCTCAAGATACTTTAGTATCTTCTCTATTCTCTCTTTCATTTTTATACTCCCGAGGGCATGGATGCCCGAGTCCAGCGTAGCCACGGATGGCGAAAGCTGGATATTTTTTATACTGAATCTAATGGATAGAACTTTTTCGCACAGAAAGTATTACTATATATTCAAAATAAAAGTCGTACGCTCTTTTATTTATTAATATAATGTCCGTATCTGTCGAACGGTTTTTCTTCTTTATTGAACAGCTCTGGTTTTTTAGACTCGATAGCTTTTGTTTTTTCCGCTAATAAAATCTCACTTTGGTTTTTCTTAGACTCGATCATTCTTTTATTCATCTTATGTTCTGTGCTTTTCTGTCGTGAGTGTTGCTTGAGTGTTTTTTGGGTATTTGGAGAATCAAAGAAATCCGCATAAACCATCCCTTCCGCTTTCGTGATAAATTTGCCCTCATAATAGATATAGGCTATATTAAGATTTTTAGGGTCAAGGGCAAGTTCTACTTTTAAGCCGATATAATGCAGTAATTCCGGAGCGATGTATTCTCTATTGTTGTAACGGATCTTACCACCGGCTGTAACCGTTCTTAATTCTGCTACGGTAACCATCCTTAGTAAGGTAATGGTATCTTTATCGACTCTTCTAATCTCTACAATATTCTCTAAATAAACTTCTGCAGGGCTTTTTCCATCCATACCCATCCCTGTATGTAAATTCGTATTATAAATTCGTACCCACTTGGTAAAAGCGTCTTTGTACTCTTCCAATGTCAAGAGATTTCCCTTTTTCAAGTCTCTCTCTGCTCCTTCCGGTTTGGAAAGGGCATTTTTTCCGACGTATCCGGGTAGAAACTTTGCGAAGTCATTGTCCATTGTTCCCCAAGTCCGTTCGACAGGTTTTTCTTTACCGTTGTAAGGACGAGCGACCTGCTCGGTAATACCCAACATAGAATAAGCTTTGAGTTTGTTTTCGGAATGAACTTTATCTGCTGTTCTTTTATTGATATAGGCTTTACCGTTATCAACATAAGCATAATGAGGAACTCCATGCTGTTCGACACCGTTACATAGACTAGTAATAATCAAGTCCGTATTTTCCGTTTCGTCAATCTCCCAGCCCACGATCATTCGAGAACGAATGTCCTGCCACACAACCACGACAGGTCGGATTACTTTGCCGTATTCATTAAACACATAATTATTAGCATCGTGTCCGTCCGAGACCCAAATTTGATTAGGAAGAACGCTCGAGGGATCTCTTGTAATATATGCTTGGGTCTTTTCTCGCTGGGATCTGTTTCCTCGGGCTTTGTCTCTCAGACCTTTTGAGGTGTGATTCTCAATAAATCGTAGAACCACTTTATAAGGAAATTCTTTCATAAGTAGTCTCTTGTATTGAGCCAGTTGAATCTCCTCTGCACTTGCTCCCAATTGGGTAATTGCCATTTGATGGATCAGGTGCTTATGAATCCCTCGAGCCGTTCGTTGGTTTTGGTTGAGGTAGGCATCTAAGATTAATTCTTGAAACTGCTCTGGAACTTTGGTGATTCCTTTCCGCTTCCCATAATTAGGAGCGAGGCTGATGATTCCTCCCTTAGCAAGAGATGTGTCCCAATGATAAAAACTTCTTTTGGTAAATTTTGGTAATATTTCTAAGGTTCGAGGGGAGGCAATTTCTTGCCATTGCCGAATAAAATGGGAAATAGCCTTGTCTTTGCCTCCACCGTATTCTTTGTGGAATTTCTTAAAGAGATCTAGAGCAGATAACCGAGCTTCCATTACGGCTCTATTATACGGTTCTAAAGAGAGGCGATTTATAGGCGTGTCTTCTACAAAGGCAAGATCTGTTTTTTGGGCTTGTTGGATCTTCGCTTGGATCGATAGCGGAAGGGTCGATAAAGGATAGCGTTTTTCCTGAGCTCCGTTTTTCTTTACTTCTCGATATTCCCAGTATTCTTTTTCTGCTAATCGACGGACGTGTCGATCTCCGATTTGAAGGAAGTTTCCGATTTCTTTCGAGGTATAATATTTCTCTCTCATAAAGTACCTCTATGAATACCAACTAGTTTATAGCGAGAGATATCGTTCAGCCGATATTCCTTGATCGAGAGGGTGCAGATTCCTTTATGAAACAGAATATTTGAGAACCGATCCGTATATAATTTGGGGATCAGAATACTTAAGATCTCTTTCTCTTTTTCTTGGAAATGTAAAAAATCCAGCGTGTACGAGCTGACAAGCACCTTTTGAATCTTCAGCGGAATACCGGTAACAATATGCTCTCTTATTTGCATTATCCCATAAACTCCGTTAGTTTTTGTGTATAATTGATACTTTTTAAGAGTTTGTCACAGTTTCCAAGAAGGAGCTTTACGACTATTTCCTCTTCTCTGACGATCTCTTTCAATGTTGTAAAAATATATTTCTTATCTGTTTCGTCCAGCTGGTGCCAGAGGTCTTTTGCACGTTCTAAGCTCGTATGAACAATAACCGCTGTATCGATCTCGTTCCTTAATGACGTCTCCAAGATAATTTCTAATCTATCTAATTTCTCTCTATTATTTGGTGTTAGCATACATACCTCGACAATTTATATTCTATAAAAAAGCTCATTTTATTGATTTAAAACACTCGTTTTATACCTATTTTATTCTCCCCTCTCGACCGTTAGGGAGTTTTTCTTACCTCAATCTCAATAAGGTATTTTCTTTTAATAATTCTTCAAAAATGATATTACCCTCTATTTGGAGAGCTGAAATTTCTTCTGCAAGATCGGTGATGCTTTGAGTAATTTGGTGGTAACGTTTGAGGGCTTTTTCTCTGTCAATTTGGATCTTCTGCTCGCTATTCATAAAATCGAAAACTACATTACTCACGAATACAGCAAACTTCGGCGAGAGCCACTGCCCAAGATGTATCGCCACTTTTGGGTGAACATATGTGCCTTGCTCGTATTTTTTGACCCCAGCACCTTTATTTATCTGTACTAACGACGTCATGCAAATTTGCATGGCTTCCGAAAGTTCATTAAGAAATTCGTTTGTTGTATCATTTCTTAAATAGCCACCAAGCTCTTTACCAGCACTCCGACAAAGAGCCGTGGCATTAACATAACCATCCTCTCTCTGCATGAGAGACATATTTTCTTTTTCTATAATATTCATCATTACCTCACTGTCCAGCATAGTAAATGATCGCTGGATACTTATTATTTATATTTTCATTATTTATCGATTGAATCTTTTTTATTTTCATGGTATAATTATTTGTATAAAAAATGGTTCAGATAAGATACCCTCTCCGCCAAGAGATTTTTATATCTGTCTGAACCATCATAAATAGGAGTACTTTCTTAATTTATTCTTATCTTATAATTCCGTTTTCTTATGAAGAATCGGCGGTTTCTCCATTTCCTATTTATGATTTTTATTTGTTAACTTATTGTAAACTTTAATTAACTTTTTATCAAGTAATATTCGATTAAATGTTTATAAAGTTTATAAAAGAGGAATTGCATGGACATAAAAAATATTAGAGAATCTATGGATATGACTCAAACGGAGTTTGCGGGACGATTGGGTGTTACTAAATCTTATATATCTCTAATTGAAAATGGTAAACAAGAACCAAGTAGAAGTATTATAAAAAAGATAACTGATTTGCAAGAGTTAATAAAAGTTGATAATTTGACTTGTAATATCGAACTTCCATTTATTGATATTCAAGCTTCTGCAGGTTATGGTTTTATGAATTTTGAAGATTTTCCTATTACGACGATAATAAAACTTCCTATAGCTCTATTAGGAATAACTGACAATAAGGATATGTTTATTATTAAAGTTAAGGGAAACTCTATGTCTCCTAAAATCGAAGATGGGGATCTATTATTGGTTAGACATATGCCTAATATGTTAAGATATATGGAAGGGATCCATATTGTTAATTATGATGGAGAATTATATGTCAAAGATATCCAGTTGACAGAACAAAAGTTAATTATGAGATCTATTAATAAAGATTATGAAGATATTATTATTCCAAGTATAGAAGAAACGGATTGTCATATACAAATACTTGCACGAGTAATCAAATCGATTAAGATTAGAAATATATAAAGTATTTTTAGTGAGGGAGAACAATGATATAACAACCCATATATTGCCAGCAGTTAAAAATTTATCTCACAAGCCTAACAAGGAAGAGGAGAATGAATATTAATCCAACATATAAAGTTATTCTTTTTTCATTATTAATTGCTATATTAATAGTTATCACCTGTATATTTATCCCTTTTAAAATTGAAAATAATACGGTACAATTAAATACTTTAGATACCTTAAAAAAATTTCTAGATTCAACAGCTATTACAATAATAAGTTTTTTATATCCAATTATTGTATCCTCTTATATCTATGAAAGAATAGGAGAAACTTATATTAAATATAATTAAAGTTTTATTTTGGTTATTGCTTATCTATCTATCTGTTTACTTCATAGCTTTTGAAAATTTAATATTCACATATATAAAATATACCCTTCAGCTTTCTATTTTTATTATTTATTTTGTTGGATTACATCAAATGGTATTAGATACAACAAAAATATTAAAACCTCACTAAAATAATTAGTGAGGTTTTAATATTTTCTCCCCCTCATAATCTCAATAATAGCTCTGATCCAACGTTCGGAGATATGGAATT
Organism: Brevinema sp.; assembly: GCA_051649605.1. Classification (GTDB taxonomy): domain Bacteria; phylum Spirochaetota; class Brevinematia; order Brevinematales; family Brevinemataceae; genus Brevinema_A. Next base: position 19,293 of record JBOFHK010000007.1, on the reverse strand, counting down.
GTTGAGCGAGTATTGTATAGGAGATGCCTTGTTTGTAGAGGGTATAGATTTGTTTGTTACGGATTCGTCGTTCTGCCGAGTTTATCGAGGGTATCCATATTTTTTGTCTCATAAAATAATAAATTAATGCCAATGTTTTAATTCTCCCCGTATGGGGAGAATTTTTGTTTATGGTATGGATTAGATTGTGAACCTTGAATCGCTTTTTCGGCAAGCTCAAAGGCTTGTCTGTATTCGTCCCTTGAGAAGTCAAACCGCTCGATGTTATGAGGCATATATATAAATCTGTTTTCATTTTCACACCAACTATTCATTTCTTTGATGATTGCTAAAAACTCTTCGTCGCTGTCGGATATCTGTTGTAAATAGTCTAGGAATTTCATTCTCGATGATAGCGTTTTAGAGAGTTTATAATATTGCTTGCTTCTTGTTTTGTGAGTTCTTGAAGGTGGGAGATAGAACGATTAACAATTTTAGAGCAATAAGCGAACAGGTCGATGATCTTGTCTTTGGCAAGGAATAAGATATAATTGTGTTGTTTATAATTGCTCTGATTGGCTTGCTGAGTAGATAAATATTGTGAGTTTAAGAGAGCGATTAGTTGGGACTGTTGTTTGGGTGTGAGGTCTTTAGAAGATTGTTTGTGGAACGATTCTTGAAGTAAGGCTCGGTAGTTTTTGTCGGATAAACCGAGCTTGTTTTTGAGGATATGGATAGCTCTTATGCACTTCTTATGTGAGTCATCAGGAATCTTTTGGATATGATTCATAAAAATACTCCGTCAAGTATTAATTTACTTGGCGGAGTATTGCTTTATTATAGCATATTTGATGAAAAAAAGACAAATATTTTTTTCATCGATTTAAACAGCTGATCTGAGTAAGCCTTTTTCACGACCATTAAAGCCGTAACCTAGCTCGTTCTCTTCAACTAAGTAGTAATTGGAAGTACCATAAATGAAGGTTTTTTTATTTACTTTGTTTAACAGGCTATCGATAGTTTTTGAGTTTGTTTTTATGTGTAACTTCTCTGTTAATTCGGCTAACGTACCTGTATGGAATTTATTGTAAGATATTTGAGGATTCCAACGTTCTTCTCTTACTGTATAGATTTTTAGGTTTTTCATAATGATGCTCCTTTATTGTATTCTTATCGTACAACACATAGGGTGCTACGCTATCTTGCTTCCGAGAAGAAGTCCAGTCTTTTTTGCTTCTTTCTGCAGAAATTTATCATGATAAAATAAACTTAAAAATTCTAAAAAATTGAAGTGTTTTAGACGGTAAATGAGAGATCCTTGCTGTAAAATAAGAGGATAGAACAAAAGTAATTCAAAAAATAAGATAGAGCACTTTTGTATAGACATCCTGTCTAAAAAAGTGTACGGCATATTAAGGAACATAAATATGAACGAGAAATGGCAAAGTAAGATCGAGAAAGATATTCAATGCTTGACCTTATCGATTAATAAGTTGGTAGTGAGTTTGGATCATTTTATCCAGCACTCTAAAGAGATTAAAGAAATCCAAGGGGAGAAATTTGCACAGCTTAAAGAGATATTGGAAGACCACGAGCATAGAATCCGTTATAACACGAAGTTTGTGTATCAGACGATGGCGGGAGTTTCGCTCCTATCGATCATTATCGGTTATGTGATGAAACTGGTCTAACTCTGAGAGTTGGTACGATATAAAAATAATAGCTAAGGTAAGAATAATGATAAAACAAAAACAGGCGAACACCTGTGGGTAAATTTGAAGAGTTGAGCCCTCGAGCAAGAGAATTGTTTGAGCGAGGATATACACAAAAAGATATTGCGAAGATACTGGATGTGTCGGAGACGACGCTGGTGGAGTGGAAGAAGAAATATGAGGGGACGTCTTTTGATTGGAAAGACAGAAAGCAAAAAGTTACGCAAGAGAAGAAGAGCGTCAAGGCTTGGTTGGAAGAACAAATTCAACAAGCGATGCTTGATATTGAAAAAGACAAAAGCAATGAAGAATCATTGAATCGCTTGAGTAAGTTTATCGTGATGAATAAAAACTATGATGGTTCTATTGATAAGCTAGGAGAGACTTCAAGGGTGATGGGAGCGTTTGCAAGTTTTGTGCGAGAGAATTTTCCAAATGATGTAGAAATTATCAAAGAGATCACGAATTCGTTTATGAGGTATATGGGGAGGTAAGATTTCAAGGGGGTGGTTTCGCCTCGCCCCCTTTGAACCCCTCTACGACTTAGGGGTATGTTAAGATTTACGACTAGCTAGTTTAAATACTGTTGATTTTAAAATCAGTCGTAAAAGTCAAAAGTGTCGGCTTTGCCTTGCTTTTGTCTAACTACCCCTAAGAACCCCTTATTATCTTGTAGTAATGAGATTTAATTGAGAAAAATAGTAATATGAATAATCGTAAATTTACACAGAATGAATATAAGAAGAGCATACCGGATATTTTGGATCTCTTTGAGAGAGAAATTCTTCCTCGAAGTGCAAAAGGGAGAGCAGACCGTATTGAACAGGGGCGAAGTTCCTTTTGGTTTTTCTTTAGAGAGTATCTTCCGCATTATGCTGAGCAGGAGTCTCCTACTTTTCATAAAGAGATTATTGATACTTTAGAAAGCGAATCGAATCGAATAAGTATCTGTGCTCCGAGGGGATTTTCAAAGTCGACGTTGGTTAGTTTTGCTTATGTTATTTGGTGTGTGCTGAGAGAGAAGTATAAATTTATTGTACTGGTGTCGTCGACAGATGATTTGGCAGAGGACTTGGCAGACTTTATTAGATTGGAGTTTACGGACAATAAGAGGATTTTGGAAGATTTTGGAAGTTTGTTAATAGGTATAGGTTCGGCAGGAGATTTTACGGTCAATAAGACAAGGATCTTGGCACGAGGGAGAAAACAAGCGATTCGAGGTTTTCGATACCGACAGCACCGACCAGATTTAATTATTTTAGATGATATAGAAAAAGACGAAGACGGAATGAGTCCGTCGGTGGTGGCGAAGACGCTGGAAACGATCACAAGAGGACTCATTCCGTCTTTATCGACGAAAGGAAAATTGGTGCTGATAGGGACGATCTTGAGAACACGGTCGGTAACGGGCACTTTGTTATTAAGTGAAGACGAACCGTGGAATTTATGGACAAGAAAGATATATCGGGCAATAGAGCCTACAGGGGATGGGAGCGAGCAATCACTTTGGAAAGAAAGATTTCCTCTTGAATTTTTACAGGAGCAATTATCGATCATGGGGCGATCTGCTTTTAATGCGGAATACCAAAATATGCCCAGTGATGAAGAGCATGCCCTCTTTACGGAAAGCATGATTATCGATGGTACAAATCCTTTCCACTCTCCTTGCGTAATGTTTATCGATCCGAGTGTGGATGGGATTAAGAAGAATGACTATAAGGCTTGCGTATTAGTGAGCAAGGATGAAGATCATTACAATATTGAAGGTGCAGTTCTGGTTCAAGGCTCGGACAATAAGTTTTTTGAGGGGGTCTGCGACCTATTCAAAAAGTATCAAGATAGGATCTTGGGGACGTATTGTGAGGCGAACGGTTTTCAGATTTACTTTATGAGGGATTTGGATCGATTTGCTCGAGAACGAAAATTGAATTTAAGCTTGTCTTCTATAAAGAACACGCTTAAAAAAGAACACCGAATAGCTCAATTAGTACCCCTTTTTGAAACAGGTCGAATGAGTTTTGATCGAGATTTTCGGAAGAGCAGAGAGGGAAAGATTTTAGTGGATCAGCTCTTGAGCTTTCCGAACAGCAAAGTGCATGATGATGCACCGGATGCTTTGGCGGGAGCGGTTAAGGTCTTGGAGAGTAAAACATCCGTAGGTGGGTTTACGGTACTCCCTAAGATTAGACGAAGACTAAGACATTTTAGAGGATTTTGAGCTATTAAGAAATGTATTTACAGAAAAAGTGTATTTTTACAGAACGCAAGTCCTTAAAAAAAGCTTTTTATACCCATTTTACGTTATTTTAAAAGATTTTTTATGAGGAATTACTCACAAAGAAAACTTTAGAGAGACACAGAGCATAAAAAGGGACAATTTTTTAAGAAAAAGAGAATATGAAGAGTAAAATAGAACAGTTAAAATCAACGAAGTTGTTGCAACTATGGGGACAGATTCCGAATCCGGATTACAAATTTTTGAGTAAGAATGGACGTTCTGCTCATGGGATCTTACAGAATTTAACTTATATACCGGAGATACAGGCAACGATTTTGGCAAGAGAAAGTGCCGTCATTGGCGATCCTTGGGAAGTTGTTGCGGATAGTCAGAATCTTACGGATTTTGTTCTAGAAAATTTGAAACAAATTGGAGCGAATACGCTGTTCAGAAATATTTTTCATGGGATTTGGTATGGATATACGGTGCTGGAACATCCCATGGAAAAAATAAACGGAAAATGGATGTATACGAGAATTAATTCTCTGATGAGCGATTGGTTTTGTTTCAATGCACAAGGGGAGTTAGTACCAAGTAATCATCAAGGTATGAGTCCCTTGAATCTTAGGATTGGAGATCTTGAAAAAGAAGTAGAGTTGGTGCAATACCGACCGACTTTTGCAAATCCCTATGGAGAAAGCTTACTTGCCCGAGTATTTTGGCATGCGACGTGGTTGCGTGGAGATATGGAGTTGTGGATTTCGTATTTGGATCGTTTTGGGGACGACAGTATTATCGGTAAAATGGACGTTGCAGACGAGAGAAGAAAATTACAAATGCTTGAAGCGATCACGCAATTTAAGAGTTCAGGAGCTGTTGTATTGGAGGGGACGGATAGTGTGGAGGTTCTCAAGACGGATAAGGCAAACTCCTCGGCACTTTTTAAGAATTTCTATGATATTTGTAACCAACAAATAAGCAAGCTTATCTTGGGGCATGCGAGTGCTTTGGAAGCACAGGCTGGGAAGTTGGGGAATGATCAGAGTTTATCGATCGTGAGACAGGATATTACACAAGATGATAAAACGCTTATTGAAGAGGTGGTCAATAGATTAATTAAGCATCTCTGTCTTGTGAACGGAATAAAGGAAACGGTCAAGTTTGCGTTCACACCGGAGGAAGAAGACGAGAAGCAAAAAATAGAAAGAGACCAAAAGCTGGTAGAAATGGGTTTTGAATTATCTGAAGACTATATCCGGAAGACGTATCGCTTTGGTAATGACGAGCTGAAAAAAGCACCAATACCAAATATTCCTAGTTTTAGTGAGGGCGTTGAGAATGGAAAAAAGGGACATAGCGTTGAATACTATAAAGAGTTGGACGAGTATTCAGAAAACAATTTAGATAAATTTAAGAAACCGTTTTTGGATTTACAAGAAAGACTGCTTTCCAAGATAGGAAGCGAACGCTTCTGGGAAGATAGTATTGCTATAATTCTTAAGGAATTTTCTAAGCCTATAACAGAGAGTGAGCAATTTGCCTTGGATTTAATGAGAGCTTTAGCAATAGGTCAATTACAGCCTATGCAGACAGCGTCTATGCAGTCAACACATAGAACAGCAAATTTTAGTGAAAAGAGCGAAGCTGTGTTCAGCACTTTTGAAGAAGCGAAGAAATTCTTTACAAGCCGAGTTAATTTGGAATACAAGGATTACCTCAAATTAGAAGACGAATTAAAACAATATGCTTTTTCGGTTAGCGGAATTGTTAGCCAGCAACATGCTAATGAGTTGTCAGCTCTACTGGTGGATTCTTTTAAGAATGGAGAAAGTTTTCATAAATTCAAAAAGTCCTTAAGAGAGAATGAAAAATTAAAAGATCTTAGGTCTTTAACAGAGAGCCACTTGGATTTGATCTATACCCAAAATATGACGAACGCTTATTCCTATGGTCGGTATAAGGGACTGATGCAGGCAGTAGATATCTTTCCTAATTGGGAATATATCACGATAGGAGATAGGAGGGTACGACCCTCTCATGCTGGGGTAAATGGCACGGTACGAAGATATGATGACCCTTTTTGGAATACTTGGTATCCACCAAACGGATTTAGATGTCGTTGTGTTGTGGAAGTGAGTATGGAAGAGCCGAATGGCGAGGGAGTGCCTGTTTGGAACAAAGATACCCATCAAAAGGCTTTTGAAAAAACAGGAGGCACAGGAACAGCTCTTGCAGGGCAAAAGATTTTACCGGATAAAGGTTTCTTTACTAATAAAGCTCAATTAGATTCTTGGATTGGAGAAGAAACAGGTAAAATGGCTGTCAACGGAGCATTATTGGGCTCTATTGAAAATTGGAAAGAAGTGGGACAGAAATCTTTAATAAAAGCATCGGCTTCTACAAAATGGAATCCTAAAACAAACCTCAAGATTCCTACAATACCGTTACAGAGAAATGAGGGAGAGAGAATATTGGAGTCCATGCTCATTAATCATCGATTGGAGGGTATGAATGGAGAACCTGTTTTTGTTAATCCTAAGTACCTTAGAGACCACTTTGTTCGGAATAAGAGTAAAGGAATAGAGTGGGATACGAGGTCTCCTGTCATTCCATATTTGGATCGGTTTTTGAAAGAGGCAGATGAAGTATGGGGACAGTATACTCTCTATGAGGATACGGGAACGCTCCTTGCTTCTAAGATATACATAAAAAATATAAATGGAAGTCCTTGGGTAGCGGTGGTGGAAAGTCCTAAACAATTAAGAAAACAAAGTGTGGGTAAAAGTAAAAATAGAGATATGATTAGTTCTTCATTACCAAGCTTAACCACATTTTATCCTTTGAATTATGATAATACAACACCATTGGAGCAGTTAAAAGATTATAGACGAGGGGTACGCTTGAAATAAAAAGGCTCTATCACAAAAATGTAACAGAACCTTTTAATATTAGCCAGTGCTAGGAACTCCGTTGCAATTAAGAGCGGTGTCTCCACCACACAATCCTAATATGAGGTGCTACCTTATGGTAGGCGATCGATTTAATTGGTATAAAACCAATTGTCTAACTAATTATAATCGATCGTAGAGAAAAAGTCAAGTCTTTCTTCGTAGTTTTTCTCTCGCAGTAGAGGTATACAGAATGTAAAAAATATCCTTGCCTTATGAGGTAAAACTCACAAGGCAAAGGAATGTAGAATTGGGGTTTTTGATCTAGGCTATTTATCCTGTTGGTGATTTAGAAACAAGAACGGGAGTTATAATTAAATAAAAAAGGAAGCTGTTGCTTCACACGGTGCCTACTACTTCTACAGATAGTTACATCTACCAACTTTAGTATAGGACTGTAGATCCACTAATTTGGATTATCACAACGCTTCCCTTGAATTGGGGTTCGCTAAGGGAGAATGCTTTAAGCAGATGCTTATTGCCACCACTCCTCGGCATCGATCTAGAAAACAAGGCTACTAAGGATTGTTTTCTCACTATTAATAGAGATTCTATCAATGGTGTAATTAATTATAATTGATTGTTGTTACGTTGTCAATAATCAATTATAAATATTTTTTATAAATTCAGGAGGTTTAAAAATGTCAAAAATGATTCCCATCTTAAAGGTGGGACGGTATAAAGATGCGAGTGGAAGGAATTATGATATTACCTCGCAGGTCTTGAGAGAGATTCAAGAGAGCTACACGAGTAAGTCTGCTCCTTTGGTGAAAGGACATCCGACGTCCGAAGCTCCAGCGATGGGTTGGATCGATAAGCTCAAAGTTATCGGAGAGGAGCTCTTAGCGAGTTTTTCGGAAGTAACAAAAGAATTTAAGAAAAAAGTGGAGCAAAACTCCTTCAGGAATGTATCGGCAAGCTTTTTTATGCCTTTATCGGAGAGTAATCCTCAAAAAGGGAAATATTGTCTTCGGCATGTAGGAGCTTTGGGGGCAAGTCGTCCTGCTATTCCTAACTTAGGGACGTTGCAAGAAGCGTTAGCATTTTCTGAGGATGAGGAAAGTATATCGTGTTATGCAGAATTTTCGGAACAAGAAGAGAGTGTTGGTTTCTTTGAAAAATTGATCAAAGGAGCTATTGAAAGCTCTCTCAAGAAACAACGTGAAGAAATCATGAGCGAAGTAAAACAAATAGTTGGTAGTATAAATCTTAACGAAAACCAAATAAATCAAGAAGCAGGTATCCAGCTTTTGCCATCCATGGCTACGCTGGACTCAGACATCCTGTCTTCGGGAGGTAAAGATATGTCTGAAAAAACGGTTAAGGCTGACCCTAATTGTGCGTGTCAGCACGACTCACATCGTATGAGTCGAGAATTGGAACTCGAACAAGAGAACCAAAAGCAGAAAGAAGAAATTGATCGTCTCAAATCGGAGCAGGACAAAGTAGAACGCTCAAAAACTATTGCCGATGAAGTGGCAAAGGTCAAGGAAGAGAAAAACCTTGATGAAGAAACGGTTCAGAAGCTCACGGAAAAAGCGGAAGCGTCCTCAGAAACAGATGGCAAGAAAGCCGTTGCCAATTTTTCGGAATTTATTGAGAAGAGAACGGTACGAACGCAACATCGGTTTGGGAATTATGGATTGGAGACTGGTACGGCAAACTTTTCGGAAGATCATACACCCCTTGAGCATACGGCAGAGTATGCAGATGAGATTGATAAGCTGACCAAAGAAGGTGTGGGAAGACAAGAAGCCCACCATCAGGCAATGCAGAAATTAAGTAAAAAGTAAGGTTTTTCTATTGCACATTGTATGCGAAAAAGGACAATCCTGTCCTTGGGAGATAAATAATGATTCATATAAGTATTTGGACAAGAACGGCAACAGCCAATCAAGATACGGTGGAGAAACGCTTTGTTGATCCACACGGAAGATATGGAGGATACCAAGGGGTATCTATGCAAACGGTACAGGAAGGAACATTGCTTTCCGTTCTGACGATCGGTGAAGCGGAAGTTGAGCTTGCAGAAGGACAATCTATTACTGTAGGAGATTTGGTTATCGGAGATAATCAAGGACGAGCTAAGAAGAGTACGGATACAGGAGCTTATGTTCTTGAAGTAAATCAAAATTTTGTGAAAGTTGTCATAAGGTAACACTTTTTCGGACAGGACGTCCGTAGAAAAAGTGCTTCAGGCGTCCCGCCTTCGGGTAATACTAAAAATATTTGTACCCTCATTATGCACATCCTGTGCATTCGGGTACTTCGCCCATCTTTGGGCTTGAGGTAAAAAATATGCCAAATTTTGGAAAAACAGGAAATATGCCTGTAATATTAGAGCGAATGGCTCAACGTTATCCGACGCAACGACGTTTCGGATATGAATTAATGCCCCTATATTCTGCAGAAGTGGCAAGAGATGCGTATAAGGTAGCGAAGATCGGAGCTGATCATTTAAAAACAGAAGATTTTAAGAGAGCGTTTGGAGCAGAACCAAAGCGTACGAACAACAATATTGATTCTTGGGTAACGATCAATCCGAATCGGTATACGGTAGAAAGTTCTGTGGATCGAGCGGAATTAACTTCTGCTCCTAATGTGGTGCAGGCTTCGTTATTGATGAGAGAAGCACGCCTTAAAAATGCTTATGAAAAAATGATGCTCTCTATCGAGAAAGAACAAATCGGAGCAATCCTCGATCATGGTAAATATGGCAAGCATGTTCTTACACCAAGTGGTAACGATGTATGGTCTAAGGAGACGAGTGATCCTATTGAACAGATTCAAGAAGCTCGCCTCAAGGTCAAAAATGCCACTGGCTATTATCCGAATAAGATCGTCATTTCCGATCAAGTGTGGCAGAACTTACGTTTCAAGAAGAATCTTATAGAGAGACTGCCCAATACCTCGCTCAAAGCAGGTCTCACTCCCGAAGAGTTTGGGAAGATCACAAATATTGCCAAGGTTGTGATTGCAGATACGATGTATCGGGATAATAATCAGCTCTCGTTTATGTGGGGAAATAATGTTGTGCTTGCTTATGTTCCGGATAATATCTATACACTGGACACGATTACTTTTGGGATTACGGTGCGATGTCCTCTTGGTTATGCGGATATGCGGGATTATTACGATGAGAGAAGCACCTCGGATGTAGTAGCTGTTGATGAAAGGCTTGGCTGGGCTGTTGTCAATTATGAGGCAGGATTCTTAATGAAGGAAGTGTTGTAACATGACAGAAAACGGATTGAGACAGGCATATAAAAATAAGCCTGAAGCATTGGAAGAAATGCTTAAAATAAAGCCTATTGAAGAGCTTTGTACTTTATTTGATGATGAAAATTTTGTGGAGAAAGGAGCAGGCAAGACAGAGCGTTTTTACGAGGCGATAACAAATAAAGAGATTTCTTCTGACAATAAGAACGAAGAAAAAACTAAGTCGAAAAAAACCTATGTTGCTCTTTATCCTATTCGTTGTAATGGGGAATTGATAGAGCCGAATGAAGAAGTCACGGAAGAAGAATTGGATCTGCAGAGATTGATTAATATTGGAGCGGTTGGAGAGCTATTAGAAAATAGAGATAAATAGGTATTACATGTAGACTCGCCCATCCTTGGGCTCAGGAGAATGATGTGGTATATTGTGAAATAAAAGATTTATACGAGGCTTGTAAAAAATCAGCCGTGAGAAGTTGGGCTATTGATGATGGTCGTGCGACTGATGAAGAAGTTACAAAAAATATTACTTCAGCTATTACAAGAGCGAGTGAAGAGATGAACTTGTATTTATCGAAGCAATATTCTTTACCTTTGCCTTTTATTCCGCTATCGCTCAGAGATATTTGTGTGAAGCTGAGTTTGTACCAGCTCCTCTCGAGGAAAGGCTTGAATACGGACTCGGCGGATCATACCATCAAAGTCAATAGAGATACGGCATTAAAACAACTGGAGATGATCGCTTCCGGTAAGCTCGCTATCGGAAGCATGGTTAATGGAGATAAGGAATCAACTCGTTCAATTCTATACCAATTTGGTAGGAGTAAGTTTCAATGATCGTAGTAGATAAGAAAAGCCTAGAAACGCTTGCCAATAAAATACAAGGCTTGAATATGAAAGACCCTTGGATTGCCCATGCTATAGGAGGATTATTAGTTCGTTCTACAAGGCAAAGAATCCGAGATACAAAAAAATCTCCTAAGAATAAAGATTGGATACCTCGAAGTGAAACAACTTTAGAAATCTTGAGAAAAACGAGAAGAGGAGATATTGGTTCTCTCTTAATGTTGAGTGGACAGCTTTATCAAAGTGTTGGTTATTCCACCGCACGATTTATGTTTAATGGCGAGCTGTCTGTGTATTCCAATAAAGAATATGCTGGCTATCTCCAAAAGGGAACGAAAAAAATGCCTGCTCGTCCTTTCCTCGGTTTAAGCTCCGATGACTATAAAAACATTCGAGCAATGCTAATTAGACACGCCCAGCGTTACTTTTTTCTACTGGATAAGAAAATATGATCGTAGAAATCCAAGAAGTATTAAAAGAAGTTTTGCTACAACAAGAAAATATTACAGAGAATATTATTTTTCTTGAGGAAATGGAAGAGAGTGAGTTTAATACCGCTCCATGGGTCAGTATTCTTCCGGAAACGGCGAGTATTGAACCAGCTTATCAGAGTAGTATTGGTACGATTCAAAAAAATGAGAAGACCTACAATATCCAACAAAAATACAAGATCGTTCAGCCTTTTATGCTGAGAGCCGTATTTGGGGATAAAAAAGAGCTGGATCACATAACTGATCACTTTTTAGTTGATCTGCCCAAATCTATTATTGTTGGAGAAGTGGTGATAGAAATACAACCTTTGGAAATAGAGCGAATATTTGCCAAAGGGCTGTTGGATGTGAATGCAACGATTATCAAGATCGTAACAGAATATCCTGTCGTAAAACTTATTGAGATCGATAAGATTTCGGGGATAGATATTGATGTAAGGTAATGCTATCTTGTCCGCAAAAGTACAATTACGTTAGGCAGAATTTGACATCCTTGTCAAATTCTGTACTTCGCCCATCCATGGGCTTGAGAGGTAAAAATATGTGGAGTTCAGTTCAAGAACAAATTACAGATGGAACGAGTGGTCTTGCTCCAAATAGTGGAGCGGTTGCTTTAGTTGTCGGTACATCATCAAGAGGAGGATATTCTCCCCTAACGCTCGGCAAAAAATCGGATATTTCCGAAGTCTTAGGTTATGGAGAATTACCGAACAGACTTCGGGATATGCAAAAAACAATGGGAGATGTTTCCATTTTGGCATTGCGTACGAAGGGAGATATTGCGGGATCAGTTTCTCCAATTACCACAATAGGAAACATAAACATCACGCTTGCAGGGTCACCTTTGTGTGCTTCTGAAGTCAATGTATCCGTCTATACGGAAGGAGAAATCGGACAAGCAGAAGTCAAAATCTCTCTTACCGGAGACGTAGAAAGAGTAGAATTACTCCCTGAAGACGGAATCATCACTTTAGAAGATGTAGGGATTACACTAGTATTTCCACTGGATATCGAGTATCTAGAAACGAGCCGGTGGCTCTTTGAGACGACAGCACCGACTTCGAGTGTGGAAGTAATTAAAGAAGCCGTTGAGAACGCTCTTGAGCTTTACACTCCCGAGTTTGTTTTTGTGGCTCAATCAGTCGATGCGGGGTATGTAAGAACCTTAGGTCAATTCAGCGAACAGCTATTCGAGGATCATAAGCCTGTTCTCTTCCTTACCCAAACCGAGCTTTCTCTCGACCTTCCAATAGCAGAAGCGATTGCAGAAAAGCAAGTAGAATTTGCCAAAGTAGACGCCCGATTTGTGAGTGTGGTCTGTCAACCTTTACAAGGAAAAACCTTGGCAAGTGGACTGGTGGCAGGGCATATGACAAAAGCAAAAGTCAATCAAAGTATCGGAGCAACAAATTTCTTTGCCGTTTATAACGAAGACCTCCCTGCAGGCTGGACGAATGTCCATTCGAGGGCTTTAGATGAAAGCCGTTTTATTACTCTTAGGACTTATGCAGGATTGCAAAATCTCTTTTGGAGCAATGGCAGAACAATGGCAGGAGATAAATCCGACTATCGATTTATTGAAGTAGTGAGAACGGTTTTCAAGGCAATACGACTGGCAAGACGGGCTTCTTTACCGTATATCCAAGCACCGGGTGATGAAACAGGATTACAAAACCTTATTGCCGAAGTTCGGAATGCGATTGACGGCATGACTACTAGCAATCCGAAAGAGCTTGACGATTATGAAGTGGAATTTCCAAAAGGACAAGATGTTGTCAACAATGGGGTACGATTGGATATTTCTTTATTCGGTATTCCTATTATTAGAAAAATCTTGTTAACCTTCGCATTCAAATACAACAAGAGTGAATAGAAACGAGGACAAGGATGTCCGAGTAAGTCAAATGCAGACAGGAGGTCTGTTTTCAAGGGGACACCCCTTGAATGGGGGGATTGTAAGGGTATTTCCAGTAATACCCTTACGAAACAAGAGTATGTCTTGACACCATCATTAATAGAACAAAAAATAAAATAAGGTAATACTTTTACTTGGACATCCTTGTCCGTAAAAGTACTTCGGGCATCCATGCCCTCGGGAGAATTAATCATGAGTGTAATGATAAACGGAAAACAATTTGACTGGGGAGATATTACGATCAGTCTTCTACCCCTCACGCCGGTAGTATTTACGGCAAAAAGTATCTCTTGGGATGAGGAGTTAGAAGCTGAAGCTGTCTACGGCAAAGGTCGTGTACCTGTCGGTTACGGTAAAGGAAATTGGAAAGCAAGTGGTAAACTGGAAATGCTTAAGAGTGAGTTTGAAGCCTTAGCTTTAATTGCTCCGAGTGGGATTTTGAATCTCGATCCGAGAATTACGACGATCAACGTCTTGTACAGTAATTCTTTTGACAGTCTTATTCCGATTTCTGCCAATACCTTAATAGGGATACGTTTTACAAAGCTTGCAGATTCGGCATCACAAGGGGATAAAGAATTAAAAGTTTCTTTGGATTTTTTAATCCTTGGAGATATTAAACGGAACGGGAAAAGCACTCGTGGTATTATAGCTCTCAATTAGCGACCTGCCGTCGAGGCACTATACAATAAAGAGGTAAAAGTATGAACACACAAAAAATACAAGAACTAAAAGAACAAGGTTTTAAGATCATCAAATTTGAGATCGACGGTAAAGAATTTTACCTTAGAAAACCAAGCAAAGGGGAGTTGATGTTGTATCAAGACGAAGCCCTCAAAAATAAAGGTTCTGTTGCCGGACGTTCGGAGAAATTTATTCGACAGCTTTTTGTTGGAGATAATACAGAAGAATTTGCCAACTACCTTGAAGAAAAACCACTGGCTATCGGTAATTTCTTAGAAGAATGTCTCAAAGGCTTGGGGGCTGACGAAAATTTTACGGCAACTGAGATCTAAAGGAACTTCGAGAAAGTCCTTTAGATGTCATTAGAACAAGAGTAACATTCTTTTTAGGGCAAGATATAGTGCTTCCTCAAGAAGTTCCTTTAGAAGATAGAATTATCGGTAAAGAATATGATAGAGATGTGGCAAAGCAACATGAAATGGCAAGACTTGTCATGGCAGATTTAGAAGATATTTTCTACTCGGCACTCTGTCGTGCAATTAGTGATACTTTTGGTGGTGAGAAATGAGTAATAACGTAGCGGAAATTATCTTAAAACTTGATGATCGTGTTTCTAAAGGACTGGGAGTTGTTGGCTCTAAGCTTGAGGATACGGTTTCTAAATTAGAAAAAATAGAGCAACAATCCAAGGCATTTGAAAAACTTCGTACAGGAGCTCTAGTGGCTGGAACTGCTATTGCCGTTGGACTAGGATTAGCAACAGCAAAAGCCGTGCAATTCGAGTCTGCCCTTGCTCCTGTAAAAACAGTGCTTAGTGGTACTGCTGATGAAGTGCAACAGACTTCCGAACGTATAGGCAAAAATGCTCTCGCTTGGAGCAGTAAGTATAAAAACTCTTCTGAAGAATATTTGGGAGCAAGCTATAATTTACTCTCTGCAGGATTGAATGAACAGCAAGCCATTGCTGGTACGAATATGGCATTAAAACTTGCCACAGCGACTTTAGGGGATGCGACGACTTCTTCAGCATTATTAGGAACTCTTTATAATAATTTCGGTAATAAAGCAAACGATGCCAATCAAGAAATGCTCGCTCTTTCGGATACTGTTGCTAAGACGCAACAACTATTCCAAATTGCAAATCTTGGTCAGCTTAATGAAGGTCTTAAATATGCGTCTTCTTCCGCATTATCGTTTAATGTTAGTTTTGCTCAGACTTCTGCGGTCGTCGGTCAATTAAACACGCTTGGTATTACAGGATCGATGGCAGGGACTTCTTTTAATGCAATGATGAGAACTCTTAATAAAGGCTCGCAAGAATTAGGATACACTGTTGAAAGAACAGCAGACGGAGGGATTGACCTTGTTCGAACTCTGCGAAATATCTCGGAAGTGGGAGCTTCTGCAGATGTTATTCAAAAAGTATTCGGAGATGAAGGAGCAAAAGGAATCAATCTCCTTACAGCAAAAATTGGCGAACTTGAAGGCAATCTCCTCGAAGTAGAAAATTCTTCAGGATCGACAGAGGAAGCTTTTAATAAGATATTCAAGACTTCAGGATATCAACTGGATATTCTCAAAAACAATTTTGCCAATCTTGGTGTTAATATTGGGAAACCCATTCAAGAAGCCTTGATGAGACTCTTGGTTGTTCTCAATCCTATTTTAGAGGGTTTTAATAATTTTCTTGCTCAAAACCAATGGCTGGCGAAGATTATCGCCGTTGTGAGTGGAGCACTTGCAGGATTACTTCTTGCCTTTGCAAGCTATGTGTTTTGGATAAAATCGGCAACAATGGTTACAGGAATTTGGACGGCAATCACAACAATGGCAACAACCACAGCTGGTGCAATGGCAGGAGCAATGATTGCTCTTAATACAGCAATCTATGCAAATCCTATTGGAGCGATCGTTGTAGGAGTGATCGCTCTTATTGCAGGTATTGTATTATTAGTTAAAAACTGGGATAAGGTGCTCCTTGCCATTAAAGCCGTATGGAATTTTATTGTAAACTTTATTCCCAATACGATCAATCTTTTAAAGAAAGTAAGGGATACGATAGCGGTTGTTTTAGTGAGAGCATGGGACAGTATGGTTGTTGCTTGGAATAACGGAATTACTAAAATAAAAGCTATGTGGGAGTCTTTTAAGATGAAAGCTTTAGTGGTGTGGGACAGTATTGTTTCTTATGCTGAGGCTGTTTGGGAGAATATCAAGGCAATCTTTACCATTGAATGGTGGCTGGAGCTAGGGAATAAGATCCGTTCTATTTTTGATCAAGTATTCAGTTTCGAGTTTTGGAAAGAACAATTCCAAAATATGCTCCATTCGATTCTTGGTTCTGTTGGCAAATGGTGGGAGAATATTAAGAAAATTGCTCGAGGACAACAAATTGTTGAAGATGATCCTTTAGAACAGGTCGTTGAACAAGAACGAAAAATCCTTATTGATACGGAATATACAGAACCCACAATACTGAACAGAGGGATTCTCAATAACGATTTACCTCAAGAGCATAGAGACTTCCTTGCTAAAAATGGGTATATGCGTACGATAGAATCTATGAATATAGTTGCTCCTGCAGGAACAAATACTAAGGATAAGTCTTTTTCTACCGTACAAAGGACTTCGGATATAACGACAATCCATATTGATAAGGTAGAGATTGGGCACGTTGCCAATTTTGAAGACTTTATTCTGCAACTGCAACAGAGAGCCTTAGCTTAGAAAAACAGGAGGGTCTTATGAAATTATATACAGATAATGAGGATTCATTAATTGTCCTAACACCAATAAACGGAGGAGATGAAATAATTCTCCCTGGAGTCTTACAAAACTTATCCGTTAATGGAGAGATCCTTATTGATTCCAATAATTCTGCAAGTAGTGGAGCTCCACAAAAAGTGATGAGGGGCTACAAAGACAGAACGGTCAATATTTCCTTGAGACTCTTAGAAGTTCCAAAAAGTATAGAGAACGATAGAGAAAAAAATGTTCAAACGGAAATAGAAAAACACACCTATGATATTTTGGAAGAGCTAAATCAATTATTTCAGAACAAAGAAGACGGAATCCCAATCGTTTACACGTTATTCAATGATCATACCGTGGCGCGGGGAATTAATGAGGTGTTGTTTACAGGCTTGTCTTCTTATGAGGATAATTCTACAGATACCCTCACTGTCACTCTTACTTTTGAAGAATTTGTTGAGTTTTCCTATCACACTTCGGAGGATTAATTATGCCCGAGCAAAAACAGACATTATCTTTTCTTACCATCAAAAAAGAACATTTTGATGACAGACATTTTACATTCAAGGTCATCCGTCCTTCCAATTCTTTAATAACGTTAGCAAAAGTAACTATCAAAAGAACCATATACAAAACCAAGAAAACAGACGCAAAAGAAGGAGACAGATTATTTATTTCCATACAAAATAACTCTGAGGATAAGATACTCATCTTTAAAGGAATCATACGAAGTGTGTCTGATATGGGTGATCAAATTCATATTACTGCCGAGTCAAGAGTTGTCGCTAATGAAGACTTTAATGAAACATACAAAGACAGTTCTCTGGAAAAGGTTATCAAAGTATTGGTTCAAAAGATGATATATGAAGCGGTAGATAAGATATATTCTCAATTGATCTGCAGAGGAAAAAAAGAAGATTCGTTACGGCGTTTGTTGAGAGATAAACATTATTTCACGAATTTGGATAATTATTTGATTGTGAGGGATGACTTAAAAGGAGGTGTAACCTTTGTGATAGATAACTGTACCTATCATGATTCCGTAAAAAGTGATTCTATTCCTATTGTTCCTATTCCTCAGTTAGAGATTAATGATATTGTCAAATATATGGAGAAACAGTTTATTGTCCGTGCTATTACTTATGACTATCTCTCCAAAGCTCAGATGGTTCTTCATGTCGTGAAATATATCAAAGAGACTATTATTCCATCTTCCGAGCAGAAAGAAGAACATCCTATTTCGAAAGATGCTCCTAAAGAGTATTTGTATTTTGAAAATCCCGAAAAACTTCTAGAGCTTTCTGAAGGTGCTAGAAATCACATTATAAGTGTAACAAAAAAAACCTATGAAAAATTAGGAGAATATTTTGAAAAAATATATATAACTAGTGCTTATCGGACAAGAACAGAGCAGGTTAATATTTTGAAAGGAAAATTGGATTTGGGTACAGATATGTATGATTATTATAAGTCAGCATCGCTTTCCGCTCCTTATTTGAAGATCATGCAGTATCTGTATGACGGTATTTATACGGAAGTTCCTGAAGAAGATTATTTAGCTATCGAACAAGCTTATCAAAATAGACCTGATTTAGAAATAGATGGAAAGAAAAGACAGGAAGATTTTGAAAAAATTATTAACGGAAATCCCATTAGAAAAGGTAATAAAGAAGATGGGGTACAGGTATTAAACTTGAGTATGGTACAGCAAAAATTATTTACTCCGTCATTTCATATGGGATGCGATGATGTTAATCGAAAATATTCTTCCTCTATTGATTTGAGATATAGTGATACTACAGACACTGTGAGAAATGAACATATTGATTCAGGGAATAAAGGTCAAAGTTACAGAATTACTCCCGAAGAGGCAAAGCAAGGAAAAGGCGATGCACATATTCATATTACTTATAAAGCATCATCATAGTACTCTATTGTACCATTTTTACGATCACGACTTCGCCCTAGACCATCAGAACCAGAGTAACTAATGGAAATCCACCCTCTTTTAGGAGATTTATAAAAAGACGGTGTAAAAACAACTTCATCCTTAATGGGAGAAAGTGTTTTGATAAATTGCTTTTTGGTTTTTGGATTGATATAGAGACGTTCATTGGTGGAGATATAACCGGCATAAACAAGCTCGTTATCTAAAGATATTTTAGCTAATGTTTGTTCTTCTTTTTTAGGATCAAGCTTGTAGGTAAGTCCATTGGTTTGTATGAGATCAGAACCGTCTTTGACATAGTAATATTGATTATTGGATGGATTCCAATAGATAGAATACAATTTCATTGTCATAGGATATGGTTGTAAACCACCAATTTTAGTTTCGTCATAATCAACAGGCTCTCTTTCAATAAGGATAAGTTCTTGACCACTGTTATAGTCGGCATCAAAAATAGGACGTTTTTGTACAGAAATAGACACGGATGTCTGTGTTTCTGCCAAAGTTTGTTGAGAGAAGGTGGGAGCGAGGATAAGAAGAAGTATCAGGAATACAGAGAACAAAAACAAAGTTTTTGTTTCT
>JBOFHK010000006.1:0-91841 GCA_051649605.1 Brevinema sp. | reverse complement strand
CAGGTTTTTTTTGTTTAAATGGTATTACATTTGGATGAAGAAAGAGGGCGGAAGCTCTTTTTTTTGTTTTAGAAGATGAGTAGTATTATACAAATATATTTTGTAGTTTGGGTGTGGTGAAAAAATATTAGAAATTATGCTCTTTTTCGAATCTTTTTTATATTAAAAGACTTATATATTTGTACTCATATAACGCTCCTATATTATATTATTTCCCTATGCAATAAAAGCCTCTATACAGGGGCTTTTATTGCATAGGGATGATTATTAACTAAATGATGCTTGCGATTTTTTATCTATAATTTTAATTCATATTCAAATTACATAATGAGGAATTGATGTTTTATAAATCCTAAATGGTATTTTTGTGTTGTCCTTCATTTATTTTGCTATTTTTATGGCTTTGTACAGGTTTTTATAACGCTAGGTCTAATAAATTTTAAAATAATTCCGAAAAATATAAAGAATGTTTTTAAACTTTTCACAAAATAGCTAAGAGGAAATTATGATTGAATTACTAGCTTCGGTAAAAATCCAGCAAGAGGCTTCGGTTTACAAAAAAAATAATACTGATCACTCTTTTCAGAACCATCTTGACAACTCTATTTCTCAGAATAAATCTCTTCGTGAAGAGTTAAATCAGCAAAAATCTGTTGATCGACAAAAAGGGATCGAGAGTATTAAAAAACAGATTCAAGCATTAAAAAAAGAGAACGTAGAAGATGAAGGCATAGATATCAATACAGAAACGTTGGTTTCTTTAGAACAAATTCTTGCTTTTCTTCAACAAGATTCGTTGTCAAAAGAACCTTTAGAAGATACAATCACGTCTAATGAAGAATTTGATTTTGATGTTTGGGTAGATGATATGTTGGTTGTTCTTCAACAAACTGTTGATCAACTTGATCAATCGAGCAATCCTTTTATTCTACAAAAAACAGCATTCATTTTGGAAATACCGACGACAGAACAGATGTTGACTTCTGTATTAGAAGAATTGAATCAATCCCTATCTAAGAATCAGCTTGATTATCAAACTTCCGATCCTTTAATTTTGGAAATACCAAGTTCTGACGTGATAGCTCTTGATGAGAGTTTTGTAGATTTTGAAAAGTCTCTTTCTAACGATTCGATTATTGTGGGCGATGATAAAGAAGCACAACATCCTTTGGACTCTTATGATTTTGAAGATTCGGAAGAATCACCCCAAAAATTTGAAATAAAAGATTTTAGAGTGAACAAAGATCAAGGAAGTGTGCTTACTTTGGAAGAGGGATTTGATGATGCCTTGATAGATGATAGTCCTGCGATGACTTTAGAGACGATTGATTCAGAGACCCCTATGGTTTCTCAAGAGCAATCTTTTTTGCTTAAAAATATAGCTCAACATGCCTATACTTCTTTATCTTCTGCGGTATCACGAGTACCTGTAGAAGCTCTAATGCAAAATATCACTGGTAAGATTTCTATGATTCTACAAGAAGGGGGTAACGAGCTAAGGATGAAATTAACTCCTCCAGAATTAGGTCAGATGCGATTGTCTTTTGTATCAGAGGATGGGATGATGCGAGGGAAAATTATTGTGGAAACACCAGAAGCCAAAATGTTTTTTGAACAAAATATTAATAATCTCCGAGAATCTCTTGCCCATGTCGGTATTTCTTTAGGTGGAGTTGATGTAGAATTGGGTGGGCATCGTGATTTTGATGCTGAAAAACTGCTAGAAGACAGTATGCAGGCCGTTCGTAAAACATCTTTAGAAAAAAATCAAGAACAAAATACTATCAAACATCTTACAGATGCTTTAGTAGATTTTACAGCATAACTATTAAGGGAATGATAAAAAGAAGGAGAAAATTATGTTAGTATCGACATTACCAACAACAATTTCAGAACAGGAAAAAAGAGTATTGGATCAAAATATTAATACGTTTAATAGTCAACTCAAAGAAACACAGAAAATCGTTAGTAAAAATTCTCTTGGGGAAGCCGATTTTCTAACATTATTAGTAACACAGTTGAAAACTCAAGACCCTACTAAACCGATGGATGATAAAGCTTTTATCGGTCAAATGGCTCAATTTACCTCTCTGAAACAGATGAGTTCCGTGGCGGAGAATATTAGTAAATTCACAAAAGAATTTGATTTTACTAAATCTATTTCTCTTGTGGGTAAGGATGTTATGTGGGCAGATGAGGTCGGAAATCTACAAGAAGGGAAAGTAGATTCGGTATTAATTAATTCTGGCTATAGTTATCTAAAGATCAACGATCGAAAAGTTGCTTTAAAAGATATTGTAGAAGTGAAAGAATCGATTTCATCTTCTACTGATACTGCGGTATTGTAGAAAAATCAATAAAATATAAAAAATAAACGAGCTATTTAGCTCATGGAGAAATTGAATGTTAAGATCATTATATTCTGGAGTATCAGGACTTCAAAATCATCAGACAAGAATGGATGTTATTGGGAACAATGTATCTAATGTTAATACGACAGGTTTTAAAAAAGGACGAGTAACATTTCAAGATATTCTATCACAAACATCTTCTGGGGCTGCACGTCCTACTGACACAAAAGGTGGAGTCAACGCAAAACAAGTCGGTTTAGGGATGAGTGTTGCTTCTATTGATAATATTATGACTCAGGGATCTCTTCAGACCACAGGTAAAAATACGGACTTAGCGATTACAGGAGAAGGTTTTTTTGTATTGCAGGATGGAGATAAAATTTTTCATACGAGAAATGGAAATTTTATGACGGATAGAGATGGAACCTTGGTCAATTCGAATGGTTTAAAAGTACAAGGATGGAGCTCAGAACTCTTCCCGACAGGTGAATATCTTGTTGATACTTCAGCGCCCGTGGGTGATTTAAAAATTGAAATGGGACAAAAAGTAGAAGCCCAAGAGACAGCTTTAGTAAAATTTCGCTCTAATCTTGATGCAAACGTTCCCGTTTTAGCTGCAGATGCTAGCGCTGCAGAAAGAGTTATGGCAACTCATGGGACATCGATAGATATTTTTGACCCTTATGGAAATAACCTTCGTTTGTCGTCTACGTTTGAGCGGACGGATCTGAATACTTGGCAGATGGCTCTAGGCTTGACTGACGAAAATGGGGTTGCTTTAGAAAATGTTCAGGTGCATATTAATACTCAAAAATTGGATACGACGAATGCGATAGACCTTGTGTTTAGTACGAATGGTACTTTAGCTGCTGCAATTGAAAGAGGTGGAGCCGGTGAGACTGATGCTGAAGGAGCATTAACGGCGATTATTACTTATGATCATCCTGACGGGACTCAGCAAAATTTTAATTTAGAGCTAGGTGAAGCTGGTAGTGTTACCAATACGATTACTCAGTTTGCCTCCCGTTTTACGACAGAAGCTTACTATCAAGATGGAAACAATATGGGTTATATGGAAAGTTTTAATATCGATGATACGGGGATTATTACAGGAGTCATGGATAATGGGGTTCGTCGTCCTTTAGGACAAATTGCTATGTCGATGTTTACCAACCCTATGGGCTTAGAAAAAATAGGAAATTCACTATATGCAGCTTCTAACAATTCTGGGAATGCAATGATAGGCGAAGCAGGGATTATGGGTCGAGGAACATTCTTTGTTGGAGCTTTAGAAATGTCCAATGTTGACCTAGCTGAAACGTTTACCGATATGATCGTTACAGAAAGAGGATTCCAATCAAATTCTAGAGTAATTACAACCAGTGATAACATGCTCCAAGAAATTCTTACACTCAAACGTTAATGATATGTTAATGATATATTGAAGGGAGATAAATTATGATAGAATTGACTCGACTAAACGATTCAAAGATTTCTATTAATCCTTATCAAGTGGAAATGGTTGAAAGTAACCCAGATACGGTAGTAGTTATGAATTCTGGGAAGAAATATTTAGTAAAAGAGAACCCACAGATCATAGAAAAAAAGTTCTCTAATTTCTTAGCCGGTAGTATCTATAAAGCGATCGTCCATTCTCAAGGAATTATCGGTAAACATAAGGAGTAATGTATGGAAAAAGGCTCAATAATAGGTATTATCGCATGTGCCGTGTTAATGTTTGGAGGAATGTTTGTTTCTGCGGGCTCTCTAGGACCATATTGGGATATTACTTCTATTTTGATTACCGTCGGTGGATCTGTCGGGGCAACATTATTAGCGAATCCTTGGGCAAATAGTATGAAAATAGGGGCTTTATTTCAACTGGCAATGAAAAAACCATCTAATGAAGTAAAGCCTTTGATTGACACTTTGCTAACTTTTGGCGAAAAAGCTCGGAAAGAGGGAGTATTATCTTTAGAAGATGATGTTGCAGAGATTCCAGATCCTTTTCTTCAAAAAGCAATTCGCCTTGTGGTGGATGGTACAGACCCTGAAGTAGTAAAAAGAATTATGTATAACGAATTAGATAAACTTGATGCCCGACACCAAAGCTATGCCCAAATTTTTGTTGACTGGGGAACTTTTGCACCAGCTTTTGGGTTGATTGGAACATTAGTAGGATTGATTGCCTTGTTGGGAAATCTTTCTGATACGGCAGCTTTGGGGGCTGGGATGGCTATTGCTTTGATCACCACATTATATGGATCGATCTTGGCAAACTGGATTTGTATTCCTATTGCGGCAAAATTGGCGGTGAATAATTCTGGAGAAATTCTGATGAAAGAGATTATCTTAGAAGGGGTGTTATCTATTCAAGCAGGAGATAACCCAGCAATTCTTAAAGAACGATTAAATTCTTTCCTTGGAGTATCAGAAAGACGCCAAGATGAAGACGAAGAATAGCAAGTACGAATGATAAAAGACGAGGTTCGTAATGGATGAAAAAAAATGTCCTAAATGCCCTCCTCCAGGAGCTCCCGCATGGATGGCTACTTATAGCGATATGGTAACTCTACTGATGACTTTTTTTGTTGCATTGATAGGTACGAGAGTTCCTGAAGGTCAGCAGATACAATTAATCTTATCGGCTTTTGATGGGGGTTTGGGGAATTTGGATGGTGGAAACACTCTTTCCCCAGGGGTATTATCAGAGATGGGTGCTACAGTTGAAAGCCTTCCTTCGACAACTCAAGGCAAGGGATTAGCGAGGCATGTTCAAAAAGTTTCTGATCTTGTCAAACCAGAAATTAAATCTCAAAAAGTACGTATTGACGAAACAACAAAAGGTTATAAAATTACCTTAGCTAGTGATTTCTTTTTTCAACCTTCCTCAGCAGAATTAGATTATAATGAAGCTGTGGGGATTCTTAGAAAATTAGCGGGAGCGTTACAGGAAGGATCTACTTCTAGTCGTTTAGAGGTAATTGGTCATACAGATGCAGGGGCGATTCCTCCTACTTCTAATTTAGCTATTCGTTATCCTACAAACTGGGAATTATCTGCAGGACGGGCAGCAACAATTGTTCGTTATTTGATTGATTTTGGATTAGCACCAGAGCGATTTTTTGTTGAAGGTCGAGCAGAGTACGAACCCTTGGAATCCAATGCTACCCCAGAGGGGAGAGCATATAATCGTCGGGTAGAAATCTATGTAACAGTTGACAGAGATCGGTAGAGTGTTCTATAATATAATACAGAGGGAGGAATCTATATGATAAACGACTTGATTATTATTGGTGCTGGTCCTGCGGGGATGTCCGCAGCGATTTATACGGCGAGATCTGGAAAATCGGTAATGATTTTTGAACAACTCGCTCCAGGAGGTCAAGCAGCACTAACCCATAGTATTGATAATTATCCAGGTTTTGAAGAAGGGATCAATGGTTTAGATCTTTCGGATAAAATGAGGCAACAAGCGGAGCGTTTTGGTGTTGTTTTTGAGTATGATGGTGTAGATTCACTCTCTCAAAACGATAAGATTTTTACGGTTATGTCTAGTACGGGAGTTTCTTATCAGGCAAAATCTGTATTAATTACTACAGGGACTCGTTCTAAGCTTCTCGAGGTTAAAGGAGAAGATAAATTCTTTGGACGTGGTATTGGTACTTGTGCTGTATGTGATGGTAATTTCTATAAAGGTAAGACCGTTGCTGTAATTGGTGGGGGTAATTCTGCCTTAGAAGAGTCTCTTTATTTAGCAGATATTGTTGAGAAAGTGTATATTGTTCATCGGCGTGATGAATTTCGTGGGGAACATTATGTTCAAGAAAAAATTAAAAAACACCCAAAAATAGAGTTAGTCCTCAATAGTGTAGTGGAAGAATTTATCGGTAGTGATCGTTTGACAGCATGTCTTCTTAAAAATATTAAAACTCAGGAACTTTCTGAATTGGCAGTTGATGGTGTGTTTTTGTATGTAGGGTTATCTGCCAATACGGCATTTTTAGATGATCAATATAAAGACGAGCATGGTTTTATAAAAATTGATACAGAAAATCGTGTGCACCAAGATGGTCTATTTGCTGCCGGGGATTGTTGTACTGGAGCTTTTAAACAAGTGGTTATTGCTTGTGGGGATGGAGCAAAAGCTTCTTACCATATTGATCATTATCTTAGTAGACTCGCTTAGTTTTATTAATTATTGATAAATATTTTTATATGATTTGTTATAGTAATATTTTGTATTAAAATATAAAAAGAAATAAAATTGGCAATAAAAATCCTTTAATTCTAAAGGATTTTTATTTTTTATTATCGAAATACCTTGCCAAAAATCTCATATTGTAGTATTCTTTATATAAGTATTTTAAGGAGGTAGGAAATTAGAGGAAATATTAGTCTATTTATTTTGCTATTTTCATTGGTTTTTCTTATAGCAGCACAGGAAGTTCCAAAAGAGTTATTAGAAGTTGTTAATGACACGACTATTTTAGAGCTTCCCCCACAAGAACCATCACTAGAAGTCGAAAAACCAGTATCTCTTGATCTTTTTGATATGGAATCTGATCTCATGATAGAAGAGTATAAGGGTATTGTCCAGCTTTATCAAAATCCCCCCTCTGATACCTCTACAAAAATTCGTTTGTATCAGCGTTTATTAGCAAGGCTCAACGAAATGCAACCTACGACAGCGTTTCTTGAAGGGCATAGAGATCTTTTAAAAAATGTTCTTCGGTACCATTTGGGATTAAATGATAGAGCTACCCAATGTCTAAAAAAACTGATGAGTAATACTAAAGTTCCTAGTATTAGAAATGACGCATTAGATACGTTGATTTCTTTTAACTATCCTAATAAGCTTTTGTTTAATAATTTATATCAATCTTATACAAATTTTTTCTCTAAAGAACAAATAGGGTATTTGGATGTGATTATCCGTAGTCTTACTGGAGATATTTCTAGTAAAGAAAGTGATATGCTCCTAAAAAATACAATTCTTGCTCCCTTTTCTTTGTACCAGCAGGAAAGTTTCAAAACAAAACTCTTAAATAATATTCAGCAGACTATTTCTATTGAAGAATTTTACAAGTCTATTAATGTTGCTTTTTATAACGAAGACTATAGGACAGCTTTGTCGCTAATTCGAATACAAATTAAGAATACATCTGTTGACTTCCATACTTTGAGTGCTTGGGCTAAGCAATTAGGATCTTATGAAAAAGATTTGGTTGATTCATTGAGGATTTACCAGAGAAGATCAGATGATTATAAAAATTATGTAGAAGCTTTTCATTATACAACTCAGGCTAAGACGAGGGGAAAGATTTTCCACCGTAGATTGTATGCCTATCGAGGATTGCCTAACGCTCCTTATAATGTCTTATTGACTAAACAAGTGTTAGAAGAATATTTACAAGGGGCTGTGGAATCTGAATATATCGAAAAAAATGCCAAACGTGCCTTGAGGAATTTCTTAGCTTACCAACAATACGATTTGGTCTTAGAGTACGCCCAAAAAATGCGTGAAAAAATTGCCCCTCAAATTTCTCCCTATGTAAATTTTTGGGAATCATTCGCACTCCTTAAAACTGGTAATACGAATGATGTTGTACCACTTTTGGGATCTATTCTTACCGTTGCTCCAGAATCATACTGTGGGATTGTGGGACAAAAAAAACTACGACAGATTTTTAATAGCACTCCTTTGTCTTTTAACCGTTATATCAGTGGTCTTAAAAAACAAAGCACTTCAAATAGGCAGGCTTTATTAGACTATGCCCATGTACTTTACTATATGGGGAATCGTTTAGCGAGAGGCACAGCGGAACAGATTTTTGTTGATCAGGGCTTGATTGTTGTATCATCTAGTGAAGGAAAATTTTCTACTCGAGAAGAAGGTCTTATTAAAAGCTATGCTGCACTTAATTTATCAAAAAACATCAAACGTTTTGCTTATCAAAAAGGAATCACCAGTATTCACGATCAAGATGTATTACTAGCTCAATATTATTATCAAGAAAATAATATTTTAGGGATACAACACGTTATCGCAAACGGTCATAAGATACTTAATAAAAAAAATAGCTTTAGTATAAGCAAAAAAGCTATGCAAGTTTATTTTCCACGACCTTATCAAGAATTAATCCAAGACACCTTAGCGAAAAGTAAGCATACGATGGATCCTTATTTGTTGTATTCTGTAATGAGAGCGGAGAGTTTTTATAAAGAAAAAGCTCGTTCTCATGCAGGAGCAATGGGGTTAATGCAGATTATGCCTGTAACAGGAAAATGGCTCGTTAGTAAATATCTCTCCGAATTAGAAAAATATTCACTTTATACTCCTGAAGTTAATGTTTATTTGGGTTCAGTTTATTTATATGATAATATTAGTCAAGTGGGGATTCTCCCAGCATTGGCAGCTTATAATAGTGGTCCTACCTTTGTAAGATCTTTAATAAAACAATATAAATCGCATACGGACTTAGAATTAGTCGAAATTCATCCTAAAAGTGAAACAAGAAACTATGTTCGTAAGGTTATTGAGAGTTATGAACGATATTCTAAGATTTATAATAACAATACGGCGGATTTTCTCCAAAAAATGTCTTAATATTGGTACATTTTTCTACCTTATATCTTTACTATTTGTTTTGTATACGAGGCACATTATATATTATAGAATTATTCCTATAAAATAACTTGCTATTTTATAGGAATAATTCTATAATATATAATGCATAAATCATTTTTAAAGGGGCTTTTTAGTGTCTGATTTATCTAAAGAAGAAAAAAGTATCCTTCAACACCTAAAAGCTGGTCGCTGGAGTGAGGTAGAGCAGATTGCTTTTACTTTAGAAGATCAAAACACAGAGTTTCGCGATAATGTTTTAAAAGTTACCCGATTTTGGCAAAAACGTTTAGAGTTGTTTGTTTATAACGATGAGTATGCAGGGATCAATCTTTATAAAGAATGGGATCATTTTATCCAATTTTGCTGTGAATACCATGTCAACAACGCGGTGGTATTTTTAGCACTGAAAAGTTATATTTTAAAAAAAACTATTGATTTCTTAACAAAAGCAAGTAGAGAAAAAGACAACACTTCACGAGAGTTATTAGTTTATTTGGCATATGCCTTTTATGATGCAGATATTATTGATCGGGCAATGGAAACCTTAGAATTTATTTTAAGTCGATTTCAAGAAGAAAATGATGCACGGGTGTACTCCTTATTGGGGGAATTGTACGCAGAAATCTATCCTGAACATAATCCAAAAAGAGACCTGTCAGTTATTATGTTTAATGAATTATTTCTTAAATGTACCGATACGGTAGATATTAATAATATTGACTATCAAGATATTGTTAAATTGATCCAGGGGATAAGATCAGATCTTTTTCCCGAATCCGAAATTAAATATTGGGTACCTGTTTATGGTTATCTTTACGGTGGACTTACTGTAAGGCGTAATCTTCGTTATGAAGAATACAAAAAACTGCAAGAAACTATCTCCCTATTAGAAAGTAGTATTAGAGAACAAGATCAAACAGCAATACTCATTCCTCAATTATTAAATGTGTACTTTTGGGTTTTTGATTATTATGTTTATCAAATGAAAACGCTAGGTGGAGCGATGCAGATTTGCCGTAGGGTATTGGAGCTTTTAGCGATACTTTATAATATTCCTGGCTACGAAGAGTCTGCCCATAAATTAGGTTTGCATGCAGAAAAAGTCTTAGACATGTTGTTACGCACGGCACAAAATCATCAATCATAGAAAATAATATAATAAGCCTTTGGAGGCAGAGTATCATGGCGGATAAATTTACCAATAAGAAAGAAGATTTTCTTTCAGATATTCAAAAAAAACTTAACGAAGAAAAATGGACAAATGTTGCATTAGAATCTTACAGTGTCAAAAACTTAGTAGAATTAGATTCTTTTATCGAAACAGCTGTTAATGGAAACTTTTTGGATGACTTAAGAATCTTATGTAGAGATCATCTCAAAGAAGCTCAAAATAGTGTTCTTGCTTTATATATTGTGGGTGCAATTTCTTTGCGAGAATCGGCTATGGATGATTCTTATGTTCCTTTGCTTATTAAAAGTTTTCTTGAAGTTCATAAAACTGCAGTGGTGCAGTTCTTATGTGAAAAAATACTCATGTACCGAGAGCATAAATACGCTTTAAGAACATTAGAACATATTTATACCGATAATGATGATCAAGACGCCTTATTTTCTATCAAAAAACGCTTAGTATTAGTTGATAGTTCTGATGCAACCAATGCCAAATTTCTTGGAGAATATTATGAGGGAGAAGATACAGATTTAGCGATGTTCTATTATCGTCTCGCTATTGAACGATTTATCGCAATGCGAAATCTCTCAATGATTAAAGAAATTTGGGATCGGGTGATTACACTTTATCCCGAAGATACAAAATTGATTATCATTATTGCTAAAAAAATTCGTGAAGCTGCAAATGACGAATATGTCGCAAATTTAGTATTTTCCAATGTTGTTAAGAGTTTAATGCGAGAAGAAAAATACAAATTAGTCCTTCCTGTGATAAAATTTGTTGTCAGTCTTCACCCTTCGGAAAAAACTTATCGAAAAGCTTTAGAAGATTGTTATAGAGAAATTTATAAAGACCATCAACAGTTAGAACACTATCTCAAAACTTCTGCGGTAGGTCAGAGCTGGAAACCTTACCGTGAAGCGATTCGCTTCTTTGAAACACATATTGCTTTTGATGAGGGTTCTTATGTTTTTCATAAAAACTGGGGCTTAGGTCAAGTGAAAACTCTAGAAAAAGAACGTGTTGTCGTGAGTTTTGATAATAAAAAAGATCACGAGATGAGTTTGATGATCGCCCTAAGAGCTTTAACAGTATTAGACGAAAATCACATTCTTCTTTGGAAGCATGGGAAAGCAGATCAATTAAAAGATATGCTCGAAAATAATCCCCTCACCTTAATTGAACTAATTATGAGAAGTAATGATTTAGAAGATATTAGCTCCAAAGATCTCAAAGAATTTATTGTCCCAGAATTACTCACAGACAAAGAATGGACTCGTTGGTGGCTTCGTGCTAAAAAACTAATGGAATCTTCTAATACGATTGTTGCTAGCCTACACAAAAGGAATGTCATCGAGTTACGAAATACCGAACGATCAGTCGTTGAAGAATTAATTAGCCGTTTCAAAAAAACGACAAGTTTTGATAATAAAATTTCTGTTGCTTTGAATTTCATCAATCGTGGTGGTAATATTAACGATACCGAAAATCAAGCGATCGACGGCTATTTTATTGAGATTTTAAATTCTCAACATGAATCAGTAAGTAAAAAAGTTAGTGCTTTAACACTATTAAAACTTGCGAAAAGTGATCATGTAGATGAATTTTTTGCAGATATTTCTTTAATGAATGGGCTTAAGAATATTGTTGATTTCTATACTGATTTAGACGGAGATCTTCAAAAAATATTTTTACAGTATATCAAAAAATCAGATCAATGGGCAGAGATTTATGCAGATATTATCTTAAAAACTACCCTTTCTAAAAATCATAATATGATGTTGATTGAATTGATTACGCAGGATCAATGGGAAAAAATCAATAGTATTTTTTCTTATGTATTGACCCATTTTCAGGAAAAACCAGAATTTTTCCTTTGGGTTGCTCGCTATGTGTTGGACGAAATGAAAAATGAGCTAGGTAAAACTATTAAAGATGAAGAATTTGTCTTACGAATGCTCACCTTGATCGATATTTTGAATTCTGATATTGTGGTAAAAACTTCATTAGCAAAAAATAAAAAACTCTTATCTCATATTGAAGAATTCTTGTTTAAAAAAGAATTATTAGAAAAAGTAATCGCAGAAGCCGATGAAAGTACGGCACAATCTTTATTTGCCTTATTGACATCGACGATTACCCTTGATAAATCTCAAAAAGAAGTCTATCTTGAAAAACTAAATGAAGCGTATCCTCAACTAAAAGTAGAAAAACCAAAAAATACTACTATTAAAACAAGACACCCATTCTTAGTAACTAAAACTTCTTATGAGAATAAAAGAAAAGAATTGGAAAACATTGTTAATATTGCTATTCCAGAAAATTCTCTTGCGATTGGAGAAGCGATGGAAAAAGGTGATCTTAGAGAAAATTCAGAATATAAAGCCGCTTTAGAAAAACAAGACCAATTGAAATCCACCTTAACCAAATTAGAAAGTGATCTTTCTCAAGCCCAATTAATTGATTTTTCTAAAGTTAAAACTAATCGTGTTGATGTAGGAACAAAAGTAACTTTAGAGGAAGAAAAAGATGGTGTTGTTACCTATCAGATTTTAGATCCTTGGTCTGTAAATTTTGATAAAGGAATTATCTCTTATCATTCTCCTTTGGGACATTCTCTTCTTGATAAAAAAGTAGGTGATAAAGTACATTTTGATTTTAACGGTGAAGTAAAGCATTTCAAAGTTTTATCAATCGAATTAGCTGAGTTCTAAATTAAGAATTGCTATAATATAGTAATATGTTCTAAATCAATAAAATTTAATACCCTCTATATAAACAATATAGAGGGTATTCTTTTTGATCGATATGAGGTGCTGAGAGGAAAATTTATACCAAAACTTAGAGTGTCTCTTGGTGGCAATTATCTATACTAAGTCAAAAGTTACGATAATATATGATTTATATACGATTTTTGAATTGGTAGGATTTTTGAAGGTATTGGCTTAATTTGAATGCATCTTCTTCATCAATCATATGATCAATCTTATTAATCTCTCTCTTAATAAAAGAAAGAGTACGTCGGATATTATCAGCATTATTAATAATACTTTCTGAAGAGCATTGACGATGAATACAGGCGGGATCTAAAAAAGATCGAAGCAGTTTATTATAAAATCCAAAAAACAAAGTATCTGCCCAACTATCTTGTAAAAGAACATGGGTAAGAATATGGGAGAGGAGAGAAACAGATTGGGAAGTTTCTGCTAAGATTTCATCAAAAAATTCTGCAGAGGTGGGAACGATTTTGGCTTGAAAAATATTCCAAAAATCTCGAACTTCTTGAAGGATTTGGGTAGAGGTATTACTCACGACAGCAACAATTTTATCTTTAAAAAGATCACTTCTTACTGTGAAATTTTCTGGAATTTCGTCTAAAAAAACAAAACAACTAACATAGGTAGGAATATCATTGAGAAGGTGAAGGGTTTTTTCAAAATAGGGAGATTTTACAGGTTGAAAATCGATAATATAAGTCTCTTCACCGAGGAGGTGTTTGATATTATTAAGGGTATTAAAAGTAGAAGCAGGATCTTGATTGATGATTACAAACTGGGTGTTTGCATAAATATTTAGTTGTTTTGGGGGGATAGGGGTAAGATAACCATATTTTTGTGTTTCTTGGATATCTGGGGTAATTGGATCTGGGCATAAAATGGTACAAGAAGGGAATTTATTTTTTATTCCTTCAGCCAAAGAAGCTGTGAAATTATTCCATCCTATAATTACGACTTGTTCTAAATTTATCTCCGACATATTGATCCCCACCTTTATTCATTCTCATATTTATATTATAATACAAATAGAGGAGAAAATCAATTACTTTTTAAATCTGGGATTGTTAGGATCAAACATTGCAAAAAAAATAAGAATGATTTATACTATAAAAAATGTCTAATAAATTGAGAGTTTCTGATGAAAAAATTTTCTATGATTACTGGGGTAATAATTATTTCTGTTTTGGTCGCCTATCCATCGATCAATAATTACAAGTATAATGATCACAGCAAAAATTGGTTAAATCACGATTACGGAAAAAATTTATTATCTTCCACAGAAGAATATTCTGTGTTTATGACGGAAGGGGGAGATAATCAAGTATTCTCTTCTTTATATTTTACTTATGCAGAAAAGCTGAGACAAGACCTTTTTCCTTACGATCAAAAGGGGAATATTTTTAAGAGGATTTATGGAGATCTTCGTTACGTGAACTATGATGTTTTACAAGAACGGACTTATCTTGTCGATCAGGGCTTATTTACTGGATTTGAGCCTTTTTATACGGATATTCGTAGTCTTAAAAGACCATATTTAGTACCCTATGCTTTGGGTAAACCATCTACCTATTTGACATGGCAACGCCCCAACCAGCAGGAGCTGGGTGATTTCTATTATAAAAACTATGGATTGATGTACAAAGTGCAAGCAATACCTTATGCTATTATTGATTATATAGAAACAATTAAATCAGCAAGTATTGGTGATATTATTCCTTATATAGAAAGTAAACTCAATCGAAGTGTTTCTCAGGAAGAGTTTAACAACTGGGTTAATCAGCTCGTTTGGGAAGGCTATATTTCCCAAAATAATAAAGAAATAACGCTTCTTCATTCTTATAACAAACCTTTCAAAAAAGATCCAACAGAAACTTTTATTATTCGTTGGAAGGACATTAAGAATCTTCCCTATTATGATTATTTATCCCGAGAAATTGTTATTAGCTTTGCTTACGAGCAAATTACTTTGCTTGGTAATAAAATGCTCGAATTACAGAAAGCCTATGAGATTGAAGATTCATTAGATACTAAACAGGAAATCGAGACAACGATCCAAAAACATTGGTCAACAATTCAAGAATATAGCGATACGATTGTATCTGTAGGGCATGATTCCGCAGCTACACTCCACAATTTAGGGATTTTTTATTTATCAGCTGCTGAGCGATATTCTTTTGTTACAGAAGATTTTGTATCTAAAGCTTTAGAAATGTGGGAATTATCCCTAGCTAGTGCTCCTTATTCTTGGTCTACCTATAATATATTATTATGGGGATATATCCGTCAGGCTTTTGTTGCTAGGGAACAAGCAACGGTTTATCTTCAACTTTTTGATGAGACAAAAGATAGGATGATTGAGAATCTTTCTCATTGGAAATCTATGAAAAAAGATATTACAAAATCAAGACCTTATCAACAATCGGTACAACTATTTCAATTACGAGAACAATACGATCGCTTTACGGTAGGATTAGGAGAAGAAGAGATAATGATCCAAAAAATGCTTGATGGACAATCAGAATTGAACGTTTCTATTGTTATGGCTTATTTTTCTAAAATGGCAAATCAATTGAGTTTTATTTCGGGAACTTCCATAACTAATAAAATGTTTACCCTATGGTTTCAAGCTTGGAAAAAATTTCAATCTAATAAAGATTTTTTAACTTGGCATATAGGGATTTCTAGTGAACTTATTGCTTATGGATCGTTAATGGACACTGAGCTTATTAAGGCGACTCTAGCGGATACCCATAAATATCTACCCTCAGAACAAGAGATGACAGAACAGCAATTATCTTTATTTGTTAATATATTTAAAATTGCTGCAGAGAGTGGAAGTCAAACCGATTTTATCTATTATAAAAATCTCTTGCTGCAAAGGGCAAAAACAACCCTTCCTCAAGATCAATATGAGAATTTTACCAATCAAATATTGAGCTCGCAGTATGATCGCTAAATCTACTCGAATATTTGATCCTTCTGCCTTATCTCGAATGAATAAGATGATTTTTTATCTTTATTGTATTTTTGTAGGAATAGGATTAGTCTTTATCTATAGTGTGTCCCGTTATGCGGGAAGAGCATTGAATTTTTCTGATAATGCGATTTTTATCAAACAGTTTTTATTTGCTGTTATATCTTCTATATCTATGCTTATATTTGCTCAGTTAGATTACCGACTTACGAGAGTCGTGATTAAACCTTTATTTTTTCTTTCCCTTTTTCTATTGATTTTAGTGTTTATTCCTGGTATAGGATTGCAAATAGGGCTTGCAAGGCGTTGGATTAACCTCTATTTTGTATCATTTAACCCTTCCGAATTTGCTAAAATCACACTAATTATTTATTTGGCACATATTTTTGTAAAAAAACATGATAATATTGCAAACTTTGTTTCAGGATTGCTACCTCCATTAATTTTAGTTGCCTTAGTTTTTGGAATTGTCTTATTACAATCAGGATTTTCGATCGGGATTATCATTGTTATTGTGATGTTTACGATGATTTTTACCGGAGGAGCATCATTACGACATATTTTTAGTATTATTCTATTAATGGTACCTATTTTGATTTTAGCGATATGGAATGTTGCCTATCGTAAAGATAGAATTTTAGCCTACTTAGATCCTTGGCGTGATCCTAGCGGGATTGGTTATCAATCTATCGAATCACTAAGAGCATTGGCCCATGGAGGATTTTTTGGAGTGGGCTTAGGTAATAGTGTGCAAAAAATTTCTCGCTTACCAGCGGCTCATACAGATTTTATTTTCGCCATTATCGTTGAAGAATTAGGACTATTGGGAGGGCTAGTGTTAGTGGCTCTATTTTTATGGTTTTTTTATGAAGGATTGAGGGTTGCATTTCGTATTAAAGATCCTTATGGGTGTTTATTAGCTTTTGGGATCACCACCTTAATCACTACGCATGCCTTATTAAATATGATGATTAATATGGGATTATTACCCCCTACAGGAGTTTCGCTTCCTTTTATTAGTTATGGTGGATCGTCCTTTTTTATGCTTTCGATTGCTGTAGGGATTTTATTAAATATCAGTTCTCATATTCCTCAAAAAAATTAAAGTTTTGAGGAAAAATAGCTATAATTATAATAGAAAAGAATAAAATTTATTTATTGAATTAATTTAAAAAATATGTTATATATAATATATAACATTCTTTGGAGAATAGTTATGAAAATTACAAATACTCCGTCTGTCTCTCTTACTAATGGTTTCGAATCTCAAAAACCAGCACCCAAAAATGATGCTTCTTCGCAATCTCGCTCTATTTCTGATGATGTCGTTATCAAAAAAGATGTTCTTGTTGATAAAATCAACATAATACAAAAATCTAATCTCCAATCTCAACAGATGTTTGGTGCTTTGACCCAATTGGCTGAAGCTTTAGAATTACTTCGTCGACAACCTAACGTCTATGAACAGAATATTAAAGAAATTCTTGCTGAAGCTCAAAAAAACTCTCCTCATTTGAGTCAATATACCCAAAATTCTTTTCAAAATCTTGATCAGGCGATTTTAGGTATTAACGATGCTCGTCAACAATTATCCCAAAAAATCGCTTCAGATAAAAGAGAACTTGCTTTGTATTTGGTAACTGAGCAAAATAGGGATGCCATACAAAACAAATCCATCAATCTTCAGGATATGGACAAAATCGCTCAAAAAATGAACCAAACAACAGCTAATAAATTATATACCACACACGTGGAACAAATTACCAAATTATTATCCTAAAAACTACGTATTAAGAGGTTATTATCGTGGATATGATTAAAAATCCTTTATCTTCTTCTGTTTATTTTGTTGCAGAATTAGGGATCAATCATGATGGTAATCTCAAGATCATAAAAAAAATGATTGATCAAGCAATCGAAGCAAAAGCAGATGCTGTTAAATTTCAATTATATCATACGGATCGGTTTTACAATCGTTTACTTGCTCCCGAATCCTATAAGCTGTTTCAATCGTTTTCTATTACCTATTCTGATTTTCTTCATTTAAAAAACTATGCTGAATCCCATGGGATTCAAGCATTTGCAGCACCTTTTGATACAGAGACTTTATATTGTTTGGTACGTGATGCCATCTTTCCTATTAAAATTGCTAGTGGGGACGCCTTAACAGAGCCTTGGCTTGATTATTTATTACAAAAAGAAGTACCTTTTATTGTTTCTACAGGATCTTTAGAACAATCAGAAATTCAGAACCTTGCTCGTAAATTACTAGGCTCTTTCTCCGCAATGCTCTACTGTGTCTCAGAATATCCTGCTCCTTCAGAAGGATTTGATCTGAATTACCTTAAGATTATGCAATCCTATATTCCCAATCAAGTAATAGGATTTTCTGATCATTCTCAAGGGATCGCATTATCTTTAGCAGCTGTTGCCTGTGGAGCAAAAATTATCGAACGGCATTTTACTTTGTTTCCCGAACGGAAAGACTTAGATCATCCAATCTCTTTATCAGCTGAGGAGTTTTATCGAATGGTTACGTCTAGTCGGATCATTGAAAAAGCCTTAGGTACAGGGATGCGAGTGCCTACTCTTACTGAATATAAAATTAGAAATCTTGCAGGACGGGACGCTTATGCTTTGATTGATATCCCTGCCCATACTCCTTTAACAGAAGAGTTAATTATTCTTCAACGCCCTGGTCAAGGGATTAGTACTTCGGAACTTCAATCATTAGTGGGGAAAGTATCATGCCAAGATATTCCTCAAGGTACCTTATTACGTTCTATTTTTCTCTAATTTTTTGGGATAATTTTTTTATAGAGTATCGCTTAACTGATAAACTTTTCTGTTCTACTAATTGTATGTAGTTTTTGAATAAACTTCTTCGTATGTTAAGTATAACAAATGATAGGGAATAATATTTTATTATGGTTATTTAAATAGGGGTGATTTGTACTTAATTATTGCCAATTTAAGGGATATATATTTACGAAATTCAAATGATTACTATGGACAAGAATAATGATAAAAGATTTTAGGATAGAGTGTATATGGTAGACTTAGAAAATCTTTCTATAATTTTTGATGTATTGCTGACTAGTGTTTTGATTTATGTATTGTATTACTTTTTTCGAGGTACACGCACAGCTTCTATTGTTAAAGGAATATTGTTTCTTATTACTTTTTATATTGTAGCTCAGTTTTTAAAATTATATACGATTATTTGGATTTTTACAAAGTTTTTTAATGAGTTTTCAATTATTATGGTTGTTATTTTTCATCAAGAAATTCGGCAGTTTTTTTCTAATCTTGGAAAAAAATCCTACCGCTTTAATGCCTCTCATAGTTTTTCCTCTTTATTATCAGAATCACTCTTGAAACTGTCGGAACAAAACTTAGGTGCTTTGATTGTTGTAGAACGTACGATGAAGCTTAATGATTTACTACAGACAGGAGTCATGGTTGACGCTCGTTTTGGTGTTGAGTTGATCATGACAATTTTTTATAAAAGTACCTTACTCCATGATGGGGCGGTAATTATTAGAAATGAAAAAATATTAGCTGCGAAGGTACTCTTACCAGTGGTTTTTCATTCCTCATCGGTAGGAGCAAGACATGGGACAGCGGTTTCTATTTCTGAAGAAAGAGATTGTATCGTGTTTGTCGTTTCTGAAGAAACAGGGACGATTTCTTATGCCCAAGGGGGGATATTGACGCCAATTCCGACTGTGGTACTTGAGGAGGTGGTGCATGAAATTGTTTCTTAGTAAGGGGTATAAAGAACGGGTTTTAATAGATCCTATTGGTAAAATAATTTCTATTGTTTTAGCGATTTTTCTTTGGTACTATGTTAATGTTATTTCTATCGAAAAAATTTATATTAGCCTTCCAATTTCTCTGGTGAATGTTCCTCAAGATAAAATAGTTACTCCTGCACAGAATATGGCTGTTCGTGTAGAGATTTCTACTCATGAAGATGTATCACGTCGTATTAAAGATCTGAGTGCGGTGATTGATCTATCTGAATACGAAGTTGGTCAGCGTGCGTACTCAATTTCTTTGACTAATCTCCCAAAAGATATTCAAGTAAAGATCTTTCCTGAACAAAAACAGATTGAAGTTTACCCTATTGTTACTAATACGGTACCGATTACTGTTAAAGTTGATCCCCATTCTTTATTAACTAATATTGAACATTTTCCTAACAAGGCTGTGATTATAGGATCTTCTATTCAAATAGAAAATATTAAGACATTGAGTACAGGCAATCTGAAATACACGTTGCCTATGCAGAGTAGTAGTTTGGAAACGAATCTTAGGGTATTGATTCCTAATGGTGTTACACTCTTAGAACCTCAGACGGTGGATGTTTTATTACAATTTAATCAGCAGGTTTATACAAATACAGTCCTTCTTCCTTTGGAATATCATAATTTGAATAGTAATTTGACAATTGATGCCCCATTATCGATAGAGTTAGATGTTGTTACAACGGTAAGTAATATTGAACAATTACTCTTGGCAAGTGAATTAAGTGTCAATCTTCTTGTAATTACTAATATGGGATTTTATGAACTACCTTTGGAAATCAAAAACCCCTCTAATATCTTATTTATAGATCCTCCATCACAAGTATTTATCGAATTAAAACAATATGAAATTGAAACTCCAAGTAATATGATAGAGCTATCTAACACTATGAGTACGAATATAGTATCGAGGAAGTATGGTTAGTGCGGTTATTACTACAGCAGGAGGATTAGACTCACTTTTGACGATTAAACTAATGAAACAGACAGAGATTGCGTTTAAAGTGGTTCATTTTGATATTGGTTTAACTTATGATAAACCGATTCATGCAGGTCAGAGAATTTCTAAATATTTTGGTTTAGAGGATCTTATCCGTAATGGTATCGAAATTGATAAAATTAATGTTGCAAAAGAATTTTATAGCTATCTTCTTAATATCAAAGATTTTTCCCAATATAATGCTTGTATTGAATATCGCATTTTTATTCTACAAAAAGCTAAAGAATATATGGATTCTGAAGGGGCTCAGTTTATTGTGTCTGGGGACGTTTTAGATCAACGTCCTATCATCCAAGATCGAGAAGCTTTATTGTATATCGATCAACGTGCCGCTGTGGAAGGATTAGTATTCCGTCCTTTATCTGCCAAATTGCTTGCCCCTAACTCTTTGTTGACAAAATTTCCTTCGTTAGCTAATATTTCCTATGATTTTACAGGATTCAGTGAACAACGAAAATTATTAGCAGACCAATTGCAGATTGTTTACGTGGATAAGGAAGAATTCTTTATTGATCGAGAGCTTGATATGGGGCGAAAAGCGTTCGAAATTTTTGAGCGACAAAAAGATATCAACCTATCTCACCTCAATAGAGTAGGGCAACATTTTAAATTAGGTTCTAATGCTCGATGTATCATAGGAAGAACACCATTTGAAAGTAATTATTTAAAAACTTTTTATGATCGGCTAGATAAAAAAGATTTTTCTTTTTCTATTACTAATCCTCGTTTTTTATTTGGCTTTGTTTATGGCTCTTCGTATCCAGAAGAACATGAAACAATTGCTTTACAGATTTTTCGTTCGGTTATCGCTTGTGCAAGAGATATACAATTATATGATTCCGAAAACCTTCTCTTAGGCAGTAAAAAAATTGAACCATTATCAGAAGATACCCTAAAATATTATATTTTGTACTCTAATGATATTTTTTGCCCTGTTTTAGATCTTAAACTCCAATAATATCGTAGAAATATATTGACTTATTTGATAAAAAATGTTACGATAAAGAAAAACTAATAAATTAAGAAAAATATCTTGATAAGATTTGGAGTATTTATGATTATTTTCTTGCTGACAATGTTTGTTATTTCGATTGTTTTATTAATTCCTACGATTTTACTTCAGACAAATGGTGCTGATAACGGAGTGATGTCTTCCCAAGCCATTGCTGGTGCGTTTGGAGCTCGATCTAACGAAATTTTAGTGAAGTTTACTGCTTATTGTGTTACGGTATTTATTGTTTCTGCTTTACTCCTATCGATTAATTTTATTAGAGCTAGTAATATTGATTACTCTATAGACAATACACAAACTGTCCGAGAAGAAGTATTGCCCGTAGATGATAATGTAGGTCTACCGCTTGCAGAATAACGATTAAACAAAAAGGTATCTTAAGAATACCTTTTTTATTTATCATAATTGAGAGTTAATAAATGCAGTATGTGGCAATTATTTTAGCTAGTGGGAGTGGGTCTCGTTATCAGAGCAAGATCCCTAAACAATTTATTAAAATTCATAATCAAATGAGTATCGAATATACTTTAAAAAAATTTTTACCTCATGTGGGGAAAATTATTCTAGTTGTTTCTAAGGAATATATTACTACAATAAAAGAACATTTCGTCGCTGAGTCTAAAATTCAAGTTTGCGAAGGTGGGAACTGTCGCCAAGAAAGTGTATATAAAGCACTATGTGTTCTTAAAGCAGATCCTCCTAAATTGGTTGCTATTCATGATGGGGTACGTATGCTCGTATCTGAACGGATGATTCAAGAGTCTTTTCAAACTGCTCATATTTATGATTCGGCAATTCCTATCGTACCGATTACTGATACTTTATGGTATTATGAAGGGCTACAAAAACTTTCTCAATCAGCTAATAGAGAGTCTTATACTTGTTCTCAGACCCCTCAAACTTTTAATTATCAAAAAATTTTATTAGCTCATCAAAAATCGAAATTGATATTAGCAGAATTTAGTGATTGTGCTGGTGTTTATATTCGTAGTTTTGGACAGGTAGCTGTATATCCAGGAGATAAAAGGAATATCAAACTAACAAGTTTAGAAGATAAAGATTTTGTAGAATATCAATTAATGAAAAATAATTTATTTGTGGATACCTAATTAAGATTATTAGAGGGATATAATGGTAGTGAAAAAAAAGATTTTATTTGCCAGCAGTGAAGTTGTACCTTTTGCAAAAGTTGGAGGATTAGGTGATGTGGTTAGTGCTTTGAGTAAAGCATTAATTCAAAAAAAACAGGAAGTGTATATCATTATTCCTAAATATCGTTCAGTTTCGGAATACCTCAGAAATAACCATATCAAAATAAAAAATATTTATCACGTATCCTTGATGTTTAATGATGTAGAATATCCTTTTTCTATTGAAGAGGTTTCTTATCAAGAAAATCAGTTTATTTTTATTGATATGCCAGAATTTTTTGATCGGGATAACCCTTATATCGATATTGTTACAGGGAAGGATTATAATGATAATCTACACCGATATGTTATTTTTAATAGAGCGGTATTAGAAACTTGTAAAATTATTTCTTGGATTCCTGATATTATTCATTGCCATGATTGGCAGATGGGTTTGATTCCTCTTTTCAAAAAAGCGTTACCAGAATACAATTCTGTGTTCTATAATACAAAAACAGTATTTACGATTCACAATCTTGCCTATCAAGGGGTATTTCCCATAGACCAATATGAAACCTTAGGTATTGATTGGAAATATTTCCACGTTAATGGTTTAGAGTATTATCGCCATATCAATTTGCTAAAGGGTGGGATTGTGTTTTCTGATGCGGTCAATACCGTGAGCGAAAATTACGCTACTGAAATTCAAACAGAAGGTGGTGGGGTTGGTTTAGAAGGAGTTATCCAAGAAAAAAATATTAATGGGATTTTTTGTGGTATTATGAATGGGGTGGACTATACGGAA
Source organism: Brevinema sp. (assembly GCA_051649605.1). Lineage (GTDB taxonomy): Bacteria > Spirochaetota > Brevinematia > Brevinematales > Brevinemataceae > Brevinema_A. The sequence continues at coordinate 68,181 of JBOFHK010000006.1, read as the reverse complement.
TGGGATCCTTCAATTGATGAAGTGTTACAGAACAAATATGCACTTTCTTATGATAGCTCCAGTTTAGCCAATAAAAAGCAAATTAAAGACCGATTCGTAAAAGAGAACCAGTTAGAGATTGCGGATGATATACCTTTAATAGGTATTATTACTCGTTTGTATGATCAAAAAGGCTTGGATATATTTTTGGAATGTATTGAAGAATTGCTGGAACATAATATTGCATTTACGATCCTAGGCACAGGAAAAAAAGAATACGAAGACCTTTTAACTGCTTTTTCCTATAAATATCCGAAATTATTAAATGTAGTGATCGGATTTTATGTTGATCGCTCTCACGAAATTGAAGCTGCATGCGATATGTTTTTAATGCCATCCAAATTTGAGCCTTCAGGACTTAATCAATTATACAGCCTTCGTTATGGTACGGTACCTATTGTACGGTATACGGGGGGATTGGCGGATACCGTGGTGGATCAAGTTACAGGATTTGTTTTTGATGAATATCATCCTCAGGCGTTAAGGGATGTAATTTTCAAAGCGGTAAAAATGTGGCGTGAAGATAAATCTGCTTGGGGTAAAATTGTTAAAGCAGGAATGAAAAAAGATTGGTCTTGGAAGCGTTCAGCAAAAAAATATCTTGATTTATACCAAAATATTTTAACAAAATCAAACGGGACATGACACCCGCAAAGAAAAAAATACCTTCTTTATTGAAGTTAAATCCGAAGAATTATAAGAACAGAAATATTCACATATAATCATATAAAGCATTAGCTTTAGCTGGTACTGTTTTTGGTATATTACCAGATTTCCGACGTTATTCAGTTAAAGAACGATTAAAGAAAACCCCATAAATTAGTGTGTCCGATGTATGGGGAATACACTTATTAAAGTTCAAAATGTCCAGCGTTAATAGGTATTAAAAGCTTCTCGCATTAGGATGCATCAAGCTTTATCCTCTGAAAAATCAAACGGCTCTCTCTGCAAAATTCAAAATTAAACAGCTCATAACAAACATAACGAAAAAACAGGATCTTTTGATCCTGTTTTTTTAGGGATAAATAAGCTTAATATTATGTTTTTTGGTATATTCTATCCAATGGACTGACGGTTTTTTGTCGGTAATAAGAGCAGAAATTTCATTTACTGGAAAGAGAGCGACGAGATCTATTTGGTCAAATTTTTGATGATCACAAATAATCCACGTTTGTCGAGCGTGTTTTTTCATTTGCTGTTTTATGGGAACAGTTTCAAAAGAACCGTTGAAAATACCTCGCTCCAAATCTACGGCAGTACATCCTAAGATCGCATAATCAACAAAATAAGAGCTGATTTGCTGAGTAGTTTGATTCCCTGTGGTACAATTTTCGTAATTGAGCCAAGTTCCACCGCATAAATTTACTGAATGCTGTGATTGTTTACTGATAATCTGAGCAATATTAACAAAATTGGTTATAATGGTAATCTTTGTAGGGTGATTCACTAGTTGCTTAGCGGCTTCTAAGGCTGTTGTTGATGAATCAAAAAAGATAGAGATTTCTTTGTCTTTTGGTAAGTGTTCCATTACTAGCTGACCAATGATCGATTTTTCTAGTAATTTATGATTGTGTCGGATACACATTTCCATTGGTGAAGAAGAAGTACTATTGAGCAGAACATTGCCATGGAGTTTGGTTATTAAACCTTGGTCTGCTAATTTTTGTATATCAGAGCGGATAGTATTGAGAGAGACTTCACAATACTCACCAATCTCTCTAATACTTAAATGGTTGTAATTTTGTAATAATTCTAATATTTTTTGTTGTCTTATCTCCATATTGTATACCCTCGATTTTATTATATCTCAAGATCACACTTTAGTCAATTCTTTAATAGATACGCATATTTATTATTTATTACTCAATATTTTATTCCTTATTTTTTCTATATTTATGTATGATTTGTACTAATTAAATATTTTATATTGACTTTTATTTGTTTTATGATACAATAATATAATGAGTTTTAATTAATTTTATTTAGTAATTACTCAATATATTTAAAGGAGGGAATATGGATACGATTTTTCCAGAAGAAATGATTCTTCTTGATATTCCTATAGATAGTAAAGATGATATTTTCTATGTATTATCGGAAAAATTACTTCAATTACATAGGATTGATTCGATTGATGGTTTTCTTAAAGATGTCTATGATAGAGAGGCAGCTGGAGGAACAGGAATAGAGAACGGATTAGCAATTCCTCATGGTAAATCCTACGCGGTGCAACAGACTAGTATTGCATTTGCTCGTTTAAAAACCCCTATTTTTTGGGAAACACTGGATGGAAATCCTGTGGATAAAATAGTCTTATTTGCTGTTTCCAATAGTGCTAAGGATAGAGATATACGTTATCTTTCTTTATTAGCAAAAGTATCTGGGAATCTTACTAGGCACAACACTGTGGAGTTGTTAGGGACGAGTATGGATAAAGAAATGATTCGAGGTCTATTAATTAATTAACTAAAAAAAATTAATAAGGAGTATCATAGTGAAAATAGTGGGAATTTGTGCTTGTACGGCAGGGATCGCTCATACTTATATGGCGAAACAAAAATTAATTGATGTCGGGGAATCTCGCGGTCATCAAGTATTTATAGAAACTCAAGGAGCCATGGGAATATCAGATAAACTAAGTTCTCAGCAGATTGAAGAAGCGGATATGGTAATTATTGCTGCTGATGTTAAGGTTGATAAATTAAGATTTCAGAATAAAACAATTGTAGAAATAAATACCTCTATAGCGATCAAAAGTACAAATCAACTGTACGAACAATTAGAAAATTAAATCATTAGGAGAAAATTAATGAAAATCGATGAAATGAAAAGTCATATCCTTACTGGGATTTCTTTTATGCTTCCATTGGTTGTAGGTGCAGGATTAGCAATAGCGATTGGTCAGATCTTAGAAAAAGTAGGTATAAATAAAGAATTATGTAATAATATTATCCAAATTGGGGTATATGGTATGGGATTAATGGTGCCTGTGTTTAGTGCTGCAATTGCTTATAGTATTGCAGATAAGCCAGGGATTGCACCAGGGTTGGTGATGGGTATCTTGGCTAATGATATTAAAACGGGATTTTTAGGGGCGATTTTTTTTGGATTTTTTGTTGGTGTTGTGGTACAGTTTTTGAAAAATTATATTAAGATTTCTAAGACATTTGAAAGTTTAGTTCCTATCATGATCATTCCTCTTCTTTCTATGGTATTTTGTGGATTAGTTGGGTTTTATATCATAGGAGTACCGTTGGTGGCATTACAGGAAAACTTGATTAATTATTTAAAAACAATGGATCAAAGCCATAAAATTGTCGCAGGGGCTATTATGGGTGGGATGGCAGGATTTGATTTTGGTGGCCCAGTAAATAAGACGCTGTCCTTATTTGCCGATGGGTTATTGATAGACAAAATTTATGAACCAGAAGCAATTAAAGTGATTGCTTCGATGGTACCACCTATGGGTGTGGGTATGTCTGTATTTTTTACTCGAAATAAATGGAACATCCAGGAGATCGAAGAAACAAAAGTTGCATTTCCTATGGGACTCTGTATGATTACCGAAGGAGTGATCCCTATTGCCGCTCGAGATCCTTTAAGAGTTATTTTTTCTACTACGATAGGGTGTATGGTCGCTGGGGCATTAAGTTTGTATTGGGGGGTAGGATCATCTATTCCTTCTGGGGGTATTTTTATCATTCCTTTCGTCTATAAACCACTACATTTTATTTTAGCATTAGGGATCGGTAGTACGGTAACGGCAATCCTATTGAGCTTATTAAAAAAGAATAGTCGAGAACAAATAGTAGTGCAAGAAGACAAACTGGATCTTAGTGCTATCAAAATCACCAAAAAAACTAATTAATGCAAAAAGGAGAAGTAATATGTTATTAACAATGAGAGAAGCACTAGGTGTTGCTCAGAAGAATCAATTTGCCCTAGGAGCTTATAATATAGGAAATCATGAGATTTTAAGAGTTGTAATTGATCAATGTGTAGAATCAAATGCTCCCTGTATTTTAGCGGTACATCCTGATGAGTTGGAATATCTAACGGATGGATTTATTGAATATATCAAATATGAAGCTCATCGGATAGCGATTCCTGTGGTGATCCATTTAGATCATGGGGCAAACCTTGACCAAATTAAACGGGCGATTAAGTGTGGATTCACTTCGGTGATGATTGATGCTTCACATAAATCTTTGGAAGAAAATATAGAGATTACTAAAGAAGCGGTTGCCTACACAAAAGAATATGGGATTTCTATCGAGGCTGAATTGGGTACTATAGGTGATTTAGGTGAAACACTAGAAGGAGGAACTCCTGAAATCATCTATACAGAACCCGATAAAGCGTTAGAATTTGTCAAACAAACAGGGATAGATACTCTTGCTGTAGCTGTAGGGACGTCTCACGGAATCTATCCCAAACATATGACTCCCAAGATTCGAATAGATCTTATTAAAAAAATTAGGGAGCTTATTGATATTCCCTTAGTCCTACATGGGGGATCTTCCAATCCTGATCAAGAAATTGCAGAATCGGTACGGCAAGGAATATGTAAAGTAAATATTTCTTCTGATATTAAATTTGCTCTTTTTCAAGGAGCAAAAACGTATTTGGATTATCATCAAGAAGCATTAGAACCACTAAAGATTTTCCCTGATGGGATTCATCAAGCTCGTGCAGTATTAAAACATAAACTGAGTCTTTTAAATTGTCTGGATAAAGCAAAATGTTATTGAATATTTAAAATATCACAAAATATTATTTAGGGTACGCTTCTAGTAATTCTCCCGACCCTTCCAGTTGGATTTCTAATCCTACAGGTAGTAAAAAACTACTACCTGTACTTAGTGTGAGACGGTCATCATTACAGGAGATAGTAGGTTCTCCACTTAGTATGGAGTATAGTTTGAATACAGGTGAGGAGGGTCGGATCATTTTGTCTATAACAGTTAATCGGGAAAGGGTAAAATATTCCCAATCGAGAAGTGTTAAAATCGCTTGAGGATTGTTACCATAATGCCTAATATCGGCTTTTGCTTGGAAATTAATAACATCAGCAGATTTTTGGATATGAAGAGGTCTTTTGATACCATTTTCTAAGCGATCAAAATCATAGATACGGTAGGTAATATCCGAATTTTGTTGTAATTCACAAAGGAGGATAGATCCTTCTAAGCTTGCATGTACCATTCCTGGAGGAATCACTACCAAATCTCCAGCCTGTACGGATACTTCTTCAAATAAATTATCAAAATCATTCTTTTGAGCTTGTTCTATATATTGCTCTGAAGAAATATTTGCTTTTATCCCCATAATTAATTTTGCATCAGCACTAGCAGAGATAATATACCAGCATTCTGCTTTGCCGAAGGATTTTTCGACAGGGATTGCATAAAAATCATCAGGGTGGACTTGGATTGAGAGTTTATCATTAATATCTAAAAATTTTAAGAGTAGAGGAAATAACTTTCCGTATTTTTCGGTAATGGTTTGTCCTAGGATTGTATCGGCATGATTTTCTAATAAGTCGGGGAGCGTTTTTCCTTGAAATTCACCATTGAGGATGATCCCCAATCCATTAGGGTGGGCTGAAACTTCCCAGCTTTCTCCGTATAGTTTTTGAGAGGGTAGATCTTTACCTAAAACTGTCTGCAAAGCTCTTCCTCCCCAGATTTTTTCTTTAAATATAGAAGAAAATATCATAGGATATAATTTCATAAAGCCCTCCTTAAATAAATATATTTTATTATAGATAACTTTGTTTCTTTTGTCTAGTAATAGTCCGATAAAAGGTTGACAAATTCTTAAAAAGAACGATATAATAAGATGATAATTAACTAGAATACTATATTCATTAAATGCTCATTTAATAATGATTTTCACCTAGGGAGAATAATACAACCATCTTATATCAAGGATATAAGCGTTTGTAATCTTTTATACAAAAAGCAGATATAGGAAGGATGAGTTTATCGAAGTGTTAATTAATCTCTATATTGTCCTATTCCTAGATGATCTTTTTTATCGTTATATTTTGGAAGAGAGTTATAAAGATTATTTTTATTATTCTTTTAGAGTATTATAGATAAATTGTTTAATTATTTATACTATGATAATTTGTACTACAATAGTTATTATTGGATAGTGGGCTTGACAAAAATAAATAATTTGTTACAATAAATATATACTATAAAAATAAGGAGCTAACTTTTGTTATTATCGATACTTGCATTTTTTCCTGTTTTATTTCTTATTGTTTTATTAACAGGATTTAAAAAACCTGCTGTTGTCGTTGCCCCTTTAAGTTTGTTGATTGCTATATTTTTAGCATTATTTATTTGGCAACAAGATTTTCACCTTATGGTATTATCAGGGCTTGAAGGTATTCTCTATGGGATATGGCCAATAGGGGTTATTATCTTTGGTTCAATCTGTCTCTCCAACCTAATGAAAGCTAGTGGTTCTGTTCAAAAAATTCAAGATTTGATTAGTGTTATTTCTCATGATGTGCGGATTATGGTGGTGTTAGTAGCGTGGGGATTAGAAAGTTTTTTGGAATCGATTGCAGGATTTGGATCTGGTTTGGCTCTTCCGATTAGTATTCTCATGGCTATGGGGGTTAGTCCTTTTAAAGCTGGTGTAGTTGCCCTATTGGCAAATAGTGTTCCAACTGCTTATGGAGGTGTTGGGATTGGCGTTATTGCTTTATCGAATATTTCTGGACTTCCCTTAGAAGAATTAATGTATTTTTTATCATGGCAACTCTTAATTCCTTCTTTAGTGATGCCTTTTTTGATTGTATGGGTTGTGTGCGGATCTTGGCGTCAAGTAAGAGAGATTTTTTGGGTACCCTTATTTGCAGGGATAGGGCAAGGTTTTGGCTTAATGTTTCCTTTTGGTGCTCCTGTTGTAGCAGTACTTTCAGGCTTATTAAATATTGGTGGTGGGATTTTGGCAACCTATTTATTTTATCCTCATCTAAGAAATAAGCAGACTATAGAGTTTCGCCAAGTGATCAAGCCATTAGCTCCCTTTATTATTGCGGTGGTATTAATTTTAGGAACTGGCCCTTTATTTCCTATGGTTAATCAATGGGTGAGTTCTTTAAAAACAGAATTTATTATTTATCCTGGTGCAAAACCACTAGTGATTAGATGGATTGCTGATGCTGGAGTTTTGTTGTTGACTGCTGGTATTGTTGGAGCGTGGATTCAAGGAATGAAATCTCAAATAATTGTACAAACGATAATTGATACTGTCGCTCAGCTTCAAAAAACAATGCTAGTATTGGTTTCTATTTTGGCGATGTCTCGTATTATGACCTATAGTGGAATGATTGATTCGTTAGCTCAAGGATTTGCCCAATATTTGGGAGTCTTATATCCTTTATTTTCCCCTTGGCTTGGGACAATAGGGGTTATGGTAACGGGAAGTGTGGCTTCTTCAGGGATTCTGATGGGATCGCTTCAAGCGGAAATGGGTAGAATTTTAGGAATGTCCCCTGCTTGGATGGTAGCTATGAATGCTAGTGGTTCTACGGCTGGAAAAATGCTTGCCCCTCATAGTGTAGCTATTGTAATGGCGGCAATCGGTTCTTCTGATGAAGAATCAAAAATTACCACTATGGTATTTAAAGTACTATTAGCTTATGGTGCTGTCTTGACGGTAATATCGCTCATCGCTTATATAATAGGAGTATAAATTAGTTTAATGTATTTTTAATAGGAGTAGAGAGTGTTCATTCAAAAGATTGCTTAGAAAAATATACAATATACTGGTATTTTATGTGGGAAAAATTTAAGAAATCAATACCTAAAAAAGAGATATACTATTTTATTGCACTAATAATTTTTTTTACTGGTATTACAACAGCACTAATAATAGCTCTATTAATCGAAAAGCAACGAATTTGTTCTTATACTTTTTTACCTAATTTTAAAATTAGTAAAATTATTTTTCGAGACCGAATCAATAGCGAAGAAAAATTAAAGGCTGTTTTACAAGATAGGACAATTATTAAAGAATTTAGTCCTGGTATTGGCGATTTTATTATAAAAGAGGATAGTCGTTTGGTATTATCTTCGGGAGAAGAAGTTTTACGAAAATTTGAAATTTACCCTTTACCATACGAACACAATATTAAAGGAGAAGGTTATCAATTTATTTCAAATGTAATAACGATCTCTAAAATACCAGTACTTGTCGAAAAAATTACGACAGAAATATTACTTAATAAAATAAAAAAAGATAAAGATATTGTTATTATAGGATACACAAATCTCCAGTTAGGAGCTTTTATTTGGAAAACCCCTCAAGGTTATTATTATATTTTTAAAGATACTAATTTTTCCAAAGAACATCTCTATAATCCTCAATTAAGTGAGTTAGTAAATATTAAAGAGATAATACATCAACAATAAATCAATTAGATTAGTGAAAAAGATATATATGAGAATTGGGAAAAAATCATAGGATTATCGTATGCAGGGGAATCATTCTTTAACTCAAATTTTAGAACATTGGAATGAGATATCTAATCGAAAGAAAAGATTGCGAAGACATATAATTTTCAGGAAGATATTATGTCATAAATCACTGATTGGAGTTGGGCTAGCATTCATTATTTCTACAAGCTTATCTGTAGTACTGAGTGTTATTATTGCTCTCTTTATTTAAAGAGAGCAATAATATAAATATCTTGATATTATATTGTTTTATTATGTGAGAGAATATAGGAGAAATTTATGAGTCGTTGGGCTTTTATCAGCACATGGCGGATGGCATTTGACGCCTGTGTGGAAGCAGAACACCTTTTATCCACTCAACAGAGTACTGCTGCAGATGTAGTGGAATCTTCAATTCGTCAGATTGAAGATTACCCCTTTTATAAATCTGTAGGATGTGGGGGGCTTCCCAATATTAATGGAGTTGTTGAATTAGATGCTGCCTTTTCTGATGGTGATACTTGGGATTTTGGTGGAGTGGCAGGGGTAAAAAATCTTGCCAATCCAGTAAGCTTGGCAAGATCTATTTCTAAAGACCGATTCAACTGTTTTTTGGTTGCCGATGGTGCAGAGCAAGAAGCCCAAAAGCAACATTTTGTATTCAAAAATATGCTTACAGAACGTGCCCAACAAGCTTGGGAACAAAGAAAACTCGATATTACTCAAAAAAATCTTTCTCCTTACAATGGACATGATACGGTTGGTGCTGTTGTTTTAGATCAGCAAGGATCTATGGCAGCGGCAGTTTCTACCAGCGGACTTTTTATGAAAAAACCAGGGCGTGTGGGAGATTCTCCTTTTATTGGGTCAGGGTTATATGTAGATTCAGAAGTAGGAGGCTGTGTAGCAACAGGTTTAGGGGAAGATATTATGAAAGGTTGTTTGTCTTATGAAGTGGTGCGATTGATGGAAGAAGGGTATTCTCCTTCTGAAGCTGGTAATCGAGCCTTAAGTCGTTTTGAGCAAAAAATGCTTAAAAAACGAGGAGTTTGCGGTGCAGTATCACTTGCCATCCTCAACGATAAAGGGGAGTGGGGTGTTGCAACGAACGTAGAATTTTCTTTTGTTGTATCTTCTTACAATACCAAGCCTATTGTGTATCTTGCTAATCCAAAAGAGGGACGGACAATCATAGAAAAAGCTAGCGAAAAGTGGCTTCACGCTTGGCATGAACGTACCCATAACAATAAAATTAGCGTTTAATTAATACGGTAACAGGAGCAATAAGATGAAAAAAATATTTTTGTTTTGTGAAGCGGGAATGTCCACTAGTCTTATGGTAAGTAAAATGAAAAAAGTTGCAGATAAAAAACAAGTTCCTGTTACAATCGAGGCTTATCCTATGGTAAAAGCTCATGTATTAATTACATAGCAACATCCCAACTGTGTTCTATTAGGTCCTCAGGTACGTCATTTTTATGAAGATATAAAAGCGCGTTATGCGGATACTAAAATTCCTATTGCCCTATTGGATACTTAAGATTATGCTTTAATGGATGGTGAAAAAATTTAAAATAGGCAATTAAAATGATTAAAGAAAATAATCAATGATGATTGTATAATATTATCTTAATTTATTTAAAGGAAGAAAAGAATGAGAGGAATAAAAGTCCTTGAAGATATTCTCATGCCTATTGCAGAAAAAATAGGTAGAAATAAATATTTATTAGCAATTCGAGATGGATTTTTAATATCTTCTCCATTGTTGATAGTGGGTTCATTATTTTTATTAATTGCTAATTTTCCTATCCCTGGGTGGGTTGATTTTTGGGCTCAATTTTTTGGAGATGATTGGGCAGTTCGTTTGATACAACCCGTGAAATCTACTTTTGATGTGATGACGATCCTAATGATTTTAGGGATTGGTTATTCTTTTGGCCGTCAGCGAGATATTGATGGGATGGCTTCGGCAATTATTGCTTTGGTATCCTTTTTTATTCTGACTCCTTTTTATACGATGTTTAGTCCCCTAAATAGTGAAGAAATTTATATGATTAACAGTATTCCGTTAGTTTGGATGGGATCTCGTGGGGTATTTGTTGGATTGATTACGGCGATTACTTCGGTTTCTCTCTTTGCTAAAATTTGGAAAAAGGGCTGGATTATTACTCTACCAGAGTCTGTACCGCCTGCTGTGGCTCGATCATTTGCAGTACTTATTCCTTCAGCTATTGTTATGCTTGTTGTATTTTGTATAAAAATATTTTTTGATTTTACTCATTATAAAGATATTCATACGTTTGTCTATACCTTTTTACAAGCTCCTTTGACAAAAGCTGGAAATACTTTAGGGGCAATGATTACTGCGTATGTGTTTCTACATTTATTTTGGTTTTTTGGAATTAATGGTTCAAGTGTGGTGGGGGCAGTGTTTAATCCTATATTACGAGTACTCTCCTTGGAAAATCTTGACGCCTTTCAGCAAGGGTTTCCTATTCCTAATATTATCACGGGTTCTTTTCAAGATATATTTGCCACTTTTGGAGGAGCTGGTAGTACACTATCATTATTGATAGCAGCGTTTTTTGTCTGTAAAAGTGAAAGGATTAAAAAATTATCTAGTTTATCAATTGTTCCTGGAATTTTTGGAATTAACGAACCGATCATCTATGGGCTTCCTATTATGCTGAATCCGCTAATGTTGATCCCTTTTGTTTTTGTTCCAACTATTAATATCATTATTGCTTATTATTGTATGTTGTGGGGGATTGTTCCTTATACGAATGGGGTTTCTCTTCCGTGGACGACGCCTGTTATTATTTCTGGATTTCTTGTAACAGATTATCGCGGGGCAATTTTTACAAGTAGTTTTGCTTATATTGGGAGTTTTTCTTTATATGCATTTTATTAAAATTATTGATAAACAATACCTTAAAGAAGAACAAACCCAGTCAAAAGTAGTAGTAGAATCATCGGATGATGATTTCAAGTTTTAAGAAAGTATTTTAAGTCCTATGAAAGAAGTTTTTTTTCGATATATTGACGATCATCAGCAAGAGCTGATAGAACTTATTCAGGAGATTGTCCAGATTCCTTCGGTAAATAATAAAGCTATTCTCCATTATCCTTTTGGTGAGAATATAGGATACTGTTTGGAATCGGTATTATTACAAGCACAACAAATGGGATTTCGTACAGTCAATTTAGATGGGTATATGGGCTATGCAGAATATGGAGAAGGTGATGATTATATCGTAATCCTTGGTCATCTTGATGTGGTACCTGAAGGTGAGGGTTGGAACTACCCTCCTTACGGTGCAGAAATTCATCAAGGGAATCTCTATGGGCGAGGAGTTTTGGACAATAAAGCACCGATTCTCTCGTGTTTATTTGCCTTAAAATGCCTTAAAGATTGTGCGTGTCATTTTCCTCATCGTATTAGGATTCTTTTTGGTACAGATGAAGAAAGTGGATTCCGTGATATTCCTTATTATTTAGATCAAGAGAAAATTCCCTTAATGGGATTTACTCCCGATTGTAAATTTCCTGTAGTATATGGAGAAAACGGAATCTTACAGCTTCAAATAATACGGGAATGCTCACCTGCATCGATCCTATTAGAATCACTTCAAGGTAATTTTCGTCCTTCAGTTGTTCCAGAATTCTGTCAAATGAATTTTAAACTTTTTCATATTGATACCAAACCGCTCCTTACAGCATTACAAAAGGCTCCTTTATCCTATACTTTTAATGATAATCTCTTATCGATTTCTTATAAGGGTAAACAAGCACCAGCGAATAATCCTTATTTGGGGGATAATGCGATTGTACAGTTAATTTCTTATCTTCCCCAAGAGTTTATCCAACAGAGTAATATTAAAGATTTTATCACTTTATTCCAAAATTCTCTTGAGGATATTTATGGGAATCAATTAGATATGGCTTTTCATGATGAGATAATGGGTGATTTGATGATTACCGTTTATGAGCTTTGTTATCGGGATAATCAAATAGGAGTGAATCTTACCCTCCGTTATCCCTTAACTTGTCCGATTGATTTTATTTTTTCTCAATTACAAGAGCGTTTTGATAATTACACTATCCTCCGTTATATGCCAGCGGTTCATTTTGCTTTAGATCATCCCCTAGTTAAAGAACTTAGTGTTGCTTATCACGAAATAACAGGGCTAAATAGTGATCCTGTTACGACGACTGGGGGGACTTATGCGAAGATGATGCCGAATATTGTTGCATTTGGTCCTTCCTTTCCAGGAGAACGAGGGATTGCTCATAATCCTGATGAATATATGAGTATTACTCATATTGTGTTCATGACAAAAATCTATACCTATGCACTGTATCGCATGGCAAATCTTATTATTGAGGATAAATAATGTTTAAAAAAGAAGTTTGTGTTGAAAATTTTGATGGGGCTTTAAGGGCATACCAGCAGGGAGCCGATTTTATTGAATTATGTGATAATCTTGCTGTAGGGGGGACGAGTCCTGCCTTTGGGGTATTAAAAAAATCACTAGAGCTGATTCCTTGTCCGATGACCGTGTTGATTCGCCCTCGTGGTGGAAATTTTATTTATACAGGGGAAGAAATTGATATTGTTACCCAAGATATTCTTTGTTGTAAGCAGATAGGGTACCAGAGTATTCGTGTAGGAGCATTAACCCCTGATTTACGGCTCGATGAACGATCATTAAAATTATGGAAGGAAGTTGCCTACCCGATGGATATTAGTTGCCATATGGCTTTTGACGAAATCCCAAATTACGAGGAAGGTCTTGACCTTCTTGTTTCTTTGGGTTATGATGCAATTTTGACTAAAGGTGGATCAACCAAAGTAGCTCCCCAAAATCAGCAAGTCTTATATTCTTTGGTAGAGTATGCTCAAAACAGAATTACCATTATTCCTGGTTCAGGAATCACCGCTGATAATGTACAAGAAATTGCCTGCAATACCAAAGCGAATCGTCTCCATGGTACAAAGATTCTACGATCTTAATACAAATAAATAATATGAGAAATTCTTAGATATTATACTTACGGTAAAACTATTTTAAATAAAGACCTTTGTATTGACAAGATAATATACTATGCTATAATTTATTATCGTATAAAAAAGTTTGTGATTCTATAAACAATGAACTTATTAGATAATTTTTTAGAGAGATTGAGTAGGAAGGAGAAATTCATGAAAAAAGGATTGAAAATTGTTACTATTGGTGGGGGATCGAGCTATACCCCTGAGTTTGCTGAAGGATTAATTACGAGAGCAAAACAAATGCCTGTATCAGAGTGGTGGCTTGTAGATATTGAAGAAGGTAAAGAAAAAATGGAAATCGTTGGGCATTTGGCTCAGCGAATGTTCAAAAAAGCTGGTTTGGATACAAAAGTTTGTATGACTCTCAACAAAAGAGAAGCTCTAAAAGATGCTGATTTTGTAACAACACAATTTCGTGTAGGACTTCTAGAGGCACGGGTAAAAGATGAACGTATTCCACTCAAATATAATTGTATTGGTCAAGAAACAAATGGAGCAGGGGGTTTATTCAAAGCACTTCGTACCATTCCTGTGATTCTTGATATTTGTAAAGACATGAAAGAACTATGTCCTGATGCTTGGCTTGTGAATTTTACCAATCCTGCTGGGATGGTTACCCAAGCTGCGATCAATTATGGAAAACACCCTAAAACGATAGGTTTATGTAATGTGCCTATCGTAATGCATAAAGGGATTGCTGAAAGCCTCAATGAAGAAGCAAAAAATATCGAAGTACAAATGGCTGGTATGAACCATTTCGTTTGGGCGTTACATGCTTATGTTAATGGAAAAGATCGTTTAGAAGATTCTTTAGAGTATCTCGTAAACAATCTCGATAAAGCTCCAGCCAACTTCGCCTACCAAAAATGGGATCCTTCAGTAATCAAAGCGATGGGAGCTTTACCTTGTCCTTATCATCGCTATTATTTTTCTACAGAACACATGCTTGAGGAAGAGTTAAGCGATGCTGACACCAAAGGAACACGAGCAGAAGTAGTAAAAAAAGTAGAAGAAGAATTATTTGAGCTTTATAAAGATCCAGAGCTTAAAGACAAACCAAAACAACTCGAACAACGCGGAGGAGCTTATTATAGTGATGCTGCTTGTGGAATAATAGAAGCGATTTATAATGATAGTAATTCTCGTATTGTTGCCAATACCCTCAATAATAGTACGATTCGTTCTTTACCCGCTCATGCTACTGTAGAATCTACTTGTATTGTCAATAAATCGGGCGCGCATCCTTTATCAGTTGAGGATTTACCTCAGTGGATGGATCAGTGGCTCAAACTTATCTTTGCGTATCAAGATTTAACAATCCAAGCGGCGGTAGAAGGAGACTATAATGCATTATTACAAGCATTCTATATTAATCCCTTAACCCCTACAGGAAAAAAAGCAGAAGATCTTATTAAAGAAATGATGCTTGCTCATGAAAAATATCTCCCCCAGTTCAAAGAACTTATTGCTTCTTACAAATAATTTTTGGTTCTTTTTTTGGTAAAAGATCTATAGAAAATATTAAAAAATTCTAAAAAGATAATTTGTTAAATGTCTTGTTCTGTGCTATACTCTAAAGAAATAGATAAAATTTCGGAGTTCTCTTTTTGGTGATAATATTTTGACATAAGATATGAGGTAAGTGGTTACTTTGGATGAATAATATCTACCATAGGATTGACCCTTAAGATTATTAATAGATTGGTTTGCACTATTTTGAAAAAATTATAGGAATATCTTGATATGGATTTTAGAGTAACTCGAGTAGAAGTGAATATTTCTCAATTTCAGAAGAATCTTTTGTTTTTTAGAAATCTCATTGGGCAGGATAAAAAACTTTGTTTAGTCGTTAAAGCAAATGCTTATGGTCATGGTCTTGTCCCCATGGCTTATCATGCCCAGAATTTTGTTGATATATTAGCCGTGGCGACTGTTAATGAAGGAGTACGGCTCCGTGAAGCAGGGATATTACTTCCTATTTTGGTATTATCAACACACCTACAAAGTGATATTCCTATAATCTGCCATCATCGATTGACTCCTTTAATTAGCCATGAGTTATTTTTGGAGCAGTATAATCATTGGTCAAAATATTATGGGATTACCTTATCCTTGCATATCAAAGTAGATACAGGGATGGGTAGAGTAGGGATTCGACCAGAGAAAACAGAATCGTTAATTTGTAAAGTAAAAGAATATAAGAATTTATTTTTGGAAGGAATTTGTACCCATTTTGCGATGGCAGACTGTGGAGAAGCAGGACAGGAATTCACCCAAAATCAAATAAATATTTTTCAAAATTTACTCAATCAACTTGCTCAAAAAAATGTTGTTATTCCTGTGGTACATGCGGCAAACTCTTCGGGGATTTCCTATTATCCGAAGAGTCATTTTTCTTTAGTTCGTTTAGGGATTGGAGCATACGGTTATTCTGAATTTTCTGAAGTCCAACCGATTATGGAATTTAAAACAAAAATCACTATTATAAAAACGATTCCTAAAGGTCATATTGTATCCTATGGAGGTGCTTGGACAGCACCAGAAGATACCAAAATAGGGATTCTACCTGTTGGTTATGCTGATGGTTATATGCGTTGCTTGTCTAATAAATCTTTTGTTCTTGTCGGTGGGCATCAATGCCCTGTTTTGGGGATGATTTGTATGGATCAGATGGTAATTGCCTTACCTGAGCATGTGTTTTTGGAGCAAGATGTATTACTTTATGGGAATGATCCTCGATTGACTGCTGTAGAATTGGCATTATTGGCACAAACAATCCCTTATGAAATACTCACAGCTGTCTCGGAAAGAGTTCCTCGTATTTATTATTAAAATCGTCATAGAGTCTAATAACAAATATATTTTAAAAAGTGAATGATCCTAATCATTTATAATGAGTAATTGTTAATGATTGGGATTGATTAATAAAATATCAGAACGATTTTTTAGCTCTTCGATAGAGGATACCCCTAAGGAAAGCATAAGAGTTTGGATTTGATCTTTGAGAACATTCAAATAGCTCGTAACAGTTTCATGGCTACTGATGTTTATCGTTGCTGTTTGGCTTATTACAACAGCATCAGCCCCCAATGATAAGGCTTTGATGACATCCGCCCCTGAACTAATCGTTCCCTCTAAAAGAATAGGAATATTAATGGTTTTTCTAATTTGTGGGAGCATGTTAATAGCCGAAGGGAAAGATTCTCTCATCCAGTCTTCAGGAGAAGAAAGAATTATATGAGTTGCTCCTGCTTCTACCGCTTTTTGAGCATCGGTATCCGATAAAATTCCTCTTACGATAAACGGTAATTGATATAAATGACAGAGTTCTTTTAATATTTCTATACTTTTTGCTTGGGTGTATGGCATACTTTTTAATCTTATTTCATTGATATTTATTCCTAATCCTAACGCACCCGCTTCTACGGCAATTTTAAAACGTTTGTTGATGTCTTCTAAATTTGTTCGTGGTTTAGCGATTATCATAGAATGTCCAAAATTTTCTAAGATTACTTGAGCAATGATAGGGAAATTATCGTCAGAAATAGGATCTGGTGCTAGTGCTAGTACACCTGCCTGCTTAGCTCCTTTGATTAAGGATCGTTGAAGAGCTAGTTCATTTCCAAATCCTTCTCTAGGAGCAATAAGTATAGGCATTGAAAACTCTGTTCCAAATAGCTGAATAGTCGAATCTACTCTGTGAACTTCATGAATATAACTGGGAATGAGTTTAATATGATTCAAATCGTTTGATTCTTCTCTAAAGCTAGTTTGACAGGTTTTTTGAGGATCATCGGCGTGAATATTTTCTTGGTAAACCTCATGATCTTCAAGTTCTACTTTTACTGTACCTAACGCTTGGTTGATTGCTCTTAGTGCCAATTCTCTAGTAGGAGCGGTGGCAATAATATTTCCTTGTTTATCAAGGTTATTTTTTGGGGGGCTAATCAGCTCTCCTTCTTTTGCTTTAAAGGAAAAATGAGAGATATATTGTTGTTCTAAAATATTTTCTGGAATGTAAATTTTTTTGATTAATCCTGGAGCTATAATAATTGCTCTCTCGATGCTTACAAGATTTTTATTGGGGATCAAGTCGCCAATATCTTCTCCCAAGGCGAGCTTGACCATATATTCCTGTAGTGGAATTCCTGTAGCAAAAGGGAAGGTGTGGGACGACATAAATCCCCCAGAGAGACGAGCGGCGATTTCAATGATCCAGGTGTTAGTTTTAGAAATTTTAAGATCGGCTTTTGCGGCTCCATGAGTTAGTCTTAGTGCTTTAATTCCATCTCGGAATGTTAGAATTGCCCGTTCAATCCATTCTTCTCCGAGACTAGAAGGGAGAATATGACCTGTTTCTACACAATAAGGCGGATACTCAATAATACGATCGGCAATTCCTGTAATCGTGATCATTCCATTATGTACAAGTGCGTCGATACTTAATTCATGAGCATCAAGATATTCTTCAATTAAAATTTCTGTACTTTCTCCGCTGTATTCTTGAGCTAATGTAAAAGCTTCGGAAAGTTCTTTAATATTAGACGCGATAGACACTCCCCTTGCTCCCATATTATTAATAGGTTTTATTATGCAGGGAGCTTGAAGCTCATTAAAAAAATCAGAAGCGTCTTCGAGTTGAGAAATAATTTTATATTGTGGGATTGGTACTTTATGTTGTTCTAATGTTTTTCTCATAAGTCCTTTATTGGTTGCATGAAGGACAGCACTAGGATCATGCCCTGGTAAAGCAAAATGTTTGGCGATAAGAGCGACTGTTAGAGATGCATCGGTACCAGTTGTAGCAACTCCATGGAAGAGTCTATTTGTTTTGCTATATTCGATGAGCTGTTCTAAACTTTCTTGAGGATTCATTGTATCAGCAATAATAGAGACATCAGCATATTGGAATCCAGGTGCTTGGTGATTTTTATCTGTAGCAATTACGGTGAGTTCTAAGTTTTTTGCAGCAAGGATTAAGGGAATTTGTAATTCTCCTGCTCCAATAACGATAAAAGATTTTTCGGACATAAGAACCTCTTTAATTAGGGGGTGAGAGATTAATTTGAGTAGAGTAACGTGGTTGGCTCACTTGATTAATATCTTTAATAATATTGGTGCTTGTTTGATTTGTATTCAGTGTTGGTACATACTGTAGAGGTACCACGTAAGCAGATTCTATATCGATTGCTTGCATAGGTGTAGAAAGTTGTTTGATAATAGCAGAGTAGGGACTAAGTTCTGTAATTTGAGCTGTAGTAAGAACTTTAAAATTTTTATCTAAAATGGCCATAGTACTATTAGAGAGTATATGGTTTTTAGATCCGAGGCTAATTTGAAAATGGGAGTTTGTTTGACGTGTGGTAATATAACCTATAGGAGGGAGGAGGGTATTCAAATATTGAGTAAAAGAGATTAGCGTTTTTGTCAGTGTTTCTGTTTGAAATTGATGTTGGAACGTATCAATAGGGAATCCTTGTTTATCAAAAATACGGATATTCATCGTAGAATCCTGTGGATTGATTGATAAATGACTTACAATATTATAATTGGTATTAGTTTGGAATATCGTACGACTTTCTTGGGCAAATTGTTTTGTGAGTTCGATTGTATTATGAATATTAGGAAAGAATAGTTCTAAATTTTGCAATTCTCGTTCGATTGAGGAACCGAAGAAACAAATATTGTCTTCTACAAATATTTTATTAGTGTATTGATAGACAGGTCGGATTTTGTTATTCAGTCTTTTGGTTTTGTCTAAATGATTTCTTAGTAGAAGGGTATTTTGAAGAGAAATATTATTTGGTTCGTAAGTGAGACTTTGTGTGAGAAATTCTTGGATTTGAGCTTCGTTTTGTTGGAGTTTAGCATAGGTTGTTAACTGTTGGCGTGCTTTATTATGGGCAGGATTGAGTAGGAGGATTTTTTGGAGGAGACTAAGATAATAATAATTAATTCCCGTTTTTTGTTCTTGATTTACGAGGGTATCTAAATGTCGTACTAAGGACGATTTTAATGGAGAAGTATCGTTAGAAAGTAAAGAACCATAGAATGCTGAAATATAAAGCTGATTTGTTGGACTAAGCTCTAAGGCATTTTGTAAAAAGGGATAGGCTTTTTCGATATTAAGGTCTTTATAGAGATTGTATAATCTCCATTTGAGTAGAGCGGATGGAGGAAGAGAAAGTTGAGCGTAGATATTATCCAAAAATTCGTAATACTTCAGCGCTTTTTCTTTTTGTTGTTGAGAAAAAGTAATATCTCCTAATAGTTGATTTCTTTGGATTGAATCACCAAAACGAGCATTGGCTTCTTCTAAAATTACAATTGCTTTACTCAATTCTTTATTGGTAATATAAAATTCTGCAAAAGCATCGAGAAGCTGTTCGTTATAAGGAAAATTACGGATCCCATCTAAAAATATTTTTTGAGCCTGTGCTGATTTATTGCTTTTTTGAGCAATTTTTGCTTGTAAGATAATACTTTGCCAAGACTCGGTATTATAGTGATAAGCAAGTTCTGCTAGCCTTTGAGCATCTTGAATAAAATTATGCTGGAGATTAAGAAGTGAAAATGCAGTATATGCTTCTCCCATACTAGGATCTAAAGATATTGCCTTAGTGTAAGATTTGTGTGCTTCGGGATAATTTTTTTGAGCTTGGTAGATATTTCCTGCAACTAGATGATTACTAGCATTTTCTTTAGATAAAAGGAGTGCTTTTTGGATATTTGATAAAGCAGAAGGATAGTGATTGAGTTGTAAGAATAATTGAGCATAAAAACGATAAATATCATGATCATTGGGATTTTGTTGTAATAAGGCGTTTAAGCTGGAGAGTCCTTGAGTATAGTTGTTTTCGGAGATATATTTGCTTACTTGGAGGAGTTGATTATTAATATCAACTTTGGTTTGGGGAAAAATTAATATAGGGCATACAAAATAGTATAGAATTTTTGTTAAGATTTTCATTCGGGATCGTCTTCCTGATTTTCTATAGTATCAGCGATACTAGTGTCTAATCCTTTACTGGCTAGAATTGTTAATAGGTTATTTGCTTGAATATAAAGGGTTTTTGCACTACTCACTAAAGCTTGAGGTTTGGATTTGGATGATTTTCCAATACCAAAAATTTTAGATAAAATTCTTTTGATATTACCTAATCGGACAATTTGTTCTTCGGGGGGAATCAAATGAATATGTTTCATAGAGAGAAAAGCGATAATATATAGCAAACCGTCATAACCAAAATTGGTATCGACATCGGGACCCATCCAAACAAACCCATCAAACGGTTCGAGGTGTTTAATTTGTAATTCTAGGCAACGGTCATAGTTGATATAAGCTTGATAATACAAAGAATCTCTTAGTTCTCTAAAATGTTCTAGTCGACTATTTTGATAAAGATCATCGGTTAACCATGCTGCTCTTAGAGCATATAATCCTCGTTTGGCTGTTGGAGAGCTTTCTTTGGGGAGAAAAATAGAACAGGCAAATCCTAAAATATAAGAAGCTGCTCCTTCTATGGTATCTCGAGAGTTGGTAAAATCTAACTCTTTCCCAAAACATTGTTGGATTAATTGATGCCGATTTTTTTCTTCTTGTTGAATATTTGGGAGTTGATCTGAAGAAAATTTTTGGAATTCGTTAGGTGCTCCTGCCAAAAGACACTTAGGACAAACAAGAATGGGATAAAGTAGAGGATTGACATTTCCATATTTTTGAGTGGGGATGTACATACGTCGGAGTTCTAGTGTTAGATCACTAGCATTAATACGTCCTCGCCCTGTTTGTAGCTCTTCTTTTTTAAGCTCTGTTCCGCATGAAGGACATATAGTGATATGTTTGGAAAAAAATGTTACGCCTGGTTTCAAAATCCTCTCCTAGGGTTTAGGAATATTGCAAAATATTATAGAGTCTATTATAGTATAAAGGAAAAATAATTTTTTTTCAAAAATGGAGCGTTTGTTCTTTAAAAAAACTGAGAAAGTTCGACAATAATAGAGAGGGATGGGTTGCAATATTCTTTTTTCACCTGAAAATAATTTTGACCTTGAAAATTTATTGATGAATAAAAAGAATATACTTAAGGATAAAATATTATGTTACCGTTAATTTTTTTAGCTGTTATACAAGGAATTACAGAATTTCTTCCTGTATCCAGTTCAGGACATCTTAATTTAATTTCTTTTTTTGTACCCTTACCTGGAGAACATCTGCTATTGTATTTTTTAGTATTACATGCTGGTACATCCTGTGCGGCTATTTATTTTTTTCGTGAAGATATTTTCCATATTTTAAAAGGTTTATGGAAATTTGATACCAAAACTGAAGATACTTGTCATTCAATAAAATGGCTACTGTTAATTATTTGTGTTTCGATCCCTACGGCACTTATTGGGATTCCTTTTAAATCTTCTATCGAATCCTTAGGTCAGAATTTATTATTTTTGGGGATTGCATGGATTGTAACAGCAAGTATTTTGTTAGCGACAAAATATATTTCTTTTCAGAAGGACAATCAAAAGAATAATTTAGCAGAGTTTACTTATCAACAAGCGTTTTTTGTGGGATTAGCGCAGAGCTGTGCATTAATCCCTGGGATTTCTCGATCAGGAGTTACTATTGCAATGGCGTTATTCTTGGGAGCTTCTCCAAGATTTTCAGGCAGACTCTCGTTTTTGGCTTCTTTTGTAGCAATTTTTGGAGCATTGTTATTTGAAACAATAGATTATATAAGCCTTGGCACTTCTGATGTTTCTTTATTTCCTCTAATCACAGGCTTTTTGGTCGCTTTTATTGCGGGATTATGGTCTTTGAAATTTTTAATGAGTTTATTATCGCATGGAAAATTGTATCTATTCTCTTTTTATTGCTTTGGTTTGGGAATCCTGTCTATAATACTATATTTTTTAAGGGTAGCTTAAATGTTTAAAGGGATTTTTAGAATTCTTATCTCCTATTCGTTGATTTTATTTTCTTTAGTTTTAGGGATTTCTTTAATAGGATTTTCTCCTAATGATTTAATTTTTTATACTACTGCACTATCGTATCAGAATATTCTAGGATATTTTGGAGCTTATTTGGCGATGCCTTTTGTTTTATTTTATGGACAAGCTTCGTGGATTTGGGCGGTATTTTCTTTATTTATAGGGATTCGAATTCTCACAGGGATTGATCCCAAATTGTTACTCATCCGATTTTCAGTTACTCATTATTTGGTTTTACTTTGGGCAACCACCCTTTCTTTACTAAGCAATAATTTTTCCTTTGTTTCTGGTGGTATTTTTGGTTCTTTATTAGCTTCGATGTTTACCAATATTCTTCCTAATATTGTCTGGATTCCTTTTATTTTTGTTGGCTTTATGGGAGGTGTTTTTTCTATTTGGAATGTCCCCCGATATATTCTCCAGCATTATTTCCAACAACCTCTTACGGAGCCTGTTGTTGAATCCCTAGGGATTCAACATGAATTAGAGTCAGCCTCTTTAGAGAAAACGATCGAAGAAATAGAGCTTCCCTCTGAACATTACGGATCAGTAGATTCGCTTATTGATGAATATTACAAAACACTAGAACAGCCTCTTAAACACCGAGACCAAGTTCCCAGCTTTCTTCAGGAAATACAAGAATCTGAAGAAGAAACACCAGCAGTTTTTCTTTCTAAAAAACCTTTGACTACCCTTAAAACAGTGGATGTTTTAAGGGATAGTGATGTTGATTTACTGTCACCCTATATGAATAATGATAATCCTTTTTATGCCAAATTAGAAGATAATCGTGAAGTTCTACCTAATCCGACCTCAAGTTTATTGGAAGATCTCAAAGATACCGTGGAATCACTTGATGATTTGGATCAAGGGATAGAGCCTATCGTGCCTAATAGTAAATGGGTTCGTGAGTCTGGTGTTTCTATGGGTGATTTTGTTCGTCAAGTTCCAAGGCTCTTATTTAATGAGGGAACGTTTGAAGAATTAAACCCTCCGATGGTAAATACAGAAGAAACTAAAACTCTAGTACCGCAAAGTTCTGTAGCACAAGATGTTTTGGATTCTTTGGTACACGATCGAGAACAAATCATTGAAGATATTATTCCCCATGTTGAAGAGTTCCCTGAAGAAACACCTCAGCATATTTCTAATTTTCCCCCTGTGAGTACCTTAGATAATAGTGATCCTATTATTCTTCCTGAGATAGCACATTTTTCGCTTGAAGAAGTGCACCAACAGCTAAATTCTACAGATACGATGCCTCCAATTAGCGAGTCAGAAAAACTTCTTTTACAAGGCTTAGAGCGAAAAATAAAAAAACAACAAGAAGATCTCATAAGCTTTAGAGAAAAAACAAGAAAAAAACACCAAGAACTAGCAGATCAATATTACCAAAAATACCAACCCTCAGTTGAAGAAATTCCTGCTCAAAATATTCCTCCTCAGATGTTAACTACATCATTTGCACTTCAAGATTTTGAGCAGGAAATTTTAGAACTTAAAAAACGGAATATAGATACCGTATCACAGGTTTTGGGTGATGATGTTTTTTTTAGTAGTCAGCATCAAGATCTTTCTCCAATATCTTACCTACCAGAGGTATCTGTCTCAGGGGTTTCTGAGCAAATTCCTCGTGATGATCTTCGAACCGAAATTCGAGAAGAGGATTTCTTTATTAATGTTGATAAGGTACCTGAAAAACAAAGTAATAACACTCTCGTTACCAAAGAACCTAAAGAAATAGACCAAGAAGAGGTAATAATGATGCAAGAAGTGGCTGATGATTATCAGTCCCCGCACTTTGCTGCATTGATGCGACTGGAATTGGGTGATTTGCCTGATATTTCTCAATTTACACAAGACTCTGTGCAAGATTTCTCGAATATCAGACCAGAAGAATTAGTATCAGAAGAAAATATTGTAGAAGATCCTAATAACGAACTTGATGAAAATCAAAAAGAGAATTCTTCTGAATCAGCAGAAATTAAAGATATGATTCAAGATTTCCAGAAACAACATATGGATACCTTTGGTGAGTTTGGACGATTCACACGAGAAGAACTGGTAAAAGATTTAGGAGTTCTGAATTTTGATGATGTGATTTCTCAGATAAACATTGCTGATGATGAGATACAAGTTGCTCAAGAAGATCTCCAAAACGCAGTAATGTTAGTACAAGATATGAATAATGAGCCTATAGAAGAAGAAATTATTTTAGATACCCTTCTAACTCTTGTGGATTCCGAAGTGCCTGCCGACGAACAATTGCCACAAATTACCGCTCAAGAACTTGAAAGTTCAGAAGAACCAAGTAAAGAATCATGGGATCTCATCTCAGTAGAATCTTATGATGAGCCCAAAGAGTGTGTTATAGAAGAAATGCACGATTTGGGTATAGTAGAGGATATTTCTGAAGATTCCTTGGGTTGTTTACTGGTAGATACAATAGAGGAATCTCAAGAATCAACAGAATTTATTTTAGCAGATAGCGATTCACAAAATGTTGATCTTCTGGAAAAATCTGTTGATGAAGATGATACCCAAGATATTCGTATTGAAAAAAATAATAATCCAATAATTAGTGAGCTGGAAGCACCAGTATCTATTTTTGAAGATCCACAAGAATTGTTAGATCATACGATAAAACAATCGAATAATAAAGAACTTCTTCTTAAAAATACAGAACCTATAAACGAATTTCCAATAGAAGAGGAAAAAGTAGTTTCTCATCGTCTTCAAGAATTAGATAAACCAGAATTACTCTTAATGCCTTCTGTGGCTACGGAAGGACATTTGATTGAGCCGATGAAATACCCTATAGAGCAAGAAAACTCTTCTGTCTATTTTCCCGATATAGAAGATTTAGAGCCTAATAATGATATTGTTTCTAAAATAGATGAAGATGAAGAAATTGAAACAACAATGAAAATGATTGAAGATACCTATGAAAGTTTCAATATTAATATGCAAGTTGTAGATTATAATAGAGGCCCGACAATTACCCGTTTTGAGTTAGAACCTCCTTCAGGGTTGAAATTACGAACAATTCTTAATCTACAGGACGATTTGGCATTACAGGCAGGCACTTCTAATTTGAGAATTATTAGCCCTGTAGAAGGTCGTAGCTTAATAGGAATAGAAGTTCCTAATAAAGTACGACGGAATTTTCTTATCCGTGAGCAGATAGAAAGTATCTTATTTCAAAATAGTGATGCTACCCTTCCTTTGATTTTAGGGGTAGACGTTGGCGGTAGAGAAATTGTTGGCGATTTAGCAACTACGCCTCATTTATTGATTGCTGGGACGACGGGTAGTGGAAAAAGCGTTTATGTAAATGCCTTAATTATGGGATTACTTTTTAAACTTTCTTCAGAAGATTTGAAATTTATTATGATTGATCCGAAAATGGTAGAATTAGAGCTATACGGAGGGATTCCCCATTTGTTAGCCCCAATTATCACTAAACCTGAAGAAGCAATGGCAGCATTAGAATGGACTGTGCAAGAAATGGATCGTCGCTATAAAATACTCTCGGAGCTTGGTGTTCGAAATATTAAAGAGTATAAAGAATCGGTACAGGATGGGGAAAAGCTTCCTTATATTGTGGTTATTGTAGATGAATTTGCAAATTTAATGCTCCGTGTTCCCAAAGAGACGGAAAAACATATTTCTCGTTTGGCTTCGATGTCGCGTGCTGTGGGGATTCATCTTGTGCTTGCGACACAGCGTCCTTCTGTAGATGTGGTAACAGGCGTTATTAAAGCGAATTTTCCTAGTAGGATTGCCTTTAGAGTAAGCTCAAAAATTGATTCGCGTACGATTATTGATCGTAACGGAGCAGAAACCCTACTTGGTCGTGGTGATATGCTCTTTATGTCTCCTAATTATATGGAACCTATTCGTATTCAATCACCTTATGCATCTAATGAAGATGTCGCTCGTACGGTTAATCGTATCAAGAAAAATGGATCTCCAGAGTATGTGATCGATTTCTCGGAGCTTCTTGCACGACAGGAAGAAAATAATTCTGATGGTTCTCGTACAGATGCCTTGAGCGATCCTTTATTTGAAGAAGTACTTCGATTTTCTGTAGATAATGGGGAGATTTCTGCTTCGGGGATTCAACGGCGGTTTCGTGTAGGATATAATAGAGCCTCTCGTTTGATCGAATCAATGAAAGACCTAAAAATTATTTCTCCTCCTCCTAGTGCCGGTAAAGGCTGGTTAATTAATATCACTCGTGATGAAATCACTAACTATTTGGATTAAAAATTATTGATAAGATAAAGCCCCCTATTATATAGGGGGCTTTATCTTAAAAGCTTTCCTTAGAAATATGACCAATCTACAGATCCAATCCCTTGGTAAAATCGTCAAAGCTATCTTTGGGTACTTCCATCGCATCTTCATCTTCATTTTTAGGAAGATCATTCCAAATTTGAAAGAGTTTTGTTTTGAGTAGAGCCAATCCTTCTCCTGTGCCAGCACTGGTAATAAATACAGGAACCCCTTGACTTTCTAAAGAATTGATAAAATTGGTAATTTCTTGTGGAATTTCTGGTATAAGATCAATCTTATTAAAACAAACAACATAAGACCGTTGAGACAATTTTTGAGAATAAAAGGCCAATTCTTGTCGAAGAATATTAAACTTTTCTTCTGGAGAATCGGTTAAATCGAGGACAAATAAGAGTAATTTTGTGCGTTCAATATGTTTGAGAAATTCTATACCTAAACCTTTGCCATGAGCTGCTCCTTCTATTAATCCAGGAATATCAGCGACCAAAAGTCCATCACCGTAATATTCTGGAATCATCATTCCTAGATTGGGAACGAGAGTGGTAAATGGATAATCAGCAACTTTAGGACGAGCATTTGTCAAACAAGATACAAGAGAAGATTTACCTGCATTAGGAAAACCCGCTAGTCCAATATGGGCAATTAATTTTAATTCTAAAACAATATTTTTTTGTTCTCCAGGAGTCCCTTTTTGAGCGTATTGAGGGCTTTGTCGAACAGCAGTTTTGTAATGAATATTACCTTTACCGCCTCGTCCTCCATTAAGAATGGTATGCTCTCCATACCGAAGATCAGCAATAAATTTGCTTGTACCATCTTCTAAGATTTCGGAGACGATTGTTCCTGGGGGGACTTCTAAAATAATATCTTCGCCTTTTCTCCCAAAACATTTTTGACCGTCGCCATTTTTACCAGCTTCAGCTCTAAATTTTTGTCCTTCGTGAAATTTTGCTAAGGTATGGAGCTGGGTATTGACATGAAAAATCACACTACCCCCGTTACCTCCGTCGCCTCCGTCAGGGCCTCCATTAGGGATAAATTTTTCTCGGCGAAAGGATACTGCTCCGTCGCCGCCTTTACCCGAACTAATAAAAATTTCTACTTCATCTTTAAAAATCATGAATTATCCTTTTAATGGTGTGTTCCTGTACTTCCAAAGCCACCAGATCCTCGTTCTGTTTCTGATAATTCTTCGGTGAATTGATAAGCTACTTGAAAAATAGGGGCAATAACTGCTTGAGCAATCCTCATATCTGGTGTAATTTCAAAATCACTCCCACTAAGATTGAGTAGAAGGACTTTAATTTCTCCTCGATAATCGGCGTCAATTGTTCCTGGGGCATTAGGAATGACCAAACCTTTTGATGCTAAACCGCTACGAGCTCGAATCTGCATTTCGTAACCTTTGGGGATTGCTAAGGATAATCCTGTGGGAATGATCGCAAGTGCCCCTGAAGAAATTATCATAGGTTTTTCTATACAAGCGTAGAGATCAGCCCCTGCCGCATCAGCACTTTGATAAGTAGGTAATTTTGCCTGAGGGTGTCCTTGTATTACGGGAATGTTCATAATAACTCCTGGTATTTTATCGATTGATGTTAAAAAATATTTTGATTTTTTTAAGGATTTCCGTGGGTGATAAAAAAGATGAAGATGCTGGCTTGGCAGCATTAATAAAATTTTTACCATAAGTTTTAGAAAAAATACGACTGTCTAAAACCAATAGAACGCCTCTATCTTTTTTGGAACGGATTAATCGTCCTATTCCCTGTTTATATTTGAGAACTGCTCGAGGGATAGAATATTCGTTGAAAGGGTTCTTGCCTTGCTCTTCGATAATACGACAGATTGCTTTGGTGAGAGGATTGAAAGGGTTATCAAAAGGTAGTTTGTCGATTACCACAAAACGAAGATGGTCTCCTTGTACATCCACCCCTTCCCAAAAACTTGCCGTACCAAAAAGGACGCTATAGTCTTTGGCTCTCATAGTATTAATCAAATATTCTCGGGAAAATTCTCCCTGCTTGAGAGGGTGCAAACCACTTTGAATAAAATCTTCAGATAGTGCTTGATAAGCGATGTCCATTGCTTTGTAAGAAGTAAATAACAATAACGCTCCTCCCCCTACGGTTAGGACGGCTTGTTTGACAAGCTCCAATTTTTCTTGCTCTTGTTTACCTGGAGATAAAAACTGTTCGTTAATAACAAATACTTCCATTTGATTTTTATAATCAAATGGACTATCTAAAATAATATTTTTGATTTGATCTTCATCTACATAATTCAGTCCTATTCCTTGAGAGAAAAACTCAAAACTCTTATTAACAGAAAGAGTTGCTGAACTAAAAATTGTAAATTCTTTATTGCGGAAGAGATGACGAGCTAAATAATCTTCAATACTCGCAGGCCCCGCAGAAAAAGTAATAGAGGAATAGGTAAATTCCATTTGTTTGACGGCAATAGCGTCGGCATCTAAATTATTGAATATTTTTTCGAATGTCTGTCTCATGGTGTGGAGAGCGTTATTGTGGAGGTCAATAATTCTTAAAATTTCTAAAATGTGAGGGTCAGGGATTTGTTCTTGGGTTTTTTCTGTCAATATACTAATATGGGACTCAATTTGTTTTAATTCTTCAAAAAGAAAGGTTAATATTTTTTTTGCTTCGCTCCACGGTACTTTGGAAAATAGTTGTGGTGTAATTTCTGTTGAAATTTCCACATGTTGTTGTAATAAATCCCGAAAGTGTTGTTCTCGTTGTTTCATATTTTGAGCAAGAGTAAGGATAGTAGAGCCAATCTTATAGAACAAATCCGATAATTCAGGGTAGCGATCCAAGGTAGAACGATCACGTAAAAAGCTAAGTTGTCCAAAAAAGGAATCGCCTTTTTGTCTGTAGAGACGAGATAGTCTCCACATAATAGAACCAAAAGAAAATGATTCTGCCATGGAATTTAGGGTGATGATTGATAAATTATGAGCTTCATCTAACACAATTCCAGAAAAATGGGGAATAGTCGATAGAAATCCTTGTTCATCATCAATCGCTGCTAAAAGAAGAGCATGGTTGCCGATCAAAACATGAGAAGATTCTGCAGTCATCCGAGCTTTGTAATAAAAACAATCGGCATAAAAAGGACATTCTTTTCGAGGGCAGTTAGGTGTTGATGCGGAAAGCTCTTCCCAAAGTTCAGGGATGATTTTTTCGGGAATTTCTGATCGTAGTCCTTCTTCGGTATGTTCTGCCCATGTTTGAATTAATTCTAATTGATGGGCAATACTATCATGATTATCAAATAAGGAATAACTTTTATCAGAATCATTTTTTAAATCATGAAAGGCTTTTGGGCAGAAATAGTTTGCTCTTCCAACTAATACGGCAAATCTTGGGCGAATCCCAGTAAGACGCTCAACAACTAAGGAAACTAATTCGGCATCTTTTTGAGCGATTTGATTTTGAAGATTAATAGTATGGGTTGTAATAAACACCCTTTTATCTGATAATACCGCCCATAAAACAGTAGGAATAAGATAGGCGAGAGATTTACCTGTACCTGTACCTGCTTCTGCCATAAGGATTTTGCTCTCATTAATAGCTTGAGTAATTTTTTTGGTAAGAGTTTCTTGTTCGGGTCGTTCTTCATAAAATCCCATTAATTCTTCTAGGAGACCATTTTTTTGAAATAAGGATAAGACTTGATTTTCTTGGAGAAAAACTCGTGATTTTGGTTTATAAACAATATTAACTTCGGAGCAATTATTGTTTATAATATAAAAGCCTAATTTCTTTGTTGCTAATAAAGAAGCAATATTAATATCGAGGTTGGATGCTCTTAAATCTCCAGAAGGATGATTGTGGATGACAAGATCACCTTTAAGCCCTTCTGCTAAGGGAGCGGGAACAGCAGTATCATTACCAAAAGAAATTGCTTCACATTCACTAACACTCCCTTCTTTATCAATCCAAGCAATAAAAAACACCTCATCACCATGATGTTGTTGAATAGTATCAGAAATATAGTGTCTTATATTAGGGTGAAAAAAATCAGTGCTTGGATGGTACAATGCAAACTCCTAAGAAAAATAGTGTATAATAGGATTATACACTATTTTGTGAATAAATACAAACAAGCATTTAAATTTGATTTGCTAGTTCTTTGGCAAATTTTAAAGCCAAATGAGAGGCATGGTTTATCATTTGGGTAGAAACGCCTAATTTTTTCGATTGGTCGGCAATCTTGGTAAGGTCGAATATTTCAAATGATTTTGTCAATGCTAAGAATGCTCCTAATCGTCCTTCGTTATAAAGAATGGCATTAGAAATAGCAGGCGATAGATGGAGTTCTTGTAGGATTTGAGTCATAGGAATATTAAGTAGGGCGTCGGAAAGAGATAATAATCCTGTCAAAAAAGCCTCATCTTTTAAGGAGCGAGATACATTGGGCATTGTTTGGTTTAAAAGATATTCCATAATTTTACCTCGTTGAGTGGCCATTAGGAAGAGAGGATTATCTTTGGTATTCTGTTCATTTTGAGTTTTATAAGAGTATAGTAAAAGTAATAACCACTGGGTTAAGGCTTTTTTACCCAATAGAGCAATAGCTTGACGTACTGATGTAATTTCTTGGATAGGAGATACACTCGAAGAATTTACAATCTTGAGAAGAGAAATAACTAATTCAGGATGTGCTTTTAGGTGATTTTCGATTTCTATAATATCAGCATCCTGCTGCAACTTACTGACAACTGATAAAATCCCTTGGATAGGAGGTGAAATATCCTTACCTTTTAAAATGATTGGTTTGGTAAAGAAATAGCCTTGGAAATACTGATAACCCAATTCTTTGCATAGGAGAAACATTTCTTCAGTTTCAACTTTTTCGGCGAGTAGAGTGGTTTTGAACGATTGTAGCAATGCTGTTTTTTGACGAAGGTTGTCTACGTTTGTATCCATTAGATCTACTTTGATAATATGAACTTGATCAAGAACAGGTTTCCAATATTGGAGTTGTTCTTGATCAATAATAAAATCATCTAAGGCAAAGATATATCCTTTCTGTTTAAATTTTTTGATTAACGTGATTAGTTCTTCTGAGGGTTTTTGTGTTTCTAAAATTTCGATTACGAACCTTTTCGCGGGAATAATATCCAATAATCCTTTTTTTAGAATATCAATACCAATATTGATAAAGCCTCTTTTATTTCCTAATATATTATCAATGGACATCATCGAAAGGGTGTTTGAGATCACATTAGCAGTAGCTTCAATATCACAATCAATAGGACTGTTATCGATAGAACGAAAAAGGAGCTCATAAGCAACAATATTTTGATGGACATCAACAATAGATTGACGTCCTAGTAAAATACTCATGGAAAACCTCACTCGCTTTTATTTACTATTATACTATGGGGTAAGACTTTTTGCAATATCTCTTTTATTATTTTTTATTTGTAGGAAGCCTTTAATATATTTAATATTTTGTTGATCAAAAATAATAGAGTAAGAAGTGGAGATTCTTAAGTTTGTTAAGGAAATGCCGATACCATAGATAGTAGAGAAAATTTATTTCCAAAGGATCACATTATGGTTAAATCCAAAGTGGTATTGTTATCGGTTTATTTTGCGATTGTTGCGTTAGTTATGGTTTTTATTTTTGGGGAATCAGGAATATTAGATAATATTACTCAGTCTCAGGAGATTGTAAAATTAACAGAAGCACTTTCCATCTCTCAATTAGAAATCGATGAAATGATAGCAGAGTATTATCGATTGTCAGGGATGAAAATACCTAATCAAGCTTTTCTAATCAATCAGGGTCGTAAATCTCAAGATATTGTTGTGTATAAAATGAAATCACCAAGTTCTTCTCTTTCTGATAATTTTTCTATAGAGAAGGAGAAAAAATTATTTTTTATGATTGGATCTATAGCGCTTATTATTTTATTACTGGGTTGTATCGCTGTGGTAATTATTGGCAAAACAAAAGAGGAAGTAAGGGATGAATCTGTATAAATTATTAAGATATTGTTGTTTTTTATTTTTAGTATTAGTCTCTATTTTATTTTTTTTTCCTCGAAACGTAGTACCTTATCTAAGTTCTTTTTATCAAAAGCTTGAAGAAATCTATGATAATATCCCCAATATGTGGGCTACAGAAAAATCAGAACCAGTAGAATTAATGGTACAGAGGCAACAAGAAGCACTGCTCATCAACCCCAAGAATCTTATTAACAATTTTCTAAATGATTTATCGACTGACTATGCTTTAGAATCTGCGATTGATAGGGATTTTAATGATTTAGAATATTTAGTTGATACTTATTTAAAACATGATAAATTTTTTGAAGATATTGTTCTTTATCAAAATGGCATGGTTATTTATAAATACAATCAAGTTGTGTCTCCTCAAGCTCTTGTTTTAATTGATAGCTATAAGACTAGGCAGGGAGAGATCCTAATAGAGCTTGCTTTTAATACAGATTTGTTACAAAATCAGTTAGATCGTTCTGGTCAAAAAATTTATCTTAGTTACCGTTCCCGCATTTTTTCTCCGCTTAATGCCCCTTCTGCTCAAGAATTTATTGATCGGTATAAAAATCACCCTGATGGAAAATTTACTTTAACTCGTCAGAATTTTTTGTACAAAAAAACTATTGATGAAGGATTGAAGACCCCCTTAATTTTATTTTTTATCCATCAGAAAAATTTTGGAATGGGTTCTATTTTGCAGTTTTTGTTTCTACTATTGTTTCCTTTATTTTGGATAGTCTTAATAATTGTTGATCGTATAATTTATCATAAATTAGTATTAGGGAAACAAAAAAAAGAATATAATAAATTTCTACACCAACCTAATGATGATAAAGAAGATAATTTAGAGTGGCTTGATCGTTTTGTTAGCGGAGTGGAAAGATCTCAAAAAGATATTGAGGAGAAAAAATAATTGTGATAAAACATCTTATTATTTTTCTACTTTGTTATACTGTACCTAATTATGGGAAGTCGATTTCTTGGTCAATCAACAACTTACCTAGTTTACGACTTACTGATCAAACAGGAGTTGTAGAATCCAATAATGCTATTATGGTAGATCCTAATGCTACCATTAACCGTATTCGTATCGAAGATATCGTTTTAGAAGAAGAGTATAGTTTTACCAATATTTTTGTTACTTTCCAAAAGCAAAATTTTTCTTCTTATGTTCGTGTAAAAATTTACGATACCTTTACAGACACAGAAGTTTTTTCTTTTGATTTTGTCGAACAAGATATTTACAGGCTTACCAATGACCAAATAGCACTTAATAGGGTTTATTTGGTTCTTGAGTTGTATGGGGAAGATATTGAACTGAGATCAGCAGGGATGGGTATGGTAAAACGAGGTATTATCCAAGCAGAAGATTTGATTCTCAATACCACGACACTGCGAGTTTCTCAAGAAAACTTAGAAATTACTGCTTCCTTAAAAGAATCGGCAAAAGTTAGTCTTTTGATTTATAATCGTAACGGTGATATTTGTAAATCGTTAATACTAAACAAGGTATTAAATCGGGGAACGTATACCTTTTATATGGATCTTCAGGAACTACTGTTTGATTATTTAGAAGATAAGCGTTACTATGTCTGGCTTCGTGCTGAAAATTTACGTTCTAGCCCTGTAGAATTAATTAAATCATTTTATATTATTCCTTAGAGAAGGTGTATATGGAGTCCCTTATACAGTATAGAGATTATTTTCTTAACTATTTGGAGCATTATCGACAATATTCTAAAAATACGCTAGTGGCGTATATGAAAGATATTGATGAATTTATTAGCTTTTTAGATACTTACCATTATTCTTGGAAAGAATTAAGCCCCCAAATAATTTCTTCATGGTTTGATAGTAAGCAACATCTTTCCCCTCGAACAGTTTCTCGTAAGCTTAGTGTTTTAAGAAATTTTTTTCATTATCTGATGACAGAAAATGTTATTGATAGTAATGTGTTCGTGTTATTTTCCAGTCCCAAGTGTCCTACAGTTATCCCTACAACATTAAGTGTCAATGAAATGACCCATTTACTACAAGATATTCCTTCATCAACTATTCTAGAGAGAAGGAATCAATGCATACTCAAAATTATGTATGCAACTGGTATTCGCTCTGAAGAATTATGTTCTTTAAAATGCGAACAGGTATTTTTTAAACAAAATGTGATAAAAATTTTAGGAAAAGGAGGCAAAATGCGTTTGGTTCCTATTATTCCTCCGATTCAGCGTGATTTAGAATTATGGTTTGAAGAAAGGAAAAATCTTGATCAAGGGATTGATGATACGGTTTTTTTATCAAATAATGGACGTAGACTGACGACATCAATGATTCGAAAAATTGTGCGGAAATATACCCAAAGTCTTTCTAAAAACTTTCACCCCCACGCATTTCGGTATACTTTTGCATCTCATTTACTTGATAATCAAGCGAATCTTCGCTGTATACAAGAACTACTAGGACATGCCAATCTTTCTGTTACTCAGCGTTATACCAAAATCTCTATTTCAAGTTTACAACAAAAATATCTCCAGTTTCATCCCCATGCAAAATAATAAGGAGTCCTTGACTTTTTATACAGATCCTTATATAATATATATTATTATACAATTAAGGAGTCCATTGTGAAATATACAAGTTCTCGTCATGGACAATACTATGTAATTCGAGTAGAAGAAAATCTAGTAAATGATCCTATTGCTAATGAATTTAAACAAGTTATTTATGACTTAATGGATAAAGGGGAAAAATTCATTGCGATTGATTGTACAGATATGCATTTTATAGGGAGTTCTGGTATCGGAAAATTCCTTTTAGCTTATAAAAGGATTACCGATCTTGGCGGTAAAATTGCTGTTGTTAATCTTCATACAGAAATGAAAGATTTGTTTATTGCATTTAAACTTCAGGAATTTCTTTTTATTTGTGATACCTTAGATGAATTAGATTAATACAGTAATGTTGATTCTTATTGTTGTATTGATAGGAGTTCTGTTTTTTCTCACTATTTTTTATCAATATCTAATCGTGGTAGGGTTTATTGTTGGGATTCTTTATTGTGCTTTATTTTTTGGAATTTCAAAATACCTACCAAAACATCATAATCCACACTCTTTTTCTTTTGCTAGTAATATTTTCCATCAAATTCTTGCTGCAGATAGTATTGAGTCTTTGAGAAAAAATATTTTGTCTTATATTAAAGAAATTAAAGATTATCGAATCTTTATTTTGACCCACAATAATGTCCTTACTTTTCCTTCTCGTACTGTAGGAATCGTAAAAGAAGAAAAAAAAATCTTAGAATACTATGTCCAACAATCACTATATAATGTATATCATATTGGGGTAGGGCATGAATTTTGTCCTGCAGAAAATAAAGAACTAGACTGTTATGCCTATTCTTATAGTATTCCTTTTTTTAATAAACGTCTACTGATCCTAGTGTATATTCTACCATCGACAACTTGGACACTGCTTTTACAGGAACAGATTAGATCTGTTAATGATACATTACTGATCTTTACTTTTTTAGGAGAAGCAGCCTCGGGGCATCGAGGTGTTTTTAAAGTTCTTAAAGAAACAGTTTGGGATTCTCCCTATGCGATGGCACTTTGTAATCCACTTGGGGAATTAGATTTTGGCAATGACGCTTTATATCAAATGTTTCAGGGAGATGTTCCAAATTTTGTGGAATTTATTAGTAGAGAAATATTTTTAATGCTCCTAGATGGAAAACGAATTGGACAGTCTTTTATGTTACAGGGAAGACGAATCCGTTTAGAGGGTTTTCCGATTAATAATAAAAATTTTTTAGTAACGAAATGTTTTCTTGTGTTCTACGATGAGCAGATGGAATTCAAACGAGAATTGTTAGGTGAATCCAACACTTTAAAACGTTTTACTTCTGGTAGTTCTATTGTGGGAGCTGCGATGTTCACTCAAGAAGGGGTGATTTTATATAGTAATGAAGCCTTTATGAAAAGCCTTGATGTTTATAAAGTAAGAGAAGCAACCCAGAAAAATATTTTTGAATTATTTGATATTTCAGAAGAATCTTATCAACAAATTGTCCATCAAATTTTATTAGGACAGGAACAATCTACGATGCTTACGGGGATAGATAACGATGAAGAATTTCAAGTACGCTTGAAGGGGATTGTTTTTGGTGATAAGACGATTATTGAGGTTATCTTAGAAGATAATACGATTTATCACGATAATATGGCTTACCTTGATAAAGAAACTCAAATACTTTATGAAGAATTAAATACCGCTCGAAGTATTCAGGAACATATTCTGACCCTCCCAACAATCTATCGCCCTGGTGTCTATGTTAATACATTATATAAACCTGCTTACCAGCTGAGTGGTGATTTCTTTACTGTAATCCCTCTCCCGAATGATCAAATGGGTATTTTGATTGCTGATGTTTCTGGGCATGGAATTTCGGCCTCGTTGATTACGGCAGCCTTAAAAATCCTTATTGAATTTGTACCAAGTGATGCAGGGAGTAT
Source organism: Brevinema sp. (assembly GCA_051649605.1). Lineage (GTDB taxonomy): Bacteria > Spirochaetota > Brevinematia > Brevinematales > Brevinemataceae > Brevinema_A. Next base: position 30,800 of record JBOFHK010000006.1, on the reverse strand, counting down.
TCCTAAAGTCATGTCTTATTTTAATACTTATTTAGCAGAAATTCTTCCAGAAGGGAGTTTTGTAACCTTATTTTATGGTGTTATTGATTTTCAAGAAAATACTTTCCAATATATCAATAGTGGACACCCTTTCCCTTTGATCTATGATATGGATAAAAATGAAGTTAAGATTTTAGAGGGTATGGGATATCCTTTAGGGGGGCTTCTTAATGTCTCTTTTGAGGATCTTGTTTATACGATTCAACTCCCTGAAAAATGTAAGATGATTCTTTATACAGATGGTATCCTTCAGTATATTTTAGGCACAATGAAAGAAAAACTATTAGAGATGCGTCATGTTATCCAAACAAATAAAGCAGTGAATGATAAAGTTTTATTAGATAATATATACGCTGCATTTGTTCATCGAAATACTTCTCTCCCTGAGGATGATGTTAGTATGATGTTAGTTAGTATTGATCGTTCCTGTACCAATAAACATCACCTTTATATTTCTTCATCGCTGTTAGCGGTAGATATGGTTATCGATCAAATTTGTTCTTATATCCATAAAATTGCAGAATTAAATTCGGCGATGTACTGGAAACTTCGTACATGTTTTTATGAAGCCCTACTGAATGCGGTTGCTCATGGGAATAAATATAATACTCAAAAAAAAGTTTATATAGAATTTCGGATTGCTGGCTCTTTAATTGTTATTCGTGTAAGAGATGAAGGATCAGGCTTTAATTATAATAATATTGCTGACCCTTTCTCTACAGAAAATATCTTAAAAGACTTTGGACGTGGTATTACCATGATTCGCACACTGGCAGATCGTGTAAAATTCAATCATAAAGGTAATGAAATGACAATATTCTTAAAAATTAAGGGAGAGTTTTCTTCATGATTTACCATACGCCAATCTTAGTGAATACAATTATCAACTATTTTTCTCTTACTTCAACAAGTGTGATTGCCGATCTGACGACAGGGGAAGGAGGGCATGCTTCTTTATTAGCAAAATATAATCCTAAAGGGCAAATACTCTGTTTGGACCGGGATCGGTTGATTTTAGAGAAAGCTCGTGATCGGATGAAAGAATTTACCCATGTTACTTATGTATGTGATACGTATGATCACCTCACCGATATTCGGATACAACACGCATTTCCTCTTTTTGATGCGATATTGATTGATATGGGCGTCTCGATGTTTCATTTTAAAGGAGCAGGGCGGGGTTTTTCTTTTGATGATGATACTTTGGATATGAGATTATCAGAAAATGGAGTTCTTTCTGCGGAGCAAGTGATTAATACTTTTTCAGAAAATGATTTAGCGGATATTTTTTATTATTATGGAGAAGAACGCTTTTCTAGGCGTTTTGCTCGAGAAATTGTCCGACAACGACCGTTTTTTTCGGCAAAAGAATTGTCCGATTTTTTATTAAAAAGCATTGGTCGGTATGGGAAAGTTCACCCAGCAACAAAAATATTTCAGGCATTACGTATATTTGTTAATGAAGAATTAGAAATTGTCGAAAATATGTTGAAGGATATTATTTTTCATTTGGCTCCTAGAGGGGTACTTTGTATTCTTAGCTTTCATTCTTTAGAAGATAGGCTTGTAAAAAAATCTTTTAAAGCACATATGAGAGAGGGGGTTATTATTACTCCAAAACCTATTGTACCTTCTCGAGAAGAAATAGCACAAAATCCTGCTGCTAGAAGTGCCAAACTTAGAGTATTTCAGAGGAGAGAAGATGCCAGTATTTAAATTTTTATTTATTTTAGTCGTCCTGTTATTTTATGGACTATTATTTACAGAGCAGAGAATAGAATCACGAGACAAAATGAGAGAGATTATAAAGCTTACTCAACAGTTAGAAGTAATGAACGCTCATAAGCAAGAGCTTAGTGCTTTAATCAATAAAGAAAGAGTTCGATTGATCAAACAAGCAGAAAAAATGGGAACAAAACTTTCTCCTAAAGATGTTATCATTATAGAATAGCAGGAATCATATGTTTAAACGTTTAGTTATACTTTCATTGGGAATATCGGTTTTACCGATTTCTTTTTGTTATGCTTCTTATTTATTTCTTTCTTCCTCTCCGACAGGGGCGACTATTCGCATTCTTGAAGGAGACGGGCGAACTCGTATGATAGGCAAAACCCCGCTTAAATTAACAAACTTTTCTAAATCTGTTAAAATGATTTTTGATAAAGTTGATTATTTTACGACGACAAATACAATTCCCTCTTCTCAAAAAATTCAAAGTATTCATACTACCTTATCACCATTTTCTTTTGATGTCCAGATCCTTGACCAAGAAGATAATACCCCTATTTCTGCAAATGGAAAAATTTATGCTTATACTGATGATCCTTTATCTCTCCCTTACGGACATTATGAATTTAAGCACAATTTATCTCCTAATATGCTAAATATAGAGTATAAAAGCCCCTATATTCCTTATGTTGCTTTTTTTTCCACAATTACTATTTTATCAACGGTATTTGCGATTACTGGAGGATTATTGGCTAGTCGTTACTTTAAAGAATTTCAAAATGCAAGTAGTACAGACGAATTGGTATCCTCTGTTGGTAAAGTTGCTACTTGGGATACCGTAACATGGTCAAGTGTAGGAATTGGGACAGGGGCTTTAATTGGGACAATTATTACATCAACCTTAGAAGTACGAGATCAGAAACGTATTAAGCGTTTTAATGGGATGAATACGCCTTCACGAGTTTCTGAGTATTTTAGTGATTTTCAAGAAATTATGATATTAAGTTCTTTACCTGATTCTGATGTACTAAAAAAAATAGATACTTTTATCCGAAAATACCCTAAAGAAGATTCCTCATTATTACCTGATGTGTATCTCCGAAGAGCTGGGATTTATATGCTCCAAGAGAGAAATCTTAATAAAGCTATTATAGATTTAAAAATAGTAATGGAGGAGTTTCCTGCACGGGGTACCTATGAATTAGCGGCTAAGTTATTAGGAGATCTATATTCTACCCAAAAAAGATATAAGTTATCCTATGATTACTATACAGAAGCACTGAAGGTACGAGAAACTTACAATCTTGAGGAGCTACAACGGATTCGTCTCCAAGCCTTGTACTTATTAGCAGAAGAAAATAACTCTTACCGAGAATTATTCTTAGAAGAAACGACAACGCTTCGTGGCTTATCATCAGAATTACAAAGAGAACTCCAAAGTAAACGACAAACGTTGGAGCAATAAAAAAGATACTGGAAACAGTATCTTTTTTATTATCTTTTTGAGTATTGTTCTTTTTTACGTGATTTACGGAGACCGTATTTTTTACGTTCAACCATTCGATCATCTCTTGTAAGAAATCCTTTGGTTTTTAGAATAGGACGATACTTGTCTTTATCCAAATCATTTAAGGCTCTCGCAATACCATGACGAATAGCCTCTGCTTGTCCATTAACACCTCCACCTTTTACGGTACAAAAAATGTCAAATTGGTTTTGAGTTTGAGTGAGGTCAAAAATTTCAAAAATTTGTGCTCTAAAAAATGCTGGAAAGTATTCGGTACATTCTTTTTTGTTTACAGTAAACGATCCTTTCCCATTAGGAGAAAGAAATATACGAGCAACACTGGTCTTACGACGACCTGTAGCATAAATACGAGTATCTTTTTTCATGCGTTTTCTCCTTAAAATTCATGTTGGATGGTTAATCCACCATGGCTATTGGTAAACTCTGCACCTTCAACAATAATAAGTTTTTTAAACATACGGCGTGCAAGGCGATTTTTAGGGAGCATAGCTTTGACCGCTTTTTCTAAGGGAAACCAAGGTTTTTTTGCCATCATTTGTTTGTGAGATAGCTCTTTTAGCCCACCCATATAACCAGTATGTCTTTTATATACTTTAGTGCTTTCTTTTCTACCTGTAAGAATAAACTGATAAGCATTAATGATAACGACAAAATCTCCATCATCAAGATGTGGAGTGAAAGAAGCTTTGTGTTTGCCTTGAAGAATCCGAGATGCTTCTGCTGCGATCCTTCCAAGAGGTTTACCTTTGGCGTCAATAATACGCCATTTCCGAGAAATTTCTGGAGCTTTCGTATAAGTTGTTTTAAAGCTCATTGCTTTTATCCTTTTTATCAATTTTTGTTTAATACCGCAAGGAGGTGCGGATCTTAAAAATGGGACTTATTATTATAGCAGTTTTTAATAGAAAAATCAACAGAATTATTATATTTTTATGATAATTTTTTATGAGCTAGTAATATAGAATTTCCAATAACAATTAAAGAACTGAGAGTCATGGCAATTTCTGCAATAATAGGGGATAATAATCCCGTAAATGCAATAGGAATCGCAATAAAATTATAGAAAAATGCCCAGAAAAGATTTTGTTTGATTTTTTGAAAAGTTGCTTGAGCTACTTTAAAACTGAGAACCAATGAAGTAAGAGAACCTGTAACTAGAATAATATCTCCAGATTCCGCTGCAATATCTGTCCCTGTCCCAATTGCAATACCTACATGGGCACTTTCTAAGGCAGCAGCATCGTTGACGCCATCCCCTACAAAACAAACTTTATAATTTTGTTCCTGTAGTGATTTAACCGTGTCTAATTTTTGTTTAGGAGATGCCTCGGCAATGACAGATTTAATGTTTAATTCTTGGGCAATATTTTGAGCAGCGTTTTTGTGATCGCCGGTAATAATCATAATCTTTTTTCCCATAAGTTTGAGTTGTTGGATACTTTCTTTAGCTTCGGGATTTAAAGTGTCAGAGAAACTAGCAATTGCTTCACAGCGGTGGGTGGAAAGATCAGATAAACAAACTAAAGTTTCTCCGAGTTCTTGCCTTTCATTAATTTGTACTTGCAATTCATCGGAAATAATAATTGATTGTTCTAAGCTGGATTTTAAAGAACCAGCAAACCATTCTTTTTGATGATAAACCCCAAACACTCCCTGTCCAGGAACATTAGAAATTCTATTGAGTTTATGAGTAGGGATTTGTTTTTTCTTGGCATAACCTATGATTGCATTAGCTAAAGGGTGAGTTGATCCTATTTCTAAACCTGTTAAAATCCCCACAGCTTCCTGTTCACTTAATTTTGTACTCATAAAGGTGGTTAATTGGGGTTTCCCCATGGTTAGAGTTCCTGTTTTATCTAAGGCAATAAGATCAATATCACAAATGTTTTGGACGGCACTACCGTTTCGGATTAGGATTCCTTTTTTTGCTCCAAGAGTTGAGCCGTTGACTAATGCCATGGGAGTTGCTAAGCCTAAAGCACAAGGACAAGCGATCACAAGGACAGAGATAGATGCAGAAATTGCTGCCGAAAGACGTGAAGAAGGCTCCCAAGGAATATTAATACTCGCTAAGAAATTTGGGAAGAAAGATGGGAAGGCAAACCATATTGCAAAACATAAAAATGCTAAGGTAAGAATGATGGGAACAAATATTGCAGTAATCTTATCGGCAAATATTTGGATAGGAACTTTTGTGCCTTGAGCTTCTTGAATAAGTTTGATTGTTTGGGCTAAGATATTATTTTTAGAATCTCGTTCTACACGGATAACAATAAATCCATCAAGATTAATTGCTCCCCCATAGACATAATCTTCTGTTTGTTTATCAATAGGTAGGGACTCCCCTGTTAAAAAACTTTCATCAACAGAAGTTCGTCCTTCTACAATAGTTCCATCTGTAGGGATCTTCTCCCCTGCTTTGATTTGAATTCGATCGCCAATTTGTAATTCGGAAATGAGCGTCTCCTGTACTTCTCCTGTATTGGTAATTTTGTGAGCATATTTACCACTAAAATTGGCAAGAATATTGACTGCTTTAGAAGCGGATCCTCGAGCCATTGTTTCTAAGAGACGCCCTGTGAGATTAACGGCAATGAGCATAGAAGCAGTCATGGAATAGTCAGGAACACTAATCCCTAATAAAGGTAGAAAAGAACTTATCCAAGCTGCAGATGCTCCTAAGGCAATCAAAACATCCATTCCCAAAATCCCAGAGCTTACGGAGAAAAAAGCACTTTTTAAAATTGGAAATCCAGGGATTAATAGGGTAGCCCCAGAAATAATTACTCCTAATAAAGAAAAAATATTCAATCCGTGGGATTGGGTCATTTGGATAACTAATATTAACGTAAAGAGCCAAGATAAAATAACAAAAAAGAATTCTTTTTTTAAAGAAAGACTTTGCAGTTGTTCTGAATCTTCATGTGCACTCATGGTATAACCCATAGGGATAGCGACTTGAGTGATTTCGTTTTCTTTAATGATGGAAGGTTCAAATTGTACCAAGGCTGTGCCAGAAGCAAAATTAACGGTACTTTTATAAACACCTTTTGTATTATTTAATTTTTTTTCTAAACGTGCTGAACAAGCGGTACAATGCATACCTGTAACGTTAAAAGATAGAGACTTATGTTTATTCATGAAATTTCCTCAAATATAATTTATAGACTATTCATTTATTTTGTAGTATAATAGTAGTTTCTTATTGTATAAGTATACAAGATTTTATTTGTATAAATCAATGTTTTTGGGATTTTTTATGTTTGTCTTACCGAGCGTCTTTTTTCGCCTAATATCACTTCATTTTTTATATATTCTTTCTCTCTTTCTATGGTGGGATATTTTAGGCGTATGGACTACATTATTTGCACTAATTCCTATTGTGGTCTTTGTGTACTTTTTTTCTTTACCTTTTTTAGTTTATCTCTCTATATTATTATGCACATTCTTGAGCTTGTTTGCGATGGATATTTCTTTTGATGAGCTTTGGTATAATAAGATTTTTTGGGGCATACAGAGTGTTCTTTTGTCTATATCTTTTGGATGTTCTGTAATAAAATCAAAACAAATTCCCTCTAGCCTCATAAAAAAACAAGATTATTTTAAACGATGCCTAAATGATGAAATGGTCGTTTCTTTTGATCTACAATTACATACGATCTATTATATTTCTCCTAGTGCCTGTAAATTGTATGGTTGGTCAAAAAAAGATTTAGTGGGTAAATCACTAGGAATGATCTATCCTATTGATCTCTTTGATAACCCCCCTTTGGGGTTTTGGGAATGTCTCAAAAACCGTAAACAGTGGCGTGGCTCTGTGGATATTATCACAAAGGATCAAGTAATTTGTGAAGAAATAGCCTGCTATACGGCAATTTGGGATACCCAGAATCAAATTGTATTGATCGAAAAAAAGATTTTAGAAATTTTTATCAAACAATCAGTTGCTAACTATTCTGATTGGTTTCGACAATTTTATGAAGAATCTCCCATGCCGATGGCTACCATCAATCGACACCATCAAATAGCACTGGTAAATCCTTCGTTTATAAAAGAGTTTTCGATAAAACCTATTATAAAAAAAACAATTTTCACTCATTTATTTCTTGATATACTCCAAGAGAATATGACAAATATAATCAATGAATGTTTCGAGGGTAAAACCTTATCCTTAGATCATCGTTTCCCAACGTATACTGCTAAATTTATTTTTAAACCATATTATTGCTCAAAATATCAAACGATTTCACAAATATTATTTATGATGCAGAAAGAATACACTCCTATCGAAATCTACGAACCTAAATTGGTTAATATTATTGGATTAATTAAAGATTCTTTAACGGATTGGTATCTAGCAAATCCTAATGCTTTGGTAAAAATTTTTACAACAGGGCTTCCGACTATTTGGGTAGACTCTCATCCATGGAAAAAATTACTGGAAGCGTTATTTTGTTTCGTGGATCAGCAACTTGATAGTTCTTCAAAAAAAGTTATCCTCTTATGCCATGTAATATATTTTCAATATTTTTTTCGTATTTGTTTTGAAGGACTTCCTTTTTCTCAAAAAGATATGATAATAAAAAAAATGCAAGTGATTCTTATAGAACTAGAACGAATTGGTACTAAGTATAGTATTATTGAAGGAGAATATCAGGAGACAGTTTTGCTATTAGAATTTTATGGAAATCTGATACAAGAATAAATTTTAAAAAATATTGTAACTTTAAAAAAAATATGCTATAATATCGTACTATATTTTTATATGGGCCTGTAGCTCAGATGGTTAGAGCAACCGACTCATAATCGGTGGGTCGAGGGTTCGATCCCCTCCGGGCCCCATTAATATTCTGTAAATCATTATTAGTTAATGATTTACAGTTTTTTATTTTGAGATGAGTACTACTAATTATACCCTAGCGATTACAAAATTACTATAGAAAACAGTTTATAATTATTTTTTATCATGAGGCTATCTTATTTTATATAGGTTGGGTTTTCGCTTTCATTTATGAAGACTTATCTGACCATAAAAAGATTGTCTTATACGATTATAAGGCATTTTTTTGTGTTTAGATGTTTCTTAAGAAGAAAAATCCTTCATAGTTAGGGTTTAATACCTCTATAATTCATAGTTTATATGAGAATTGTCCCAGAGGATGATTTTATTATACGATTTTGTGTGATTAAACTGATAATTAAAAATTTATATCATTAGATTATCCTCTATATTACGGCAAAGTGCGTAATATAGAGGATGAAGGCTACCAAAAAGCTGTTTTTTATATTGAATAGGTTTTTGGGTTCTATCATAGAAGAAAGAATTTATGATCTGGTATTTTAAATAGAGCAATAACTTATATAACAAAAGTATTAATAATATTTTTATTACAGGCTCTCTGTAATTTTTTCTATTTTTTAGATCTAAAATTTATTATAGAATATTTATTTTATATCTTGGATTATCATGGTACTAATATCTACTACTTTCTGACTTTTTAAGTGGATAGAAAGCCAACTATAGAAAAATTTGCCTATTTTATAATAAATATGCTCTTGATTTTCCCTTATAAAAACTTTATAATAAAATAATACTTGAATATAGGATATTTTAGTCTAGGAAGTTATCCATGAAGAATCTCTCACAATTAAAAAATATTACGCAGATTGAAGAAGGGTATCTTTTATCTACGAATAGTAGCTCCCTCAAACTTATCTTTTTGACGGACGATATTTTCCGTGTTCGCACCAATTTTAAAAATAATTGGGATGAAGTATCATATATTCTTACTCAAACAGCATGGGATGACTGCTGTGATACTTATCTTGGTAATGAACGTCAAAAATTATCCCCTCTTTTTCCTCTTGTAGAAGAAACACATGATGCCTTAATATTTCAAACGAATTCTCTTAAAATAATTGTTACAAAAGATCCTTTATCCTTTGAAGTGTATGACCTCAATGGATTGTTATTACATGCTGACATTCCCAGTCGTGCCTTTGTTCAAGACTATATTGGCTGAATCTATCATTATAGTGCTTTTTCTGAAGAAAAAAATACCTATTTTGGATTTGGAGAACATAATGGCTCTTTAGATAAGAATTACCAACGTTTACGTTTATCACCTAAAGACGCAGTGGGACATAACCCAAATACAGGGTCTCCTATGTATAAGCATATTCCTATGTATATCAAACATAATAGTCAAACGGGTTCTTCTATTGGTATGTTCTATCATAATACCTATGATTGTGAATTCGATCTTGGGGCAGAAGTAAGTGGATATTGGCCTCGATACACTTATTTTACGGCAGAGGGTGGAGAAATTGATTGGTTTTTTATTAATGGGCCTATGATGGGTGATGTTGTTCGTCGCTATACGGATCTCACTGGTAAAACTACGTTTCCTCCTAAATATGCTTTGGGATACTTAGGTTCTACGATGTACTATGTCGAACTTCCAGAGCGTTGCGATAAAGAAATTATTAATTTTATTGATAAAAATATTAGTGAAAATATTTCTATTGACGGTTTTCAATTATCTAGTGGATATACTGTAGCACCTGATAAAAAGCGCTATTTTTTTACGTGGAACAAGGCAAGATTTCCAGACCCCAAAAAATTCTTTACTGAAATGAATGATCGTGGAGTAATGTGTTCTCCTAATATCAAACCAGGCATTTTACTTACCCACCCCAATTATAAAGATTTTATTGAAGGATTTATTCTCAATCAGGATAAAGCAAGTCCTTATATTGACAAATGGTGGGGTGGTGATGGTTCATTTGTGGACTTTACTTCTCAGGTAGGGCGTGATGTTTGGAAAAAATTAATGACAGACTCCCTAATCAAACAAGGAGTTACCTCTATTTGGAACGATAACTGTGAATTTGAAATCAACGATAAGCTTGCATGGTGTTCTGTAGAGGGGAAAGGGGGAATTACAGGAGAATGGAAGAATGTTCAAGCACTTCTCATGAATAAAGTTTCACACGAAGCCCTAGAAAAAGAATGTCCGAACTATCGTCCTTTTGTGGTTTGTCGTTCAGGTTCTGCTGGGATCCAACGCTATGCTTCGACATGGGCTGGTGATAATGCAACGCGTTGGGACACCCTTCAAAATAATATTGCCACAATTCTCAATATGGGACTTTCAGGAGTTGCAAATAATGGGTGTGATATTGGAGGGTTCTATGGTCCTCATCCTGAAGAAGAGTTATTTGTTCGTTGGGTTCAATCAGGTATTTTTTTTCCTAGATTCTCTATCCACTCTTGTAATAACGATAATACTGTAACCGAAGCATGGATGTATAAAAAATCGACTCCGATTATTCGAGAGGCAATAAAGCTTCGTTATTCTTTTTTACCTTATCTCTATTCATTGATGCGTACTGCTCATGAAGAAGGGGTTCCTATTTTACGTCCCTTAGTTTATGAATTTCCGAAAGATAAACATGCACTCTTACAGCGTTTCCAATTTATGGTAGGCTCCTCTCTCTTGGTTGCTCCTGTAGTTCATACTCAAGTAACCGAGCATAAGATCTATTTACCTAGGGGATGTTCTTGGTATAATTATACTACGCGTCAACAATATCAAGGTGGGCAAACAATTACTATTCCAGTTGATATAACAACAACACCAATTTTTATTAGAGATAATGCATTAGTTCCTAGAAATTATGAAATTTTTTCTATTAGAAAAGATAAGGAAAGTTATTGGGATATTTTACTGACCACCACAGAAAATTCAGAATATACACTTTATGAAGATGATGGTATTTCAAATGATTATCGTAAGGGGAAATTTTTAAAAACATCCATCAGTATCATCGCTGGCGAACGAATTATCCTTAATGTTCATTATGAGGGAACTTATGAATCTTCAATCAGAGTGATTTATTTTGAGGTCATCAACACCCAAAAGGGAGCCTTTGAGGTTTTCTTAGACACTCAAGCTATTCCTCAGTTTTTGGATCAAGCGATTTGGGAGGAATCAGATATGGGCTGGTATTATGATGCTGATCTTAAATCCACAAAAATTAAATACCCTAGACCAACAAAACGTTATCAGTTAGTCGTAAGCTTTAAACCCTTTGATTTGATTGGAATGACGCTTTCTGAAAAAAGTATCTAAATTAAATATTAAAAAATCTAGGAGGTTTTTTATGAATTATAAAGTGTTAACAGCCTTATTATTTTTATTTCTTACATCCTGTGGAGGGGGGGAGGCAGTCCGTAAACTTCGTTTTGCCCACAATCACACAGCACAAAATCCATCTCATATTGCTCTTTTAAAATTTGGAGAGACCGTAAAGGAAAAAACTAATGGCGAATTGGTCATAGAGTTCTTTCCAAATAGTATTTTAGGAGATGATCGTAGTATTGTTGAACAAGTACAGGCGGGGTCTATTGATTTTACTCGGGTTAGTGCTAATGTCTTAGAAAATTTCAATAAAGAATTTGGAGCGTATCTATTACCTTATCTCTTTAAAACTCAAGAACATTTTTACCAAACAATGGTAGCACCTGTAACCGAAAGAGTCTATAATAATCTTACCAATAGTGGTATGATTGCTTTAACTTATCAAGATGCTGGAGATCGTTCGTTTTATATGAAAAATGCTCCTATTAATACTCCATTAGATCTTAAAGGTAAAAAAATTCGTATTATTAATAGCCGTTCCTCTATTCGCTTAATCGAGCTCCTCGGTGGGGTGCCAACACCTATTCCTTACGGTGAAATTTATACAGCTCTCCAACAAGGAATTATTGATGGTGCTGAGAATAATGCCCAAGCACTTACGGTAGATAAGCATGGGGAAGTTGCAAAATACTATTCTTTAGATGCCCATGTTCATCTGACAGACTTTGTGGTAATGAGTTATAAAACGTGGTTATCTCTTTCTGAAGAACACCAACAAATCGTAAAAGAAGCCCTTCTTACTTCGACCGAATATCATAATGAATTATGGGCAAAATCTACAGAAGAATCATTAAAAACTGCTCAAATAGAAATGGATGTCAAAATTAACGAAGTCAATAAAGATGATTTTGAAAAACTTATTCAACCTATGTATGCGGAAGCCAATCAAGACCCTATTATTACTCCTATCTTAAAAGAAATATTATCTCTTAGAGAATAGAGTGGTAAAAATATTGAGGATTTCATGATTCAAAAAATTAAAAAATAATTACAGATACGATCTTTACAATTCTTCAAACTGTTATGCTATTGATGGTTATAATGGTTGTTGGACAAGTATTTAGCCGATATGTCTTAAACAAACCTAATCAGTTAGTAGAAGAAATTTTAAGATTTTCTCTCATTTGGTCTGTCATGTTAGGAACAGTAGCGTGTTTTGTAACGAATGAGCATATTGCATTAACAATTCTTTTAGATAATGTCAAGTCAAAAACACGGGTATATATACAGTTTGTGATTGATCTCTTAATCATTTTTTTTACTTCTCTAGTGATGGTTTATGGGGGTATTCAAATGTCGCTAGCAACGATGGGACAATTGACCCCTCTTCTTCAACTCCCAATGGGATTAGTTTATACTATAATTCCTATTACGGGAATGATGATCTCATTTATTAAGATTTTAGAAATAATTAGTCTTTTTAAATATAAGATATATCTTAAAGAGGATTAGTATGGATACAACAGTCTTAGCAACGTTAATACTATTTGTGAGTTTCTTTTTGTTTCTTATCTTAGGAGTACCAATCTCTATAGGTATTGGCTTATCTTCTATCCTAACAGCCTTATCGCTTGGTCCTTTAGAGGTGCTTCTTTTTCCTATGACTCAAAAGATATTTGGAAGCTTGGATTCTTTTACTTTTCTTGCGATACCTTTTTTCATTCTTTCAGGCAATATTATGAATAAAGGAGGGATTGCGATTAGATTGGTAAATTTTGCAAAATTATTGGGTGGGCAACTTCCTGGCTCTCTAGCTCAAACAAACATTATTGGAAATATGCTCTTTGGAGCAATTTCAGGATCTTCAATTGCCGCTGCTGCTGCAATCGGTGGAATTATGAGCCCTTTACAAGAAAAGGAAGGTTATGACCGTGCTTTCTCGGCTGCAGTTAATGCTAGTTCTGCACCCACAGGCATTCTCATCCCTCCTAGTGGACCTTTAATTCTATATTCTCTTGTTAGTGGTGGAACGTCTATTGCTGCATTATTTGTAGCAGGATATCTCCCAGGTCTCTTAATGGGTTTTTCTGTAATGATTGTTGCTTCTATTTATGCTTATAAACTAAAGTATCCTATTTATCAGGGTGAAAATCTACGAAAATCTCTTAAGATTATTCTTAATGCTCTCCCCAGTCTTTCTTTGATTGTCGTAGTGATTGGGGGAATTGTCTTAGGTGTCTTTACTGCTACAGAAGGGGCGGCAATTGCTGTTGCATATTCTCTTATTTTGGCGTTATTCTACCAAGAGATAACCTGGAGTCAATTAATTGAGGTGTTTGGAATATCCTTAAAAAATTCTGCTATGGTATTGTTCTTGATTTCGACTTCTGGAATGATGGCATGGGTGATGGCTTATGCAGGTATTCCTCAATTAATTGCAAACTCTTTATTATCTATCTCATCAAATCCTATTATTATTTTATTGGTTATGAATTTATGTCTACTTGTGATAGGAACATTTATGGATCTTACCCCAGCAGTTCTTGTATTTACGCCGATATTTCTTCCAATTGCAATATCTCTGGGAATGCATCCTGTTCACTTTGGAATTATGATGATTTTCAATTTAGGGATTGGCAATATGACTCCTCCTGTTGGGAGTGTCTTATTTGTTGCCTGTTCGGTTGGCAAAGTTAAAATGCAAGAAATGATTCGATTTTTAGGCCCTTTCTTCCTTACTCTAACGGCAGCTCTTTTATTAGTAACTTATATCCCTATGATTTCTTTGGGACTTCCTAAACTCTTTAATCTGATTAATTGATCCTTATAAGAAAAAATTGGTATAACATAAAAAGTAGATCCGCACAAAAATAAGGCACTAAATGTTATTGTGTGTTTGTAACTAATATTTAATGATAGTACTATTATTTCGATGGTGATTTATTGTTATTAAAACAACTCCTCCAGATGTAAGGAAGGGAGTATCTTGTAACTATTGATATTGTTTATTAATAAATAATTTAATGTTCATAAAATAATGATCTAATAGGGATAATAGCTGCTCCATAAAGCGAGGCATGGTTTTGGTATTTTGCAGCAGATAAAATAACATCTCTTCCTGTATCATAAAAATGGTTTTCCTGAAATACTTCTTGATAGATATAAGGATAAATCTTTTGCCAATACAGACTAATATTTCCTCCTATACATATCTTAGAAACATCAAAAATAGAAAGTAAATTACGGATTCCTCGTCCAAGAAAGAGAGTATAGATTTGTAAGACGTGGTTAGATTCTAAATCACTAGTCAAAAAGATATTTTCTAGTGATGTTTTTTCTGAGAGCTTTTGTAAAGCTTCCTCAGAAGAATAACGTTCCCAACATCCTTTACTACCGCAAGAACAGGGAGTACCATTGAGATCAATACTCATATGACCAATTTCCCCTCCCTTTCGACGTGTTCCCTGATAAAGTTTTCCATCAAAAATCAATCCTCCTCCAATCCCTTGGTAGGAAATAGATAAAAAAATCATATTCTTATTAAGATGATTTTTATCAAGAAAAATTTCACCAAGGGCTGCAGCATTTGCTTCGTTTTCTAAAACAATAGGAATATTTAAGGCTTCTTCTAGGGGACGAATGGAAAGATTTTTGAGATTGAGATTGGTAGCAAAAATAATATGTTTCTGATCGAAATCAATATCACCAGGAATTGAAACCCCAATACTCTGAATATCTTGTCGTTGTTGTGGGCTAATGTCTGCAAAAAAATCACGAATATATTGTTCTAACATGGAACAAAAATTTTCTTGAGTGAGGGTATAAGGATATGTTTGGAGAGAAATAAGTTCTCCATTGACTCGAAATAAAGCGATTTTTATTTCTTTAGTATCAATTTCGACCCCTAAAATTAATTTTTTAAGTAAGACACATTCCCAAACCCTTGATTTTCTTCCAAAGTCTGAGCCAATAAATCCAATTTCTTTAATATAACCTAAGTTTCTAAATTTTTCTAAATAGTTATTTACGGTAGGAAGAGATATTTTGAGAACTTCACTTAGTTGAATACCTGTGAAACGTTTTTGTAAAGCACAAGCTTGAAGCATAGAGCGCTCTGTTTGTTCTTGCACACGGTTTTGATAGCGTTTATTAGATAGAATCATAAATTAAGTTCTCCAATTTTGTTCTTAATCGTATTTTATATTGTTTATATTCAGTATAGAGAGTGGGATCTGGTTGAATAGGGGTTTTTGATGCAAGAGTAGACCTTAAATTTTCTAAATCTATAGAGGATTTGATAAGCATAGAGGCTGCTAGTGCAGCTCCTAGCGCTGCTCCCCCAGAAGGGAGGACTTCAACAGGGCATTCCCAGATATTAGCGATGATTTGTAAAATTTCTGTGTCTGTAGTTGGGCCTCCTGTTACCGATAGTTTGTGTGATTTGCCAAAAGAATTAGTATAAATTTGTAAAAGACAGAGTGAACTGAGAATAATACCCCTGTAATCTTGTTCGAAAGAAGGTTGATGATCGTCTCGATATTGATAAGGTGGGCTAATGGGTAGTGATTCTTTTTCTACTTGCCATAAAAAAATTGGGAATTGTTTTCTCATTTGGACTAAGGCCTTGGAGGCTTGAAGATAGTTGGTTTGATATATTTCTCTTACTTGATCCCAAACCAAAGATCCATTCGTACGGCAAAAAATGGTAAAAGGGTTACCTAATCCATCAAACATAGCGTTTGCCGTCCCAGTAAAGTCGCGTGTGTTGAGATCCGTATTTTTCATATAGACAAAACTTGTGCCTAATGAGAGAATATCACCAGAAGAAACGACTTTACTGGCGGGATTATCTCCCGTGCCGATTCCAACGATACAGTTTTTGTGAAATCTGTATTTTTGTTGAAAATAGGGAGCAATATATCCTGATACGCTATTTGGAGAGGAAAGAGAAGGTAATTTTAAGGATAAATTGGAAGAAATAGAAGAAATAAGCGTAGAATCCCATTGTTGAGTATGGTAATTCATGAGGCTTGTGCCAGCTCCATTACCGAAATCACAAGGAGTGTCAGGATTTCCACTCATAATCGCAGCTAACCAAGTATTAAGAAGTAATATTTGAGTGGTATTTTGATAGATATAGGGATTTTTGTCTACGAATTTCTTGATAATTGCACCTGTAAAACGCAAAGGAGAATCAGATCCTGTCTGCTGGATTATTGCTTCTTTTCCACCCAGAGTTTGTCGAAGTGCAGTAGCTTCTGAATAGGTGTCTGACGATCGCCATATCGGAGCATAAGGATAAGCGTAAGAAACTATTAATTGTTCGGCAAGAGGCTTGTTATTTAAATTTTTTATTGTATTACGAAACTTATCGTTAAGATAAACATGTCCATGCTGTTGAGCAGAAATTTGAATTGCTACAACCTGAGATAAATCATTCTCTTGGCTTATTTTAGTCAAAGCCTCTTCAAGAGCATACAGAAAAATACTAGGATCTTGCTCAGCACACCCATTGGGGGCTGGGATTAAGAGACTCTCCCTATCCATAGGGGATTTTTTGATTTGAGGTAAATCTCGATAAATCGTACTGTGAGAAATAACACTCTTTTTTTTATTAGTATCTAAAATACAGAGTGAGCAACTCTGTGTACTTAAATCGATTCCTAATGTAATCATATCCCACTCCTTTGATATTGAAGTCATATTAGCATATATTATGAATTACTTTTACTCTCTCGTCAATATTTTTATTATCTATTTTTGATTTTTATATCTAAAGTGTTTATAGTTAAATATTTAAAATTTATTTATTATAATATAAAAATTCTATTGACCTGAATAATATCTATGTTATAATAAAAATATCATTTAATTAATTCCTAGGAGGATATATGGAATATTTTCACCAGATCCCTACTATCAAATATGAAGGTATTGATAGTAATAACATTTTTGCCTTCAAGCATTATAATCCTTCACAAAAAATTTCTGGTAAAACTATGGAAGAATGGTTACCTTTTTCTATGAGTTGGTGGCATACACTGGCAGCGGGGGGGAGAGATCCTTTTGGTGTAGAAACAGCTATACGCCCATGGAATGGTAAAGATCCTGAAGATGCTTCTCGAATGCGTATTGAAGCTGGTTTTGAATTTATGAATAAGTTAGGGATCAATTACTTCTGTTTTCACGATCGCGATATTGCCCCTGAGTATCTAAGTTTAAAAGATACGAATACGTCCTTAGATAAAATTACTAATTTGATTCTTCAAGAAATGAATAAAACGGGAAAGAAACTCTTATGGGGCACATCATCTTTGTTTACTAATGCTCGTTATATGCATGGAGCAGCGACCTCTCCGCAAGCAGATGTATTTGCTATAGCTGCCACTCAAACAAAAAAAACGCTTGATATTACCCATGCGATGAACGGTCGGGGCTATGTTTTTTGGGGAGGGCGTGAAGGATACGAAACCTTACTTAACACAGACATGAAGCGAGAACTTGATCATATGGCACGATTTCTAAGTATGGCTGTTGACTATAAAGAAAAAATTGGTTTTAAGGGAATGTTTTACCTTGAACCAAAACCTAAAGAACCGACGAAACATCAATACGATTTTGATGCGGCTACTTGTTTGGAGTTTTTACATTATTACAAATTGGAAGACTATTTTCAGCTCAATTTAGAAGTGAATCATGCCACGTTAGCAGGGCACACTATGCAACATGAAATGCAAGTAGCACGCAATCGTGGAAAACTTGGCTCAGTGGATCTTAATTTTGGAGACCCTCTCCTTGGCTGGGATACGGATATGTTTTTAACGAATATTTATGAAGCTTCTTTGATGATGATAGAAATTATCAAAAACCAAGGTCTGACGGGAGGGCTTAATTTTGATGCAAAAGTTCGTCGGGGATCTCATGAAATGTCAGATCTGGTTTATGCCTATATTGCTGGTATGGACACGATTGCTTGGGGATTAAAAGTTGCGGATGCGATTCTTCAAGATGGATTTTACGAACAATTTATTGCTGAGCGTTACGCCTCCTATAATAGTGGAATCGGAGCGAGAATTGAAGCAGGGAACATCTCTTTCGAAGAACTTTCTGAATACGGTTTATCGATTGATGAGCCTAAAATTACCAGTGGATCACAAGAATTATTAGAAGCAAAATTAAACCAGTTTATCTGGAAAATAAAATAATTAAATATTTAATAAGTAAATCTCTCTATTGATTAGGACAAAAATTTGAACGACTAGAGCTGTATAGCTTATTAAGATGCCCTAGTTTTAATGAATGTATTACTTATTTGAACAAATTAATTTTAGGAGAATATTATGAAAATACTTTGTATTATTTCTGTGCTCGTTCTATTTTTTAGTGCTTGTAGCGACTCTTCAGAAAAAAATATTATTGGAATGTCTTTGGATGACCTTCGGCTAGAAAGATGGCAAAAAGATCGAGATTATTTTACGGAAGAAGCAAAAAAATTAGGGTATACTGTGGTTGCAGTTTCTTCAGATGGTGATGCTGTAAAACAAGCGTCTGACATTGAAAATCTGATTGCTCAAGGAGTTAAAGTTATTGTGGTAATTCCTAAGGATGGAAATGCTCTGAGCCCTGCTATTGCTCAAGCTCGCCAAGAGGGTATACCTATTTTAGCATATGATCGCCTTATTAATAATGCTGATATTAGTTATTATATTAGCTTCGATCTCGAAAAAGTCGGTCGTATCCAAGCTGAGGGGATTTTAGATATTACTAATAAAGGGCGTTTTTTCTATTTAGGGGGATCTCCTGATGATAATAACGCTATTCTTTTCAAGAAGGGATCAATGGAAATACTCAAACCCTATATTGATCGAGAGGATATTACCCTTATTGGTGAACAAATGGTACAAAGCTGGTTACCAGATTTAGCACTACCTATTATCGAGAATATGCTTACCGCTGAGAAAAATAATGTTGCCGCAATTATTGCTGCTAATGATAGTATTAGTGGGGCAGCGATTCGAGCCTTACAAGCTCAAGGATTAGCTATTCCTGTATCAGGACAAGATGCTGACCTTGCTGCTCTTCAGCGTATTGCAAAAGGAGAACAAGCTCTTACCGTATACAAACCTATTCGATTGTTAGCTACAGAAGCCGCAAAAATAGCTGTTACTCTTGCAAATGGAGAACAACCTATCGCAAATTCTTCTTTGAATAATAAAACGAAAGATGTCCCCACAACATTTTTAGAACCTATTAAAGTAACAAAGGAAAATTTAGAAGAAACAGTAATTGCTGATGGTTGGGTAAGTAAAGAACAAATTTATAATTAATAAATAGTATAAAATAGTAATATAGATTAATAAGGAGTTATTATGTCTCTTTTAGAGATGCAAAATATCCATAAAAATTTCGGTGTGGTGAAAGCTTTATCTGGTATTAATATAAGCTTAGAAAAAGGTGATATATTGGGTCTTTGTGGAGAAAATGGGGCAGGTAAATCCACTCTCATGAAAATTCTTTCTGGGGTATATTCTTATCAATCTTATGAAGGAGAAATTATTATTGATAATCAAATAAGAACCTTTCGTAATATTCGAGATGCTGAAGATGCGGGTATAGGTATTGTCCATCAAGAACTTAATCTCATTCCAGAAATGAGTATTATGGAAAATATTTGGCTTGGTCGTTATCTCAATAATAAGGGGTTTCTTCTTAAAGAAGAGATGATTGATAAAACCCGTTCTTTTTTACTAGGGATAGCCCCCAATCTAGACCCTGAAACGAAAATCAAAGATTTAGGCACAGGAGAGCGTCAGATTGTGGAGATCGTTAAAGCGATTTCTAGTGATGTACAAATTTTGATTTTAGATGAACCAACTTCTTCTTTATCCGAAAAAGAAACACGAAATCTTTTACAACTTATTGATGATTTAAAGATTAACGGATTGACGGCAATCTATATCAGTCATAAGCTTAATGAAATCTTTAGTATCTGTAATAAGGTTTCTATTATTCGTGATGGAAAAAGTGTTAGTCAAGGATCTGTTGCCAATTATACAGAAAATAAGATCATCGAACATATGGTGGGGCGTAAGATAGATTTACTAGATTCTAGTAAATATTATCCTAAGAAGGAAATAATTTTTGAAGCAAAGAACTATACAGCTTTAGATAGAAAAAACTCTAGGATAAAAAAAGTTAATAATGCTTCGTTCATACTCCATAGGGGAGAAATTCTAGGTTTTTCTGGTTTGATCGGTTCAGGAAGAACAGAGTTAATGACCTGTATTTTTGGAGCTTATCAAGAAACATATGTGGGGAATTCTTATTTTAAAGGTCAAGAAATCCACATCAAATCTCCTAGAGATGCCTTGGAATTAGGTATAGCATATGTGCCAGAAGAACGAAAAATTAATGGTATTGTGTTAAATCATAGTATCAAACACAATATTACTATGGCTGCATTAGAGCAATGTTCTCATTATGGAATCTTAGATTATCAAAAAGAAATTTCTACCGCACAAAAAAGTATAGAGGAGTTAAAAATAAAAATAGGAGCTTTGGATGATCTAATTTCTTCTCTCAGTGGTGGCAATCAACAAAAATGTATGATTGCAAAACTGCTAATGATCCAGCCAGAGATTTTGATTTTAGATGAACCAACACGAGGTATTGATATTGGAGCAAAGTTTGAAATTTATAAATATATTAAAAAAATTTCAGAACAAGGGACTTCAATTATTTTGGTTTCCTCCGAACTTCCTGAAATTCTATATCTATCTGATCGTGTAGTTATAATGCGTGAAGGGTATATAAAAGCTTCTTTAGATAATCAAAACCTTTGTCAAGAAGATATTATGAGTGTAGCAATCGGAGGGTTTAAAAATGAATGATTGTAAAAAATTCGCTCAAAAATATAATCTACTTATGCTGTGTTTTGTTATCATTATTATTTGGAGTTTATTTGCATTACTTACTAATGGAGGATTTCTTAGTTCTCGAAATCTTTCCAATTTATTTCGTCAGATGAGTATTGTGGGGATCATGTCTATAGGGATGTCTTTTGTTATTATTACAGGAAATGTGGATCTCTCAGTGGGTTCCCTCCTAGGGCTTTTGGGTGCTTTTTCAGCACTATCTCTTCGATCTGGTATGCCTCTCATGGTAGTAGTCATTTGTACTCTTTTACTAGGAGCTTTACTAGGTCTATGTAATGGTTGGTGGCATGCTTATCAAGGAGTCCCCGCATTTATTGTTACTCTTTCTAGTCTCTTAATTTATCGAGGGATTGTGCTTTTTATGACGAAAGGTCAAACAATCACTGTGTCTAATGACCTGTTTAACAGTATTGGAAGTGGTTATTTGCCAAACTTTATGGGGTGGATACTTTGGGGAATATTTGTAGTTTTAATGCTCTTAATCGAAGTACATAAAAAACGAGTTTTTATCGCTAACAAAAACAAGCGTATTTTTACCATACTTCGAATAGTAACGTTTTTAAGCTTATCCTTTTTATTTATTGGGGTTGTTAATAGCTATAGAGGGTTGCCAACACCTGTATTTCTTCTTTTTATCTTAGTTGCTCTTTCTTACCTTATTGCAGATAGTACTGTTTATGGTCGGACTGTTTATGCTATTGGGGGAAATGCTGAGGCAGCTCGTTTATCTGGGATTGACATTAAACTTATTTCTATGCTCGTTTTTACTGTAAACGGTTTAGTTGTTGGTTTGGCATCTTTAGTAAATACGGCTCGTCTTGCTTCTGCTGTTCCATCTACTGGGGTAAATAGTGAACTGGATGCTATTGCTGCCTGTGTTATTGGTGGGATTAGTCTTGTTGGTGGTATGGGTTCTGTTTTGGGAGCTCTTTTGGGAGCGGTGATTATTGCCAGTATTAATAATGGAATGAGTTATTTGGGACTTGATTCAGCATGGCAAGGTACAATAAAAGGCTTGGTACTTTTGATTGCGGTTTGGGTTGATGTTTCTGCTCGTAAATCCTCATAACAGTATTAAGTAGGACAAAAATTTAAACGACTAGAGCTGTATAGCTTATGAAATGTCCTAGTTTTAATGAATGTATTACTTATTTGAACAAATTAATTTTAGGAGAATATTATGAATAAAAAACCTGCTATTCAAACACAAATGATCCATCATGGTGAGTCGGGGTGTGGAGCTGTTGTTCCTCCCATTTTTCAAACAAGCCTTTTTACTTTTGATGATTGGGATAGTATTGACGAGGCGTTTGATGACCCCGTCAATAATTGCATTTATACGAGAGGTAAAAATCCTTCTGTATCTCTTGTAGAAGAAAAAATAGCTATTCTTGCTAGTGGAGAAAAAGCAAAACTTTTTGCATCAGGCATGGGAGCGATTTCTTCTGCGATATTACATTTTGTAAAATCAGGGGATCATATTATTGCCATTAAAAATGTTTATGGACCGACAAATAACTTTCTTAATGTGTATCTTAAGGAAAAATGTAGTATTACCACTACTTTTGTGGATGGCAAAGATATTGGTGATTTTGAAAAGGCTATCAAAGACAATACCAAACTGATCTACTTAGAAAGCCCGTCCTCTGCTGTTTTTTCTCTGCAAAATATACAAGAAGTCAGTACACTCGCTCGATCTAAAAACATCAAAACAATTATAGATAATACTTGGGCGACTCCTATCTTCCAAAAACCTTTAGAATTAGGGGTTGATTTGGAAGTACATTCTTGTTCTAAATATCTAGGAGGTCATAGTGATATTGTGGCGGGTGTTGTTATTGGTAAAAAAATAGATATCGAGAATATTTTTCTCCAAGAACACGCTTTTCTTGGGGCAAAAATTGCTCCTTTTGAGGCATGGTTGATTTTAAGAAGTCTCCGAACCTTGAAAATTCGTATGTATCAACACCAGCACAATGCCCTTGCTATTGCCCATTTTTTAGAGAATCATCCTAAAATCACGAAGGTTTTTTATCCGGGTTTGGAAAGCAACGAACAATTTACCCTCACTAAAAAACAAATGACGGGTACATCAGGATTGATGGGATTTGAAATTAATTCTAAAAATTTGGATCGTATCAAAAACTTTTTTAATGCCTTACAATTTTTTAGAATCGGAGTGAGCTGGGGAGGGCATGAAAGTCTAATTTATGCTCCTGCGATTAGTTATCTAAAAGAGATGCCAAAAGAACAATTTGATAATATGGGTATTTCTTTAGGGACGATGAGGGTGTCTATTGGTTTAGAAGATGTAGAGGACTTGATTTATGATTTAGAAAAAGCCCTAAGATTAATATAATTTCATAAATTTTAGGAGTCAATATGAAACAAATATCAAGATTTTGGATACTATTCCCATTATTTTTTATTATTGTAGGGGTTATTTTTGGAACGATCCCCTACGGTATCCCTATTGAGTTTCTTTTATTTTTTGGAGCAATGATCTGTTGTGTTATTGCTTATTTTATGGGTTTTTCATGGAAAGAGATGGAAGAAGCTTTTACCCAAAAAATTGCTTCTACATGGATGGGAGTACTGATTTTAATTTTAATAGGGGCTATTGTAGGAACTTGGATTTATAGTGGTGCTGTTCCTATGTTAATCTATTATGGAGTAAAATGGATCAATCCTTCATTTGTCCCAGTAACAGCCTTTTTGGTTACTACTCTTGTTGCTATTTTTACGGGGACTTCTTGGGGGGCAGCAGCGACATCAGGAGTTGCTTTTATAGGGATTGCACAAGCAGTTGGAATCCCTCTCCCCTTAATCGCAGGGGCAATTATTAGTGGGGCTTATGTTGGAGATAAAAATTCACCGATCTCAGATACAACGGTATTGGCAGCGATGGGAGCAGGTACTAATCTACTTAATCACTTAAAAGCAATGTTTCAGATTACAGTACCAGCGTTTTTTATCAGTATTCTTGTTTTTATTGTTTTGGGCTTACAATATTTAGGAAATATTGATATAGCTACATTGGCAAATACTCAAAGTATTTTAACAATTTTAGAATCCCTATACCATTTTAATATTTTACTTCTTTTACCCGCACTTATTGTCTTTGTAGGGAGCTTTAAAGGGGTATCACCTATTATTACCATGTTTATGGGAAGTATTGTTGCTTTAGTTTTGGGAGCTATTTTCCAAGATTTCGGATTTGTTAATGGGATTAAATCTTTCTTGACGGGATTTTCTGTATCGATGACTAGTGTGTCAGCTGACTTGATTCCAGCAGATTTACATAACCTTCTTAATCGTGGTGGGATGACAGGAATGATGAGTACCGTGTTATTTTTAATCTCTGCGTTAACTTTCGGAGCGATGCTACAACTTATCGGGACTCTTCAGGTGATTTTGGATGCCCTAATTAAGGTTATTGTTGGGATTCGATCATTAATTTTAGTAACATGGGCAATGACGTTTTTTGTTAACTCCAGTGTCAATAGTACTCAATTTACCTTTTTAACGTTAGGGCCTGTTTTACAAAATCTCTATACCAAATACCGACTTCATCCCTCAATGCTTTCACGGACGATGGAAGATGGAGGAACATTAACAGAACCGATTACCCCTTGGACGGTTACTGGTGTCTATATGGCAACAACATTGGGTGTTTCAACATTAAGTTATCTTCCTTATACAGTATTTAATTTAGTAAGTATCCTTATTATGTTTGTTTTTACTCTCTCTTACCCTGTTTTTAAATACGGAACAATTTTATTGAATGAAGAAAAAAAGAATTTGGGATTGATTGTTGCTCTTAAAGAAGCCTTACTTGAGGCAGGTATTGACTCGATTGATCATTGTTCTACACGTATTCGTATTAATATGAGAGATAGATCAAGACTAGATCCTCAAAAAATAGAACAACTCAATGGGGAAGGGATTTCTTGTAAAATTGTAAACGATCAATTACAAATTATTACTAATGCTGATACCGCGTTGATTACAGAATTACTAAGAAATAGTTTATAATTTTTCCAAATACAAAAGATTTATTAGCGTTGAGATAGGAATATTTAGAAGTAAAATATAAGTGAATAAAAAAATCTAGGAGGAGCGTATGGGGAACTTTGTAAAAAATAATTGTGGGTTATTATGGAATGAAAATCAAGAAACCATACAACTATCTGCACTTCATGATGGTAGTATTAGGGTTAGTGGTTCGATCAATTACAATCAAGGATTCGAACCCTTAGTACTGTTAGAAAACGTCTCTCCAATAGATGTTAAAATAGTATTACAACAAGATACGGCAGAGCTAATCACCAAAAAAGTGCGTGTTGTGATTACTAAATCAGGGATTATTCGATTTTATAAAATAGGTAAATCTATTCCTTTTCTTGAAGAAATTATAAGCCCAAGAGCTTATAATTTTTCAGGTCGCGTCTATCGTACCCGTGGGGATGATACCTTTAAAGCAACAGTATCATTTATTTCGGATGAATCAGAAAAGTTTTATGGTTTGGGACAACATCAGCATGGTAGACTCAATCAAAAAGGGCTGGTCATTCCCTTAGAGCAAAGAAATTCTGAAATCTCTATTCCTTTTATGATTTCTAATAAAATGTATGGATTTCTTTGGAATAATCAAGCGGTAGGAGAGGTCCAACTTACAAGTAATAAAACTGTATGGATTGCTAATAAGACGAAATACATTGATTATGTGGTAATGATTGGAGATAATTATAAAGAAATTATGAATGAATATGCCTACTTAACAGGGTTACCTTCAGTATTTCCATCTGAATTTATAGGATTTTGGCAATGTAAATTACGTTATCGTACTCAAGAAGAACTTTTAAATGTTGCTCGTCAATATCATCGGAAAAAAATTCCTATATCCGTGATTGTAATTGATTTTTTTCATTGGAGTCGTATGGGAGAGTGGAATTTTGATCCTATATGTTGGCCAGATCCTAAAGCGATGATTGAAGAATTAAATAGCTATGGAATACATCTTATGGTATCAATATGGCCTACAGTAAATCCTGATGGGAAATATACTAAAGAGATGCTTGAACGAGGATATTTATTGACCTCAGAAAGGGGGCATAGTAAAATCTTTTCATTCTTAGATATTGATACTCCTTTACCAAAAGATGTTTATTATTATGACCCCAGTACTCCAGAAGCTCGTAAATATTTTTGGAATATTGTGAAAAAAAACTATTTAGATCGTGGGGTGGCTCTTTTTTGGCTTGATGCTTGTGAACCTGAGCTAAGGTTTTTGGAATTTGATCATATTCGTATGCGTATTGGTAATATGGAAGAAAAAGGTCTAGCTTATCCTCGATATATTCAACAAACCTTCTATGATGGAATGAAAGAAAGTAATATTAAAAACCCTTTAAATCTTTGTCGATCGGCTTGGGCAGGCTCTCATCGATTTGGAGCTGCTGTTTGGTCTGGAGATATTGATTCAACTTTTGAGAGCTTTCGCAGTCAAATTGTGGCATCCCAAAATATGGCTATGAGTGGTATTCCTTGGTGGACGACTGATATTGGTGGATTTTATGGGGGAAGAAATACCGATCCCATATTTCAGGAACTAATTGTTCGATGGTTTGCATGGGGAGTATTCTGTCCTATTTTTCGCTTACACGGTAATAGAGAACACGACGATATTCATTTTGCTGATGATAAAGATCCGAGAGAAGGCACAGGCGATCACAATGAACTATGGACTTGGGGAGAAAAAATAGAACAGATTTTAAGCTCTTATATCCATCTCCGCACAAAACTTACTCCTTATATCTTGAAGCAAATGAAAATTACTGAAAAAACTGGTGTTCCTCTAATACGCCCTCTTTTTATGGAATTTTTTGACCAGAGTAGTTTTTCTGATTATCAATATATGTTTGGAGAAGATCTTCTCGTTGCCCCCACATGTGAATATGGTTCAACGAAGCAGAAAGTTTACCTTCCAAAAGAATGTACTTGGTATTGTCTATTTACGGATCAAAAATTTGAAGGGGGGCAAGAAATTATGGTAGACACTCCTCTTGACCGTATTCCAGTGTTTTACCGAAAGGGTTGCAAACCATTTTAGAATATAAAAATAAGAGGATTGATTATGTTAAATTTTAAAAGTATTTTGTTGTTTTTTGTCCTGTTTACAGGGTGCCAAAGTAATGATGGAAAAACGGTTTATATGTGGCATTATTTTTCTAGTAGTGATGGTGTGGTATTCCAAAAATATATTGATGAATTTAATAACACTCAAAATAATATTTTTATCCAAGCAGAGTTTGTTCCCAGAGAAGAACTATTAAAGCAATATTCTTTAGGAATCGTCGGTGGAGATTTACCAGATATTGGGATGATTGATAATCCTGATCATGCGGCATTTTCTGCATCTGGTATTTTTGAAGACATTACTGATCGTTTTAACGAATGGGGAAAAGATAAATTTCTTCCTGGCCCTCTAAACTCTGTTATGTACGAAGGTAAAATATATGGAGTTCCTCAAGCAAGTCTCCCACTTGCTTTGTACTATAATAAAAAAATGTTTGAAGAGGTTGGTGCTACTGTACCTCAGACATGGCAAGAATTAAGACAAGTGGCGAAAAAATTAACCTTACCTAATCGCTATGGTATTGCTATGGCTTTTGTCAAAAATGAAGAAGGGACTTTTCAGTATACACCTTGGATGTTATCCAGTGGTGCAGAAATTTTAGACACAGAGTCTAATAAAGGAATACAATCATTAGATTTTATTTATGAATTGATTTGTGATGGATCTCTTAGTAGAGAATCACTTGTTTGGGGGCAAGGTGATATTGAAAAATTATTCTCTTCTCGTCGAGTTGCTATGATGGTCAATGGACCGTGGATGCTTTCTTCGATTCGAGATGCTCTGCCCCAAGAAGAATGGGGTGTAGCTCTTCTTCCTTATCATGAAAGACGAGCCACCACCTTAGGGGGAGAAAATTTTACTATTCTTAAAGGTAAAAAAGTGGATGAAAGCTGGGAGTTTTTTAAGTGGTTTTTAGATAAAGATATCTCAGAAAAATATAATCGAGAAATTAATAAATTTTCGCCTCGATCAGATGTCGATTCCCAATTAATATGGATAGATGATCCTGAAATGCAAGCTTTTGCCGAACAAATGAAGTATGCCTATCCTCGTGGACCTCACCCAAAATGGCCTGAAATCTCTACCGCTCTTATAGGATCACTTCATGAAACAGTTTCTGGACAAAAAACTTCTCAACAAGCTTATCAAGATTTTCAACAAATTGTGAAAGAATTAAAATAAAATATAATCCTGTGTTAATATATTAACACAGGATTAAAAGAGGTTTTATGTCAAATAAATCTGGAATATATTTTGTACTCCCTGCTGTTATCTATATGCTCTTCTTTATTGGCTTTCCTATTATATTTAATATAGGTTTGAGCTTTTTTAATGCTAACCTTCAAAATATTAGTCAGAGTACCTATATTTTTGTAGGATGGGAGAATTATCGGAAGATATTGGCTAATGATATTTTTTGGCTTGCATTAAAAAACACTATGATTTATACAATATCTTCACTCTCCATCCAATTTATCTTAGGATTCTTACTAGCTTTATTCTTTAATCTTAAATTTACCTGGTCTAAGTATTTACGAGGATTGATTATTTTGAGCTGGATGTTACCAACGGTTGTTATAGCCTTAATTTTTCGTTATCTCTTTTTAGAAACAGGTCCTATAAATTCAATACTCCTATCTTTAGGATTTATCAAGGAGATTACTTCGTGGTTTTCCGATCCTAAATATGCTCTATCTGTTGTGATTATTACGAATTGTTGGATTGGTATTCCCTTTAATACTCTTTTACTTACTACGGGATTATCCAATATTCCAGTCAGTATAATTGAAAATGCTAAATTAGATGGAAGCACGGCTTTGATAAGATTTTTTTATATCACACTTCCTATGCTCAAACCAGCAATCCAATCAGTGCTTATCCTAGGATTTATTTATACTTTTAAAGTTTTTGACCTTGTTTTTGCAATGACAGGCGGAGGTCCCGTAAATTCTACAGAAGTTCTCTCCACACTATCTTATCGCTTATCTTTCAAACATTATTATTTTAGTGAAGGAGCAACAGTGGCTAATATATTAATGGTTATTCTTTATGTGATGAGCATTTTTTATATTCGCTCTACTTCTAAAGAGGGTGAACGTCTATGAGGAAGACTCAAAACCACTTACTAAATATAACTGCTTTATTGGTAACACTCGTTTTTTCATCACCGATTATTATTATGATTGTGAGTTCTTTTAAAAACGATGCAGAAATTTTTAACGCTGTATTTTATTTATTTCCCAAAGAACCAACGCTAGATGCTTATATTCAACAATTTTCCCCACTGAATAATATTACCCAAGCAATTATAAACTCTACCATTATTACTATAGGATCTTTATTACTGTCTCTTAGTTTGTCTATTCCTGCAGCTTATGGTTTGGCTCGTTGTAAGATTCCTTTTTTTCAAGTGATCCTACTTGTTTTTTTGTTAACTCAAATACTTCCTAATTCTTTGGTTCTTACTCCAATGTATTTAATGTTTTTAAAATTTAAAATATTAAATACATACTTAGCACCTATTTTTGCTACGGCAACGATTAGTATTCCTTTTATCGTATTGATTATGAGAACCAATTTTCTATCTATCCCAGAGGAGCTAGCTGAAGCCTCTCGACTTGATGGTTGTTCAGAATTTCAAGTATTTTCTCTGATTTTTCTTCCCCTTATTAAACCAGGTCTGATTACAGCAGCTTCTTTTGCTTTTGTTATGTCTTGGAATGATTTAGCATATTCAATAACGTTTAATACGAAAAACTCTTTAAGACCATTAACAGCAGGGATTTATCATCTCATTACTTCTGATGGAATCAAATGGAATAGTGTAATGGCATATGCGGTTTTGTTAATTTTACCAGTAATTATTCTTTTTATTTCATTACAAAAATATATTATTTCGGGACTTACAGAAGGATCTGTTAAAGAATGAAAGAAGATCCTACCTTCTCTCATTCTTTCTTTTTCGTTTTTTGTATAACCTCGTAGATAAATCGTACCCATCCACCAATAAAAAAACTTCACAAATCACTAACACTTTATGATAAATATATGTTATAATATTATCTATTATAGATAATTATTATAACATATATCTATTTAATCGCTGGCATAGAGTGTAAAACAGGATCATATAGATATATCTTATCATTATTATCGTTAATAATAAATTACGGTGGTAAAAATGTCCAGTTTTAGTAGTACGGAGATTAGTTCGATGACCTTGAGTAAGAAATACCAGATCAAGAGAGGAGATACCCTAAGCGGATTAGCGGATAAATTCCAAGGT
>JBOFHK010000005.1:0-1468 GCA_051649605.1 Brevinema sp. | reverse complement strand
TTCTAACAGCATGTGTTTCCTCCTTTAGGAAAATGTGAGCCTTTTAGGCGATCAATTTACCTTAATCCAGCAGAGCTGGAATACCTATATTTTTTCTATACATATTATAACATGAGCTAGGCGATTTCTTTGGTTTTTTATGGTTAGAGAATAGAGAGACGAAGGCGATACTATTGTCTTATCCAGCAAACGCTGGATACAAAATATTTTCTTGATCTAAGTCCTTACGAAATAAGTACTTGAAAAAAAAGTTTGGAGAACATGGTACATTTTGAGTTTTTTGGGGGTTTTGACCCTCTCAATCTTGACAAAGCAAGTACTATAGTGTATATTAAACTATAATGCTTGTTTTGCTAAATGAGGAGGAGAACATGCTTTTAGTACTGGCGATGTTAATGGTTACGGGGTCGGTCTATGGGGTTGTGGAAGCCTCTTATGACGGTGGTGAGGAGCTGATCCTTATTGAGAGATATCCAATAAAACATAAAGATGTTAAATATTCTGGACTATCACAATACCCTATAAATATAGAGTTGTACTCTATCTATTGGAATCCCAAATATTTTGATTCGTTATTACGACCCTATTATAGCGAAGATCGCTACGGATTAATCTACATTAATGACATCAGCTATGATGACAAATCAATCCGCTATTACTCATCTATAGGGAGAGACCCTATTTATGAGAACGAACCAATCCGCTGTCACCCATCTATAAGGAAAGAACCTCATATTGCTAAAACTTATAATATCACAAATCAACAATACTACTATGTCAAAGATGGCTCAAGATTAATCAAAACCAATAACATTCGTTACAAACTCGACCCCACAAAAGAACAAGAAAAAACATTAGCAGATTTTCCTTTAGACGATGAGCTTTTGTATGCCGGCTATATCTCTAGTAATGAACGGCTCTATATCCACAGAACAACCAAAGAGCAGTATATCAAAGTCCTCGAACCTATTATTGACCCCGTAATTGTCTTTTTTTATATAATGGACTCTAGTAGAGGTACAGAGATCTTTTATCAGGATCTTTTTCACAAACGTGCTGGCGAGCGATCTAGTAAAAACGGTAGTTATAGACGTTTAGAAGAGAATGAAATCAGGTTAGATCAAGGTGGCGACCCCTGGGAGATATTCGGCGACTAAGTAGGCACGTTAAAAGATAGGTGAATATGTTTGGTAGGATAATCATTGCTCTTTTTTCCTGAATATATATTAAACATATGTTTAGAAGATTTATTTTTACCAATATCATAAGCTTCCCCAAGAGGATGTTTTGAAGGGATATACCATCCTTTTTCGGTAATATATGCTAGGATATTGATGACCTCATCTTCATCTTTAGGTTTTAATGTAAGGATAAAGGGGATTGCTCTAATATCTATTTTTTCATCTTTCAAGTCTTGCTCCGTATATCGTCTTTTGTCTTCATAGATATCCATCAAAATATTAAATAG
>JBOFHK010000004.1:0-26179 GCA_051649605.1 Brevinema sp. | reverse complement strand
TGCTATATCATAGGGACTTTTATTTTTTATGTCAACTTTTTTTTGCATTTTTTTCATCTTTTTTTAAGATAATATTGATTATATTTAATTTAATTATACCATATTTTTTTAGCTTTACAATCCCTATTTTATTATTTTAATTATTTCTTATAAATTATTATATATTAATGATTTACTAACTACTTACTCAGATAACACGGGAAATCTTGCAAATGATATAGTCGATCCTCTCGTATCTAATATTTTTTAGTCTAAAAAGAAAGTAAATAGATCATTATTTAAAAGACTCGTTTAGAGCCTAGTTTGTGAGAAATCTCTTCTACCCCTTGCCGAAGAAATTCTAAATTTCGGTGCTGTATCTCATCATTCCATCGAAAAACAGGTAAGGAAATACTAAGAGAGGCCGTCATTTTTCCTGTATAATCAAAAATTGGCATTGCTAAACAGCGAATATGCGGTTCCAATTCTTCGATATTCTCTGCATAATTTTGCTTTTTGATTAATGCTAAAGACTCCATAATTTTTTGGGAATCAGTAAGGGTATTTTGAGTGTAGGCAATAATCTCAGAAGAGTCTATCGTTTGCTCTTGCTGTTCGGGAGAATCTTGAGCGAGAAACATCTTACCCATGGCAGTACAATATAAAGGTGCTATTTTACCAATACTCGAGTACATTTTTAGAGTGTGCGGTGAATCGATTTGATAAATATAGACAAGATTAGATCCTTCCCTCAGCCCTAAATGAACGGTTTCTTTAGTGAGTTCTCCTATTTTTTTCATCGTAGGAATTGATATTTCAGAAATACTATAGTGGGATAAAATACTAGAACAAATAGAAGCAAATCGTAATGTCAATCCATACTGCTGGGTATGTTCGTTTTGGTAAGCATAACCTATATCACAGAGAGTCTGTAAGCATTTATAGATAGTCGCACTATTCAAACCTAGATACGTTTGTATTTCTTTAATAGATGTTTCCTGTTTTTGAGACATAAACTGAATAATTGAAAAGACTTTAAGTATCAAAACAACTTGCTGTGAATTATTACTCATAATTTTCTCCTATGATATAGCACATCTATATTATACTATAAATTATAAATATTTCAATATAAAATTAACTTTAAAAGTTAATTGTTTGTAAATAAATATTTTAAATGGTTTTTAATTAGTTTATATTTTGCTATTGAAAAAATGTAAATTGCATTTATAATATACATAAAGTTAATTTATATATATTAAACACTTAATGATTTTTAGGAGAGTAATTTATGGGTTCTTTTATAATAGAAAAATTTCTTCCTATCTTTAGTAAAATAGTTTCTTCTAAACCAATCTTAGCAATTCGAGATGGATTATTAATGATTATGCCCCTAACAATTGTCGGATCACTCTTTTTATTAATGACTAATCTTCCTATCCCTGGATACACTGAGTTTATGGTTCGAGTCTTCGGAGAACAATGGGATATCGGTATCCACCAATTAATCGGTGCAACCTTCGATGTCGTAGGTATTATTGGAGTTTTTGGAATTACTTACACCTATGTCCATAACGAAGGATATCCCCCTGTACCCGCTGGTATCTTAGCAATTGTATGTTTTTTAATTATGAATAAACAATCTATAATCCTAAATACAGAAATTATTTCTGGTATTTTCCCTAAAGAATTTTTAGGAGGAAAAGGGATGATTGGGGCAATTATCATTGGGTTATTAGTAGGGTATATTTATTCTCTATGCTTAAAGCTCAATCTCAGGATCACCTTGCCTAAAGGAGTTCCTCCAGGAATCACTCAAGCATTTACTAGTTTGATTCCCTTCACAATTATTATGGTACTGATGGTAATTATTTATACTTTATTTCAAGTATTTTTCAATCAAACATTCTTAGAAATTATCTACCAGGTATTACAAAAACCTCTCCAAGGATTTTCCTCATCACTATTTGGTGCCTTTGCCATCCCTATTTTAATTTCTTTTTTTTGGTGGTCTGGGATTCATGGTTCGACTATTGTTCTAGGGATCTTAGGCCCCATCCTTGCAGCGAATGGTTTTGCCAATCACGAATTAATGAGCAATGGAGCAACAGTAGTAGTCGGTGAAAACGCCTATATTATTACTTTACAGTATGTGGAATACTATATTGTCGTTACAGGTGCTGGATTTACTTTGGGTTTGGTAATTTTAATGCTTTTTGCTAAGTCAACCCAATTCAAAGAATTATCAAAACTTTCCTTAATCCCTAGTATTTTTAATATCAATGAACCAATTCTCTTTGGAGTGCCTATTGTATTCAATCCCTTGATGTTTCTTCCTTTCATCCTCGCTCCCCTGGCCTCTTCGTTAATCGTGTACTCAGCAATTTCCTTAGGATTTTTACCCCCTTTCGGCGTTATTGGTGTTCCTTGGACGACACCTATTATAATTAGTGGTTTTATTGTTGGTGGTTGGAAAGCAGCATTAATCCAGCTAATTTCTTTGGTGGTAACAACTTTTATTTATCTTCCTTTTTTTAAAATCTTAGATTACCAAGAATTCAAAAGAGAAACACTAAACACATTAAAAAATTAATGACAATCAATCATAAGATATAATTAAAGGAGAATATAATGAATATGATAGTTGGGTTATGCGTTTATATTAGCGTTTTGATGTTTTTCGGGTGGTATATTCCTAGAAAACAGTCTGGAGCAGAAGATTTTTTATTAGGTGGAAGAAATCTTCCTTTTTTATTAGTATTTGGAACAACAATGGCAACGATGGTTGGTACAGGCTCAACTATGGGGGCAGTAGGTAATGCCTACTACAATGGCTGGGCAGGTGTGTTAGTTGGACTTGGGGGATCTTTGGGGTTTTTCCTCCTCACCTATCTCTTCGTAGATACGAGGACAGAAAATTTCGTTACAGAAACAGAAGAACTTGCTTCTTATTATCAAAATAATCAATTATTAAAAATTGTAATTTCGATTATGCTGACCCTAGCATCAATCGGTTGGTTAGGAGCCCACCTTCTTGGGGGAAGTTCTTATCTTGCACATATTACAGGTATTGATATGAATATTGCTCGGATTATTATGGCCTTCACTTTTGCTATCTATATTATTTTAGGAGGGTATTTAGCAGTTGTATGGACAGATACCATACAAGCATTTATTCTTTTCTTCGGTTTTATTGCGATGGCTATTCTGGCTTATCACAAAGCTGGAGGAATGGAAGCAATTATTGCAGCTGTTCCCCCAGAAAATTTATCATTTTTAGGAATCAGCAAAATAGGTTGGATTCCTGCCATTTCTACAATTATTGCCATTGCAACAAGTCCTTTATCCGTTCCCTCTTATCGGCAACGTATTTATAGTGCAAAAGATACAAAAACGGCTAAAAGAGGATTTCTCATGACTTCTATGATGTTTTTATTATTTGGGATTACACCAGCAGTAGTAGGAATCTCAGCTTATGCTATCAATCCAGATATTACTAATTCTAATTTTGTTTTTCCTTATATGGCAACTTCTATCTTTCCTCCCTTCATTGGAATGGCTATTTTAATTTGTGGAATGTCTGCAACCATTTCTTCAGGAGATTCCGATGCAATGACAGGGATCACGATCATTGTTACCGATATTTATCAATTAATTACGAAAAAAGTTATTCCTGCTGATAAAGTTGTATTTGTTTCCAAAATAATGGCTTTTATTGTCGTAGGAATCTCTTTATTGTTTATTTGGTTTGCTAATGACATTTTAGCTTATATCCAAACAATGATTTCCACATTACTCACAGGGGTCGCCGTCGCTGGAATTTTTGGACGTTATTGGAGACGATCTACTTGGCAAGGAGCTTTAGGAGCTATTATTACTGCCAGTTTGACATCATTTTATATTATCGGTACTCCATCACTCAATACTTTTTTAGGGGGGCCTATTATTCCTGCTTGGGTTCTTTCTTCTTCGGTATTAATCGTCGTATCATTACTAAGCTCCAAACCACCACGACCTCGTGCTGAAATCCTTCAAGAAATTACTCAAGAACGACAAGGAATGGGACTTTAATGGTAGCATATAGTAGTATTTTTCCTATCATTTTATCAAGAATGAACTACAAATTATAATAATCAAATAATTAATTATTACCAATCAAACGCTATAACAAAGAGGTTCTTATGAATAATATTATGAATATACTTGAGAAGTATATCCTTCCCTTTGCGGATAAAATAGGAAATCAAAAACATTTACAAGCCGTCAGAAATGGTGTTATCATGACCTTACCCCTGACAATTGTAGGATCATTTTTTGTGATTTTTCTGAATATTCCCATTGAAGGCTATATGAATTTTATTAACCCTTATAGAAACATCTTGGATATTCCTTTCCGTTTTACGGTAGGGATGATGGCGCTATATTGCTCTTTTAGTATCGCTGTATGCCTCGGTAAAAATTACAAATTGGATTCGATCAGCTGTGGATTTTTAGGGGTTTTAGCTTTTTTATGCTCTTCTACTGTTCCCACTATTGTTACCCAAAATATCGAAGGGGTAATCTCAGCGGGACGTTTTATTAATATCGGTCAATTTAGTGCCAGTAATCTTTTTTCGGCAATCCTCTGCTCCCTGATATCTGTAGAAATATACCGAGTGATGAAAGAAAAAAAGATTACTATTAAAATGCCCGAAGGCGTCCCCGAAGGTGTTGCCAATTCTTTTGGAGCTTTACTGCCTGCTTTGGTCGTTATCGTCGTATTCTGGGGGATAAGACATTGGCTGAATGTTGATATTAACTCTATTCTCACCAATCTTCTTATGCCTTTAAAGCAGTTTTTAGTAGGAAATAGTTTACTTGGAGGGTTAATCACCGTATTTTTAATCTGTTTCTTTTGGGTTTTAGGAATCCATGGGCCAGCAATTTTAGGCCCAATCATTAGACCAATGTGGGATTCGGCTATTGCCGATAATATGGAGGCTTTCACTTCTGGGGTACCTGCTTCCGACCTTCCTTACATTTTTACGGAACAATTCCTTCAATGGTTCATTTGGATTGGAGGATCAGGATTAACCTTGCCATTAGTTTGTTTTTTTCTTTTCTCCAAATCAAAATATCTCAGCCAATTAGGAAAATTATCAATTATTCCTGGAGTTTTTAATATCAATGAACCCATTATTTTTGGTGCTCCTATCGTATTGAATCCTATTTTAGCCATTCCTTTTATTATCACACCTTTAGTAGCAACCGTGGTAGCTTACCTATTCACCTATTTTGCTTGGGTACCCTTGATGATGGCAAGACTACCTTTTACACTCCCAGCCCCACTGGCTGCAATAATCAGTACCGATTGGACTCTTATGGCAGGTTTACTGGTTTGTCTAAATTTTGTTATCGGGTTGGTGATTTATTACCCATTTTTTAAACGTTTTGAAAAAATAAATCTAGAAGCAGAACAAAATAATCACAAAAATCAATAAGTGTGTTATCAAGGAAAGAATATGTATAGTTATTTAATTAAAAACGCGAGCCTTATTGATCCTCAATCAAAAAAAGTCGAAATTAAAGACCTAGCAATTACAGATCATAAAATTACACGTATTGCTTCTGATATCAAATCAGCTGCTCAGCACACCATTGATGCCACAGGATTGTATCTAACTCCAGGACTTATCGATGCTCATACCCATTGCTATCTTACTACAGGAATTCCTCAAGCTTGGGCAGGAGATTTCGCTATTCAAGCTGATGCTTTTTCTTTTAGAAATGGTTGCACCACTATGATCGACACAGGATCAAGCGGATCTTTAAATTTTTCCCATTTCAAAGCTACCGTTATTGAGCGAGTCAAAACAAGAATATTCGCCCTATTAAATATCGCCGATTGGGGAATGAATACCTTACTTACCGAGCAGTTCCCTGAATTATTTAATATCGATACTTGTATTAAGGTCGCTCAACAATATTCCGAAATCGTAGGAATAAAAATCGCCCACTACTGGGATACAGGGTGGGATCATGTGGATATAGGATTAAAAGTCGGAGAGGTAACAAATCTCCCTCTTATGGTTGATTTTGGTCGTTTTAAAAAAGAAAGACCTACTCATAAGTTATTAGAACGACTTCGTAAAGGTGATATTTTAACACATTGTTATCGAGCACCTGTTCCTGTAATCAACTCCAAAGGAGAAGTATTTTCCTATCTTAGGAAGGCGAGAAAAAAAGGCATCTTATTTGATTTAGGGCATGGTCAAGGTTCTTTTTTGTTCAGAAATGCTCATCCCGCTATTCAGCAAGATTTCAAACCTGACTTCGTATCAACAGATATTCACGGAACAAGTATGAACGAATGTTGTCAGGATCTATTGACCGTAATGTCTAAGTGTTTGGCAATGGGAATGAGCTTCGAAGAAATTATTAGAGCGACTACGATAAATCCTGCAAAAGCCTTTTCTTTACCTGATGGTATCGGGACACTGGTTGAAGGTGGGATTGCAGATATTGCCTTATTTTCTATCCAAGAAGGTCATTATGCCTATAAAGATATTTGTAATGGCGTAGTACCCGCAAAGCAACGAATCTTCTGTGAAATGACTTTCCGTAATGGAGAGTTGGTTTGGGATTATAATGCACGTTGTGGAGTACCTTATCAAAACCTTCCTCCTTTGTGCGGAATTGACCCAAATTATGAAGAATATACACCACCAATGGAGGATTAAAAATGTCTTTATACCAAGATTTAGGAATTAGCACTTTTATTAATGCAGCAGGGACGTATACGGCAATTGGTGGCTCGAGAATGAGTAAAAAAACCTTGGCAGATATGGCTACAGCAGCTCAATCTTTTGTACATATTCGAGAGCTACAACAAGCAGTTAATAAGCGTCTTGCAACAATAACTAATAATGAAGCCGCTGCAGTATGTAACGGAGCAGCCGCTGGATTGTATCTATGCTGTGTTGCCTGTATGAGCTTACTATACAACAAATCCTATAATTATCTCAGTAAAAAACAAATTGAAGAATCTGAATTTATTGTTTTTCGAGCTCATCGGAACCCTTATGATTGGGGACTTAGATTGTTGGGAGTTAGTGTCAAAGAACTGGGGTTTCCTAATATTATTCAAGCAGCGACAGCAGAAGAATTAGAAGCGTCTCTTTCAGAAAAGACAGCTGGGATTTTTTATGCCTACAGCGCTTCAAAGGGGTGGATTGCCGATGGGGAATTAGGTCTTGAAGAAACCATCAACATAGCAAAAAAATATTGTATTCCTGTTATTGTTGATGCTGCAGCTCAGCTACCAAAAAAAGAAAATCTATGGTATATCACCAAAGAATTAGGAGCGACAGTTGCTTTATTCAGCGGCGGCAAAGAACTAAGAGGGCCGCAGTCTTCGGGATTGATTGTTGGTAGCGAAGAATTTCTTAAAGTTTTTGTTCAGCATAATTTCCCAAATTATGGACCTGGACGGATGTTAAAAACGGGACGAGAAGAGATTGTAGGTTTATTATCCGCAGTTGAGCAATATATCAAAGAAGATACCAACGAACGAATCCAATGGTGCGAACATCAAATACAAAAATTAGTGGATTTTGGTAATACCTCCTCATTGTATACGATAGTAAGATCTTTTCCTAATGAAGCGGGACAACCAATTCCTCGAGCAAAAATAACTTTATCTCAAGGTGGTGTCGTTCAAGTAGTAGAACACTTATTAGAACAATCAATTTTTACAGCTCTAGAGAGAGGTAAATTATTTATCAACCCTACGTGTTTGGATGAAGGAGAAACAGAAATTATTATTCAAGCATTAACAAAAATACAAAATCAAATCAAATAGAGAGGTTATTTTATGTCATGTAAAAAAGTTCCTGAAGGTGCAAAGCAACATATTACCGCAGGCCCTTACTCCCCTGTCTTAGAAGTGGAATTTAATAAATTAGTATTGATTTCAGGACAAGCTCCTATCGATATGAACGGAAATATTATTGGAACAACGATCGAAGAGCAAACTCATTTTACTATGGAAAATTGTAAAAAACAACTTGCCCAAGCAAGGTGTAGCTTAGATGATGTTTTTAAAGTTAATGTATATCTTACCGATCTCGATATGTGGCCAGCCTTTAATGAAGTGTATATTACATATTTTCAACGACCTCTTCCTGTGAGAACAGCCGTACAAACAGGTTTACTATTTACTTTTTTAGTCGAAATCGAAATGTGGGCTGCCAAAAAGTAATAGCTAATTTTCCTCTTTCAAAACTTTATTCCTATTGTAGAGTAGTTGCTTTTATCATCGATATATGCTATAATTTTTTGTATTATTATTTACTTTAGTAATCTTGTGATTATCATTATATAATGTTGGTTATTATGAAGAAAAGTCATAAAAATATTTCTAAGTAGCACGTATCAAAAATTATAGAATAAAAAATTTATTCAAAATATCCATTTACAAAGTATTTTCAAAATAAGAACAGTACTCTTGTAGCGTAAAATATTCTCAATATATAGCTAACTATAAGCATAATTAATAAGATTATATTAAAACCATTGAGTTTATTATTAATATTCAGAATACTGTAGTAGCTAGGAGAATACTGTGGAAAAAAGAATTGAACGTATTTATGTAATCGTATTTGGAATATTTAGTTTTTCCGTAATTACGTATGGCTCTTATATTGATTATATCAGTGTACAAAATAATCTAACACTGGTAGAGATCATTAAGCTCATCATCCCTTATATCGCAGGATTAGGAGGAGTACTTTGTGTGTTCCTAGGTGCTCGAGAAAACATTTATAATTATTTATTTGGAATTATCTCAGTAAGCCTATGGTTGCTCTATATCACGTTATGGTCTCCACTAATGTGGGATGCATTTATTAATATTATTTATTTAGTTATCAATTTTTATGGTTTATACTATTGGCTTAGCCCTAATAAAAATCAACAACATCTTGATACACCTACAATATCAATAAGATCACTAACAAAAAAAGAAAGGATTGTCTATGTGATTATCGCAATCGTTGCTATTGGAATACTAACCATCATTGGTCAAAATGTAGGACGATATGACAGTAAATTACAAGCTTTAACCGATGCTTCATCGACGATCTTCGCCCTTCTTGGTCAATGGTTTTTTTCTCTTAAAGTTATTGAAAGTTGGTATATGTGGTTTATTGTGAATATTATTAGTATTCCTCTTTATATTTCTATTGGTTCAAATACATTCGCATCCGTGTGGTTAGTATATCTTGTAAATGTGATTTATGGGTTTATTCGCTGGAATTATAATATGAGAGCCTCTGTATAAAGAAAAATTATCAATTAATATATTTAAGGAGTATATGATGCAAATTTACATAGCAGCACCTTTATTTAACCCTCGTGAATTAGCTTGGAATCAAGAAATTTGTACTTTCTTAGAAGATAGAGGGTATGACGTATTCCTACCCCAAAGAGACGGGGGCAAGAGTGCTGAGCTTGAGGCAAGTTCCGAGGAAGCAATGTGTAGCCTTCGACAAGGGATCTTTGATAGAGATTTTTTAGCAGTCTCTCAGAGTGATTTCGTCCTATTTATCACCGATGGGGCAGTACTAGATGTGGGAGCTTGTGCAGAAGTAGGAATAGCTAAAGCGTTAAATATTCCTGTGATCGCTTTTCATCAAGATGTTCGTTCCTTTATCAACGGTAAAATGAATCTCTTTGTCGAAGGCTGTATTAGCGAATGGGTCTCTTCATTTGATGAACTGGAAGCAATATTAAAGATTTAGATCTTTATATAGAATATTTGACAAATTTCTGCATACATATTATTTTTAAACTGAGTGGGGATTACCCATTCATACTATATCCCAGAAAATAAATAATAATTTTCGTGTAAAGGGAATATAGGGAGCATCATCTCTAGCCAAAATAGTCTACGAGAATGTAATTCATTCTTTTGGTTCGCTATTACTATATTAAACACCTAAAAAACTGTTTTCTTTGAAAAGAACACTCCATCCTTTAATAATTCTATTAAAAATAGTTTTATAAGGGAGTCAATACGAAAGGAGGTATATAAAAAATAGATATAACCCTTATAGCTTTTCTTAATAAAGGGTGAGAATTTTACTATCCAATCATTTAATAAATATTTTTTGTATTTATAATTAAAAGTTAAGGAGATTAATATGAAAATACTTATTCTACTATTACTAATAGCAACATCCTGCTCAACTGCGCCTGATACTAAAAATACCCCTAATAGTATTGTGTATCCTGATAATACAGAGTTAAAGAAAGGGTTTGAGCTAGCTCTTGAAAAACTCAATTTACAAAGTGTCGATTTTAAGCAATTCCAAGCTCAATATGATACAAATATGACGGATGTAAGACAGGAATACATCCTTTCGGTGGGTGATATTAAGCATTATATTGATATTAAGTTCGATGAGGAAAAAAAAGAATTAGGAGTTTTGACATTTTCGGTTTCTAATACTGTTAAGCAGACTGAGAATTTTATTATTACGCAGAATGAGAGTCTATCTAATGATATCACTAGTATGATTAATGATTCTGTTCAATTGCAAAAAAAGATTCAGTATGAACTTATGCAATATATTAACGGTACTTTAAATCATCAAGACGATACAAAAAAAGAAATGCTCTCTCTCTTATCAGAAACACGAGAAGGGGTTTTTAAAATTATTGAATTACAAAATCATCCTAATGATAATAGTTTTCATTTAAATATGACTGATGAACAATTTGAAAAATTCCTTAAGTATTGGAAAGAGTGGAATAAAGTGAATTAAAAAAAACTTACAGAAGCAAAATAATATATTTCAATTATTTTCAAATAAACTCCTATGTTTTGTTTACCCCCCTAAAATTAGGGGGGTTTTTACAGTTTTTCATTAAAAATAAATTAAAAAACACTTGACATTTTTTAGATATATTTATATCATAGAGGGATAAGTCTTGACGTCAAGACTAAAATATTACTATGGTTTCCATTTATTTTAGGTATGTTTTTATTATAGAGTGATTTTTTTGTACGATTCATAAGTCATTTTAATGCTATGGTTTCCATTTATTTTAGGTATGTTTTTATTATAGAGTGATTATCTCCTATGGTTGGCTCTT
This sequence comes from Brevinema sp., assembly GCA_051649605.1. Taxonomy (GTDB): domain Bacteria; phylum Spirochaetota; class Brevinematia; order Brevinematales; family Brevinemataceae; genus Brevinema_A. The sequence goes on along the minus strand of JBOFHK010000004.1, from coordinate 15,064 downwards.
CTCCTCAGAGCTATGGTTTCCATTTATTTTAGGTATGTTTTTATTATAGAGTGATGTTAACTTTGTAAGTGCAAGTTTTCCACTAGCTATGGTTTCCATTTATTTTAGGTATGTTTTTATTATAGAGTGATCATAGGTATTCCTTATATTTTATTTAAGCCGCTATGGTTTCCATTTATTTTAGGTATGTTTTTATTATAGAGTGATTAAAAATATTAGTGTTTTTTGAGGATAACGGCTATGGTTTCCATTTATTTTAGGTATGTTTTTATTATAGAGTGATAGTGATGTTTATGCTATAGGGACTCAAAGCGCTATGGTTTCCATTTATTTTAGGTATGTTTTTATTATAGAGTGATCCTCCTTAGGAAAGTGTTTTAGATATTATGGCTATGGTTTCCATTTATTTTAGGTATGTTTTTATTATAGAGTGATATAACCAAAGATTTGGCGTTCAGATACGCTGCTATGGTTTCCATTTATTTTAGGTATGTTTTTATTATAGAGTGATAAAGCTCTGCATCGGCACTATCAGGGTTGAGCTATGGTTTCCATTTATTTTAGGTATGTTTTTATTATAGAGTGATCGATGAAGATTCTATAGTAGCGCCTGCTGGGCTATGGTTTCCATTTATTTTAGGTATGTTTTTATTATAGAGTGATTCCCAAAGAGTTCCTTTTAACACATCGTACGCTATGGTTTCCATTTATTTTAGGTATGTTTTTATTATAGAGTGATTACTCAAACGATCGCTGCTGCTGTACCTTTGCTATGGTTTCCATTTATTTTAGGTATGTTTTTATTATAGAGTGATTCCCAAAGAGTTCCTTTTAACACATCGTACGCTATGGTTTCCATTTATTTTAGGTATGTTTTTATTATAGAGTGATAGGAAATTATTCAAATGGATTCCAAAAATAGCTATGGTTTCCATTTATTTTAGGTATGTTTTTATTATAGAGTGATACATAATCACACAATTACTGTGAGAAAAGGGCTATGGTTTCCATTTATTTTAGGTATGTTTTTATTATAGAGTGATCATTCCCACAAATAGGTAGAGGTGCAGTTTGCTATGGTTTCCATTTATTTTAGGTATGTTTTTATTATAGAGTGATTTTATAGAAATCATATAAGCGATATCCGTAGCTATGGTTTCCATTTATTTTAGGTATGTTTTTATTATAGAGTGATATAGTGTCCAATGTGCTAAATCTTTACGCAGCTATGGTTTCCATTTATTTTAGGTATGTTTTTATTATAGAGTGATAGACCTCGGTATACACTCTGGTATAAACAATATTTGGACTCCAATCACTCACCAAAAAAACGAGCAGTACTTAGGGTTTTTCCCTAAAAACTGCTCGTTTTTTTATCAATAATCTAAAATAATAATAACTCTTCACTATTCTGATACTCTTTAGATTCTTCAAATTTCGTGCTATTAATCATCTCTTCCATTTTTTGAAACTGCCGATCGGTAATCGGCAAAATACAGATCGAACCTTGAGGAGGGATTTTGAATTCTAACCTCTTTTTATGCTTTTCCAAACGAATCCAATCTCCACAAGGTCGGGCATAAACCGAAAATTGGATCATAATATAGCCGTCTCTAATTAATTCTTTACGAAAATTACTAGCAAATTTCTTTTCTATTTTTGTTGTTACAGGTAAATCAAAAAATACAAATAACCACATGGGACGATTTCCTAAAACACTCATGATGAGTCCTTTATTTTTGTCGCCACTCCCTAGGGACTTTAAAATTTTTTATCTCTCCACATTCTAAGAGATTAATATAAGAATGACATAAGGTCCTACAGGAAGCAGGGAACTTAATCCAATTATCGGCTATTTGCACTTGATAGGTAAATATTTTTTGCAGTTCCCGTCGGATTTCCAAGGAAATCGTCTCATCCTTCCCACAATATAGATAGTCCAGATATTGGTGGACATGGTATTCTGCCATAGGTCGATAAACTTCCATAAGATCATCTGCCAAATTAAAAGCATTCACTTTGGAACGGTGATGAATCCCCAAATAAGGTAAGAGTCCACTCGCCGTAATATGACGAATCAGCACCGATCGGATCAAGGCATAACAATAATTCAATCCTGCATTGAGGAGATTAATTTCTTTATCGTAATGTTGCTGTCGGATAAATTTTTCTTCTGTCTGCTCAAAAAGCCGAGACTCGAAAAGTCGAGCGAAATAAAAAGCAGCAGCTCCTCCCTCAACAAAAGTCGTATCTCCTGATTGGACTTCTTTACTTTTGGAGAGTAGCTCTTTTGTCCCATTTTTGTGCAATTTTTGGAGATTGAGGGCTTGATTGGCAATTTTTTGACTAATAATTTTTTGCCAACACCGTTTTTTCAAAGGTTCGGAAGCTCTCAGCTGTAATTCCAACACTTCTATTTTTTTATACTGCCCCCAATAGGACACCGTAATCCCACTAGCCCGATATTTGGGATCGGTACTAACGAGTATTACACCCTCTTCTGCCAAACGGCTCAAAAGAGGGTGGGTAATATCAATTTGTTGATTTTCGAGTAAAACACATTCTAAATCTTCGATCGCGACACTCTTTTCTTGGTCTTTGGTTTTGAAAACTAGCTGATTATCTCTTAGGGATAATTTACCCGCACTGTCGACCGTTAAAATACGCCATCCCATTATCGTTTGTTTCGAGCATCTTTTATTTTGGCTTCAACTTCCTTAAGGGAGAGACGTTTTGCCTCTGGTTTATTAGAGCTGGCAATAAGGTGACGTTTCCCAAACATATCAATATAATATTTTTTAATACTATTCATTGTGGTAATAGTAATCTTAAACTTACTATTATTATTATGAGGTATTAGAGTTATTCGCGTAGGGTTAGCGTATGTATTCCAATAACCTTGGGCGGTTTTTAAGGACGCTCCATTAATCACAAAACTCTTATCCGACTCAAAGACCAAATAATCATTTTTATAAATAGAAAAAATAAACTGGGCTTGACGAGTTTCATCAGGCTCTGGTAAAGACTGATAATGAAAAGGATAAACAGGGACAACAAAAAACTTTCCCATATGATCCCTAAAGAGATCCAAACGAATCAAATTTCCAGAGTCCACAGCAGCTTGGCGTTTTTCTGAGCTCATCTTTTGTAATTGGAGTTTGCTACTTGCAGAAGCCGATATTTTGATCTTACGTATTACAGGAACATGGTTAGGATTTTCTTTTTTCACAGGCATAGGTGGCGCATTTTCAATATTAAAAGCCTGAGCCATATCCCAATTAAATTTTTTCGCATGTTCTACAATCACGCGATAGACATTAGCGTTTCGACCGCTTATTGTCCCGTCCTCAGCAATACTCACATCAACCATATCTTCTAGTTTTTTTAAGACCTCTTTTTCTTCTTTTCCTATATTTTGTAAAATAATAGTTTTCACGATTCGTTCACCGATTTGTTCGTTTTTTTGATGAGACATAATCGTTTGGGCGTGCATTTCACCGTTGACTTTACGTTTACCAAGACGAGAAACGAAAACATTTTCGTCAATATATCTTCGAGCATCTTCTGCAAAATTCTCCCAAGGTAATTCCACATCAAATCCGAATCGTTCGATATTACGTTGGGCTCTTTCCCCCAACGAAATCTTACGATCTTCTTTATAGCGATACTGTAAGATATTAGTAATATCTTTTTCCCATTGTTCAATTTTACTACCAGCACCAGCAATTAAAATCGCATCAAAGGCGTGGTGGGTATGAGATTCCTCTCTTACTTTATCTCTAAATCCCCATAATTTCCGAAGAACGGAAGTTGCTTGACCAGGTAGAGTTTTGATATAACCATATTTTTGGTTTTTTGGACGAATCGTTTTATCGAGATGACTTGTTAATAATTTTGCAATATAACGGGCATCATTAAGGTGTCGTGTTTTATATTCTTGGGATTTTCGATCAAAATCTTCCAAGAGAAGTCTATCTCTTTTTCTATAACGAAGGGTTTTGATACCTCTCATACGGATTTTATAATCTTCCAGTGCAGCATTCCCTTTAGAGCTCAGATATTCAAAGGCTGTTTTATTGCCCTTTCGTTGATTTTCATCAGAAAAAACTACAACTTTATTCATCAAACTATCATCACCAGAACGTGATATCGGCAAAATATGATCCACCTCGACTCTATTATATTTCATATCATCAGGCGAAATTTTACGCCCAGAATAAACACATTGTCCGCTTTGTTCTTTCCATAAGCGGTAAGCAATAAAATCTTGGATACCAAGCTCTCGAGCTTCTTGTACATTACGCTCATTTTTATTTTTATTTTCAATATTTTGATTTTCAATTTTTTTTCGATCTGATTTACTTTTACCTAAATCTCGTGCCAATTCAATATTAATTTGCTGTGGTTTACCATAGATAGAGATCAGTTTATTGATGAGCAATCTCGTTTGATTGAGAGTTCTTTTAACCACAGGGCTTGTAATATCATGATCATTGAATTTTGGTACGTACTGACTATCTTGTGTGGATCGATCATGAAAGAGACCTGGGTAGACTTCTTCGACACACTTATCATAAGTTAGAGGAATACCAAATTCATTATCTAATTGATAATAGGGTAATAATTTCCACATTGCTGGTAAACTAAGGCTCATCGTACCGTCAAAAGATAAAGAATCAAACAAGGCTTGCCATATACCCTCCGAAAATTCTAGGCTCATCATTAATTCTTTAATTATAGGATCTTGTAAGGTGGCAAGATTTTTGAATTCTTTGAGATATGCGATACAGTAAATGACAGCATCGATAAGATCATTATTTTGCTCAATCTTAGCCCATATATCAAGCTCTTGACATACTTTTTTTAATTTTGTATATGAAGAGAAACTTAAGGACTTCATAATCTTTGATATATCAAAATTTATGAGATATTTTTTTATTTTTTTATTTTTTTCATCGCCATTTTCAATAATTCCCGCACCAATAATCTCGTTAATTTGGCTTTCTGTTATTTTTTTACCCTCTTGTGCTTTATCAAAAGCTAGTTTAATGAGTCGCTCTCGTTGTTCTAGCATAAGTACTTGATTAGGGGCATCTATATTTTTTTGATATCGGATGTGATTTAAATCACTCCAAGCTCTAAATAAGCTTGAGCTAAGAGCATCTTTGGGAGCTCTTTTATAGAATATATCTTTATTATCTAGACGAGTATAGGGTTCTTGTTCAAGGGTACAATCCCCTACTTTCGACTCAAAGCTAGGAAGACCTTTTCGATAAGTAAAAATGTCTAAAAGAGTAGTAACAAAATCTTCAGTAATCAATAAATTTCCAAACTCTTTTTGTTTTTCTAAGATCAGTCGTAACTCTTGTTCATTAATATCTTGTTTGATTAAATTGGTATATGTTCCGAGCTTATTACGGATATTTTTATGTGAGATATTGTAAGTATAGTACATATATTCAGCAATTGTTCGGTACCCACTATTTTTAAAAGCAAGGAAAACTTCATTCATATCTTTATTAGCTTTGGTGAGTTCGGTATTTTGTGTATCATCTAGTTCTTTTTTAGACGATTTAAAACCCCGATGTTTTCCAATATGATAAATAATCCGTGATAATTCATTATTATCTAGGAGATAATCTAATCCCTTAATACGTAATATCCATAAGTTTATTGGGTGAGCTGTCTGTATTTCCTGTTTATTTGTAATAAATTGATGATTGAGTAGTAGTTTAAGGATTTGATCTAAACGATGTCTTCGTCTCTGTAAACGTCTCCGCGTTAATCGCGCTTCTCTTCGAGGCTTTGCTAAGGATTCTCCCGTTTTAGGATTTTCTGCAATATCAAAAATACGTACTCCAGCGTTGAGTATCTGTCGTGTTTCTTCATTAATACATGCCCATCCTACAGAATTTGTCCCTAAATCTAATCCCAAAGTATATTCTTTATGTTCTTTTTTCATTTTCATACTCCAATTTATATTAATAAAAAAGATTTATTTTATATATAATCGTCTTATTAACAAAAAATATTATACATATATATTGACAAAAAATATTTTGTATGGTATAATAGCTATACCTAAAATAAATCGATTCCATAGTAAGAATACTATGTATTCGCAATTAGCCCCCCTCGAGGGGGCTTTTTATTGAGATAATACCACTCTCACCAGAGGTAGTAAGTCAACAAAAAAAACTATAAGCCATAGTTTAGATAAATCTTTATCAGAAGCTTCCCGATAGTATCGAATATAATATAAGAATACTCATACATAAGATTAGAGGATATTCTTTTTTGCTCTCAAAATATCCCTCCAAAAGTTTTAGAAACTTGGCTGTAAACACTACTACCTAATATATTTAGTCTCGTAAAGTTAATATCATTTTATTTATCTATAATCCTCCATTACAAAAATTTTACACTCATGCAGAATAAAACATAGTAGAAGGATTGGAGCTAATTAGTGATTCCGATGAAGATACAATAAGCTTGGTAAAATGGATATTGTCCAGACTAAAAACGTCTGGATTATTTTGTAATAGTACTCTTAGATTAGGACAGGTAGAGTTTATTTGATTTATTTACTTTAATAGATTCATAACTTATAAAAAAAACAACGCATACTCTATTTTAACGCTTTTAATTATCGTATCGCACATCACATAGAAGGTAATCGATTATGGTATCACTTCACAAAATTCAGAGTATTATACAAATTATTAAAAATAACCGCTCAACAAAAAATCTAGAGAAAAACAAATTAAGAGAAGTCAAAGCAGAGTCTAAAAAGTACATATACACTAGCGTTTAGAATTAGCTAAAATTCAAAGAATAAAGGGTTAGTAAAATCATTCTCCCTAATTTAATTGACAAACTAAGGGTCAAAAAAACTAGATTGAATCGAAAAATAAAATAGGCTATTTCCTACTGAAAGATAGTCGGAAATAATATTCTTTTGTGTAAGCAAAATAATAGTAGCGTATATATAAAAAACCTCTATATATAATATAGAGATTTTTTATTACTAATATCGTTCGTAGAAATATTCTGAGAAAATAACAGTATTAAGAAATCATAGATCTATAGACCATTTCTACCAAACCACCCGTAAGAAAATTCGCGTAGCCTGAGAGAGAGAATTAGAGATCCTGATTTTTAATTTTTGTTATTAGCGTCTTCGATAAGACTATTAAGAGAAATTTCTTCTCCATTAGAGCCATCAATACACAAACCACATACGGTACCAGCACCTGTTTTGTCCATTAATTCTTCAACAGTAATTCCAGGATTTGCATCGATTACATCCTGCAATTCTCCTAAAGTAGTCCCTAAACAAGAACATACTACATGATCTCTATCTGCCATACATTACCTCCGTAGTAATATAAATAATTTCATCGTACTTACTCAGTACTATCATAGTATACCATGAAAACAAGATTAAATCAAGTAGTTATATTTTTATATTTAAATAAACAAAGAATTATTCTCATAGAATATATCTCTATACTCATTTTTAGTATAGGATTTTACTCTAGAAAAATAAGTATATTACTACAAAATTCATCATACCGTATCAATTTACAAATCTGTTGGATTTTTTAATCCGTTTATAAAGAATAAAAATAAATAATATTCCTAATAAACCAAAAAGACCCGAAATAATAAAATACCAAGAGTATGCTTGAGGTCCATCTTGAAATCGATTAAAAATCAAACCACTCCATTGAGGGATAAAAATATCAGGTGTGTAGCCTAAAAATGAAATAATACCAATAGCAAATCCCGTAAGAGAAGGTGATAAATCACAGTAATCTAGTAACGACCAATACAATCCTCTAATAAAATAAAAACATAAACCCAGTACTATTGAAGTGCCTGCAATAACATAAAGATTAGTCTCTCGAGTATAAAATGTAAGCGTAAATAACATACAAGATCCAATGAAAAGTGATGATCCTAGGACTATTGTTCTACCATATTTATCGGCAAGTATTCCTCCTACGATACCCCCAAGAGGTCTCATCCATAAAATGATAACGGTAACAATACCAACAAAGATTTCGTTGATTGCATGATTGGTAGTTAGGTATCCTCCAATATAGTATCCCGTCCAAAAGATCGTATAGCCACAAAAGATAATAGCGCTTACGAGCCAAACTTCAGGAAGAATCAAGGTTTGCTTTATTTCCTGTATTGTAGAATGTGTTTCGATATTTTTATTAGGATCTATAGTCTCCTTTTTATCTTCGAGAATCACAAAAACAAGACAGCCTAACACGATATTGAGCCATGCATATCCATAAATCACCGTAGTAAGAGCGTGCTTGGTTATGGATGTATCTCCAGGATTTGAAGACAAAATAAAACTAAATATAGATACAGCAATAGTCGCCAACACCGCTTCTACTAAACCTCTACCTCCATCTAAAATACCAAAAAATTTCCCTTGTTCATTTCGCTCTGCAAGAAGTTTGACAATTTTCATATGAGAGCCCCAAAAAGTTAATACCGAAGAAATCCCCCAAATAAGAAAAATAATACGAATATGCTCTACAGGTGGTATTTGAGCATACCACAATCCTGCTCCTCCCGTTAATAAAAGAGAAATCGATAGCAACAATTTAGAAGATATTCTATCCGCTAACCATCCACTTGGAATATAACCAGCAAGATTCATCACCCCTAAAATCGCATACATACTACCTAAGGTCGAAACACTCATTCCAAATGTTTCCAATAAAGGAGTTTGGAAATTTGTTCTCAAATAGATAATGGGATAAATTCCTCCAGCTGCTAAGGTAACAATCCCTAGTTGGATATATCGGTTGAGAGTATTTGATTTTGTTTGATTCAACATGATTTATCTCCTAATCAAAAATAGCTTTTTGATATTTGAATTATTATGAAAATTATTGTAGAATATTTTATGAAAGAAAATATTCGTAATCATCGTATCCTAAATTTTATCTGTCAACATATCATTATTGATCTACCTACCCTTTCTAAAGAATTTCGTATTAGTTTATCCACCGTACACCGTATCTTGAAATCCCTTGCTCCATGGGTGCAAGTCAATAAAAATCAAGTATTCTACACTCCATTTTTATCGTTGAAATATACAGACATTTCTTATGAACAACACAAAAATAATATAGCTTATCACACCAGTACCCTTATTAATGAAGGGGAAACAATCTGTCTCGCTGGAGGATCAACAACAGTCGCCTTAATGATACCATTTATTATTAGTAATAATCAAAATATTCTTATTCTCACCAATAATATCTATGCCATTTCTTTATTTCTTATTTTTAGAGAACAAGCATTCCATAAGAATATCACCCTTCATTTGATTGGGGGCTCTATTCAACATGATTTTTTTTCTTTAGGGGGAGAATATGCCTCAAATTTGATTAAAAATTTTCGTATTGATAAAACTTTTATTAGTACAAAAAGTGCCAATGAAAGAGGGGTTTTTTCTAATAGTCTGACACCCATATATATTGAAAAATTGTTTTTAGAAAATTCTCAAAAAAATTATATTCTTATTAATAAAGAAAAATTCTCAAAAAAATATCTTTTTCGTTGGGGAGAGTGGATAGAGTTTGATGGGCTTATTACCAATTATTCTACCCCTCCTCAACAAGAGAAACCCTTTCAAACAATTATTTGTCAACGATTTCCTTCTTCTTTTTTTCATTATCTCTAATCCTTCAACTAATAAACGTAAGAGAATCGCTCTTTATCCTCGTTTATTAATACTATACTTTCCTAGCTATACTAATATTTTTGTAAATAGCCATATTTGAAGAATCTTACCTTATTACCGTTTTTGGTATAAAGTATGAATATTCATAATACCTTTCGGATCAAAAGTTTTTTTAAGCTCTTCTAAGATAAAATAGGAATTACCATGCTCTCGCTCAATCCATTCCGTTCGGTACTTACCGATGCCGTGATGGTGAGCCATAGAACCACCAACTTTTAATGTTTCTTCAATAATCATTCCATGTATTGGATAGTGGTAAAGAGACTTTTCATCTTGCGGTTCACAATTTACCTTATAATCAAATACAAAATAAAGATTCGTTCCATTCTGATAGCTATGGGAAGAGTGAGCTCCAAGCATCGTAAGATCAGATGCTTTTGGAAAATCTTTTTTAATACGATTGATCACATTATCGTATAATTGAGGAATAGTACCCCAGTCAGCAGAAACTTCAACAGTAAATCCACAAATTTTTGTACTACGCATATCTTGTTTTTCTTTTTCTATTTTGTCTTCACCCCAACACAAATCTAAGAACCATTTTTCGATAAATTTTGAATCAACTTGTTCGATCCCTTGATACTTTGCAACGATTTTTTCGATCGCTTTACCCATAACTTCTGTAATCTCAGCAGTACCCTCTGCCATAAAAAGTAATACAGGTTTTCCTTTATGAAAATGATCAAAATGTTGGTGTGCATCTTCTTCGGAATAAACACGACTCACAGAAGGGCGGTATCCACTAACAATCACTTCACGAAGAATTTTAATTCCTATCGCAAAATCATCCACAAGATAACCGTAATATTTATTATTTTCAGGCATATATTTAAATATTTTTACAGTAACTTCGCTAATAACACATAAAGTCCCTTCACTTCCTACTATAATATGCCTAATATCGGGACCCGCAGCACGACGAGGAACATTTTTAATACGAGCAACACGCCCATCAGGAAATATAGCCTCTAAACCAACGATCATATCTTCAATCCCACCATATAGGGTGGACAATTGACCAATACTTCTTGTCGCTACTAAGCCACCCAACTGAGCTTGAGGTTTGGATTGAGGAGAATGCCCAGTAGTAAGACCTAATTTTCTAACTTCTTGTTCTAAGGTTTCTAAAATAACACCTGTTTGTACTGTTGCTTGCATATTATAGGGATCAATTTTAATAATTTGATTCATCTCGGAACAATCTAAAACAATAGAGTCCACTACCCCACATTCCAAACCACCTTCTGTACCTGTACCGCCTGATCGAGGAACTACATTAATATTGTGTTTATTGGCAAATTCTAATATTTTAACAATATCCTCAACAGTTTCTACTTTTACAAGAGTAGATGCGAGAGGTGCGGGATAAATTCCAAATACTGCTGGGTATTTTAAAAATCTATCTCTACTATTCTCTTGCAGGGTTGGTAAATCAGTATAAATTTTATGATCTCCAATAAGAGATTTTAAATTTTTTACGATGTCATCACGATTCATAGCCATAATAAACTCCTTAATATAATATTATTAAATAATTATTCAATAATATTATATTATTTTTGAAAAAAATGTCAATATGAAAATGTATTAATATTAATATATCATCTAAATAACTACAAAATAATATTTTAGAATCAGTATATATAGAAATATATTATTGTTATGATAACGAAAAACAGCTGATTAGGAAAACCAGCTATTTTTTTGGAGTTGATAACATCGAAAATTTTTTCTCTCACGAAAATTTGATAAGTCATAATCACTAATGATACCATCAAATTGAGTCCACTCTGCCCATAGGTATTTGGATTTGTTATGAAATTTTTGTGCTGATACCACTGAGTATGTTTGCTCTGAAACTTTCATAAATGCTGTTTCAATAAAGGATTCGGCTAAGGTATTAGTAAAAAGTCCTTGTTTCTCATGGGCACTCTCCGAGCCTAAGAACGTTTTTGAAATATTAAAATGTTCGATAATTTGATCTGCATATTCCCCTCCAAAAGAATAAGAATAATGACGAAGTTGCCCCCCTATCGTAATCAAATTAATTCGGTGTTGAAGGGCTTGATCATAGAATAATAAATAATACTGGAATACCAAAGACGAATTGGAGATAATAGTAATGTTTTTTTTATTAAGTATGACAAAAGGAAGAATCAAAGCAACCGTCGTAGAACCACCCGATAAACAAATAACATCATTTTCTTGGATAATTTTTGCTGATTCCCAAGCTAATGCATTTGTCAGTCTAGCAGTGTCGATTTGATCATAAGAAAATAAAGTCGATGGTTTATAATAAATAGAATTTAAATCAAGAACAATCCAATTTTCACATTCTAGTTGCTTAAGAATACGATATGCAGTAGACATACTAAGCCGGAAATGCCCCAGTATGTCATGAATAGAAAGTTCGACACGTTGATAAATAAATCTTAAGATTTTTTTTTTATCGGCAATTTTTTTCATATATAATATATTATAGAATAAAATGACCAAGAGATCAATTTTTCTTATCAAGAACCTTATTTGTTGGTAAAAACATTATTTATCATGCAAAATTAATTAATTCCATTTTACTATTGACATTTTTACTAATAATAATACAATATAATTGAAAAATAATTTATTTTTAATTAAAGGAGAAATCTTATGTTTAAAGATGAGCAAAAAATTACAGAGTTTTCTATGGATTTTTTTTCTCTAAAGGGTAAAAACGCTCTTATTACAGGAGGAAATACTGGTCTAGGTCAAGCATTTTCGATGGCTTTAGCCAAAGCGGGAGCAAACGTTTTTATTACTACGATCATGGATGATAATGGAGAATTTAAAAACGAAATCGAAAAAACAGGGGTGAAATATTCGTCAATGAAGGCTAATATAACCAAAAATGGAGTTTGTCAGGAAGTAGTCAAATCTTGTGTACAAAAGTATGGTGCAATAGACATTCTTGTAAACTGTGCTGGTATATGTATTAATGAGCCTGATGTATTAAAATTTGATCGTTCCAAATGGGATCCTATGATTGCCGTTAATCTAACTGCTGCCTTCGAAATGAGCCATGAAAGTGCCAAATTTATGATTCCACAGCAAAGTGGAAAAATTATTAATATCTGTTCTATGTTCTCCTATTTAGGAGGGCAATGGAGTCCAGCTTATGCTTCTTCAAAACATGGTATTGTAGGATTAACAAAAGCTTACTGTGATGAACTAGCACAATTTAATATCAACGTTAATGGCATTGCCCCTGGGTACTATGCCACCGAATTAACTACCAAAACACGGAGTAATCCTGAGACTAATCAACGGGTATTAAGCCATATTGCAGCAAATCGCTGGGGATTAACATCCGATCTTATGGGAGCAACGATTTTTCTCGCTAGTAAGGCTTCAGATTATATCAATGGAACAGTTCTCGATGTCGATGGGGGGTATCGCGTACGTTGACTAGCAGTATTCTCACGATTAATAATTCTAAAGAGGTTCGTATGAAATATATCATAGGAATAGACGGTGGCACACAAAGCACCAAAGTTAGTATATTTGATACTGATGGTAATATCATCTGTGAGGGAAAAAAGAATCTTCAAGCTCTATATTGTCCAAAACCTGGTATCGCAGAGCATCCTGATGATGATCTATGGGTCGCCCTCCAACATGCCACTCAAGAAGCTCTACAAAAATTTACTGGAGATCTCAAAGATATCATCGGGGTAGGAATTTGTGAAATCCGCTGTTGCCGAGTTTTACTAAAAAAAAATTACACATTAGTAGAAAACGTAATCAACTGGATGGATCTTCGTTTAGCCAATCCTTACCAACAGAATAATCCTGAAACAGCTTTTGTTTGCCAAACTTCTGCTTATATTACCCATCGCTTAACAGGAGAATTTAAAGATACTTCTGCAAATTATGAGGTTAGTTGGCCTTTTGATTTCCAAACCTGGCAGTGGAGTAACGACCCTAAAGTAATCAAACAATATAATATCCCTTTAAATATGCTTCCGGAGCTAAAACAACCAGGAGAAATCTTAGGATATATTACCCAAGAAGCAGCACAAATCACAGGAATCCCAGTTGGTATCCCTGTCGTAGCTACAGCGAATGATAAGGGAACAGAAACTCTTGGGACTGGGATTTTACCTATATCACCCTCCAAAAAAGAACAAAGTGGTACATTAGGATCAGCTCAAACAACAGAAGGAACAATGGTTCTATCTTTAGGAACTTATATCTCTGCTTTAGCAGTCGGTTATGATTATATTCCCTATGCTAAAAATTTTTGGACAACAACATCATCCGTGCCAAAACTCTACATGTATGAAAGTTTAACAGGAATACGAAGAGGAATGTGGATGGTTACTTGGTTAAAAGATCTACTCAATATTGATTTGGTAACAAAATCAGAACAAAAAAATATCTCTGCTGAAGAGTATTTAGGACTTGAGGCACAAAATGTACCAGCAGGAAGCGATGGGCTAATGATGGTATTGGAGTGGTTACCCAAACCTTCTGAACTGCATAAACGTGGAACAATCATTGGCTTTGATATTCGTCATACTAGAGCTCATCTATATAGAGCCTTATTGGAAGCAATCACTTACACCATGTATAATAATATGAATCCTATGTACGAAGAGTTAAATATTACTAATAGAAAAATTCTTGTGTCAGGTGGTGGAGCAAATAGCGATGTATTTATGCAGATTATTTCCGATGTCTTTGGTTGTCCTGTATACCGTAATGTTAATAATAATGCTGCTGGATTAGGAGCTGCAATTTGTGTGGCTATCGCTACGGGTATATATGACGATTTTCCGACAGCAGTTAACCATATGGTAAAAATAAAAGATGTTTTCCATCCCATAGATGAAAACCATCAATTATACCAGCGTATTATTAACGAAGTCTACAACGATATTTCCAATTCGGTTGATGATGTCCTTCACAAAGCATACACTATTTTTGGAATATAGAGCAGTACCTCAAATAGCTATTTTCCCATAGATATTATAAAAAAACTTCACAAATCACTAACACTTAACAATAAATATATGTTATAATATTATCCATTATAGATAATTATTATAACATATATCTATTTAATCGCTGGCATAGAGTGTAAAACAGGATCATATAAGAATATCTTATTGTTATTATCGTTAATAATAAATTACGGTGGTAAAAATGTCCAGTTTTAGTAGTACGGAGATTAGTTCGATGACCTTGAGTAAGAAATACCAGATCAAGAGAGGAGATACCCTAAGCGGATTAGCGGATAAATTCCAAGGT
>JBOFHK010000003.1:0-1816 GCA_051649605.1 Brevinema sp. | reverse complement strand
TCAGCCCCTCCACTTTTTTTAGACAACCACTGTCTTTGTCTTTTGGGAGTCATTGTATAAATACGAGTGTAACCTTTGTCGCTAAATTCTTTCGTGACATCGTTGGTAATGGAAGAATCTATCTGAAATACTTTGAAGTCGCCTGTTGTGGAGAGTGTACCTTCCCGAGCTTCTAGACTAATGATTTCATTATTAAATACGACGTTCTCAATCTTTCCATCGGAGAGTGTTGCAGAGATATCTTTATAGTTATCTTTCCCCAGAAAGAGAGAGGTAGCCCATTTCGTTTTTAGTGGCACTTCTGTAGAACCCGCATCACTCCCTTCATGTATCCATTGGGTGAGTCCTCGGGTGGATCCGATTTGAGCAAGGGCGTCTTTGAGACCTGCATCTAAGACTGCGTCGCCTGTCCCTTTGACCCCATTAGGTAGGTCAACAGCAGTGGAGCATGCTCCAAAAAGTAATAGTACGCTTAGTACCAATAGTGATTTCTTCATATGAAATCCTCCTATATTTTTAAATAATATCCATTTTTAAATCAAAATAGATATTATAGATATTGTTGTTGATTTATTTTTATTTCTTTTTATATTTGTATTTCCTAGTACCCGCATTAGAAAGCGTATTAAAGTTCATTTTTCTAATCCTGCTCTGCTTAATAAAAAAACCCATAAGGATTGCTTATGAGTTTTTTATTGTATGATAAAATAGGCACAAAAAAAGCTCATAGGGTGTACGTTGCTTACCCTCTGAGCTATGATTAATCATATCTTCATATGGACGCACAAAACCACTATGAGCGAATTGTACTCTTCTCAATATGAAGATATGAAAGAAAAATAAATAGATCAATCATCAAGGGGGTAAGCAACAAAATTATATACTATATAGGTTAATTTGTCAATATTTTAAAATCCAAATCAACCATCTAATCAATTACTTACAATTGAATTATATGTAATCTTATGTATATAATAAGATATAAATGGATATTTGTCAAGATTATTTAAAAAGTTAGTTACTTTATTTTTTTTTTGATATAAATATAAAATTATAGGACAAGTTTTATTTGTCCTATAATATAAAATATAATTATTGTTTTTTGTAAACGAGAGCTTTTGTGATTGCTTCATCTACAGTATTGATAGTTGCATATTGATCGTCTACTAGATGGGATATAAAAATAAGAGTAAGTTCGTTATCATCTTCTTTAGCAATATAGATATGGGTTTCATTATCTTTAGATTCCCAAGCACCTTTTCGAGAAAACCAAACGCTACGTTTGGTGTCTGCAACAGTGAAAATACGTGTAAAACCTTTGGCAGTAAATTCTTTAGTAATATCGTTGGTAGTAGAAGAATCTACTCGAAATATTTTAAAATTTGCTAATGAGGAGAATGTACCCTCTGCAGCAATTTGACTAAGAACTTTATTATTAAATGTTTCGCCTTCTAATGTGCCATCTTGGGATGTGACCAAAATTTCTTTAAAAGTATCTGTGCCTAGGAAGTAATTATGAGCCGATTTCACGGTGGCACCTTCGATTCTTTGAGTGTTAATTGTTGTCCATTGGCTGAGTCCTTGAGTCGAACCAATTTGATTGAGAGAGTCTTTGATACCTGTATCTAAAACTGAATCGCCTGTCCCTTTGACCCCATTTGGTAGGTCAACAGCAGTGGAACAAGCACCGAAAATGAATAGTACGCTTAGTACTAATAGTGATTTCTTCATATGAAATCCTCCTATATTTTTAAACGATATCTACTTCGAGTCAAAATAGATATTATTATTGAGTTTTTTGTATGCGTATCGAAAT
>JBOFHK010000002.1:0-208628 GCA_051649605.1 Brevinema sp. | reverse complement strand
TACCGATCGGAGCGATAAACTGCTTTTTTTTGTTGAAGGGAGGATCCAGATAAATTAGGTCAATGGAATTATCGTTGAATCCTCTTAGAATATCCAAACAATCTCCGCAAAAAATGCTTCGGTTTTTTATGGTATTTTGAGTTTGCATCTTTCTACTCTTTAGCGTATTTGATTCTTTAGGTTCTACTTAGTTAATTTTTTTAATTCTTTTAGAAGATCTTTAAAATCACTTTCTTCCTGTTGTGATAAATTACTCTTCTCAAATCTCTTCAGTTTAGAATGGTAAATCGTAAAAAGATCATTCTCTGTGTGAGAAATAATCTTTAACAAAAGAGTAAAATCTGCTGGGGAATCACTTGCATTTTTAATGAGGTGTTTTAGTTGCTTTTCGGATACTACCTGTGCTTTTTTTTTCAAGATAGGTTTAACAACAAAATCATAAATTACTCGGATAATAATTCCTACCCCTATCGAAAGAACAACGGTGATAATTTCCTTACGACTAAACCACTCTTGCATGTGTTTGTCCTTTTTTGAATTTTTATAAAATTCTCTACCAGTGTGTTTCATACTTTGTTATTTTTGTAATTAATCCTAAGTATTCAAGGGGTTTTATCATCAAGAATCTCTATTGTAGTATTTTTATTAAAATTATTATAAAATTTTGTTGTAATCAAATACTACTTAGGTGCAGCAAAATATT
This sequence comes from Brevinema sp., assembly GCA_051649605.1. Lineage (GTDB taxonomy): Bacteria > Spirochaetota > Brevinematia > Brevinematales > Brevinemataceae > Brevinema_A. Next base: position 207,925 of record JBOFHK010000002.1, on the reverse strand, counting down.
CTTCTAAATACATAAATAAAGAAGCATATTTGAATAGCAGAAGCCCACTCAACAGATTAACTTGCTCTTGTTCTTTTTCGTTAAGCTCTAATTTACTAAGTAAGTCAAAATTTTCAGATAAATCTTCTCTAATATTCTCAACTTCTTCGGCACTAAGAGATTGTTTATTGGATTGGACTGTTTTGGTCATTTGATCCCATTTCTCAAATTTGTGTGCTAAGATTTCTAGTTGCTTATTAGCTTTTTGCATAGGGGATGCATAAAGCCCTATGCCTAAGAAAAATACACTAAAAAGTAATAATAGTTTTTGCATACTCGCTCTTCCTATATTTTTATTTTTTGTTCTCAATCATTAATACTCTCTATTGCTATGTTATAGGCTTCTATTCTCAATAAAAATCTATTCGTCTCGCTTTAATACTTCAATAAACGCTTCTTGAGGAATACTCACACTTCCAATGCTCTTCATCCGTTTTTTTCCTTCTTTTTGTTTATCCAGAAGTTTTCGCTTTCGGGTAATATCACCGCCATAACATTTTGCGGTAACATCTTTACGCATCGCTGAGATCGTTTCTCGAGCGACTACCGTTGATCCTATCGCCGCCTGTAAGGCAATTTGGAACATATGTCTTGGGATTAATTCACGTAGTTTTTTAACAATAGCTAAGCCACGTTTACGAACATTGTCGGCAAAAACCATTTGTGCCAAGGCATCGACAGGATTACCACCTACTAAAATATCCATCCTCACTACTTTACTCTGCCGAAATTCTAAAAACTCATAATCAAAAGAAGCATAGCCTCGAGAATAACTTTTAAGTTTGTCAAAAAAATCGTAGATAATTTCTGCTAAAGGAAGCTCACAATCAATTTGTACCCTCTTTGTATCAATGTAAACCAAATTCGTTTGAATCCCTCTTCTCTCTTGGATAAGATTAAGTAATGTACCCATATATTCATTTGGGGTAATAATCACAGCTTTTACAAAAGGTTCTTCGACGACACGGATCTGTGAAGGATCAAGAAATTCTGTTGCATTTTCGATTAGGAAAGGTTCTCCCTTGTTAGGGGTAATCCGATATTCTACCGAAGGTACGGTAGAAATAATATATAAATCGTGCTCTTTTTCGAGTCTTTCTCGAATAATTTCTAAGTGTAATAATCCTAAAAAACCACATTTAAATCCCATACCCAAAGCCCCAGAGTTCCATTTATCGAAACGAAGAGAGGCATCTGTTAGTTTTAACTTTTGAAGAGCTTGTTCTAAGTCAGCAAAATCTTCTCCATCTCCTGGAAATAAACCAGCAAACACAAAGGCTTGAGGCTCTTTGTAACCTACTAGTGCTTCTGCACAAGGATTATCTGCCAAAGTAATCGTATCACCAATTTTAATCTCTGATAAACTTTTAATCTGAGCAGAAATATAACCTACATCTCCAGCTTTTAACTCTTTTTGAGCATTAAAGGTAATCTGCATAAGACCCACTTCATCAGCGGTATATTTGGATCGATTGTTCATAAAAAGGATTTCCTGACCTTTTTTAAGTGTCCCTTCCATAACACGGACTTTGACAACTACCCCACGATACATATCGTAATAGGCATCATACACCAAAGCTTTAAGCTGATGGGAAGCATCTCCCTTAGGGTGAGGAATCTGAGCAATAATTGCTTCAAAAAGCTCTGTGAGTCCTTCACCTGTCTTGGCAGAAACAGGGATCGCCTCCAAAGGATCTAATCCCAAATCATGCTCTATCTGCTCCATAATTTCTTCTACACGGGCATTAGGGAGATCAATTTTGTTGAGAACAGGAATAATTTCTAAATTGTGTTCAACTGCTTGGTAAAAAGTCGATAAGGTTTGTGCTTGGATACCCTGTGTTGCATCAACGAGGAGTAAAGCTCCTTCACAGGCTGCAAGACTCCGAGAAACTTCATAAGAAAAATCCACATGCCCTGGCGTATCAATAAGATTAAGCTGATACTCGAGACCATCTTTTGCTTTATAGGGTGCTGACACTGTTTGAGCTTTAACCGTAATCCCATGCTCTTTTTCGACTTCCATGGAATCCAAGACTTGAGAGCCTGATTTACTAGGATCCATCAATCCTGTAATCTCCAAAATACGATCTGCTAGTGTTGATTTCCCATGATCAATATGAGCAATAATACAGAAATTCCTCAGTTTTGATTTGTATGACATCAAAAATATGTTCTCCCTCTTGTTAATATCCTACCATTATGCATGATATCCTGTTTATTGTCAATAATTGTTATTTAAGAACAAAAATATTATAATAAAAATAAAAAAAGAGGGAAATCATATGTATTATGGAAAAAAAACCCTTCTTAGAGCCTACCAAGAAAGTGATATTCTACCATCATATTATCTTATTGAAAACTTTGAAATTAAATCTCTATTAATTGCCGATACGATTCTTCCTTATTCCTTAGATGAACAAAAAGAATTTATCAAAAATGCTACTACAAGACCTTGTTATCATTTTGCTATTGTGAAGTATAAAGGTGAATATATCGGAGGGTGCGGTATTAATACATACGATACCAGAACCCAAACCGCAACAATCGGCATCTGGATCGGTCAACCTTACCAAAATAAAGGTTATGGAGCTGATGCACTGAACACTTTCTGTGTCTTTCTTTTCGAAGAGATGAACGTTAGAAAAATAAAATTAAATTATTTTTCTTTTAATACTAAAGCGTCCAAACTCTATCAAAAAATGGGATTCCAAGAAGAAGGAATCCTCAGACAAGAAATTTTCCGAAAAGGAAAATACCATGATATTCACTTGATGGGCATGTTTCGAGAAGAGTTTACCCCAGCAAAATGACTACCCTAATTACCTAATTAAAGTGCTCTTTTCAAAGATCATATAGTAAATAGAGCATCATACAAACGATTTTTATTGGGTTTTGACGGCGATATTTGTTCCCATAAAAAAGAGATTACTATCTTGGATTTGAATACTTGCTTTCCAAAGATAAGCTTTACTAGGTTCTTCAATGTAGTAGACTAAAAGGTTATTAAGAAATCCTTTGCTTGGGCTTGAAATTTCTAAAGTGTGAAAATTAGCGTATCCATCCCATACTCCATTGGTGAAAATGATTTTTTTTACTCCTTTTATTAGAGTGTGATTAGTGTAGATGATATTAAAAACAAACATTTCATGGTTGATTAAAGATGTTTCGATAGAATACCCGTCTTGAAAATTTAATAGATGTTGCCCTACTTCAATAAGGGCATTATTTTTGGCAGTGTATACTCCCGAGAAGTTTGTTTTGAAGAGAGCCTGCGTAAAAATAATATTTGGATGAACGAAGCTGGGGTAATAAGAGTTTGGCGTTGTTTTTTCACTTGTTATAGAGCAAGTACTAAAAGCGAATAATATAAATACGCATATTTTTTGTTTCATCATGACCTCATTATTTATATTTAAAATAATGAAAGAATATTAAAATGTCTAATTTATTGATTATTATAAAAATTTATGGCTTAATATTTGATATCTCTATAAAATTATTGTATAATATATTATACAATATAAAAATAAATTTATGATAACTTGACAGGATGATGATTTTTAGTATATAATATATGGAATTATTGGATATATTATTAAGGAGATTTTACCATGGGTGTACCTAAAAAGAAAACATCAAAATGTCATTCACGTATCCGCCGTGCCAACAGTTATTATAAAATGGATGCCGTAAACCTATCAACCTGTGAATCTTGCGGTGCTCAAAAACTACCTCATCGAGTTTGTTCTTCTTGTGGGACATATAAAGGGAGAAAGGTTTTTGCTGGAATAATGGAAGCTTAGATTGTATTACTTGGATGACTGATTTTATAAAAAAATTGTACTGAGCGGAGAGTTTTACTAAGACTCTCCGTTTTTTATTATTAAAATTATGGAGAGCCTATGAGAATCGGTGTTGATATTGCTAGTGGAGAAAAAAAACCTAGATTCCTAGTTAAAGGGAGTCTTACAGGGGCGATCCTTCATCCTCAAGCTGAGATCGTCATGATAGGAGATCAACAACAATTACAACGTCTTCTTGATGAAGTTTGTGAGCAGATGAAAATTTTAGTACCAGATAATATATCAATTATGCATGCAGACAATATTATTACAATGACAGATGAACCTCTTTCCGCAATCAAAATGAAACCAAATTCTAGTATTGTTATTGGTTTAGAAGCTCACAAAAGAGGAGAGCTGGATGCCTTTTTTTCTCCTGGGAATACTGGGGCAATAGTGGTTGGTTCTTCCTTAATTCTTCGTAGGGTTGATGGGGTTAAAAAACCAGCCTTAGCGACTTTTGTTTCTAAAGGAATATCTGGTACTCCTTCAATGTTATTAGATGTTGGAGCCAGTTCAGAAACAACAGTAGAAGATTTAGTCAAATTTGGTATTATGGGTCAGATTTATTACGAAAGAATGGTTAATGTTCCTGCTCCTAAAGTTGCTTTACTTAATGTTGGCGAAGAAGAGTTTAAAGGATCTAAGCTTGCTCGAGCTGCTTATCAAACAATGAAACAAAGTAAACACCTAAATTTTATTGGTAATATTGAAGGGAAAGAAATTTTTAAACATAAGGCTCATGTTATTGTATGCGATGGTTTTTTAGGCAATATCGTACTCAAAACTATGGAAGGAACAGCTTCTGGATTCTCCCAAATGTTAAAATTGGCATTCAAAAAAAGTATTTTTAGTCTTTTTGGAGCTTTACTTGCTAAACCTGCTTTTCAACAAGTCAAAGATGCCCTTGACCCAGAATATTTTGGAGGAGCACCTCTACTGGGAGTTAAGGGAGTAGTATTAATTGGGCATGGTTCTTCGGGAGAACTTGCTTTTAAAAATGCAATTGATGCTTGTGTCCGAACCATAGAAAATAATATTTTAGCAGAAATTTATCAAAAAATGGAAGAAAATCACAAGATTGATTTAGAGCATCCAAGATAAGAATATAATCTTATATTCTTAAAATTTTGGTTGAAGGAGTTTATTTTGGCTATAGGTATTTCTCATATCGGGACATATGTCCCCAAAAAAGTTCTTACAAATGATGATTTATCAAAAATTGTCGACACCAATGATGAATGGATCACTACAAGAACAGGTATTAAAGAACGGTATATTGCAGAAAAAACAGAAACTACCTATGATATGGCGATGAGTGCTGTCCATGATCTACTACAAAAATCTTCTCATAATCCTCAGGATATTGATTTTATTATCTGTTCTACCGTGACACATAGAATTAGTTTTCCTTCTGTAGCTGCCTTGGTTCAAAAAGAATTAAAAATCCCAAATATTCCTGCTTTTGATATGGGACCAGCATGTGGGGGCTTTCTTTATTTATTAGCAACGGCAGAATCTTATATTAAATCGGGGTTAGCCAAAAAGGTTTTATGTATTTGTTCCGAAAAACTTAGTGATATTGTTAATTGGAAAGATCGAAACACCTGCGTCTTATTTGGAGATGCGGCAACCGCTTTTATCGTTGAAGAGAATCCAGAAACCTGTGAAATCATTCATACTATTATTGGGGGTGATGGGGTATTTGGAGAATTATTGTATATGGAAGAGCAAGAAAACGGTGAAAAATTTCTTATGATGGATGGATTAGGAGTTTTCAGACAAGCTGTTCGTATTATGGGAGAGCAAGTGCAGATGGTCTGTGAAAAAACTGGAAAATCTATTAAAGAGATTGATTTGTTGGTTCCCCATCAGGCGAATGCCCGTATTATGACTGCAGTGGCAGAACGTTTACAGATTCCTGTAGAAAAAGCTTATATGAATGTTCATAAATTTGGTAATACTAGTAGTGCAACAATTCCTCTTGCCCTTGTTGATGCAATGAATGATGGTGCTATAAAAAAAGGTTCACTAGTTGCTTGCCCAGCCTTGGGTGGAGGCTTCACGTGGGGTGCTTCTTTGTTACAGTTTTAGATACTATACTATATAGTTAAGGATATTACTAATGATCCGAATTATTCTTTTTTTCTTCGTGTTGACAAGCTATACTCATGCTCAATCAGCCAATATTACTCCTTATATTCAAGGAAAAGATGTGGGATTACAAATCAATCCTATGATTACAGGAGTACGTTCTTCTGTATCTAATCAAGAAACAGAATTAAATATTACTTTTTTTTACCACGATAACTACGACTTGAGAGAAAATGAAACCTTAGGAGTGATAGAAGGTCGTTTAATTTCTGAGATACCCTTGTCTTCTTTTGATTTTTTAAAGAAAATTAGAGAAGATAATTCTCTAGTGATTTCAAATTATGCGGAACAGAATCGTATCTACCAAGAAGCTCTTAGTAATTTTCAAACATTCCAAGAGCAAAATAATAGCGAAGAATATTACTATTATTATGATGAGGAAGAAACCCCCGAAGAGTTAGAAAACAATGAGATACCAGATGTTGATAATTTGTTGGGGGGTCTCTCACAAAAACATCTTAATCTAAAAGCAGAAAATATCCTTTCTAATAGATCATTAGATAGTGTTTCTGAAACTATTTCTGATAAAGAATTAGAATACCTCATTCGTTTAGAAATATTAAAAAAACAATACGATCAAGTGGTCAAACAATATAATGAAATGATTTCTAATACAAATTATAATGATGAGTTTGATCCAGGAGATCCAGCAGAAAGCTTTACGATCGTTATTTTAGGGGAAGACCTTACTTCTTTGTGGACGAAAGAATTTGGGTTAGATGGAGTAAGTAATTATCAATCTTATAATGACAGGGTTTGGTACTTGGGTTATCGTATTCCTATTACAAAAAAAGATATTCGTTTATTGTACAATATTTTTACAAAAAATGAGAAGATTCAATATATTGTAAAAGGAAGTGGGGGAACTGCTTCTTTTAATCTTTCCTCACATTTTATTCAAGCCGTTCATGAATTAGTAACACTTTATGCAAGAGGTAAATTAAAAAGAGATCAAGAAACTGTTTTTCCTATTCTGAGAAATAACGAAAATGAGCCTTTTTAGCATTTTTCTATTGTTTCCGATATTAATTTTTAGCCAAGAACCGTTAAATAATCCAGAACTGATTAAATATTCAAACAATATAGTCTATATGACTAATTCTTTATTGGCATTTGTACATAAAAAAGATCTTATTGATAAAAAAGAATCCATTACTTTAAAAAAAAATATTATGAATTTTTCCAACGATCAAGGGGAGTTTCATTTAAATTTTGTTTTCTCTCGAGATCGAGTAACTTTTGAACAAAAAATTGATATTATGATAAAGATTTATTCTTCTAATCTTATTACCCCTTATGATGGATTTGATCAGAGAATAGATATGTTGGTTACAGATCAATATTATACTTATCTATGGCAGAAGGATTTTCAATTTAATTTACGAGAAGCAACACTAACAATGGATAAAAAAGCCTATATGCAATTGGAATTGAGAAAAACAATTTCTAATAATGATTTTCAAACACTAAACGATCTATTTGTAAGTGCGGATTCTCTCCTATTTTTTTTCAAAGGCTTTCAAGGGAGATTTGAATTTCAATTTCCTCGAGAAATTGTAGTATTCTATAGGGAATTTTTTAATTATAAAAAAGAAATTTATCAAGAGTAGGAGGTATGCCATGAAAGGAATTTCTGGCAAAAATGCTATTATTACTGGATCATCCCGAGGGATAGGATTGGCGGTCGCTGAACGTCTTGCTTCGGAAGGAGTGAATATCGTTCTAAACTCTCGTCATTTTGATAACGAACAAGAATCAATTGCTTACTTTACTAGTAGGTATAACGTTAAAGTTATGGCAATAAATGCAGATGTAACTTCTTACCAAGAAGTCGAACAAATGATCCTACGCACTAAAGAAGAGTGGGGATCTGTCGATATTTTAGTAAATAATGCTGGGATTACGCGTGATAATTTAATTCTACGGATGTCTCCAGAAGATTTTGATATGATTATTGATGTTCATCTTAAAGGAGTTTTTAATGGAATTAAAGCAGTGTATCCTATTATGATGAAACAACGTTCTGGAAAGATTATTAATGTATCTTCTGTTATTGGACTTATTGGTAATGTTGGACAAGCAAACTATGCGGCTGCTAAAGCTGGTATTATTGCCTTAACTAAATCAACCGCTAAAGAGCTGGCTGGACGTGGTGTGAATGTTAACGCTGTTGCTCCTGGTTTTATTGAGACAGATATGACAAAAATTCTCCCAGAGAACGAAAAAGAAAAAATTTTGTCTGTAATTCCTATGAAAAGAATGGCTCATTCTCATGAAGTGGCATCGGTAATTACATTTTTGGCATCAGAGGAATCTTCTTATATTACTGGTCAGACAATTACCGTTGACGGTGGAATGGTAATGTAATAAAATCAAATACATAAAAATATAATCGTGGAGGATTATGTGAATCGAAGAGTTGTAGTAACAGGAGTAGGTGTTATTTCTCCTCTAGGAAATCACGTGGATTTATTTTGGGATAATCTTAAATCAGGAAAAAGCGGGATTTCACAGATTGAACGTTTAGACACTGCTGATTTAGCCGTAAAAATTGCTGGAGAGATTAAATCATTTAATCCAGAAGATTACATCGATAAAAAACAGGCATTACGAATGGATCGTTATGCACAGTATGGGATCGCTGCATTGAAGCAGGCAGTATCGGATTCTGGTTTAGATACTTTTAAAATTGCTGATCCTTATCGTGTTGGTGTTACTATAGGCTCTGGTATCGGTGGGCTACAGACATTACAAGATAATGCTTGTACTATCATAGAGAAAGGTGCAAAAAGGGTTTCACCGATGTTCGTTCCTTCTTCGATTTTAGATATTGTTGCTGGTTATGCATCAATTATTTATAATTTTAAAGGACCCAATTATGCGGTAACCTCTGCTTGTGCTACAGGTCCTCATTCTATGGTATCGGCTTTTAATCATATTCGTCTTAATGAAGCAGATATTATGGTAGCAGGTGGTGCAGAATGTACTTTGACAACGCTTGGAATGGCTGGATTTATTCAAGCAAGGGCTTTATCAACACATTTTAATGATCAGCCAACAAAAGCTTCTCGCCCTTTTGATAGAGATCGTGATGGATTTGTGATGAGTGAAGGAGCTGGTATTTTAGTTTTAGAAGAATATGAGCATGCAAAAAAACGCGGAGCCAAGATTTATGGAGAATTTCTCTCTTATGGTGCAACGGCAGATGCCTATCATATTACTGCTCCTCATCCTGAAGGAGAGGGAGCTGGTATGGCAATGAAAATTGCGATGAAGAACGCAGGTTTAGTGCCAGAAGATATTGATTTGATTAATATGCATGGGACATCTACCCCTTTAGGAGATATTGCCGAAACCAAAGCAATCAAATTTGCTTTAGGTGATCAAGCTTACAAGGTGCATTGTAATTCTACAAAATCAATGTTAGGACACCCTTTGGGTGCGGCGGGAGCTTTAGAAGCTATTGCTATTTTCAAAATGATGGAGGATAGTATTATTCATCCTACGATTAATATTGATCATCAAGATCCAGAATGCGATTTGAATTATACAGCAAATCAAGCAGTTACTAAAAATATATCTATTGCGTTAAGTAATTCTTTTGGATTTGGTGGACATAATGTTTCCTTGGCATTTAAAAAAATATAATACTCCAGAGATTTCTGAACAGAGAAAACAAACACTAAAACAACATAGTCAACAGTATCATATCCCTATTACTGATTATTCATTATGGGAATTGGCATTAATGCATATTTCTTGTATTAATAATAAGAATTCTTTTTCCTATGAACGGTTAGAGTTTCTCGGAGATTCGGTTTTAGGGCTATGTTTGGCAGATATTTTATTTAACGATTTCCCAGAACTATCAGAAGGTAAAATGTCTCAGCTAAAATCTGGTCTTGTCAATGAAAAAACACTTTCTGAGTTAGCGGACCAACTTGATCTTTTAAAAGTAGTTCAACTGGGAAAAGGAGAACGCCTAAAAGATAAAAGAGCTCAAGAAAAAGTGCTATGTGATATTTTTGAATCGACATTGGCGGTGATTTTTTTACAGCATGGTTTTAAGAAAAGTCGAGAATTTGTTAATACCATGATGGGGTCTAAAATTGTCTCTGCAATTACAGAGGGTGTTGATGATTCTAAGACCAAGTTACAAAAAATATCGATAAAATTCTATAAAGAATATCCTATTTATACAATTGTAGATACCGAAGGCCCTGATCATGGGAAGATTTTTGTTGTAAAAGGGCAGGTTTCTTCTTTTGAGGCCTTAGCAAAAGGGCGTTCCAAAAAAGAAGCGGAACAGAATGTTGCGTATATGATCCTACAACAGATGGTAGAATATAGTACTCTTCATAAAGATGATTCACTAGCAAAAGAATTGGCTCAAAATAACTAAATAAAAAGTTAAGGAATAATGGATGATGCGAGGAATGACAGGGAAGGCGTCGTTACGTTTTTCTACCAATAGCTTAGATGTTGAAATGGAAATAAGGAGCGTGAATTCCCGTTATTTTGAATTTCGTATTAAAAACCCCAATCGTTATAGTTGTTTAGAAATGGAAGCTCGAAAATTAATTTCAAAAAAACTAGAACGTGGGAAGATTGATTTGAATATCCGTATTAACGAAAAAAATATGACCCCAGTAGGAGCATTGATCAATATTCCTTTAGCAAAAGCTTATTTATTAGAGAGCCAACTACTTGCTGAAGAATTGAATCTCTCTAAAGAAATCACCCTTAAAGAAATTCTTAGCCTACCACAAGTCCTAAATATTGATATTGGAGAGATAGACGAAGAAACTGTTAAAATTTTTACAATTAAAATTGAAGAGCTGATTGACCAAATGATTCCAATGATGCTGGCTGAGGGACAAATGACCGCAGAGGATATTAATCGCTCTTTATCGGTGATGTCTCAATCCTTAGACTTTATCAAACAACGTTATCCTAAGGTTTTAGAAAAATATAAAAATACACTCAAAGAAAGAGTATTAGAAATTAGTACGGTTAAAGCTAGTGATGAGCGTTTGAGTATCGAAATAGAACTCTTTGCCTCTCGGACGGCGATTAACGAAGAGATTGTCCGTTTGGGGGCTCATATCTGTATGATGCAGGAGAGTGTGGCTGGTATTCGTAATCATGTTTCTTCTAAGGAATTAGATTTTATTGCTCAAGAAATGAATCGTGAAGTCAACACGATTGCTTCTAAATCTTCAGATTTTGAAATCACGGAGCAGACGATTGTATTAAAAAGAGAAATCGAGAATATGAGAGAGCAGTTTAGGAATATTGTTTAGAGGAATAAAAAATGGATCATAAAAAAGTCATTGTTATCTCTGGGCCTAGTGGTGTTGGTAAGACAACAATGTACAAAAAAATACTCCAAGAATACGGTGATACTATTTCATTTTCTATATCGGCAACGACAAGGACAATGCGGGCTAACGAATCAGAGGGTAAAGACTACTATTTTTTTTCTGTGCAAGAGTTTCAACGTTTTGTTAGCGAAGATCGATTTATAGAATGGGCAGAAGTACATAACAATTATTATGGGACTCTCAAATCGGAAGTCCATCGGATTTGGGATCAAAATAAGCATTGTTTACTAGATCTTGATATTCAAGGTGGTCTTAATATCCAAAAGTTATTTGGGAAACACTCTTATTTAATTTTTATTCTTCCTCCTTCTCTGGAATGCTTAGAGAGTCGATTACGTAGTCGGGGAATGAACGATGAAAGCTCTCTACAACGGCGGCTTTCTAATGCAAAAAAAGAAATCCAGCAAAGTATTAACTATGATTTAGTCTTAAAAAACGATGACTTAGATATTGCTGTTCGGTCATTAAAAGAATCATTAACACTTTTTTTAAGAGCTTAACTTTTACATTATATCTAAAAAAAATAAAAGGAAACGGTATTTTTATACCGTTTCCTTCATTAGTAAACCCCCCTATAAAATATTTTATTAATTAAATAACACCTCACTTAATGATCAAATAAGATTGTATATCAATAGCTAAACCCCATTTTAGTATTTGATGTTCTTGATATGAGATAGTAATTTTTCTAAAAAACAATCATTTTGTCAATACTTCTCCTCTAATTATGATAAAATAAATATTAATAATAATTTTATGAAATTATTTCTAAAGCTTTTCTACTAAGTTCCGAATTTCTAAATATCGTTATTAATAATTAATTTTATTGTAAGAATGTTTATCTGTAATGGAGGATTTCATGCACAATGTTGTACGATCCATATTAAAAATAACAATGCTTGTTGCCATATTTCTTACCCCTATATCTGCTCAGGAAACTAAAGAAAATGCATCCAAATATCTTTATGGTATTGCCGCTTGGTATGGAGATCAGTTCGATGGTCAAACAACAGCAAGTGGCGCAAAATATTCACCGCAATCACTAACTGCAGGGCATCGCTCTCTTCCATTTGGAACAAGAGTAGAAATAGAAAATCTTAGTAATGGGAAAAAAGTTCAAGTTCTTATCAACGATCGAGGACCTTTTGAGAAAAACCGTATCGTCAATGTTTCCAAACAAGCTGCTGAAATTTTAGAATTTACTTCAGAAGGTACAACTTTCGTGAAAATTACTATTTTAGAATTGGGGACATCCTTGACTAGCCCTTTAGGTCTTCCTGAGCCTCCTATTGGTAAGGAGATTCCGCAAAACTATCAAATAAATACTCCCGAAGAACCTTCAAATAATGCTCCAGCTCTTACTAAAAAAACATCTCAGGATGACTATTCTTTCTTGAATGACAGTGATTTATTTGCTGACTTAGATAATGAATTTGATTTTATGGACGATTCTTTGGATTCAGAGTTTGTTAATAAAGATTCTCAACTAAAAGCCCAAGGACTTACTACAAATTTTGCAGATAATAATCCTGGAGTTGATCCTATAGGGTTTGACAGAAATATTCAAGATATTTTGATTGATGATCCTTTATCCAATATTACCATTGGGGTAGAAGATGAATTTGTAGCATCTCCGAACCCTCCTAGAGAAATCTTAAAAACAGCACCTTCTCATATTACCCCAGAAGAGCAAGGCTTACTGAATAATAATACCTATGATGATCCTTTTTCTGATCTCTTTAATGACACCTCAGAACCCTATAGTTTTCAAGAAGAGGTAGGTTCAAGTCTTGTTACACCAACGATACCAAGATCCCCTAGCGCTAATAATGTTAGCGGAGATGACAACCTACCAGTGATTATTAATACTAATACGAGACCGGTAACCAATATTGTTACTAATACTCCCTCTATTCCAGAAGAGGATATGAATGAGTTTTATAATGATTTTTACTATTATCCAGAAGATGCTACTCCTCCTGTAGTTCAAGAAAGTATAACAAATAATAACTACTACCCACCAAATCCTCCTGTAGTTCAAGAGAGAGTAACAAATTATCCGCCAAACCCTCCCGTAACTCAAGAGAATATGACAAATAATACCTATTACCCACCAAATCCTACAACAAACGGGCAGGTAACTCCTCAAGTATCACAAGGGTTTACACCTCAGAAATTAGGAAATCACTATGTTATTCAGTTGGGGGCATTTAGTAAGCAAAAAAATGCTCTAACATTATATGAACAATTACGCTCTTCTGGTTTTAATGCTTATATTACCGATGTAAAAGTTAAAGGACAGAATCTCATGCGCGTTCGTGTTGGGTATTTTCGGACAGTAGATGACGCTATACAAACTTCTATCAGACTTAAGGAAGCTCACGGAATTGATAACCGTATTATCCAAGTAGATTACGAAGAGACAAAATAATATTTTCTACTATTTTTCTAAAATAAAGTATTTTATTTATCAAAAAATCAATAAAACAGACACCTTAATAGTGTCTGTTTTATTTTTAGAGATGGTATTTTACTTTTTTACTGATATTTGGATTCTTTGATAAATATAGGTAAAAAAGGTATCTTATTTGGTACGAGATATCTAATCACCAATCTTGAGTTAGAAAAATTTTTTATTATTCAGTACTTATGTATATTGATTGTAGGGAATTCCTTTTTGATTAACGATTTAAATACTGTTACCTTTTTTAGTAAAAAACTATTGCTAAAAGAAATATATACTTTATAATAAAAATATAATGAACATAAAATAAAAATTAATATATTTGGATCGTGGTATACGAATTGTGCTATTTAGTTATAGATATTAAAATAGTGGAGTATCATATGAAAAATATATTATTGTATGTTCTTATACTTATAGTAGTTAATAATACTTATGCTCAAGAAGAAACAGAGAATACAAAGGTAAACACACCTTTATATTCTCTGTTTTTTATGTATATGGAGTATGGTTTTGGTGAAATGTCTTCTCCCTTAGGATTTCGTTTATTAGAGAATATGGATGTTAAAATGACCTATATGCAAAATTTTAATAATGCACGATGGCTTACCATAGGTTTTACTGCTCAAGCTCAATGGATTCCTATCCTATCTAATAAGAAAAAACCTGATGGCTCTGTCCAATTTATAGGAATGGAAAATCCGACAACTCTCTCTTTGGCTGCTAGTATTGGATTTTTAAATAATCTATTTAGTGTAGGAGTCGATGTGAAAGGAGCTTTAGGATTGCCTATTACTTATATAAAATCTCTTCCACCAATGCCAGGTCTCTATGCTCATACCTTAACAATACTCCTCCATCCCTGTTTCTATCTAACTGGGAATCAGTACGATGAGAATGGAGTTTTTACCAGAGGGTGGCTTGATAAGATAGAACTCCGTGTAATGTATGGAATGAAATTTACCTCATGGTTTGGATTGGGGTTATGGTTTTTATGGAATGTAGGAGGAACGGATCTTATTAAAGCTAGTATGGGCTTAGCACCTGCTAAACATGCAATGATGTTTCGATTTAATCCCCGTATTCTTTTCTATTGGGAGGATTTTTCCTTCTTTTTTGAACCCCGTTTTTATTGGTTTGGTAACTCTACACTATTTGCTAATAAATCAGAATTCCAATGGGAATTTAAAGTTGGTATTGATTTTGCTAAATTTATGACTAGAGACCTTAGGTAAACTCCAAAATGATCTCTAAAAAAATATCAGTAATTAGGGTAAGACAATTTAAAACTATCGAAAAATATAAATAATACAGGTAATCTAAAAATTCTTTTAGAAAAAAATTATGAGGAGTATTGTATGTTATATCCAATAATAACAGAAAATCGTCAAGTAGTATCACTTAACGGTATCTGGAATTTTAAACTTGATGAAGATCAAAATTTGGAAGGTAAAGGATTCAAAGAACAATGGTATACTAAAAAATTAGAGAATCCCATCAATATTGTTGTCCCTTCTTCGTTTAATGATCTTCATGAAGGAAAAAATTATCGAGATCACGTAGGTTGGGTTTGGTATGAAACCGAATTTAATATATATCCGTCGTTGTTGGAAGGGCGATTAATACTTCGTTTTGATGCAGCAACTCATACAGCTAAAGTCTACGTTAACGGACAGTTTGTTACAGAACATAAAGGAGGTTTTGTTCCTTTTGAAGTTGATATTAATCAATTAGTATCTGTTGGTAAAAATCGTATTACCGTAGCTATTAGTAATGTTCTTGATTGGACAACTCTCCCTGCTGGAGGGTATAAAAATCACACACTTCCGAATGGGAGAGTAATAAAAATTCCTTCGGGGATGCCGGATTTCTTTAATTATGCTGGATTACAACGTTCGGTACGTTTATATACCACCCCAAAAGAATATATTAAAGATATCGAAATCGTTCCTCATTTAGATGGTAAAGTGGATTATACTATCTATACAGAAGGCGAAGGTGATATTACTGTGGAAATCCTGGATCATTTAGGGAGTGTAGTTGCTCAAGCTCAAGGGGCAAGATCTTCTTTAAAAATACCAAACCCTACTTTATGGTTTCCTAATAAAGCTTATCTCTATCTCTTAAAAGTCTATTATAAATCAGATATTTATGAAGAACCGTTCGGTATTCGCACTGTTGAAGTAAAGGATGGAAAATTTTTAATCAACAACGAACCATTTTATTTTAAAGGTTTTGGCAAACATGAAGACTCTCCTGTGAATGGACGTGGTTTGAATGAAGTTATGTATCTTAAAGATTTTTCTCTGATGAAGTGGTGTCATGCTAATTCTTTTCGCACATCACATTATCCGTATTCTGAAGAAATGATGAGGCTTGCAGATAAAGAAGGTATTGTCGTAATTAACGAATGTGCTGCCGTTGGTCTCCATATGGCATTTGGATTTTCTTTATTTGGTAGAGGCCCCACGGTGAATACCTGGGAGCAAATAAAAACAATGCCACAGCATCGGCAAGCATTAGAAGAGCTGGTTCGTCGTGATAAAAATCATCCCTGTGTAGTGATGTGGAGCTTGTCCAATGAAGCAGCAACAGAAGAATTAGGATCAAAAGAATATCATCAAGAATTATTCGATCTCACTCAATCCTTAGACCCTCAAAAAAGACCAATAACAGTAGTGACACATATGATGAGTACCCCAGATAAATGTCAGGTAGCAGATATGGTTGATGTACTTTGTCTTAACAGATATTATGGATGGTATGTCCAATCTGGTGAATTAGAACAGGTTGAAGAGATGCTTTCTATGGAGCTAGATGCTTGGGTTAAACGTTTTCCAAATAAACCGATGATGTTTACGGAATACGGTGCAGATACTATCGCTGGATTTCATGATACTACTCCGCTGATGTTTTCTGAGGAATATCAAGTAGAATATCTCAAAATCAATCATGCAGTGGTTGATCGTTACCCCACTTTTATTGGCGAACAAGTATGGAATTTTGCAGATTTTGCGACTTCACAAAGTATTATGAGAGTACAAGGAAACAAAAAAGGGATTTTCACTAGGGATCGGAAACCTAAATTAGCTGCTCATTATTTTAAAGATCGCTGGAACACTATTCCTAACTTTAATCATAAAAAATAATTAAAAAAGGTAGTGAAATGACAGAAACTACAGATTCTAGCTTGGTGATTCGTAAATTTGGATTTAAAGATCAATTGGGCTATGCTCTTGGTGATCTCGCAAACGGAATGTTTTTTATGCTTACAGCTTCTTATCTTACATTATTCTATGTGGATGTTTTGGGAATTGGTGTTGCCTCTGTGGGTATACTACTACTTTCTGCAAGAATATGGGATGCAATTAATGATCCCCTTATTGGGGCTTGTATTGATCGTCAGCCACCACATCCAAAATACGGTAAATTTCGTCCTTGGATTTTGTATATGATATTTCCTGTTGTCCTATTTGGTGTATTAACATTTTCTGTATTTCCAGGGCTTGCAATAGCTCCAATCCATGTAAAATTACTCTATGCTTATATAACTTATATTGGATTTGGAATGAGTTATACGGCAATAAATATTCCTTATGGTTCTTTAGCCTCTACAATTACGGATGATGAAACAGAAAGAGCAACGCTATCGATGTTTCGATCTTATGGAGCGATAGGAGCGTCGTTGATTATTAATACCTTGTTTCCTCTACTAGTTTTTGATAGTAATCGAAAACCCACTGCGGAAGGATTTTTTAAATTAGTACTTATTTTGGCTTTTATTTCTGTTGTTTGTTATTATTTATGTAATAAACTTATCCGTGAAAGGATTATTGTTTCTCGTACAGAGGATCGACATCAGAATATGATTCAAACCCTTAAAAGTATTACTCGTAATCGTCCACTCTTGGTACAGATGCTTGTAGGGGTTTTATCATTAACGCTTTTTTTGATTCAAGGGACTTTGGCACCTTATTTATTTAAGGATTATTTTCAAAATATAAGAGCACTATCTATTAATGCACTACTCCCCTTAATAGGGATTTTAGTTGTCAGTCCTTTTATTAAAGGATGGGTTGCTAAATATGGTAAAAAGAGAGTTACGGTGTGCGGAACGATCGTTTATACGATTCCGTGGTTTTTCTTTCTACTATTTCCTATTACTAGTATTCCTATTTATTTTACCCTTGTGGGCATTGCTACCTTAGGGATTACAGCACTTACTTTATTAACATGGGCTTTTATTCCTGATTGTATTGATTATCAGGAGTATCAAACAGGTATTCGTGAAGAAGGAACAATTTATGCGATCTATTCTTTTGCGAGGAAAGTAGGGCAGGCATTAGCGGGATTTTTAGGGGCTTATATGCTTATTTGGGTAGGGTATTCGGCAAATATTGAAGTTCAGTCTCCCGAAACCATACAAAGTATTAAGTTTTTTGTAGCTTTATTACCTATAATTACAGGAACAAGTTTATCGTTATTGATTCATTTTGGTTACAATTTGGATAAAGTAAGCTTAGACCATATTACTGCTACTCTTCGGTCAAGAAGATTACAAAAATAAAATCTCCTATTTTTTTTACAGTAAAGTATTTTATCAATTAAATCAACAATAAAACAGACACTGTGTCTGTTTTATTGTTAAGATAGGATTTCAAATAAAATACTTACGGTATATAACAGCCTCAAAAATATTTTTATACCCTTAAGTTAGGCGATTGTTTTTAAAAATGAAGTTATTTCTTCAAAAACTTGATCTTTTGTATAAATGTAACTGAGTAGACGATGTCTTTTGGAATACGGCTCAAGCTCAATGGGAGTATTTAAAATACATTCTTTAATTATTGTCGATGAGATAGAATTTTTTATGGTAATAAAATCTTGAAAATCGGTAATTTTGTCTCCTTTTTCGTAAATTAAAAGACAAGGTGTTTTAATTTGAGGAAGTTGCTTCACTGTTTTTTTTAATCCCAACTTCATAGAATGAAGGGTTAATCCAAAATAAAATTCTTTATCTGAATAGTGTCCATCAACAAGAGATCTTTCATAAGCATTACTGCTGTTGAGAAACATTCCCTTTTTAGGAATTAAAAAAACTAATAATCCAGAAAGAAAAATAGCGGTATTTCGGATGAAAGAATTATTTTTATGAATAATATGAAGTGGGGATGCTACAATGATTAATCCGCTTAAAAATGGAAGAGAAGGAGCAATACTGAGGGCGAGTGATCCCCCTTGGGAGTGTCCTGCTAGAACGATCTTTTTATAATCTTTATTATACACTAAGGCACGATGGAGTGCCACTTTTAAACTATCTTCCCATTGATAGCTAGCTTGTTCTGAGAGATCTTCAGGAGAAAGGGAGGCATTTGGGAGAGTAGGCACATAAATATCCCAGCCTTCGTGGACAATTTGCTCAGAAAGTTCTTGAAAGGTATCTGGAGAAGAATACATACCATGAAGAAATATAGCTAAATTTTTGTTTCCTTCTTTTTTTTGCCAGAGATCAGGTATAGTCGAAAATTCTGTCTCTAAAATACTATTTGTTGATGTAGGGTGAAACCAGAGCGTTTGTGTCGCAATTAAGAAAAATACTAATAGTATCCCTATAATTATAATAGTCATTATATTATTATCCTTTAATATAGATTTGACCTGGTTTTTGAATAATCAATCCTTTTAGCTCCATCATGGTTAGGAGGCTATTTAGGGATGTAATATTCATTTCTACCGATCGTAATATTTCATCAATATGAATATGTTCTTGTACTAGTGCTAAAATTAATTCTTCTTCGGGTTTAAGAATTAGTGGGGCTTTTGGAGTTTCTTTTTTTGGGGTGTGTGCAAGAAACTGGATAGTTTCTATATTGGGATGAGCGTTGAGAATCTCTTGAATAATCATATCAGGATCTAAAGCGATTTTTGCCCCTTGGGCGATTAAGAGATTACTTCCTTGGTTTTGTTCTAAAAGGGGGTTCCCTGGAATAACATAAACATCTTTTTGGTGTTCAAGAGCCATTTTGACGGTGATCATCGTACCTGATTTTTTAGGAGCTTGCATAACACAGATAGCCTGAGCCATACCACTGACAATACGATTCCTTCTGGGAAACCGCCATTTTGTAGAGGTCATCCCTGGGGGATATTCGGACAGAAGAACCCCTTTCTCTCGAATTTGGTGGAAAAGGTATTGAGAGCTTTTCGGATAAATGGTATCAACAGCTGTACCCAGGACTCCGACTGTATAGCCATCATAATCAAGGACACTTTTTGCTGCTATTGCATCGTGTCCTCGTGCAAGTCCACTAATGATACCAAGACCGAAATGAACAAAACGTTCACAAAATGATTGGTTAATTTTTTCGGCTTCTAGTGTTGAGTTCCTTGTACCGATGATACCGATTAATGGGATAGTGGGGTTGATATTTCCCTGACTGTATAATAGGTAAGGGGGGTCAGAAATTTCTTTTAAAGCTTTAGGATATGAAGGATGAGTGTGAGGAATAAAAGAAATGTTTTTTTTGGTGCATTGTTGAATAATCAAATCTGCTTGGGTTTTCATATTTTGGAGGATTTTTCGGGATTTTTCACTTTTGAGACCTAATAATGTGGTTTGTTCAGTAACAGAAAGATCTAAAAATTCACTAATATTTGAGAATGTTCTTTTAATAATTAGGAATCTATTATAGCCAATAAGGTCTGTTGCAGAAAATGCAATTAAACTGTATAGATAATGATCCATCATAAAGGATTCCCTTGTGATTGGTAAATAATTGCTAAGTTGTTTCGGATTACGGTTAGTTTTTGGTCTAAAACTCCAATATTTAATTTTTGGCGTAAGAAACTACGACGATTTTTTAATTCTAAAATCAAGGCTTCGGTTTGTTCATAAAGACGACGGGCACGATCTACATCTCCTTGATCATAATAGATCCGAGCGAGTCCTAGTAATGAATCAATATGTTCTGGGTTTTTGTCTAAAATTTGTAGAAAAAAATTCTTAGCATCAGTATATAATCCTTGATCCGTATAAATAAGTGCCAATCCATGTATAATATTAATATTATTGGGTTGACTAATCAAACTTAGTCTTAGAAATCGTATGGCATTTTCTCCCGCTTGAGATTTGTCTGAACTTTCTGGGAGGATCTGATATAACCCTAGGTAGGACATCGCCAATAAATAGGCAGTAGAAGAATCATAAGGATTGATTTCGTATGATTTTTGTAGATTGGTAATGGATTTAAAAATCATTCCGTTTTCTAGTTGGAGTTTCCCCAAGGACACCAAATATGTTTGTAGGCTGTTATCGATAAAAACTTCTTGTTTTGCTAAAGCGATAAATTCTTTGACTTCTTCTAGGATATCAATAGCAGTTTCTTTTTTTTGGATGGTATTACTGATCCGTGTTATATATTGATTACTAAATCCAAGATCAGTTTGAACTTTTTCTTGAAGGGTTTTAGTTTTTTGAAAGATACCAAAAAGATTCCACGACCCTCCCTCTCTTAAGGAAGAAACACCGCGAAGATTAGCACGATTGATTTTGTGAGCTTTTCTTATAGCTCGATCAATAGGATCCATCGAAGCCCCAACGATATAACCAACGAAAAAACCAAGCCCTATCGTGATGAGTAATAATGTTTTTGTCTTCATAATATTCCCTCGACCCCTTATTATACCGTACAGATAGAAAAAATACAAGTATAGAAAATTTGACGCTGTTTCTTTATTTTACTATTTTTATGATATAGATTATCTCTTATCTACAAGTAATATTTTGATATCGTAAGTAATATAGAAAAATTTATTCTATAATAAATTTTTCTATTATAAGCAGATAGTTATAATTTTTTGATGAGGTGATTATTATGTTTAAGTATTTTTTATTGTGGCTACTATTTCTTTGTACCACGATCTTTGCCTACGAGCCTGGAACAATAGGAGTCGCAACTCGATTTATGGGTGATTATAATATCGGTGCAGTAGAGAGTTCTTCCCACAAGAATTTTGCCTATAGTTTGACGATGATTGAATTTTACCCCCAAAAACGATTTGGATTATTAGGTTATACTTCTTATTTTCAGCTACGTTTTGCTGTACCTTTTACCCAGAATCAAAGGGTAGGACACTTCATGAATGAATTTCGTTGGGGTTTACTCCTTGGCGGTTCGAGTCGTGTCCTTAATACGATTAATAAAGATAAAGGTACAGGCTGGTCTCTATTATTAAATGGAGGAATGACTATTGATCTCCCTTCGGTAACCCGTTTGAAAGATATGACCACAACTGATATTAATAGCCCTATCAATTTGGGAGCGGAGCTTGAATTAAAAGCGGTGTTTAATTTTCATAAATACGTTGCAGTTACTTTTGGTTTTAGCTTAGGTTATGTGATGACATTTTCTTATTTTGGTGATACGGTGATTGATAATATTATTATTCCTAACCCTTACGATCTAAGATTTGATCAAGCCTTGGTTTATGGATTGAGTGTAGGATTTTTGTTTTGATTGAGAAATTCTTTAACGAGGTTCATAGGGGCTCCAATAACAATATCCATTGATCCAGAGATCATAGTAATATTAGTATCTTCTTTTTGCACTGCATAAGCTCCAGCAAATAGAGTTACAGGATATTTTGATATATATTCTTGGATTTCCTGATTAGATATAGTGAGAATAAGTTCGGAAGATACAGCACCGTAATAATGAGCATCCTGATAATAAAAGGCATAACCTGTCCAGACAAACTGTTTTTTGTTGTTGAGAAAATTCAACATTTCTTGAGCTTCTGTAATAGTAGAAGGTTTACCCAAAATTTTATTTTCGCAAACTACAATCGTATCAAAAGCAAAAATAAAATCATTAGGGAATTTTTTTATGGCAGTAAGACTTTTTCGTTGAGCAAGTTGAGTAACGATCTCTTGGGCTTGGAGATCTTCTAATCCCTCTTCGGAGATCCCAGAAGTATAAACAATAAAATGATCACCAAACTCTTGATTAAATAACTCTCTCCGCCCTTCTGAACCTGAAGCTAGGATAATATTGTTCATAAGAAACCCTTATTTTTGTTATTTTGTTGTTTATCAACGATTTAAAAGATTTTTTACCAATAACAAAATAGTACTTGAATAAAAATCTATTTGTATTATAATGAAGTATATAATATTATAGGAGGTCTATCATGAATCAACCAACGTTAAAAAAACTCCGATATACCTTATTGTGTACAGAATGCCTTGTAGCTATTATTTTAATAGGATTACTCTACTATTTCTTCCCTAGTATGATGGTCAGTTTGTATAACTTTCTACGGGATTTGATGTACGCCATTATTGCTCCTCATTTGGGTTATTGATAAATTTTACGATAAATCCACGGGGATTATTGATTAATTCATAAGAGGCGATGTTTGCTTCTTCTAATTCTTCCAATACGCTATGCCCTTTTAGGAGATAAAACTCTTTACATAGAGGTGCGTGGGTATTCCTCCATGACAAAATATTTTTAATAGAGGAAAACGCTCTACTAATAATCAATGCTTTTTGCTCCAAAACGATCTTGCCATTCAAATTTTCAATTATCATATTCAAAGTAAATTTCGCATTACACCACCTTAAGAAAGATAACTTTTTTTCTACAATATCAGTTGCTGTAAAATTTATATCTAAATTTTCTTGTCTACTCCAAAAAGCAAGAGGGATAATAGGGAATCCGCCTCCCGAACCAATATCAATAACTTTTTTGTATTGACTTTTGAGAATATGTTCATAAAGAGAAAGCGAATCTTGAATATGCTCTTCTAAGTTAGAAATTTCTTTTTTTGAGATGAGATTATGTGTCTTATTCCAGTAGAGAAGTTCTCGAATATAATCTTGAATATCCATCTATTTAACCTACTTATGGTAGTTTTTGTTATTAAACTATGGAGAATTTTTGTTTTTTGTAACATTGTGTTATACTATTAAAATAAATATAATCAAATTCTCAGTTAGTATCTCTAACAACAATAGATATATTATATTATATCTTATAAAAGAAGTAAATCTTTAAGAAAAAATTTATAAAGGAGCCATGGATGAAATTTTTGATATTATTTTTGTTGGTATCATGTTCTAGTTTAGACAATAAGACACCAACGGAAAAGATTTTGACCAAAAATATCCCTAGTACGGATAAATTAATAAGAGAAGGGAGAAATCTCAATACAACTTCTTTCCGACAACGGAATACCACAGAATATAATCTTATCGAACGATTATATGATACTGTTTGGTATCAAACGGAAGAAGAGTTTGATGATGGGAAATTGGAAACAGAAACTAAATTGGTGATCTTTAATAAGGATTCCTCTGTAGTCGATCGAGAAATCGAAAATGGTATTATGGAAAAAATTGATGATGATGATTTTAGTGCCTTAACAGATATTACTGATGTTACTGCCAATGGAGTTTTGGATTTACGCAATGCAGTTGTTGCTCTACATCACTTCTTAGATGGTGATCGTGAATACAAAGGTTATTGGTTAAAAGATGAATATAATCTCTATATTGTTGAAGGAGATACCAAAAACGAAGCGACAGCACAGTTACAAAAGATTATGAAAAATCCAACACTTGCTGAGTTTTTGGATACAGAAAAATACTTATTATCCACCAATAAATAACAATAAAAACTTCCGATTATTTCGGAAGTTTTTTTATTTGGTAAATAAGTCGATTAAAATGCGGTTTCTTCTTTCTGTTACAAGATCTAAGGGGCTTATATTATTATTATTGAGTATACGAGGGTTAGCATGATATTTGATGAGAAGGATCGCAAGGGATTCAAATTCATAAAAACTAGCAATATGTAGGGCGGTACATCCATTATTATTAGTATGGTTAATAGGAGAGCCATTTTTTAGTAGAAGATCAGTACTAGTAACTTGATTGTATAAAGATGCTTGTAAAAGAGCATTATCTCCTATATCATTAATACTATTTATGTCTACTTGAAGACTAATCAAAAACTTGAGAGCTTTGATACTTCCACATTTGGCCGCAAGTATTAATAAAGAATTCCCCTCAGAATCGTTTGCTTGATAACCTGCGTCGTGATTAATTAATAAACGGATAACTTTGAGTTGATCTTTTTTGACGGCATAATACAATGCAGAATAACCAAACTGGTCTGGAATATCAATTTTTGCTTGTTTTTTTAATAAATAATCTACTGTTTTATCAAATCCATTTTTAGCTGCTTGGAGTAAAGGAGTTTCACCATAACTATTTTGATGGTTGATTGTTATCCCTCGTTCCACCAAGAGTGGAACAATACGCTGTAATCCATAACGAGCGGCATAATTTAGGGCATTACCTTCTTGATTAGTAAAATGGATATTAGCTTTAGAATCCAGTAAAGAGTCAATTACTCTCCAATGCCCATATTGTGCAGCAAATATAAGTGCTGTATTACTATCGGAAGAAACAATATTAGGATTGGCATGATGTTGTAATAAGAGTTGGGCGATCGGAATATTTCCTTCTTTGAGGGTAATCATCAGGGGAGTGTACCCTGTGGTAGGGTCGATCATATTGATATCTACACCCTTATCGATAAAAGCTTGAATTTTTTTTGGATTACCTACGGCCAAACTTGATAAAAAATCTTGGTTGATATTAGAGAAAATAAATATTGGGAATAGTAACAATAAAATAATCATAAAATCCTCTCTTTCTTTTTTTTTATGCTATGTTATTGGTAATATGATGAGCAACAATACTAAAAACATTACCAACATTAATAGAATTTTTTTTACCAACTAAAGGTAATCTAATAATTTCATCACATATTTCTAAAATAGATGAAGTAATACCAAATTCTTCGTTACCAAAAATGAATGCACATTGTTGGAAGTTTTCTATTTCTGACAATTCTTTAGAAGGTGCAGCGACTTCTAAAGCAATAATTTTATAGTTTTCTTTTCGAGCTTGGTGGATTGCTTCTTCTGTTGTATTAAAATAGCGGAAAGGGACAAACTCTTCTGCCCCTAAGGCGGTGCGTGTCACTTTGGTATTAGGTGGATAGGGAGTAATCCCTGTTAAGAATAATTCCCCTGTCCCAAAACCATCGGCCGATCTAAAAATTGTTCCTACATTCATTGGAGAGCGGAGATTATCTAAAATACCGATCCAAGGATAACGAGTTGCTTCTTTATTAAGGTCATCAAACTGCATAAAGGAAAATTTTTTATCTTCATCTGCTTTTTGGTCTAAAATATCTAAAAGATCATGGTAGGCAAAATTTAATAATTTTGCCTGCTCGGATACTGATGCTATCGTTTGAATATCTCTAATAGAATCAATAATTTGCACCGTTCGTAAGATTTTTTGTCCCTCTTGGTTTTTAATTACCTCTGTGTAGGCGAGAGTTTCTTGGATATTAAGTGTTTGTCCTTGTTTTAAAGAGATTTCTATATTTCTAATTGTTGCAGCAATCTTATAAATTTTTTGTTTCGTACCTAATAAGGCAAATTTTCTGGGATTAATCACTTTTTCAATCCTAAATTCAAAAATAAGAAATTTTTATTTTTTTTGTTCCAAACTTTGTATTAATTCTCTAAATGCTGGAGGATCAGGTAGGGTAAAAGAAAGATGTTCACCTGTTGCAGGGTGCTTAAAAGCCAGATGACAAGCAATTAATGCCATCCCTGGTAGGTGTACATGCTGTCGAGAATACAATTTGTCGTTTAAAATAGGATAGCTAGCATGGGAAAAATGGACTCGGATCTGATGAGTACGTCCAGTAAATAATTTACAGGCAAGCAAAGTGTGTTCTTTAAAATATTGAAGTACTTTGAAGTCGGTTCGTGCATCCCTACCACCATGTTTTACTACAGCCATTTTTTTTCTATCTTTAGGGGATCTACCGATTGCTCCTTCAAAGGTACCATGCTCTGGGGTAATCCCCTTAACAATGGCTTTATAAACTTTAGTGATTTCACGATTTTTGAAGGCTTCACTTAAGGCTCGTGCTGTTTTGTCATTAAGAGCAATAATCATCAACCCTCTTGTATCTTTGTCCAACCGATGAACGATACCAATACGTCCTTCTTCTCCAAATTCCTCATCAATATTTTGTTCTTGTAGATGATAAAGAATACCGTTTGCTAAAGTACCAGACTCATGACCTTTTGCTGGATGGACAACTAATCCCCAAGGTTTATCAATAATCATCAGATCATCATCTTGGTAAATAATAGGAAACTCTATTTTTTCGGCCGAAAAATCAATCTCCGTTTTAAAAGACCAATAACATTCGATATGATCACCTAATTTTAATCGATAAGAGAATTTTTTCTCTTGTTGATTAACAAGAATCACATGATCTAAGTTTTTTAAAGCACTACGCGACAGAGAGGGTTCTTGACCTGTTAAGGCCGTGTCCAAACGAATTCCAACAAGATTTTCTTCAGTAATAAAGTGAAGATGGTGAAAATCTTTATATTTTTCTCGAAATTCCGATAGTGATAACATGAAATTATTCCTAATATTATTTTCTTTCTTACTCGGGTGCAGTGATCTTACTTATGCTCAAGTATCTCAATTTATGGTTTTGCCTGTCCCAAAAAAATTGGATACCAAAGAAGATTTAATCAAAATAGACTCATTAACGCTTAATCAAAACGAACGTCAAGATGCTATTGCCCGTAATATTTATTTTTTAGAGCTTGCTTTGGTGATGCCTTTTGATTATCCTATTAAAGCATTAATTCGGGTAACAGATGAGACACTTTATCAAAAATATCAGTTTGCTGTCAATGCTCATCTCAATCAACGGCTTGCTGATGAATATATTCAATACGGGCGTCTTTTTTATAAAGAAAATGTTTATTTTTATAATGATGATTTTTATAAAGAGTATCTTGATGGCTACGATATTGCAGAATTTTATTTTAAATCTGCACTAATCTATCGAAGAAAAGCAATGGAAGAAGCTCAAAAAGCCCGTAACATTATTGGTGAATTGAATCCCAATAGAGACCAAAGCCTCATTGATTTTGATCAAAAAATTTATACTCTTACGAATGATCCTTATGATTTTGAAGAAATCTATCAAAAAATGCTAGATAAATTACAAAAAAATAGAGAAAAAATACTTGCTTTAAAGCAAGCTACCGATTCCTAAATTATCTTCTATTTGATTACTGTTTAGGTAACGCTTTGGTAATCTTACTGTACAATAAGTGGGTGAACCTCAAGCGGTAATTTCTATCTGATTGCCGTCAGGATCTAATACAACGCTTTCGTAATAACCATCTCCTGTAATCCTTGGTTCTCCAAAAACGACAACTCCACAGGTTCTTAAATATTCTGTCAACTCATCAACTTTTTGTTTATTTTCTACTTTTAGAGTAAAATGAGCAAGACCAATACTTTTATTAGGATGTGCTTCTTGTAAATTAATAATGGTCATAATTTCTAAACGACAACCAGAATCAAAAGTAATGAAGTAGGATTCAAATTTTTTGGTAGGGTTTGTATATTTTTGATTGGCAGTTCCCCCAAAAAAATGGCAATAAAAATCTTTACTTTGCTCTAAATTATTTGTCCACAGGGCAATATGTTCTATAATCATTGTAATCTCCGTTATTTTGAGAACCTAATCTGATGATGTCTCAAAATACAATACCTGATCAAATATTTTAATATAATAATATGTTTAACTAAGGGTTTAATTTAATGTTTCTAAAAGGAGTAGTTCTTGACTGTGTGCCAAATTATGGAGTAATTCTTCTAAATCACCTGCTAAAATTGTATCTAGTTTGTGAAGGGTGAGTTTGATTCGATGATCTGTAACACGATTTTCTTGAAAATTATAGGTACGTATTTTTTCAGAGCGATCTCCTGATCCAATTTGAGCTTTTCGTTTTTCGGATTCTTCATTTTGTCGTTTTTGCATTTCCATATCATAGAGACGGGATTGTAAAACCATCATTGCAGACGCTTTATTTTGAATCTGAGAGCGTCCATCCTGACATGTTACTACCAATCCTGATGGGAAGTGTGTAATACGAACCGCTGATTCTGTTTTGTTCACATGTTGTCCTCCCGCACCACTGGCACGGTAAACATCAATTTTAAGATCTTTTTCATCAATAGTAATATCAGTTTCATCTGTTTGAGGAAGAACAGCAACAGAAGCTGTTGAAGTGTGAACACGTCCTCCAGATTCGGTAACAGGAACACGTTGGACTCGGTGGACACCACTTTCTAATTTGAGTGTACCGTATACGTTTTTTCCGCTAACAGTAAAGATAATTTCTTTATAACCACCAACTCCTGCTTCACTCGAAGAGAGAACCTCGATCTTCCAACGACAACTTTCGGCATAACGCGAGTACATACGGAAAAGATCACCTGCAAATAAGGCAGCCTCATCTCCGCCCGCCCCTCCTCGTATTTCGACGAGGGCATCTTTATTTTTCATTAAATCTGGGGGAATCAATAGTACGAGCACTTCTTGGTATAATTGTGCTAAACTTTCTTTTAAGTTGGGTAGTTCTTCTTTGGCAAGCGATTTTAATTCTTGATCTGAAGAGTTAAGCCATTCTTCGTATTCTGTAATAGATTGTTCGATAGTTTCATACTCTGTATGTTTGGTAAGAAATTCGTCGTAGCTTGCACGTTCTTTTGCTATTTTGCCAAATTCTCTATCTGAAGGATTGAGCGTTGCCAGTTTTTGATCTAATTCTTGAATAACGTTCAATTTTTCGCTGGCTTTTGGATGCATAGTTTGACCTTTCCTATATGTTATAATTATATTATTATAATATAATCGTTCAAAATTATCAATTAAATAGTAATTTGGTCAATAAACTTATATACTTAGCTCTGTAGCTGTATTATAAAACAAAAAAGTATTGAAAAATCTAACTTTTTCGGTTAAAATATATACAGATAATAATAATATATTATTTTATAGGATTATTATGGGTAATAAAATATTTTTATTTATTCTTACATTATTAAGTTCTTGTACATTAAACTTTCATAGTACACGTCCTATTAGTACTCATGTCCCTTCTCTAATAACCGACCAATCTGTTTTCCTTAAGTTGCGAGGGACAGTTTGGGTACGTAACCTTAAAGGTAGAGATGAATATCTATTTTTCTCCGAATTAGACTTAAAGTATGCTTTAGTTCATCTACGTACAGGGGAGTTTCTCAGACGGTATCCAGAAGAGTATCAGTATATTGACCTAAGCCCTAAGGTGATTATTTTTCCTAGCTTATCTTACAAGGTTGCCGAGGTATACCAAAAATCGGAAGATATAGATTCATTTATAGGGTTTCGCCTTTTAGCTCCTATAACCTTATTAACAGTCGAAGATAGTGATATTAGTGATGTTGTTGACTTATTAGAAAGCTCTAAAGGAAAACAATGGAGATTGTATATTTAATATCTTAACGAGATATTAAATATATTAATTTTTTAGGTAGTATCTCTATGAAAGAAGATAAAAATATCTCTTTAATGCGAGCAGTGGCTAGTTTTATGATCGTATTGGTGCATGTAGGGGAGCAAAGATACTATGATGCCCCTGTCAATTCAACAATCTTTGAACTCTCCGCCCTTGCTATTGTAATTGGTAGAGTTGCCGTGCCGATGTTTTTTATGATTAGTGGTTTTTTATTGTTTTCTAAGAATAAATATAAAGAATTTGATCTTCAAATTTTTAAAAATCGTTTTTTAGCGATCTTTATTCCGTTACTTTTTTTTACGGTTGTTTATTATCTCTATGCGATTCTTAAGGGCTTTAATCCTATTACCAATCCCACAGAATTTCATCAGTATTTTTCCGAAAGTATTACCCATCTGTGGTATCTTGGTTATATTCTACCTGTATATACTTTTTCTCCTTTTATTCATATTCCTAGTTTTGATACTAATAAACAGCTCTGGGCTTTTCTAGGGGTGGTTATTTTTTTCTTTTTTATTACTGAGTCTATTATGTCTCAGCCTTATAATTTTACAGCTTCTTATTCTTTTAATCAAGCACTACTTTATATGTTTACAGGATATATCCTTAAGCAATTTTCTTTTACAGGAAGATACTATACCATTGGGTTTGCACTACTTTTTATTTTGTTAATCCAAGTAGGTTATTTTTTGTTATTATATGCTAAAGATTTCGATTTCTCTTTTCAGTATGGTGATAATCAACATTTTGAAAATTTTTTGGGAGCGATTCGTTATTTCTTAGGAGATCAAGAACAGGTTCTTCCTTCTTATAAGACCTTAGCTGTTTTTTTACAATCGACGACTTTATTTTTGTTTTTTCAATCACTAGATATGACAAAAATCCCTCAAAAGATTTACAAAAAAATTTCTTATATTGCAAAAAATTCTTTAAAAATCTATGGCTGGCATATGATTTTTATTATTTTTATCTCCGAATTGGCTCTTCCTTGGAATGAATATATTATTTTTATGTTGAGTTTTGGGGCTGCGATTCTGGGTTCTTTATTTTTTTCTTATTTAGAAATAAAATTAAAGCGTGCAATTAGACTACATAAAATATAAACTATTTTTATAGATTGTTGTAAATTAGCAATATCTTAAAAAAGCATTTATAAAACTTGTATAATCTTAAAAATATGTTATACTATGAGTAATACAATAGTAAATTCAATTATCTTATTAGGAGGCCTTACATGGCAAAAATTGCTATTAATGGTTTTGGGCGTATTGGGCGTTGTACCTTACGTGCCTATTTGGCAAATTACGCAAATGACTACGAAATTGTGGCGATCAACGATCTCACCCCACCAGAGATGCTTGTTTATCTTTTTAAATATGATTCTACTTATGGACCTTATCAGGGAGATGCCAAATTAGAAGGGGATATGTTAGTTGTTGGTAATAAAAAAATTAAGTTATTAGCAGAAAAAGATCCTAAAGCACTTCCTTGGAAAGCCATGGGTGTTGATATTGTCATCGAATCTACAGGGATTTTTACAAAACGCGATCAAATGCAAGCACATATTGATGCTGGTGCAAAAAAAGTTCTCTTATCTGCTCCTGCAGCTTCTGCTGATGATGTTGATTTGACTACTGTTATTGGGGTAAACCATGACAAACTTACCAAAGATATGAAATTTATCTCTAATGCTTCTTGTACCACTAACTCTATGGCAGGAGTTACCAAAGCGATCAACGACGCTTTTGGAATTGTTTCTGGATTTATGACCACGATTCATTCTTATACAATGGATCAAAACCTCTTAGATAGTCCTCACAGAAAAGGAGACAAATATAGAGCACGTGCTGCTGCTGAAAATATCGTTCCTTCTTCTACTGGTGCTGCCAAAGCGATTGGTTTGGTTATTCCCGAGCTAAAAGGTAAATTAGATGGTGGAGCACTTCGTATTCCAACACCTGTAGGATCTATTACTGATATGACTTTTGAGGTTTCTAAATCTACCAATAAAGATGAAGTGAATGTTGTCGTTAAAAAAGCTGCAGATTCTTACCTTAAAGGTACTGTGGAATATTCTGATGAAGCTCTTGTTCTTAAAGATATTGTTGGTAACCCGAATTCTTCTATCTTCCATGCTGATATTACCAAAGTTGGTGGGGTTGATGGAAAAACAGTTAAAGTTTTTGCTTGGTATGATAACGAGTGGGGATTTTCCAATCGTTTAGCACATCTTTGTAAAATTGTTGGTGGATTATTATAAATTAATCATCCAACAAAAAGCCTTTAAAAAGATCTTTTTATAAAAAAACAGCTCTCGTAATGGGGGCTGTTTTATTTTGAGTATGAAATCGATCTTTAAAACTAAAAACAGACATTATTACAATGTCTGTTTTTAGTTTTAAAGATTATTATCAATTAAAGAATTAATGGCTACAATGTCCAGGGCAAGAGAAATTGACGATACGCGTAAAATCTTCGACGGTGAGGGATGCTCCTCCGACTAAAGATCCACTAATATTAGGAATAGCAATCAAGGTATCAATATTATCTCCTTTTACTGACCCTCCGTAAAGAATTAATATTTCTTCTGCGAAAGTACTACTATAGAGTTTTGCAAGAATTTTTCTACAAATTGCATGAGCATCGTCTGCGTCTTGAGGAGATGCTGTTTTACCTGTACCAATTGCCCAAACTGGCTCGTAAGCAATAACTAATTTTTTAGCATCACTTTCGGAGATTCCTTTGAGACCTTCGGTTAATTGAGTGGCGAGTACAGCTTCTAATTTTCCAGCTTCTCTTTCTTCTAGGCTTTCTCCGATACAAAGAACAGGAATAAGATCATGCTTGAGAGCGGATTTCACTTTGAGATTGATACATCCGTTGCATTCTCCAAAAATAATACGACGTTCGGAATGTCCTACTAGTACATATGTTGCTCCAGCATCTTTAAGCATTAGGGGAGATAATTCTCCAGTAAATGCCCCTTTTTCTTCATGATGCATATTTTGTGCACCAATAAGAATATTTGTCCCTTTAGCAGCTTCTGCAAGGGCTTGGATCATGGTTGCAGGTACGCAAAGAAGAACACCTCTTCGAGGTCTTTCTGCGATTTGACTTTTTAATTCATTGACAAAAACAACACCTTCAGCAATGGTTTTGTGCATTTTCCAGTTTCCAGCGATCAATTTTTTCATCATTTGTTTGCTCCTCGTGCTTTGGCACTTTTTATATATAGTATATTTTATCATTTTTTATGGACCTATTGCAAGTTTTTAAAAATCTTTTAATCACAAAACCTATCCTAAAGAGGTATAATCAGAAAATATCAAACAATTATTTTTTGATATTTTGTTAACGCTAAGTGATAAAAACCTCTATTTTACGTTGATCCTTTTGAATACTTTCTATAAAAGAAATAAGTGATTATTCTTCTTCTTGTTGTCTTTCTAGCTCAGAGCGTAGTTCTGTTAATGTTTTACCATGGTACAACCAATATAAAGGGCCTTGAACACCATATTTGCTATTTAAGAGTTCTGCGGATAGGGCAGATAAAGAATATATTTTTTCGTTATAAAGGACTTGATTGTTGGCTACAATGGTACAAGTAATATTTTCGTCTCTAGTATAAGTCAATTCTGCTCCTTCTTCAATTCCCAACATAGAGAATTTTAAAGCAGGTTTGGGTACTTTTCTCGTTCTTTCTATAATATTTCTATCTTCTTGGTCGTAAATCTCAGATAATAGGCTGACCCCCTGTGAGTCTTAAAGCGACCATGGCACGTTCAGGATCCATTCTGAAAAATTCTCTATCGGAGTTATCCCGATGGATCGAAAAAATTTGGTGTAGTTGTTTTTCGATATTTTTGGCATTGCTAATCTTAACAGCGTAATATAGACTAAAAGGAAAAGGTACTCCTGTAGAGTATAATTCTTTCATTCGTGTTTTTAGATCTTGACGGGTTGTTGTTCCGATTTTGATATAATCGGGTGTTGCTGGGTTTGTTAGTATATAAATGATTCCTTCTTCCATGAGAATATCCTTATAGTATTAGTAAATAAAACCCACCTACAAAATGTAAGTGGGTTAATAATTTATTTGTTATTGAGTGCTGCGACTCCTGGCATCTCTTTACCCTCGATAAGCTCCATGGAAGCACCACCTCCAGTAGAAATATGAGACATTTTATCGGCAAGCCCAGCTTTATTGACGGCAGCGACCGAATCGCCTCCCCCAATAATTGTCAAAGTATTTGGTAGTTCGGCAAGAGTTTTTGCAACGGCATTGGTACCAGTAGCAAACTTATCAAATTCAAAAACACCGAGAGGCCCATTCCAAAAGATAGTTTTTGCTGTTTTTAATACGGCTTGTACTTCTACGATTGACTTTGGACCAGCGTCCAATCCCATCCAAGCGTCTGGGATTTCGTTGGCATTAACAACTTTAGAATTTGCTTCAGGATCGAATTTGTCGGCAATCACCACATCAGTTGGTAGTAAAAATTGAACATTTTTTGCTTTTGCCGCGTTCATAATTTTTTTAGCAATTTCGAGTTGGTCGTCTTCAATTAGGGAAGTGCCAACATTATATCCCATGGCTTTAAAGAAAGTATAAGCCATTCCTCCGCCGATTACAATAGCATCTGTTTTGTCTAAGAGATTTTCGATTACAGTAATTTTAGACGATACTTTAGCCCCACCAATGATGGCAACAAAAGGATGTTCAGGATTACGTAAGACTTTATCTTCTAAGAAATTTAATTCTTTTTCCATGAGTAGACCTGCAGCAGCTGGGAGGAATTTTGCGACGGCTTCTGTGGACGCATGAGCTCGGTGAGCAGTACCAAAAGCGTCGTTAATATAGAGATCCATTCCTTGGGCAAGAGCTTTTCCCATTACTTGACGTTCTGCTGAATCTTTGGAGGTTTCTTCTTTGTGGAAACGAGTGTTTTCGAGCATGAGAATTTCGCCATTACCGAGCTTCTGAATGAGTGCGTCTACTTCGGTACCAAAAGTAGTGGGTGCTGTTTTTATTGATTTACCTAATAATTTACCTAGGTATTCTGCGACTGGTTTGAGAGAAAGTTTTTGTTTGATTTCAAGATCAAATTTACCCTTATCAAATCCTTCTTTTTCGGAAGCTTTTTTTTCTTCTTTTTTGGGATCACCCAAATGGCTCATCAAGACAAGTTTGCTTGCACCTTGTTCTAATGCTTTTTTGATGGTCGGAAGAGCAGCTTTTATACGGGTATCATCAGTAATTGTACGATGGTTTACGTCTCCTGTCATCGGTACATTAAAATCAACACGCATGATGACGGATTTATCTTTGAGATCCATATCATTTATTGTTTTTTTTGTCATAAAATTCTCCTTATGATGAGTGTTTAATTCTTAAGTTGTTCCTGTAATTGTTTTTTTATATTTTTTAACATTTTTCTCATCAAAAAAAACAATTACATTAGATGGGGTGATCTGGTATCGTGTAATAGTATGAGGAATACTAGCATAATTTACTTGCTCTTTCATAATAATATCAAATACTTGAGGAATAATTTTAGTTGTTTCTGTTTGATTTTTAGTGTGGAAAGTGTCTTGGATTAATTCAAATTCTAAGATTACTTGCTTATTTGTGGAGGCTTGCCCTGCGATACCTAACATGATCTGCATCATTAAGGTAAAATATAAAATTCCTGCTCCAAATGCCATAATGTATCTCCCTATAATCAGTGTATGATAATTCTAATTGTTATCTTATTATACGTTGTTTTTGGATTCTTCTCAAGTCTCTTTTGTAAAAATTATTTGTTTTTGAATTCTTCTAAACGTAACTCAGGGTTTTTCAATCGTTCAAATGAGGTAACAAGATAAGGACTAGTATCTCTTTGATCCAGTCCCTTATTTCTAAGATGAATAAGTTCATCCTCTCTTAAGAGCCATATTTTGCCCATGCCTGGAGAATAAAGAATAAAAAAATAAAAATGATTATGTATTGTGATAGGAATTTCGATATTGATTTTATATTCTTCAGTACGGGAAAGGCATTGAACCTCAATATATTGAGGTCTTTTATCGGCAAGAATATTACGAATAATAAAAGAACTTCCTTGGTCATTTGTAGGAGCAATATAGAGATTGAAGTTTTCTCTGCTAAGCATTCCTTGAATAAATTCTTTCATACGATGATCACTATTTTTCTGCATGATCGTCTCCTTGTGGTATTTGATAACTCATTAATTGGCTAATAGAATAAAATCCTTGTTGGTGATAGAACTTTTGGGCATAAGGGAGGGAAACGTAGAGATCCAAGAATTTTATACCGAGATCAGCGGTAAAACTCTTAGCAAAAACGATTAATTGTGTAGCGATGCCTTGTCTCTGGTAACTAGGATGAACGATCAAATTATCTAGGATGAGGCTATTTTCCTCGGGGTAGATAAAATCAGTATGAGCTTTTTGGAGTGATAATCCCATATAAGCGATCACTTGATTGTTTTTTTCGTAGACGAAATGGTAATAGTGGGGATGAGTAAAAATTTTATCCCATACCGATTGAATATGCTCAAAGGATACTTCTTTGGTGATATAAAAGGGAGAGATTTTTTGATGCTCCTGATACATTGTGTATAAGAGAGGGGTAATATAGGATTGATCTGTTGGAAGCATTAGTCTAATCATTGGGATTTCCTTTTATATCGTCTTTTTATTAATGTTTCTATGGTTGTCTGTGGTTTCTTCACTAAGATCACAGATAAGGTGTTGAGTAAATTTGATAAAATTATGTTTCGTATAGAGTTTGATATTTTTTTCTGAAGAGTCTAAGACTTCTAAATTTAATTCTTGGTATCCTAATTTGAGAGTTTCTTGTTTGGCATTTTGGATTAATAAAGAGCCGATCCCTTTATTTTGGTGTGAAGGGTCAACTACTAACAACCCCAAATAGCACATATATTCACAGTCAAATAGCTTTTTTGAAGGAAAATGCTCTTCTGCTAGGAGGTAATAGGCAATTATTTGATTATTCTGATTGTAAACAAAATGGTGGTGCTTGGGTAATGAGGATAATCCGATAAATCGGTTTTGAAATTGTGAGAAATCGCCCATTGCTGAGCTAAAGTCGATGTCTTCACACATTCCTATATACATATGGTAAAGAAGTTTTGAAACGATCGGAATATCTTGCGGGATCATTTTTCGGATCATGAATACCTCCTATAATAAATAATTATACTATAATCCAAAAATTTTTACTAGTTTTCCTAGATTGAAAATTATTTAGTATGACTCTTAATAAAACACCACCCTATTAAAGGGTGGTGTTAAACTCTTAATTGATAGAGTATTGTAGTACTTTTTGGTATTCTATCATATCATCGGAGATAATAAACTCTTTCCCATCAGCTGATTCAATATCAGTATACATGGTAAGTGTATCTCCTTCGATACGGTAGGATTGATACCAAAGTTTTGGGTCTTGAACCTTTTTATTCCCATAAGAATAAACCTTCATTTGATAAAGTTCAAAAGCTTCTGGGAGAGTCAAAATATTGCCCAATATATCTTTAAAAATTAGAGTTGAGGTATCTAGTTTTTTTACATTTCTATAGTTTACATAAGTTATTGCTTGCCCAAATTTATTGTGGTAACCTGCAAGTGTAAAATATTTTTTTTGGTAAGTATAAATACGAACCCAATCAGGATCTCCAATAATTGCCGTTTCATTATGGGATTGCCAAGCGGTAAAACCTTTCGGAATTACACCTTCTACATAATTGAAGGCACTATCTACGGTTAATAGATCTTGTACTTGGGGAGTTTTTGTGGTGGTATTACAAGCTCCAAGAAATACTACAAGCATTAAGAACGATTTTTTCATCAAAACATTCTCCTGTTTATGATTTATCTTTATTAAATATTATTGGATAAAGATATTATCATTTTTATTATATGGTAATAATTGCTTTTGATATTATGGACTGATTTATTTTATTTGTTATTGTGCTACAACAATTTGATCAATCTCATAATAAGTAGCCATCCGTGAATAAAATCCTGAAGAGGTATATAAATAAACTGGAATAATAGCACCAAATGGGGTATGGATTTTGTACTGGGAAAATGGTTTTACGGTAATATGACGGATATTATTATCTTTCGCTTGTTGGATCTGCTGAATAACGACATCATACTCCGTTTTATAATTGAGCCATACGGGAATAAGAATACTGTAAAATATTAGTGCTAATATCACTGATCCTATTACTATTTTTTTGATAAAAGAGTAGGCATTTGGATTTAATTGTAAATGAGATTGCAAAATCATCCCAATGGAAAGGTACAAAAATACTAATCCAAAATTTAAGGGATTTCCATAAAATAAGGGAGCAAACATCATAACCCCGATGATCATCCAAGAATATATAAAAATGAGGATAGGAATAATATGGACAGGTTTTGTCCGGTCTTTTTCGAGTTGAAGATTTTCCTTTAAGAAGAAGATAAAAATAAGACAAAAAGGAGCTCCATAAATCAACCATGGGAAAGAGCCAAATAACATAATATTAGCTAAGGAATAAAAATATCGTTTCCATCCTAGATCATTCCAATTTAAGTATTTTCCTAAAAATACCCAATGCTCTACGTTACCATAGTTATCTCTAACACCACTCCAGTTTGCAGGTGAAAGACCTAAAAAGATAAATCCTATAATAAACCCAACTAATCCGACAATACCCCATAGGGGGATTTTTTTCTGTTGGTATTTTAAATGAATGAAGAGTATTAATACTAATGGTATTGTGGCAATACTTTGCTCATGAGTAAAACCTGCAAAAATTCCTAATATACTAATAATTATTGGTGATATTTGATAATTGGGATTACGTATCAATTGTATATAGGGAGCTAAGAAAAACAACAACAAGACCCATGATAAAGTATAACTAACCGTAGACATAGTATAAGTATATCCAGACCATGAAGTTACAGTTAATGCTAGGACTAATGATATTGGAATTAATAAGATAATATTATCTTTTTGCTCATGTCTCCAAAACTTAGGGATAATGATATTTCCTAGACTGATTATAAAAATAAACCCTATTAGTGTGTTAAGCAAATTTGCCAGAGGATCTCGCAGTTGTAATATTAGTCGTCCTATGGTATGGGTGATATATCTACCGTGCATAGTTAAATATTCTTGCCATTGTAAAACAAAAGGATTACCTTAAACAGCATAGGCAAAATCATCATCAAAAGTAATGGAGAACAAGATATTAGCGATATAGAGTAGTGCAAAAACAATCACCAAACTGAGCAGAGTTTTATTTAGCTTCATTTAAAAAACCCTTAATCTAAAATCCGCTATCTGGAGAATGCCCTTTGTGTGGATTTTGTGAATTATCATCATTCTTTTTAAATTCTGGTTTGGAGTCAGAGTATTTGTTTTTATATTCGTGATGCTCACGATCTTTACGAAATTCTCTTTTCTCACCATACTCACGGTGCTCGCGTCTTTCTCCGTTGTGTTCACGGTATTCTTTTTTCTCACCATACTCACGGTGCTCGCGTCTTTCTCCGTTGTGCTCGCGTTTATCGCCAAAATCATTTCTTCGACCACCGCGATCACGATCTCGATCAAAACGTCGTTCCCGACGAGGTTCCTCTACATCTTTATTGATCTGATAGACATTATAGCGTTTTTTATCATCAATATTTTTAAAGTACACTGTTAGATTATCCCCAACACTGATTGTTTGTATATCGTCTTTCATTTTAGAGGTATGGAGTAAAGCTTGTGTTCCTGGAAGAATTTCCAAAAAGACGCCGAATACTTCTTTACGAGTAACAGGAGCAGTGATTGCCTCATCTTCAGAGAATCCATCGGTAAGATGTCTAATGACAACTTTGGTTTCCTCGATTTTAGAAAGATCTTTTCCGCAGATAATGACATTACCATTATCTTCGATACTGATTTCTGTATTGAAATCTGCCATGATTTTTTTTATTACACGACCTCCAGAACCAATAACGCCGCCGATTTGACTTGGCTCGATTGTCATTTTGTGTAGTTTTGGTGCAGTATCGGCAATTTGATTGCGATGGGCGGTGATTGTTTGATTCATGATTCCTAAGATATGTATTCTTCCCTCTTTTGCTTGTGAGAGGGCGATTTGCATGATTTCTTCTGGTAATCCTGCGGTTTTGAGATCCATTTGAATAGCAGTAATTCCCTTTGTGGTACCAGCTACTTTAAAGTCCATATCTCCATGATGATCTTCTAATCCTTGGATATCTGATAATACGGTATAGTTTTTATTGGCTTTATCCCAAACTAAGCCCATAGCTATTCCAGCAACAGGAGATTTAAGAGGGACACCTGCAGCCATCATAGAAAGAGAGCCAGAACAGACTGATGCCATCGATGAAGAACCGTTGGATTCAGTAATTTCTGAGACAAAACGGATTGTATAAGGGAATTTTTCATAATCAGGAATCATAGGAATTAAGGCTCTTTCTGCCAAATACCCATGTCCAATTTCACGTCTTGAGAGTCCACCAAGGCGTTTGACTTCTCCAACAGAGAAAGGTGGGAAATTGTAATGGAGGAAAAAACGTTTGGTGAAAACTTTGGAACTTTCTACAGAATCAATTAACATCTCATCTTTAGGCATACCTAGTGTAGTGATTCCTAAACTTTGCGTTTGACCTCTTGTAAATAAAGCAGAACCATGCAACCCTGGGAAAAGATCAAGCTCAATATTGATAGGACGAATTTCGTTGAGTTGTCGTCCATCTGTTCGGACTTTTTCGACAAGGATTTGATGGCGGATAATTTCGACTTCCCAATTTTCTAAGAGGGTTTTTAATTCGTGATAACCTTCATGGTCTTGGTCAATCATAAAATGGGAAAATGTTTCTGTAAATACAGCTTTAATATTGGTCGAACGTCTATGTTTATCGTTGTCGTTGGAGACAGCTTTGATTTTGTCGTAAGCGAAGTTTTTAAATTCTTTTGTTTGTTCCTCAGTGAAGAGAGATTCTTTAAGCTTTAATGCTATTTTTTCTGGATTGATCATGCGGACAAATTCTTCGATCATATCTATTTCTTCTAAAATAGCTTCTTGAGCGATACGAAGAGCTTCTAATACGAT
Organism: Brevinema sp.; assembly: GCA_051649605.1. Classification (GTDB taxonomy): domain Bacteria; phylum Spirochaetota; class Brevinematia; order Brevinematales; family Brevinemataceae; genus Brevinema_A. The sequence continues at coordinate 166,419 of JBOFHK010000002.1, read as the reverse complement.
TTCCTCCGAAACTTCAGAAGCTCCCCCTTCTACCATACAGACACCTTCTTTTGTGCCACCAACTAACATATCAAGATGGGATTCTTCGATATCTTTAATGCTAGGGTTGATTTTATAACCCCAGTTTGGATGCCAAACCACTTTTACGCCTCCAGCATATTCTTGTAGAGGGATAGGGGAAATTGCAAGGGCTACAACAGCTCCTAAAATCCCTAAGGCTTCAGTAGAATATTTTAGATCAGCATCAATTAAAGTTACGATAATCTGTACTTCGTTATTAAATCCTTCTGGAAATAAAGGACGGATTGGGCGGTCTATTTGACGAGCCATTAATGTGGCATTGTCGGAAGGTTTGGCTTCACGGCGGAAAAATCCTCCTGGGATTCGTCCTACAGAATAGAATTTTTCTTGGAAGTGTACTGTAAGTGGAAAGAAATCGCCATTAGAAGGCTCTGGAGCTATACAAGCGGTAACCAGCATCGCATTACCTGCATAACGAACAACGACACCGCCCCCTGCTTGACGGGCGATCTTGCCTGTTTCTAGGGAGATTTCATGTTCTCCAATCTTTCGGGAAATGGTTTTAACATTAAACATATCAAAAAATCCTCATTTATTGTATTTCAAATCAATATTCCAAAAGCAAACAATAACTGATTAAAAGAATTTTGTAATGAATTATAAAATTTATTTTTTCTATAATATAACACTGTGATTTTATAAGTTATCAACTAAACAATTTTCAATTATTTTAATCAGGTATCTTTGCGGAATACTGATTTGATATTATCTTTAATATTATACTATGATATTAAGATATTTTCAAGCAATAATTTTTTTATAAATAATCCTTTAATGGCAAAGTTATGATTGGGTAAGTATAGTGGGTCTTATGTTGACAAAAATAGTAATAAAACATTATAATAAATTTAATTTTTGATAAATATGTTTTAGAGACGGTATTCGTCTGATATAAGGAGGGACAATGATTAAACTAGTAGGTATTTTAATTATTCTTATTGGTTTTATACTCAAATTGGATACGATTGCTGTGGTGATTATTGCTGCAGTAGCGACAGGTTTGGTTTCGGGAATGGATTTTTCTGAGATTTTATCGGTACTAGGTGAATCCTTTGTATCAACAAGATATATGTCGATTTTTCTTATTACTCTTCCTGCGATTGGTTTATTAGAAAGTAACGGTTTAAGAAATACAGCGACCCGTTTAATTCAAAAAATTAAAAATGCTACCGTAGGCAATATTGTGAGTGTTTTTATGTTTGCACGGACGGCATTATCGATCTTTGGTGTTCGTTTGGGAGGACATGTCCAATTTATCCGCCCTGTTCTTTTTCCGATGTTGGATAGCGTTGCCAATGCACAACGCTCTTTGAATCAAAAACAAGAAGATCAATTAAAAGCTCTTGCCTGTGCAGTCGAAAATTATGGGAATTTCTATGGACAGAATGTTTTTATTGCTAATGCTGGAGTCCTTTTAGTCGTCGGGACTTTGCAGGAATTGGGCTTTGTCGTTAAAAATACTGATATTGCATTTTATTCTATTCCTGTTGCTTTTTCTGCAGTAGTGTTGGTTTGCTTCCAAAGCTTTTTTATCAATAAAAAATTTATGGGGAGATAAGAGCATGGAAATTTTTTATATATTTGGTGGTTTTATTTCTGTTATTGCAGGAATCTATGCCTTGAAAGATCCCAAAAATCCTACTCGTATTGGGACAGGAGTATTTTGGATTTTATTTGGCTTAATATTTATTATTGGACGGTGGATACCTCCTATTATGGTAGGTTTTGGTCTATTGATTTTGGGGATATTAACTGTAACCAAACAAGTCAATATGACAGTCCTATCGGACACTTCTGACCATTATAAAAAAGAACAGAGTTTAAAAATTGGTAATAAAATTTGGCTACCGACTCTTAGCATAGGAGTGATTGCAATGCTCCTCTCTCCGATGAACTATGTGGGCGGTTTAGTGGCTTTGGGGATTAGTTCCCTAGTAGCTTTTTTATTAGCAGCTTATTTTACGAAAGATTCCTTAAAAAAAGGATATGGATATGATGCTCCTAGACTTTTACATGGGATGGGAGCTGCAGTAATCCTTCCTCAGGTTTTAGGATCTTTAGGGACAATTTTTGCTAAATCTGGAGTAGGCGGAGTGGTATCTGATATTATGTCTAATCTTGTTCCAATAGGAGACCCTTTGAGTGGGGTGATTTTGTATTGTGTTTCTATGGCATTATTTACGATGATTATGGGAAATGCCTTCGCAGCTTTTGCGGTGATCACGGCAGGAATAGGAGTGCCTTTTGTGATTAATTTAGGTGCTAATCCAGCGGTCGTAGGAGCTTTAGGGGTTACAGCTGGCTATTGTGGTACATTGATGACCCCAATGGCAGCCAATTTTAATATCGTCCCAGCATCAATTATGGAAATGCACGATAAGTATCGTATTATTAAGACGCAAATTCCTTTCGCCTTGATTTTGTTGATCTTACATATAGTACTAATGTATTTACTTGCATTTTAATTTTAGGAGAAATAAGATGAAAATTTTAGTAACAGGATTTGATCCTTTTGGTGGAGAATTGTTAAATCCTGCTTGGGAAGCAGTTAAGATGTTATCCGATTCTATTGACGGTCATATTGTGGTTAAAAGGCAGATTCCAACGGTATTTTATGAATCAATAGAAGTTCTCCTTCAGCATATTGAGGAAGTTAAGCCAGATCTTGTTTTATGTGTGGGTCAAGCTGGAGGTCGTTTTGATCTCTCGATAGAAAGAATTGGGATTAATATTGATGATGCAAGGATTAAAGATAATAAAAATCAACAACCTATTGATAAAGCGATTTATAAAGATGGAGAGAATGCTTATTTTGTTCGTCTGCCGATTAAACAGATGATGGATCAGGTACGAGAAGCTGAGATTCCTTGTTCGATTTCTAATACGGCAGGTACTTTTGTTTGTAATCATATTTTATATGGACTTCTCTATCATATTGAAAAATACAAATGTGCCAAAGCTGGGGGCTTTGTTCATGTTCCTTATACCCCAGAACAGGTTATTCAAAAATCTAATCAACCTTCGATGAGTGTTCCTATGATTGCCCGAGGGCTTACCGTAATGATTCAGGCGATGGATGATAAAGAAATAAGAATTTCTGCTGGAGCAGAACATTAATGAATTGCTCTTGGCCAAAAACAGAGCTAGAAATCCAATACCACCATACAGAATGGGGTATCCCTAAGCACGATGATGAAGTAATTTTTGAATTCTTAATATTGGAAATAATGCAAGCGGGATTGAGTTGGTCGATGATTCTTAATAAACGGGAATCGCTAAGAAAGGCATTTTCATATTTTCATATAGCAACAATTGCCCAATATACTGATCGAGATATTGCTCGCCTTCTCCAAAATAAAGAGATTATTAGAAATCGCCGTAAAATTTCTGCGGTTGTCAATAACGCTCAAAAATTTATCGATGTGCAAGCAGAATTTGGCTCTTTTGATACCTATGTTTGGAATTTTGTCTCTTATTATCCAATACAAAATACCTTTTATAAACAAAGCGAAATCCCTACGTTTACACCGTTATCGAAGAAGATCAGTAAAGAATTGAAAAGAAGAGGATTCTTATTTATAGGACCAACGATCTGCTATTCTTTTATGCAGGCGATAGGGATGACGAATGATCATCTTATCACCTGTGAGTTTTTTGACAATCCTATTTGGCTAAAATAAGGTTGATGTGAGAAAACAGAGTCATCCACTTTAATCCTCTATATTAAGTAGTATATAGGGGATTTTTTTACTCTATTCTTTGTGAATTTCTTAATTATTATTTTGTTCTTTAAAAAACGATGCTGGTATATTATGCTCGGTTATAGTACGTTTATGGGAGTATACTAGTATTTACAGGTTACCCTAATCTTAAAAATATAATCTATGATTGGTACAACACTATTGGTGTTGGAAATTTTTTTTTGTGGGAAAGGTAAATTACTAATTGCAGATAATAGGGTTAGTTGTGCGGATGTGATCCCTCTTACTATTTACGATAGACTATGGAAATAATAGATTTATGTATTAGGTCAGATGGGGGATGTTTTTTTAGAGATTCGCACTTCTTGATACTCAAAAAATATACTTTGTACTGCAACAAAAAAGACCACAGATAAAAATATGATGAGTAACAATTCAATCGATGAAGGTGCTTTGTTACATTGTTGACGTCTTGTGTGTAAAAGTATAAAAAACCCCCCTATTTTAGGGGGATTAATAAGAAAAGAGTTTTTATTTTTGCATTGAATCAATAATATTGTCAGCGATAGCTTCCAATCCAATGAACTTAGACTCAGTAATAGCAGAGATAATGGTTAAATCTTCGTTGAGGACGTCCATTTGTTTCATGCTATTTAAGAATTCTTTCATGAGAGATCCAGCTGTTGGAGCCCATGATCCATTCTCAATTAAGGCAACGGTTCTCTTTTGAATGTTAATCATTTTCATATCTTCCATATAAGCCAACATTTTTGGATAAATGCTTAAATTATACGTTACACTCGCTAATACCAAATGACTCAAGCGGAATGTATCAGCAATAAGCCACGAAACATCTGAACGAGAAACATCTCTAAGGACAACATTAGTGATCCCTTTTCGTACTAAAAGACCTGCTAATAGTTGAGCTACCTCTTCGGTGTTACCATACATAGAAGCATAGGCAATAAGAACACCAGTTTCTTCTGGTTCATAGGTACTCCATTTGACATACTTATCAAGAATATAGTCAAAATCTTTACGCCATATAAGACCATGTAAGGGACAAATAAATTTGACTTTGTCCAATAATGGGGTCGCTTTTCTTAAGAGATCTTGAACATGAGCGCCGTATTTACCTACAATATTAGTGTAGTAACGACGTGTTTCATCAATCCAATCTCTATCAAAATTTACTTCATCGGCAAATAAACGACCGTCTAATGCATTAAAGGAACCAAAAGCATCAGCAGAAAATAAGGCACCATTTGTGAGATCGAGCGTAACCATCGTTTCTGGCCAGTGAACCATTGGTGCTTCTAAGAAAGTAAAGGTATGTTTTCCAAAATTGAATGTATCTCCTTCTTTAACAATAATGGATTTACCTTCAATACCTCGATATTTTAATTGGGTCATAATCATCAATGCTTTTTCTGTACTAATGATTTGAATGTCTGGATAACGAAGGGCTATCTCTTCAATTCCTGCACAGTGATCAGGCTCCATGTGATTGACCACTAAATAATCTAAGCTTCTTCCCGCAAGAACCATTTCTATATTTTCTAACCATGGTCGAACAACAGCCCAATCCACTGTGTCTACAAGGACGGTTTTTTCATCTAATAATAAATAAGAGTTATATGATACTCCTCGTTCTGTAAGAGGATGAATGTTTTCAAAAAGATCAATACGATGATCATCGGCACCTACGTAGTATAAATTTTCTACGATTTCTCTACAATAATTCATAAATTAACTCCTTTATTATTTTGATTCCACAGCAAGATAGGTACATTTTTCATCACCGCAGTAAGGGCATACCCAATCTTCAGGTAAGGCTTCAAATTTTGTTCCTGGTGCAATATCTGCTACAGGATCTCCAATATGATGATCATACTCATAACCGCACCCTTTACATACATAGTAGGTATCTAATGGTGGTTTTCTCACGAAGGCTCTTTTCATTTTTACCATAGGGGGAGCTTGTGTTTTAGGACCTGTACCTAGTGCGTCAGCAAGTAAAGGAACGACCTCTTCAATACTTCCTATAATTCCATAATCTGCATTTTTGAAAATACGTGCATTAGCACTACTATTAATTGCGACAATAGTAGTTGCATTTTTAATACCTTTGAGGTGTTGGGCTGCTCCTGAAATACCACAGGCAATATACAAATTCCCACTAAATGTTTGTCCAGATAATCCTACATATCTATTTAATGGCATAAAGCGTAATGTTTCTGCAACAGGGCGTGATGAACCCATTGCAGCACCGCTGGCCTTGGCTAATTTTTCGATCAGGGCTAAATTTTCTTTTTTACCGATCCCTTTACCTACACTAACAACACGTTCTGCTTCGGCGATAGGGGTATTAATATCAATACCAATAGAAAAATCATATCCATCAGCTTTTAAGGCAGTAACAAGAGCTGTAACTTTTTCTTTGGCAGAGCCATCTTTAAACACCATGTTTTTACGAATACCTGTTTCTGATCCTTGTTTTTTCTTAAGAGGGCTGGCATTTTCTTTTGGTGCTTTACCGATGAGGCTGGCAGCAATAACAATACGTTGGATCTCATTAGTGCCTTCGTAAATAGTACAAATTTTTGCGTCGCGATACGCACGTTCAACATCCATTCCTTTAAGATAACCACTTCCTCCAAAAATTTGAAGGGCATCGTTGACAATTTCTAAACACACGTCAGATGCATATAACTTTGCCATTGCGGCTTCTGTTCCATAAGGGAGATGAGCTTCTTTTAATTCTGCAGCACTGTAGACTAAGAATCTCGCACAACGTAATTTAGTTGCCATATCCGCTAACTTGAAAGAAATCGCTTGTTGATGAGCAATTGCTTTACCAAATTGTTCTCTATCTTTTGCATATTCTAATGCTTGTTCATAAGCTCCTTGTGCAATCCCTAAAGCTTGGGCAGCGATACCAATACGACCACCGTCTAATGTAGACATGGCAACTTTGAATCCTTGCCCTTCTTTGCCTCCAAGAAGATTAGCAACAGGAACTTTTACATCATTAAAAATTAATTCCGCTGTTGTTGAGGAACGAATACCAAGTTTATCATATTTGTCTCCAAAGTCAAATCCTTCCCATCCTTTTTCAACAATAAAAGCACTGATTCCTTTAACTCCAATATCAGGAGTGGTTACAGCAAAAACAATGTAAGTGTCGGCTTTAGGAGCATTGGTAATGAAAATTTTATTTCCGTTAAGAATATAATGATCACCTTGTAATACTGCTGTTGTTTCTGTGCCTCCAGCATCACTTCCAGCATTTACTTCTGTCAGTCCAAATGCTCCTATCTTGTTTCCTTTGGCTAAGGGTATAAGATATTTTTGTTTTTGTTCTTCCGTTCCGAATGCGGCAATGGGATAACTTCCCAAAGACGTGTGAGCTGATAAAATAACACCGACTCCACCATCTATACGCGACAATTCTTCAACGGCAATAGCATAACTGAGCACATCTTCTTGTGTACCACCGTATTTTGTTTCATAAGGTAAACCCATAATTCCTAAGGCCCCCATTTTTTTTACTACATCATCAGGAAATTTGTTTTCCTGATCTAACTCAAAGGCAATGGGTTTAACTTCTTGTTCAGCAAATTTGCGAACTTTTTCTCTAAGAACTTCGTGTTTCTCCTGAGTCTTAAATAACATTGTTTTCTCCTTCTAGATTATTAACTGTGTTTTTATTCCATATTAATTATTATGGTATCAACACTGTATATAGTATAGATCACCTATTTTTTTTTGTCAAATTGATTTCTTATAGATCTGATTTATAGGGTAATGTATTGATTAATAAGGATTAGAAATATTATCTGTCTTACACTCAATTATATAATGGAAATTAGTTTGTAAATAAAGGAGTAGATTTAAAAATAATTACCAATAATTCTAAAAATATTTTATTCTTTGATAAAATTATGCTGGTATGCCATACTAAGTTATATTATGATTCTGGGAGTATTCTAGTGTTTACACGTTATCCTAATCTTAAAAAACTCCAACCTATAATTGATACAATATTATCCATGTTGGAAAATTCTTTTCGTGGGGAAGGTAAATTACTAATTGCAGGTAATGGTGGTAGTTGTGCGGATGCGGATCATATTGCAGGAGAGCTTCTAAAAGGATTTATGCTTCCACGTCGAATTTCTGCAGGGACTTTTAATTCGGATTTACTCTCTGTAGAGGAAAATCGCAATCTTAATACTTATCTCCAAAAAGGATTACCAGTGATTCCTCTTACTAGTTTTCCTTCTTTTACGACAGCCTATGGAAATGATGAAAATCCTTATCTTATTTATGCTCAACTTGTTTATGTGTTGGGTCAGATGGGGGATGTTTTTTTGGGGATTAGTACTTCTGGAAACTCAAAAAATATACTTTACGCCGCAACTGTAGCAAAAGAGAGAGGTATGAAAGCCCTAGGACTTACGGGGAGATCTGGAGGTCGTTTAGTAGAAATTGCAGATTATTGTATTTGTGTCCCTGCTGATTTAACTTCTGATATTCAAGAGCTTCATTTACCGATTTACCATTATCTTTGTACCACTTTAGAAAAAAGATTTTTTGGAGATTGTTGATGAATTTAATAGGGGTAGATATTGGAGGGACGAAGACCGCGGTATCTATTGGAACAGACGAACCAAAAATCTTACAAAAGGAAGCCTTCGCTACTAGTTCTCCTCAAGAAACAATAGAAAAAATCATTAAATTTTGTAAGCAATTCAAAAATTCCCACCCTGTTTCTGCTCTCGGTATTAGCTGTGGAGGGCCTTTATCTGCTTATGGGGGAGTAATCCTTAATCCTCCAAATCTTTTAGGATGGCGAGATATACCGATTTGCCAAATACTTCACGATTGTTTGTCTCTTCCTGTTTCTCTCCAAAACGATGCAAATGCTGGTGTCGTTGCGGAACATCTTTGGGGGGCAGGGAAAGGTTTCAAAAATATTATTTTTCTTACTTTTGGTACGGGTCTCGGGGCAGGATTGATTCTTAATGGGTTATTATACTCTGGTACATCAGATATGGCAGGAGAAGTAGGGCATATTCGTTTAGAATCTCAAGGTCCAATCGGTTATGGTAAAAGTGGTTCATTTGAAGGCTTTTGTAGCGGAGGGGGTTTGTCTCAGCTTGCACAGCTAAGAATAAAAGAAAACCCAAATTTCGCACAAGATTTTATCAACTTTCTTGAGGGACGTCCTATCAATGCTCATGACCTTAGTATTGCTGCGAAGAATAACGACCCTTTTGCTCTGAGTATTTTTGAAGAAAGTGGATGTTATCTTGGTAAAGGATTAGCGATTTTGTTAGATATGCTCAATCCTGAACGAATTATTATCGGAAGTATGTTTGTCCGTATGGAGCAGTATTTTCGTCCTTCTATGGAGAGGGTACTACGTGAAGAGAGTTTGATATTTGCCCAAGAAGTTTGTAAAATTGTTCCTGCTCAATTAGGAGAATCTTTGGGAGATTACGCTGCACTAGGAATCGCTTTACTCAAGCAAAAGGAGGTCACTTTTGTCTGATATTATATTTTCGGCTCAAAAAATCTGCAAGTCGTTTTTTGGGATTCCTGTTCTTAAAAATGTTGATTTTTATGCCTATAAAGGGGAAGTGCATGCTGTCCTTGGCGAGAATGGGGCAGGGAAATCAACATTGATGAAGATTATGGCAGGAGTTTATACAATGGACTCTGGAGAATTATCTATAGAAAATCAGTCTGTTCATTTTTACAAACCAGCGGACGCGATTGCTCATAAAGTGGTTACGATTCACCAAGAATTAAATATGTGTACTCATCTGACGGTATTAGAAAATTTATTTCTTGCTCGTGAGTATAAAACTTCTTTAGGGTTTCTCGATAAGGCAAAAATGAAGAAAATCGCAAAAATTTGGCTCAAAAGGTTTGGATTATAGAACGAATTGGATCAGCAAGTAAAAAATCTACCAATTTCCAAACAACAAGTAATCGAAATTGCACGTGCTGTATCAATATTTTCTCAGGTCTTAATAATGGACGAACCAACCTCTTCTCTCTCTGAGCGGGAAACAACAGAGTTATTTAATATTATCAAAGACCTCAAATCAATGGGTATTGCTGTCATTTATATTACACACCGCTTAGAAGAATTAGGACAAATAGCCGATCGTGTTACCGTGCTTCGGGATGGTAATTTTGTGATGAGTAAGCTCTATAAAGATACTAGTGTTGATGAACTGATTTCTGCGATGGCTGGTCGAGACATTACAGAGAAATACCCCAAAATTTTTTGTCCTATCGGAAAAACTATTCTTTCCGTCAATAATATTAGCTGTGAGCCATTTTTTCGAGATATTAGTTTTGAAATCAAACAAGGGGAAATTCTTGGCTTCGCTGGTCTTGTGGGTGCTGGAAGAACAAAAATTGCAAAAACTATTGCTGGAATTTATCACCACCAAGGTGGTTCTATTCAGCTTGAAGAGCGAACACTGACTAATCAAACGATTAGCGAATCTATTCGTTCTGGGATTGCTTATGTTTCAGAGGATCGTAAGCAGGAAGGATTAGCTCTTAAGATGAGCGTTCTAGAAAATATTGCACTCCCTAATATGAATATTTTTGCCTATCCTTTGTATGTTGATCACCAGCAGATTTATGAAAAAAGTCTAAGGCTTAAAGAACACCTAGGAATAAAGATGAGAACTCCTTACGATAAGATTCAGTTTCTTAGTGGAGGCAATCAGCAAAAAACAATGATTGGTAAGTGGCTACTCACGCAACCAAAAGTATTCTTTTTTGATGAGCCGACGCGTGGGGTAGATGTCAATGCGAAAATAAATATTTATTCTCTCCTTAACGATTTAAAAGTAAGTGATGTTGGGGTTGCTGTAATTTCTTCTGATCTTCCTGAGCTTTTAGGGATTTGTGATCGAATCCTTGTGATCTCCAATGGAAAAATCACAGGTGAGGTCTTACCTAAACACACAACACAGGAAGAAGTTTTACGTTATGCAACAATGAATGCTTAATAATCATAAGGGGTTTTTTATGAAACAATTTTTAGGGATTCTCGAATATAATACAAAACTCAAACAGTTCATATCTATTTGTTTTGTGCTTGCTGGGATGATGTTTATTTTTTCCCTAATTTCTCCCTATTTTTTTCGTACGAATAACCTTCTTACGGTAGCGTTACAATCATCAATTATTGCAATTGTAGCGATTGGTCAAACGATGGTATTAATTACAGGAGGGATAGACCTATCTTTAGGATCGGTAATTGGTCTTTCTGGAATGACTTCTTCTTTTTTAATTGTCCATGGGATTCCTATACCTCTTGCAATTCTTGCAGGGATGCTTACAGGTCTTCTTGTTGGTCTTTGCAATGGAATATTAGTTGTTTATGGGAAGCTTCCGCCTTTTGTGGTTACTCTAGGGACGATGAGTATCGTTCGAGGGTTTGCTCTAATCCTTACAAATGGAATTCCTATTTCAGGGATTCCTGATACTTTTGCTGTGCTTGGAAACGGCAATTTATTAGGGGTACCCATTCCAGTATGGATTATGTTGTTTCTCACAATATTTTTTCATTATCTTCTCACCAAAACACCCTTAGGTCTTTATATTCATGCTTCTGGTTCTAATCTTCAAGCAGCGAAACTCTCAGGAATCGATACTAACCGAACAATCATCTTTGTTTATATGTCCTCTGGTTTTTTAGCGTCTATCGCTGGCCTTATTTTTACCTCAAGAGTTCTTTCAGGTCAACCCACTGCAGGGACAGGTTATGAGCTTTACGCTGTTGCTTCATCGGTAATTGGAGGAACAAGCCTCAGTGGAGGAGAAGGGATCGTTAGTGGGACTTTAATTGGAGCTTTAATTATTGGTGTTCTTCGGAATGGCTTAAATCTTGTTGGGGTTTCTGCCTTTCTACAAGAAGTGTTAATAGGGGTGGTCATTATTGTTGCGGTATTTATTGATCGTATAAAAGATAAAAATCAATAATCTTAAGGAGTTTATGATGAAAAAAATTCTATTAATTTTTGTTTTCCTTATGGCAGTTATCTCTTGTGTAAACGAAGAAAGCCAAGAAAAAAAAATAGTTCTTATTACCATGGATTCGCTTGATGAACACTGGTTTTCGGTGAAAAAAGGTGCGGAAGAATCGGTTAAAAGATATGATGGTTATACTCTCGTCTTTCGAGCGCCTGCAGGAAAAACCGATCCTAATGAGCAAACTCGTATGGTTGAAGATGCAATTAACCAAGATGTTGCTGCAATCTTATTAGCACCTACTGATGGAGCTGCTCTTGCTCCTGTCGTGGCAAAAGTTAAGGCTGCTGGGATTCCTATGATTCTTATTGATTCACCTATTAGTACGGAAGATTATGATGCTTTTTTATCTACCGATAATGAAGTTGCTGGTCGTCTTGCTGCTGATACTATGGCAGCGCTGATTGATAATACAGGAAAAATCGCTATTGTACACGCACAAGCTGCATCGGGAACGGCGATTGATCGGGGAAAAGGTTTTGAAGATCGTATTAAAGAAATCGCTCCTGGTGTGAAGATCGTTTCTATTCAATATTCTGATGGTGATAAAGCGAGGGCTTTAAATATTGCTACGGATATTATGACGGCTAATCCTGATCTTATAGGATTCTATACCTCTAATGAAGGATCGACTGTTGGGGTTGCCCGTGCTATCGAAGAAAAAGGACTAGTAGGTAAAGTTAAACTGGTGGGGTTTGATAAGTCTCAAGATACCGTTCGTGTGATGGAATCAGGTATTTTAAACGCTTCGATGGTACAAAATCCTGAATTTATGGGGTCGAAAGGTATAGATTACGCCGTTCAATTGATTACCAAAGAAGGCGATGTGCCTCGTGAAACTGATACAGGGGTTACTGTTGTTACCTTAGAGAACATTAATCTTATAAAATAAAGTAGATTATATCAATCAAAAAATCCGAGCTAGATACTCGGATTTTTTGATTGATATTCTTTTTAGAAAGAAGCACGAATCCCTAAACTTGTAACAATTTTGTGGAAACGATCAAGATCTTTACTATGTAAATAACGCAGTAATCGCTTTCGTTGACCGACTAATTTTAGAAGTCGACGTTTTGTTTTATGATCTTTTCGGAATTTTTGTAAATGTTCCGAAAGATTTGTGATGTATGCTGTAGTGAGTGCTATTTGTACTTCAGAAGAAGCAGTGTCTGTAGGGTGCATACGGTATTTTTCGACGATAGCCTTTTTATCTTCGGCTGTAATCATGTGTTCCTCCGCGGACAATCGGTCAATAACCAGGAAAGCCGATTCGATTGGTTTTTATATCTCTTAGTCGCGAGACCTAAGGATATGATTTTATAATTATACAACATTTTTTTTAATTCTTCAAGAGATTGAAACGATTTTTCTTCGCAAATTTTTTTGATAAATGAAACTTCTGCGGGGGTATTAGCAGGAATCTCCTCGTAGGGAAAATCTTCAATGATATGACTTTCGACCCTAAGATCTAAGCCCCTTACAGTAGGGCGTTTTCCTACATAAATGGCTGCAGGATAGACTCGATTAAAAATCTTAATCTCTCCAAAGTAGACTCCATTTTTTGGGGTGATTTGTGTTGTGGGTGTGATATTAATAGTAGGGAAATCAATAGTCCTTCCTATTTTATCGCCTGGTACGGTATGAGAATAGATTTTATATTCTTTATTAAGTAATTTATTAGCTCTTAAGATTTCTCCATCAAGAAGTAGTTCTCTAATTTTTGAAGAACGGCAGAGGTCTTGATCGATAAGAATATCATCAAGGATAATCCGTTCTAAATGACTTCCTTGATAAGGATTACCTTTATGATGCCCCATTCGAAAATCAGGTCCAGAATATAAAATAATTTTATCAGCTTTTTCTAATAAGATATTAATAAATTGTTCTTCAGAATAGTCTTTTATCACTGTAAAATCAGCAATAATAGTATAAGTTGCTTGAAAATCTTCTAACATTTTTTGACGTTTAATACTCGGTAATAAAGCCCCAAGGAAATGATCACCTAAAAAATATTCTTTTGGGAGCGGATCAAAACTGAAGATCAAAGAAGTATCTCCTTGGGCTTTTGTTAAAGCGGTTTGGATTAGTACTTGATGAGCGTAATGTACGCCGTCAAAAGCACCAACAATAACATGAAGAGCAGAAGAATGTTTGATAGAGCTGAGCTGTTTGTAAATCATTCTTTTTCCTATATAATACTATATATTTAATTTTTTTCTGTTAGTAATAGGATTCAATTGGCACAAATGAGCGATTCCAAAAAATATGGACATTCCTAATACGAAAAGAATAGACCCTAATATTAATAAAATTAATGGTGAGTCAAAAGATAAGTACCAATAATAAATAGGACGACATCCTAGCCAGATTATGGTAGATATAATTGTAAATATCGTTGCATATTTGAGGAGGCTCGAGTGATGTTTTTTGACTGCCGGTAGGATAAACGCGATCAATACAAAACTAGTAATAAGGGTAAACCATCCTGAGATTAAATCGGAGTATACTAATCCTGTTCCTCCCCATTGGAAAGCACGAGATAGAAAGTATCCAAAAATATTTATTATAAAGTTGACTAAGATTAAGATCAAAGAAAAATGTGGTTTTTCTAAAGAATAAAAAAGTTTCCCAACCATAACAGTTAAGGACCAAGGAATTAAAATAGTACTTAAAATCTGTACGGCATTTGTTGTTTGAATCAGGAGATCTAGGGTAAATTGTCCCGTAGATCCAGAAACAAAACGGGAAATATCACGAAAAATTAAATTAACAATGACATCAGGATAGATTAAAAAGAATAATGCGATAGGAATAGAGACGAATAAAAAGAAAACTACTCCTTGAGTCCAAGCTTCTGCGAGTTGGTTGAGATCGTGTTTGACTTTGGAAAATACAGGAAAAATTGCTCCAGCAATCGCTACACCAACAAACCCCACAGGAGCATTCATAATCGTATTAGCATTACGTAGATAGGTTAATGATCCTGGAGGGAGAAAAGAAGTAAAATAGCCTAATCCTATAGGAATACCTGCAAGTGCCAGATAATTTAATGCGGTAGGAAAAAATAATTTCCAAAAAGAGATTGTGTATTGATCGAAGAAATTTAGATAAAAGTGATAACGAAATCCTGAGAGATACAATTCTATAATTTCGGCAATACATTGAATCACCGAACCTAAAACTACCGCCCAAGCAAGAGAAAGAATTCCTAACTGCTGGTATGTTAAAATAGGAAAGATAATAAAAATTATATTTGCTAGAACGGGTGCTGTCGAAGAAGCAATAAACTTTTCGTTGGCGTTTAGAATACCCATAATAATAGAAAAAATAGAGAAAAATATTGTAGAAGATAGCATAATGACTGTTAATTGGACAATTTCTTGAAATGCTTGGGGTCTATTGGCAAATCCAGGGAGAAATGTTTGAGTCCACCAAGAAGCCATGAAAATTCCAATACCAGTTATAAGCGTTGAAATAATAATTACTTGATTAATAATATTAGAAGTAAAAAGTTCGGTATCTATCTTATCCCTATTTTTATTAGAAATAGGGATATAGGCACTAACCAAAGAACCCTCTCCCAAAACTTTTCTTAAGGAAAGAATACTTGTATTTGCACTATAAAAAGTATCCGCCCCTGCTCCAAATAAATAGTTAACAACATTAAATTTAATGACCCCAGTAATACGTGATAAGAATGTCCCAAACGAACTAATGAGTGTGTTTTTTAGAGGAATATAGGATTTTTTCATAATTATTGAGGCCTTCTTATTTTATCAAGTACTTTATAAAAGATTGTGTTGATTTTGGGCTTGATTGAGTGTAATCGCAGAGGTAATAATAATATCATCATAAGAGCAACCTCGTGATAAATCATTAATAGGTAAAGTCAATCCTTGGAGGAGAGGGCCGAATGCTTGAGCTCCTTCGGAAAAGCGGTGAACAAGTTTATAACCAATATTTGCAGCACCTAAATCCGGGAAAATCAATACATTAGCTTTTCCAGCCACCAAGCTGTTTGGAGCTTTTAAGGCTGCTGTTTCTGGATTCACAGCGGCATCTAACTGGATTTCGCCATCAACATCAAAATCAACTTGTCGTTGTTGAAGAATTTCACAGGCTTCAATAACAATTTCTGTATCAGGAGTTTTTGCTGATCCATGGGTTGAAAAACTAAGCATTGCAACCCTTGGTTTGACGTGAAGTAGTTCTCGAGCAGTTTTGGCACTACTAATTGCAATATCGGCAAGTTGTTCTGCATTAGGCTTTGGAACAACGGCACAATCTCCAAATACGAGACGCCCTTGAGTTCCTAAAATTTTGTTAGATACTTCCATAATCATTGACCCAGAGATCGTTTTAACCTGAGGTTTACCAAAGAAAATAGCAGCTCTCAATGTTTTGGATGTTGGAGAATAACTTCCAGAAACCATTGCATCACCACATCCTGAAGCTAATGATTTTGCCCCAAAAAAAACATTATCTGCCATATCAACTCGTGCTTGTTCTTCGGTGAGTCCTTTGTGTTTGCGTAACTCATAATATTCATGAGTAAACTCGTCTAATCTGGGATCTGTTTCGTGATTAATAATATTAATATTATTAATATTTAATCCATGAATACGGGCTTTTTCTTTGAGAATGTCTGGATCTCCCAAAATAGTAACTTCCGAAGCAATTTTTAGTTGTAAAATATTTTTAGCAGCAATAAGAACCCTCGGGTCTGTACCTTCTGGGAGAATAAGACGTAGAGGTTCTGCTTGGGCTCTTTCGATAATCTGTTGGGCAAATGTTGGCATAAGTAACCTTCTTATAATTTAATAATAGTTATTTTTAATGATATTAATCGCGATTTCTACCGTTTAGGATATATAACAATCTTAAAAGTTGTAGGAGGGTCATAATAGCACCAGCTACATAGGTCATTGCAGCAGCATTGAGAACACTTTGAGCACCTTGCAATTCTACAGTATCTAAAGAACCGTCATCTTTTAAAGCAAGCATTGCTCTATTACTAGCATCAAACTCTACAGGAAGGGTAATAACGGCAAATAAAAAGAATACTCCATAACAAATAACCCCAATCTCTAAAAGATAAGGCATATTAAAGAAAAATCCTGCAAAAATTAACCAAGACCAAATCGTAGAAGCGAAATGAGCAACAGGAAAAAAGTTGTTTCGGGCAACGAGAGGCGTGTACGATCTATGGTGTTGGATAGCGTGTCCTACTTCATGGGCAGCAACAGCAACAGCAGCAACAGAATTACTATCGTAGGTAGCATCAGAAAGACGTAGTATTTTAGAGCTAGGATCGTAGTGGTCGGTAAGATCACCAGGTACATGCTCAATGGTAACATCGTCAATTCCATTTTCTTCTAAGATTTGTCTTGCCATATCAAAACCAGTAAAAGAAGTGGGGACTTGACTCCAGCGACCAAAGGTCATTTTAATATTTAATTGAGCCCACAAGACCATTATAAATCCTGGAACAATAAAATATAGAGTATAATCTCTAAATACAAAAATACCAACAAATAATAAAATAAGATTAATCATCATAAGAAAGATAAACATAAAATCTCCTTAAATTTTATTTTTATGTTTTATAACATTTTAATTGTTTTTGATTCGAAATTTTGACCTTTAAGAGAATTTTTTTAATAAGGCATCACAGACATTAGGGGGAGCTTTATCCGAAACATCACCACCTAGTGAGGCAATCTCTTTTACGATACTAGAACTAACAAAAAGCTGTCGACCTTTTGCGGTAAAAAATACCGTATCAATATCGGCATAAAGAGATCTATTGGTTTCTGCAATTTGAAGCTCATATTCGAAATCTGAAATAGCTCTTAATCCTCTTACGATAATATTTGCCTTTTGTTTTTGGGCAAAATCAACAATTAATCCTTTAAAAGAGAGTACTTCTACTTGAGAGGTATCCCATAAAATTTCTTTCCATAGAGTAACCCGTTCTTCGATGGAAAAAAGAACATTTTTGGCTTGGTTATCGCCAACAGCAATAATCACTTTATCAAATATTTGTAATGCTCTTCGAGCAATATCTTCGTGTCCTTTAGTAGGAGGATCAAAAGTCCCTGGGTAAATGGCAATTTTCATAAAAAATCCTAAGAATTGATTATGAGTTCAATATCGTTAAGATCATTAATTTTTTGTTCTAAAGGAATAAAAAAAGAACAAGAACTACGGATTTGACTCTCTAATACAATATTGGTTAATATGGTATCAGACTCTTTGAGTAAGATCATAAAATGTTTTATATTCCAAATTTTATTTTTGTTATTATTTCTAAAAAGTATTGATATTCCATAACGATGGGGCTGTTCGATAATACTAATATTTGCTTTTTGTGAAAAGGAAAACGAAATTTGTTTGCTATTTTCTATCGTTGGCATAGCTGTATTTGTTTTTTGATAAATTTGGGTAGCAACAAATCCAATAGCCAATATTGCAAGATAAAAAAAATATAAATTCTTAGCACTTCGTTTTGCTTTTTCGATCCCATTAGGTCGACAATCTATACAAGGAGTTTTTCGTTGTGCTAGTCTTTCTGATCGAGAAACACGAGGTTTGATGGATGGAAGATCTTGGTATAAATAGTCTTTTTCTTTATTCATCTCTTTACTGATTTATTCGTTAAGTTTTTTCTTTTTATCAATACTGGTATTAATTGAGCGATCAATAATACTTTGCTCTGTCTCAGTGGTGTTTGTATTTGGAATTACGGTATGGTCTATAACTTCTCCATCTATCATAGTCTCCAGATCTATAGCAAGATTTGTTTGTGGTTCAAGAGTGATTTCTATTGAATTTTCTTGGTTTTGTAGGAGTTGGTCTTTAATAATTTGTACATCTAATAGCCTTTCCATATTATATATATATTGGTTGTCTTCTGCTGATACTAGGTATAGGTATCGTATAGAATCATCCATTGGAGCATTAATATGCTGATAAAATCCTGGATACGAAGTACTTTCATCCTGATAATAACCAAGATCATTTTGTTTTACCAAGATTTGATTATTTATTTTTAAGTCTGTTTCTTCAGGTAAAAACTCTAAATTTTCTAAGTAAAGAATCTGACCATGGTACTCTAGAGTCCATTTATCGGCAATAAAAATCCACACATCTGGTAATAAATCAATCACATTTGTTTGGTAGCTTAGGTGTTGGCGTCCCATAATCTTGATCGTATGAATTTCTTCTTTGGGAAGCCCAAGATCTGGTATTTTCGACCAATCAATTGATGCTGGTAGCCCTTTGACTTTATCATCTGTGGAAGGAAATGCAAGGGAATTTTCCCCCTTGATAATCACAATAGAATTAGAAAAAAAAGGATTACTCTCTATTGCCATATCTTTTGCGGTGATAGAAGTGCTTAGCAAGAAGATGAATACAAAATAGTACACTCGGTCTCCATTGATTCAGTAATATCGATTATTTATTATTATTTTTTATTAATTATTCTATTTATCCATTATACTATATTATTCTTGAAGAATCAAAGTTTTTTATGAATTTTCTTAAGAATATAAGATCCTAGAATTTTGATTGAGTTTCTAAAATTTTTATAGTATAATACAATCGGAATATCTTCTTACCATATAAAGCTGGACACTTTATTTATTAAGCATAAGGGGGGGTAGATAATTCCAAAAACAAACTTGAGGTGTGTTCTGATGGTTGTTCTTGTTGGTGGAGAGAATCCCATATTAATTTGGGAAGAGATTCATAAGATTGTTCATACTTTTCCTGAAGAAGATCGTGTGATTTATTATGGGGATGAGCTTGTTATAGAAGAGTTTTTTGTTGATCTGAGAACAGGGTCTTTATTTAGTAACAATCGGATGATTCTCGTTAAAAATGTGAACAAAACAAAATCAGAATTTGAAAAATCTCTTTTATCTTATTTAAACGATCCTTCGGATAGCGTTTGCCTAATTTTAGAATATCAAAAAATTCCCTCTAAAGTTTTGAATGCTGTATCTAATCTTGGCAATCAACAAGCAGTAATCCACAATTTTAAAAAAGCTTGGGCACAGGATCAAAAACGTTATGCCCAACGTCGTTTATCAGATCAAGGGATTACTTGTTCTAACGAAGCTATAGATTTATTGATTACTTTTGCTGGTGAGGATATAGAAGAAGTTTCAGGAATGCTAGATCGATTAATTGCCTACGCTGGTTCAGACAAAAAAACGCTCACCGAAAAAGATCTTTATCATGTCTTAGAAAGGGCAAAAAATGCATCAATCTTCGATCTTATTGAGGCAATATTTGCTCACAATAGAGCGGTAGCCCTACAGGCTTTACAAGACCTTTTATATGCGGGAGAATCGTTTCCTGCGATTACCGCGATGTTTTATCGTTCGGTAAAAATTATGTGGGCGGTAAAAACGGCTAATCAAGGGGAAATCCCCGAAGGTTTTGCTGTTTCTCCCTATGAATGGAAGAAATACCAAGGATTGGCTAGTAAAAATAACCTCCGTTTTTTATCTTCCTGTTTTGAATGTATTCAGACCATGGAGTGGGAATCAAAAACCAAAGCAGATTTTTTTACTCAACTCACTTTTGAAAAATTTTTATGTGGGCTTTAAATGAAATTATTTTTTGTAGTTTTTCTTTATCTATTAACCATGAATCCCCTAATCAAACCCTTCAAACTTTCTTTAGGCTTTACTTTAAATCCTTATGGGAAAACACCATTATCGGCTGTCTATCGTCTCCCTTATAAAAATACTCTTCCTCTGACGGTAACGGTACAGGGTAAGAAAAAAAATCTCTCTGTTTCTTATACCTATCCAGAATTTTCTCATTTAGAATTTCCAATCCACAGTCTTTATGATCAATACACCAATCAAATTATTATTCGGATGGGAGAACAGATAATTTTTTCGACAAATCTTTTTATTGATAATATTTATTCGGAATACCAGCAGAAATATCCTAAGATTACAAATCCTAAGATTCGAGTTCATACGAATCTTCTCAGCTTTGACCCTTTTAATCAGGATTTTTATTTTCTTTATGATAATTATACGAATATTGTTGCTTATGATGGCACAGGAGCGCTTCGTTATCTTTATCAGACTGATCCTGGTATAAAAATGATGTCTCGGATCGAGTATAGGGATGGAGAACTATTTTTTTATTTCACTGATACAATCTTAAAACGAGTCAATTTCTTAGGTCAAGAAAAAGTCTTGTCTACGGCATCAGTACATCATGATTTTGTTTATAAAGGTAATAATAAAATTGTTCTTGCGGTATCACCTCGAGGAGGCTTAGAAGATAGGGTCTTGGAATTAAATTCTGGTGGTAATATTTATAGAGATTTATTGATTGGAGATGTATTTCGGAATGTTTTAGCTCTCCAAGACTGGGAAAGTTTGAAAAAGACGATTTATGATACCAACAATCTTCGTAGTAATCGAATCTCTTCTCGAGAAGAGATTGTGGACTGGGCTCATGCAAATTCTTTAGTGTACGACCAGCAAAATGATATTCTGTATTTATCTTTGAGACATTTAGGGGTCATTGCTGTAGATTATACAGAGTGGAAATTATTGTGGTGGATGGCAGATTCCAAATTGAAGGTGCAAATAGGGAACAAAAATGGAGAAGTTCCTGCGGATTTTGTTTATCTTCATAAGATTGAAGCATTAGCTCCTTTTCGTATGTTATCCTCAACTTACCCCAAAAATCAGCACGCTCTTCTTTTGAAGAGTAACGGTAATTTAATTATGTTTGACAATCGGGGGGATGATAGTATCAATTTTTTAGGTTCTCGTATCTTGGAATACCAAATTGATCACACCAATTATCAAGCCAAATTAATCCGTCAATACTATCATCCGCAGCGTGTTTATTCTCGTTTGTTATCGGATGTCGATCTTCTTGAAGATCAACGGTGGCTCATTCTATGGGGTTTTGATAATCCTATTACGCCTTTTCGTGCAACACGCTTATCCGAAATTAATACGAATAATCAATTGCTCGTTGATATGAGTATATTCCGAGATTGGGTGTACCGTGTTGAAAAAAAACCTTTATATCCTTACCGAGATTCTAATAAATCTTATTCTATTGATCTATCAGAAATAGAAAGCTTGTAGAAAGTGATAGTTTTCTTTATAATATATCAATATAAAGGCTAAAAATAATTAATTGTCCTGTTGTATAGGAAGTTAAGGAGGAAATGATGAGTATGATTAATATGGCTCAAGTAGTTCTTAAAGGGGAAAAAACCTTTGCCGATCTTCTCAAGACTTTGAGAGAGTCTGGAACACCTAATTTAGAAACAGCGCTTGCTGTAGAAGCTGATGGAATCTCTAAAGATCTCAGTGCTGAAATTTTAGATAGTAGAGAAATACAATTTCTTAGTCCTTCCGACGAAAAAGGATTAGAAATTCTTCGACATTCCACTGCTCATTTAATGGCACAAGCATTATTACGTCTCTACCCCAAGACAAAACCTGCGATCGGGCCAGTAATTGCGAATGGTTTTTATTATGATTTTGAGATTGAGGAAGAATTTGGTGAGAGTGATCTTCCTAAACTCCAAAAAGAAATGGAAAAAATATCAAAAGAATCACTACCTATTATCCATGAAGTGTGGACAAAAAAACAAGCAATTGACTATTTTACTGCGCAAGAGAATCTTTATAAAGTAGAAATATTAAAAGAGATGATTCCAGGTAATGAAGATGTTTCTATCTATCGCCAGGGTGAGTTTGTTGATTTGTGTCGTGGTGTTCATGTCGCTAATACCAGAGCTTTAAAGGTATTTCAATTACAATCGCTTGCGGGAGCTTATTGGCGTGGTAATGAAAATAATAAAATGCTAACGCGGATTTATGGTACAGCCTGGGCATCCAAAGAAGATCTCAAGACTTATTTGGACAATATTGAAGAAGCCAAAAAAAGAGATCATCGCAAATTAGGAAAAGAATTAAAATTATTTGGTTTTCACGAAGAGGGGATAGGACTTCCTTTTTGGTATCCTAATGGAATGATTCTCAAAAATGAAATGCTCAAATTTATGAGAGAAGAATTAGAAAAACGTGATTATCTCGAGATCGAAACACCAACGATGTTAAAAACTACTCTCTGGGAAACGTCAGGGCACATGGAAAACTACCAAGAGAATATGTTTTTTTCAGCGACTAAAGAAGATGAGGTTTTTGCTTTAAAACCTATGAATTGCCCTGGAGGGATTCTTTGGTACAAAAGTGAGCCTCATTCTTACCGTGAATTACCTTTGAGAGTTGCAGAATTTGGTAAAGTTCATCGCTATGAACGTTCTGGGCAATTAAATGGATTGATCAGGGTACGAGGATTTACGCAAGATGATGCCCATGTATTTATGACACCAGAACAGATCGAAGATGAGATTGTCAATGCAATGGATTTGGTGGATTGTACTTATGTTGCCTATGGATTTGATTACGAGATAGAATTTTCTACTCGTCCTGAAAAATCAATCGGTTCCGACGAAATGTGGGAGCTTTCGGAACGGTCTTTGCAATCTGCTTTAGATCGCTTTGGTAAAAAATATAAGATTAATAAAGGGGATGGTGCTTTTTATGGTCCGAAGATTGACTATCATTTAAAAGATGCCTTAGGGCGAACTCACCAATGTGGCACTATCCAGCTTGATATGAATCTCCCAGCACGATTTCAGATGACTTATACAGGATCTGATGGTAGAGAACATATTTTGGTGATGATTCACCGAGCGATTTATGGAAGCTTGGAGCGATTTGCTGGTATTTTGGTTGAACATTTCGGCGGGAAATTCCCAGTTTGGCTTGCCCCAGTCCAAGTAAAAATACTCCCTGTATCAGAAAAATTTAATAATTATGGTAAAGAGATTGCTCTCTGTCTAAAAAAACAAGGGCTAAGAGTTTATATGGATCAATCTAACGAAAAACTAGGCTATAAAATTCGTCAGGCAACCATCACTAAGACCCCTTATATTATTGTTATTGGCGAAAAAGAAGAAGTAGAAAAAACGGTATCACCAAGGCACTATGTCCGCGGAGAAGAGCCAGTTCTCTCGATAGAACAGTTTATTGTGACTATTAAAAACGAAATTGATCATCGGATTAATTAAATAGTTTTTCTATTTTACACATAATATAGATATAATAATCAGAGTGTTTCTTCAATTAAGGTAAACAAATCTTTCTCTATTATCAAAAACAGGGTATAATGATACAAAATTATTTTAGGAATCTTCATGCACAATCTCAAAACAAAATTGCAACGTTTTCATAAATGCAAATATCCACTTTATCAAGGGCTTCTTGGGGAATATAATTTTGGTGATTTTATCATGGTTGTTGATTATGTTCAAGCTGATCCCTTTGCTCCTCCATCAAAAATTACTCTCAAGATTCCTTTTGAAAAAACTCATTTTGATCTTTGGTTTATTGACACCCCTGTTCGATGCTATTCTTTTTGTGATATTTTAGGTCGGATTCTTGCCGCTCAGATTCGTTCTTTGACAAAAGACGACAAAGGGTCTGGGAATGGCGGTTTTTGTGGTATCCGTTATGGGGCACAAAAAGTTATCGAAAGTAATGCGATTATTGTAAAAGATCAGCATATTGAATGTAGGATTCTTGCAGGGTTACCAGGTTTTGGACGAACGATTGCAGGTATCGAAGCACAGGAATTTCTTCTCCAAGAGATTCCTAAAGTTGTTCGGCAGAGTTTTTTTGATAAAGCACACCATGTGGAGATTAAGAAGTTTGTGTGCCTCACAGAACAACAACATTACTTAAGAGAAGAATGTCGTAAACGAGGTATTGTCAGTTTTATTGCGAATGGATCAATTTTAGCTCGAGCCTCTGCGGTAAGCGATAAACCTATGTCTCACCAAAAAGCTATTGTGTTTCAATCTCCTAAAGAGCTAGAAACAACAATTACCCTCCCTGATGGATTGGTACTATCTGGGATGGCTATCCCTAAAGGGATTACCTTAATTGCTGGAGGCGGTTTTCATGGTAAATCGACCTTATTATCAGCAGTATCCCATGCGATTTACAATCATATCCCTAATGATGGGAGAGAGTACTGTATCACCGATGATAGTGCGGTGTTCCTTCGTGCGGAAGAGGGACGTTTTATTGAGGGGCTTAATATTTCTCCTTTTATTCACAATCTTCCAGGTTATAAATCTTCTCATTTCTTTCAATCGGAGAATGCTAGTGGATCTTCTTCTCAGGCAGCTAATCTTATTGAAGCTTGTGAAATGGGCTCAAAACTATTATTAATTGATGAAGATGTTTCCGCAACCAATTTTTTGATTCGTGATACGAGGATGAGAGCTTTGGTTGCTGATTATAAAGAAACAATAACCCCTTTGATTGCCCATATTAATAATCTTAAAAAACACAACATTTCTTTAATTATGGTTACAGGAGCTTTGGGTGACTTTATGCATGTTGCTGATCGTGTGATTGTTGCTGATAATTATCAATATTATGATAAAACAGAAGATGCTCGGAATGTAATGCATCAGTATCCTCTACAAGAAATCCCAGCCCAGAATATCTTTTTTCAAGAGAATCGTATTATTGATCAAGAAAGTATTGATTATCTCGGCAAAAAAGGTGCTGCGATGATCGGTGGGGAGCAGGCTAAGGTATTTTTGGGTAGAGAGACTATCGATCTGAGTGCTTGGAATCATTTATACGATGTATCCCAATACGGCACTTTGGCTGCTGTACTTGCCTATGCCAAAGAAAAACACTATTTTGATCAAAGCCCTCAACAAGTGTGGAAAAATATAGAACGTGACCTCAAACAACAGGGCTGGGATCTTCTTTCCTATGTGGGCTTGGATCATTTATCAAAACGCCAAGAAGCTCGTAAAGAAAAATATCCTACACCAAGAGGGCAAAACTGGCGATATATCGTTAAGACGAGACCTTTAGATTGGCATGCTGCTTTGTGTCGTCTCCGTTCACTAAAATGTGAAGAGATCAATAACAAAGTATAAATTTTTATAAAGTGATTAATTAATCAATATATTTTTATTAATCTTATTGGATTACTAAATTATATATTAACATAGCCTAAACATAAGGCATATTATATAGAGAAGGTAAGTTCTATGAAATATTCTTCATTATTTCGACAGATTCCTGATTATCCTAAAAAGGGAATTTTATTTGAGGATGTAACGACATATTGGAAAGACCCCGATGCTTTTTCCTACAGTATTCATGCTTTTACGGAGCATTTTAAAGATTTTGGTATTAATAAAGTTGTTGGTTTAGAAGCCAGAGGGTTTGTTATTGCGGCTCCTATTGCAGTAAGCCTGCATGCGGGATTTGTTCCTATAAGAAAACCTGGTAAACTTCCTGCTGAAACAATCAGTCAATCCTATGTATTAGAATATGGTGAAAACACCTTAGAACTGCATAAGGATGCTATTTCTCTAGGAGATAAGATTTTGCTATGTGATGATGTCCTCGCAACTGGTGGCACTTTAGAAGCAGCAGAATCACTCATTCAAGAATTAGGTGGTGAAGTTGTTGGTATTGCCTTATTGATGGAAGTGGTTTTTTTAAATGGCAGGGAAAAAATCAGGACAAAAGAAATATTTTCTCTTTATCAAGTGCAAGAATAATTTTATTCATAAACAAGCATAATAATCGTGCTTGTTTTTATAGAAATAATTATTATTTATAATGGTCAAAAGGTTTTCTTTAGAAGAAATATTAGGGGATAGAGTTTGTTTGATTGGCATAAAATCCACTGACTAGTCGTTGGAGATCATTTAGAAATTGTTTTTTATTATTAGGGTCAGCAACCCAAATACCATCTTGAACAAAAGAGTAAAGGTAGATTTTTTTGGGGTCTAATTTTAATTCGATCTCAAATATTCCTGCACCTTTGTATTGTAATTGGTGGGAAAAAGGATTCCAGTTGTTAAAATCACCAGCAATCGTTACAATATTGGCATTGGTGTTATAATGTTGAAAGAGATAAGTGTTGTTAGAAACCCAAAGTGGAAACTTTTTATTGGGGATAAAATCATTATTTAAGCTAAGAAGAGAAAGTTTTTGTCTTCCTTGGTCATATTCAAAATCAGGATTCATAGGGTCAGTAATCCAAAATCCATCAACTTTTAATCGATAGCGATATTTTCCCTGAGGAATCCGTGTTTTTAAGGATAGTACCCAAAGATTACTACGACTTTCTTCCATAGAGAGAGCTTGCCAGTTGTTAAAATCTCCAGCGAGTTGTACCGATTTGGCAGATCCTCGATAAAAAAATAAAATCATATTGCTTAATACTAAAGGAGATTGAAATACTAATGTATTAATATCTTTAGTTAATAAATCATTAATGATTTGTGATTCTTGGACAACAGTACGCCCTTGGGCAAATAATAGAATCGGAAAGAAGAGAGTAAAAAAAACGATCTTTTTCATAATATTATTATAGCATTACTTGTTAGAAATATCAAAAATATTGCAGAGATTGGTTAATTGAGTTACAATAAAGAAGTGAGGAGTATCCTGTGAAGAATGTCTTATTTGTTTTAATTGATGCCTTGGATAAGGTATTTTATTACCGTTATCAGGATAAATTAAACAGCACTCATCAAGCTTTATTGAAAAAATTAGAGAATGTTGATGTATTGGTACTAGGGAATCAATATTCCATAATTAGTAGCGTAACTTTTTCTGATTTGAAACAGCTTTATCGCTATATAGCCAAACATGCTACTGGTAGAGATATTGTAATTGGGGATGCTTATGCTGGACTTCTTTCTCTCAAAGATACGGAATTAGTACTCCATTATATGAGGGAACATCGGTATGATGTTTGTTTGACGGAGAATCTCCCAGAAGGTCTCGTTCCTATGGCAATTTCTCATGAATTTATTGATGAGCTTAGTAGCTATATCGAAGATGATCAGGTAATTGTATCGACTTTTAAAAATATTATTAACTGGGAATATAAAGGAATTGATGTTGGGGTCTATCTTTCTCCTTCTTTATTAATTATGGAGAGGATCGATTTTTTGCCTGTTCATAAGGGAGCGGTAGAATATATTTATCAGCTCGCTAATTGTCAAGATATTTCTTTGGAAACTATGCCTAAATTCATAGTAGATCACCCTCAATTATTAAGGCACTACCCTCAGTATATTGCTATCGAGATTTCTTCAGAATCAGATAATTTTTATACGTCTGGGATTAGTTCTGAAGAAATGAATATTGAGATGTTTCGGAAGATTATCACCGAAATTGATGAGCTTGCCCCTGAAGCTTTAATCTCTATAGGTGTTTGGGGTGATCCATTTATGCACACAAAGTTTCCAGAAATTATAGAAATTCTCAAAAAAATCTCTAATCCTGTATTAGTGGAATGTCGTTCTATATTTTTGAGTGAGGCTTACGTACAGTTAGTACTTTCTCGTCCTCATACAGAATTGATTTTTGATGTGAGTTTTACGATGGAACAGGAGTTTCAAGCTTATAAAAACACACCTTATACCTTGGAACAAACCAGATCTTTTCTCAAATCGCAATCTAAAGAAATCAGAATACGATTGACTAGGGTTAAGGAAACAGAGCAAAATATTAAATATTTTTTAAAAGAATGGGCAGACTATCGAGTACTGATTACGAAAGCAGATTCCTTTGGGACGCAGGATCATAAAACAGTAGACCTTGCTCCCTTAAAACGCCATGCCTGTTATGCCTTACGAAGAGAGCTAACAATTCTTAATAATGGGGATGTACTGCTCTGTCGCCAAAGTAAGAAAGTTCTTGGTTCCTTAAAAACACAATCCCTCTTATCTTTGTGGAAGATCAATAGACAACACTTTCAAGATCAGCAACAACAGCGGTATTACTCTTGTGAAGGATGTCAGCACTGTGATGACTGGTGGGTATGGAATTGATCTTTTAAATATGAGAATGAAGACTTAATAAAAAATTAGAACTTCCGATAGATATCTTAGTAAAGCTATATTGAGGACGTTTTATGCTGGATTTTAATTATTTTCATATTCCTACCCGTATTATCCAAGGCTATGAAAGTTATACTAATCTTAGAGATCTTGAAGAAATAGTCAAAAAAAGAGTTATTATGGTTACGGATAGTAATCTTATGAATATGGGGGCAACACAAAATCTTCGCCGTTTTATCGAAAATGTATCTCAAGGTTTAATTTTTTATGAAGTCTCCAATACAGAAGGGGTTCAGGATGATGCTCTTGCTCTTGCGAAAGAATCTAAAGCCCAAACGATTATCGGATTTGGAGACAGTTATGTGTTATCTGTAGCTCGTGCGATGGTTCAATTTTCTGGGATAGAGAATGGTAAAATCAACTATATTGAAATTCCCTCAGTTCCTTGTATTTATACGGGTTTATTAGAAACTTATTATTTTGCCTCAAACTATGAAACCTTAAAAAAACCTTATAAAGATCTTGATTCTCGAGCTGATTGGCTTCTTTTAGATTCTTCTTATACAGAATATATAAAAGTTAACACACTCTTAGAAGCAGCTGCTCAAAGCCTTGCTTATGCTTGGGATACCTTATTATCTCGTGATGTAACCATGCTTGCTGAATCCTATGTGCTTAAAGCAATGGAATTGATTGTTTCCGTTGGTAATAGATTGCCGAATGAGCCGACAAATATCAAATTAAAGAATGAATTAATGCTTGCCTCTCTACTAGTTAGTTTTGCCATTCAGAGTTCCAATTTAGGGATTTGTGCAGGGTTAGCGATGGCTTTAGAAAATTCTATGGTTTGTCGGGAGATTCAAGGAGCCGGTGCTGTATTAATGGCCTCTTTAGAATATTCCCTTGTATCTAATTTGGATAAATTTCAGAAAGTAGCTCGTATTTTGGGAATAGAAGAAAAAGATCCTTTAGATGCTAGTGTACAGGTTTTAAAGATCATGCAAGAGTTGCTTCAGCAAATGGAAATTAAACCCTTAAGTGCTTATACTTTTACACCTAATATCTTAGAATTATCGGCAAAACAAGCTTCACGTTACCGATTTATGCTCTCTTTATCTCGTCCTGCAGGCTATTATGAACTAACAGAGATTATCAAAAACGCTGTATTAAATGGGATTGCTATCAGTGATAAAATTCATATTGATAAGATTTTAGAACCAAGTTTATAATGAGATTTTGTTTTATTGTTTGTATAATTTTCTTTTCCAGTGATGTGGAAGCGTTATTCACCAATCAATTATTAACTATAACTTCTTTTCCTAATGTTTTATCCGATCGCTATGCGATTTCTTCCTATCATCAGAATATTTATACTGATTTCCCTATATTTTTTACTCCTGGTTCTCAAATTAAGCTTTATGGAGAATCTTCTTTTTCTAGTATTTTTGTTTCTGATCCAGATAATCTTATTGTTCGTTCCCAACCCTTATCTTTTTTAGAAAATTTTTCAAAATTTCGGATTGATTTGAGCCTTAATATTTTGGAATACTATCCTAAATCAGGCTCTTTAATTTTAGCCCTAGTGTTGGGGAATCGTTATTTTCTTGATCAAGAATTTATAGAATATATTCGTTTTTCTGGTTTAGCTCACATTCTTGCCTTATCGGGCTTGCATTTGGTGATTTTTATCAGCTTTTTTATTTGACTCTTTACAAAAATAGGAATTAGGCCTCGCCTCCTTGGGGTGTTAACTTTTCCCCTATCGATTTGTTATCTTTTCTTAGGAGGGCTAGGGATTTCTCTTCAAAGGGCAGTATTGTTTCATTTTTTAGGAGCATGTTTACGATTTTATCGGATTCCTATTCCTGCAAAAAATATTTTTCTTTTAGCATTTATCCTCAATGTTCTTATTATTCCTAGTAATACTCAAACGTTATCCTTTTGGCTGAGCTATATTTCTGTTTTAGGGATTGTGTATTGTTATAAATTTTGGTATGATATATTAGCAAGGTTTTTTGGAAAAATAGCTACTCCTTTTTTGGCAGTATCTATTGCTGCAAGTGTGATGGTTATTCCTCTCTTAATTTGGTTTTTTGGGGTAATCAATATTTTTTCTGTTGTTGCTAGTTTTTTTGTTGTTCCGATTATGCCTTTTTTATTGATTTGCTGTTTTACAGTGGTTTTATTGGTGCTTTTTGGGGCAGGGGTGGAACTATTAGACAATACGATTGCTTTTCTTTATCAATTTATTTTTGAAATTGCTAGATTTTTTTCGGAAATCCCTTATGGAGTAATCTTTTTTAATAATCGTTCGATAGCGGTATTGGCAGGATTGTGTAATATTTTATTAATAGGAATCGTTATGAAAAGAGAAAAATATGAATTTATGGAATGATCAAAAATTACTATCAATATTAGCTATTCTCAAAACTAGTTCCCAGCTTGAAACAGCCCCTGTTTTTTCTTTTATGAGTAAGGTGGGTGATGGTCCATTTAAGGTATTAATCTCTACAATTCTAAGCCTTAGAACAAAAGATGAAGTTACTGGCCCAGCAACAGAACGATTATTTACTGAAATAAAGACACCAGAAGAGATTTTGTTACTATCGGATGAACGTATCAAACAATTAATATATCCTGTGGGGTTTTATAAAACGAAAGCAAAACAAATCCGTCGTATTGCAGAAATTTTGATTGTAAAATATCATTCGCAAGTTCCTTCAGATTTGGATCTTCTCTTAGAGCTTCCAGGGGTAGGGCGTAAGACGGCTAACTTGGTAATGTCTGTAGCTTTCAATCAGCCCGCAGTTTGTGTGGATATTCATGTGCATCGTATTTCCAATCGTCTCGGTTTTTGTACCACGAATACCCCAGAGGAAACAGAATTTTATATTCGGGGGAATGTTGCCGAAAATATATGGAACGAGTTTAATAGACCGTTTGTTGCCTTAGGACAGGTGATTTGTAGACCGATTTCTCCAAAATGTACCATATGCCCTATTTCACAATTTTGTGAAAAAAAAATTATAAAGAAAAATCATAAGCTTATATAGCTTATAAGCTACAAAATATTTCTACGAGAGTTCGTTGTTATTAATAATTATTTAAGGAAAGGAAATGAAAATTTTTATTGGAACTTCTAATATCCTATATCAAGAACGTCTTTTAGAAGTATTACAAGATAATGAACTTCATATTATGTCCTCTGAAAAAGAATTTGTTGATATCCTTCATAATAATTTTAATTGGGAATTATTAGAACAGAATGATCAAGATTACACCTTTATTATGGTTGATTATAATCTTTATCAAAAAATCAACTTGGTCGATATGATGGCTAATTATGAAAGAAATCGTTTTGTATTAGTTTTGTTATGCAGTCAGATTGCCAATGTTAATTTAGATTTTGTATTTAACACCAAGACGGTATTGATGTTGCCTATGGATAAATTAGATAATAGTGAACTTCAAACAGAATTTAGATTGTTGGTTCATAATTTTTATAGTGTACAAAAAATACAAGATGATGCAACATTGGATTCGCTAACTCAGGTGCTCAACCGCCGTTGCTTTATACAAAATCTTGAAGGATTTTTTGACAATTATAAAAAATATAAAAAACCTTTTTGTCTGGCATTTATTGATCTGGACTATTTTAAGGTGATTAATGATACCTTTGGGCATTTAAAAGGAGATGAGGTACTTGTCTCTATCGCCAAAATCATGAAAGATAACTGTCGTAAAACAGATATTTTAGGACGAATTGGTGGTGAAGAATTTGCTATTATCTTTCAAGATACCGAGCTGACGTCTGCCTTTAATGTACTAGAACGGATCAGGATTTATGTAGAGTGTACTGATGAGATTGAAGATATTTTGAGTGTTACCCTTAGTGCTGGATTGGTTGTTTCAAACGCTTATCATAAAACCTATGAAGAGTTAATCCAAGAAGCAGATTTATTACTATATAAAGCAAAAGATCTTGGTCGAAATCAAATATGTTTGTAAAAAATTTATAAAATTAACAATATTTAACAATTTATAAAGACTATATCTTTGTTGAAAATAATTATAAAAGATACCCCAATTCCATATATCCTATTATTGTACTGTTTTATACAGTTATAATAATAGGATGTTTTTTAGACTTGATCTGTATAGAAAATGACGAGTAAGTTTACTTACTCGTCATTTTATTGATTACTGATCCTTTAGAAAAAGACTGATAAATCACTATTTAAGATATCATCTTCATTATCTAGTTTGAACTCTCGATATCGATAGGCATCACTATTTAAATCTCGGTTAAAGAAAGAATCAGGAGCAGTAAATAAAGGGTCTAGTGCTTCTTCTGGATCTTCTTCGTAGCTGTCGTATACTGGAGGTTGAACTGGTCGAGCAATCTTTTTAGGTCTAGGTTTAGGAGCAGGTTTAGGTGGTGGTACTGGCTTAGGAACAGGCTTACGTCGTTGTTTGACGACCTTTTTAGGGGCAGGGGCAATAAACTCTTCTTCCTCTACCAATTCTACTAGTGGTTCTTCGACGATTTCTTCTTCTTCTTCTATTTCTTCAATAATAGGTGCTTCTTCTTGGATAAGGATACCAGAACGAGTTGGTCGGGGAGCTTTTACTCGTTGTTTTTTTTCTCTATCAACGCCCTCTTGAAGTTTTTCTAAGAGGTCATTAAGATCAACATTTTTTACAATTTCTTCTTCGATTACTTCTTCGATAATAGGTTCATTTTCTATGGTAGGTCTTGCTATTGCTGGTTTTTTTTGTGGTCTTGTTGCTTTTGGTTTGTTGGAGCTTGATGTTTCTATAGAATCTTTGCTTTCTGGTGGCTTAGGGGTAACGGTTATTTTAAAATCTTTAACATCGATTGCTTGTAGTAATTCTTTAGGAATGATTGGCTTAGGAACACTATCCTGAAAGGTACTTTCCTGATTTTTATTTGTTTCTACACGAGAAATACTAACCTGAGAGCGATCGGCTCTTTTAGGGAATTTAAGATTTTTTAGTATATCTAGCTGTTTTATTGGAATTTCTTGACTACTAATAGGAGTTTTTGTATATACAGAATCAGAATCATGGGAAAAGCGATAAGGCATATCATTGTAAGAAACAAGTTGAATTTCGCTACGAATTTGAGAAGTAGTTTGATTAGGGAAAACAACATATTGTTCAAAAATTTGATCGGTGGCTAGTTTTGGTTGAAAAAAACCATCCAACACATTAAATTGAACGTACTGTCTTTCGTCTAAAACAAGAGCATTGATGTTTTTCTGTCGATAACTAATAAGACCACGTCCCTTAAGGAGTATGAATTCATTAGTACCGTTATAAAAAAATCCTCCTCCTGTTCCTTTTTCGAGAACACTAGTTGTAATATCGGTATTAGCAATAAATCGGGAATTATATGAAGGATTGGATTGGTAAAACCAACGCCCCGATAATACTAATATTTTACTATGGTAGATATTGCTTTGCACTTCAGAAATTTGTTCGAGAAAAAATGAACCAGCACCAATAAGCCTAAGGATACTACCATCAGGGTAGCTTAGGGTAACAAAACTATTTGGAGAATTTAAACGGATAAAACTTTTTGCAGAGATAGTCAACCCTGCTGTAATAGGTGTCCACATGGGAGAAATAACAGTACGAGTTTGGACTTCTCCAGCAATATCTTGAATGAAGACATTATTTTTGAGTTGTTGGGAGTGAGCCATTGAGCTTGTTAATAAAAATATTAAAAACAACGTTTTCATAATCACCTTAAATTACTATATATATTATTATATGATATATCGGCAAAAAATACAATACTTTAATAACTCATTCCGTATACTGCCATATTTTTGAAGAAATATTTTTAGG
This sequence comes from Brevinema sp., assembly GCA_051649605.1. GTDB lineage: Bacteria > Spirochaetota > Brevinematia > Brevinematales > Brevinemataceae > Brevinema_A. The sequence continues at coordinate 131,742 of JBOFHK010000002.1, read as the reverse complement.
ATGTAGAGTAATACCTGGGGCAATTTGGGTATGCTTCTCTTGTAATCGCTCTCTAAGGAGTATTGCAAACTCCCCAATAGAAATGGGTGTGAGAAGAATTTGGGTAATATTTTCGAATCCTGCGTTGATGATCGTACGGAGATTAATGATAATACGCCAAGGAGTACGGAATTCTGTTTGATGGAAAGGAGTGTAGAGCCACTCTTCGTTGTAGGCGGTTTGAATGGGTAGGATACTTAATAACGCATGGGTCAGATCACTCATGCCATCAATCTCGTCTTGGCTATGTTCGTGGGGACGGAGATTTTTTGATTTGGAACAGATGACAATTCTCCCTGTTTTGCCGCCGATTTCTGCATAAGCAATTGCATATTGGTTTTCGGCGATTACAAGCTCTTCTTGTGTTACGATACTCAGGACAAAATCCTGATATACGGTGGGATTGTTCTTATAAAGAGAGGCTTCACGGTTTAACACTTCCCCCCAAAAATCAAGACCAAGAATCTGTTTGTGCCAATGTTCAAAGGATGCTCCCGCTGCGGTAAGCCAATTTTGGAAAATAGCAATAAAGGTAATATAAGGATTTCTTGAAGCCATATCGATCATGATATTTTTAATCATCTGATACATAGTACGATGATTCTGCCAAGAGAGCGAACCAGAATGGAATAATTGACTATGGTTACCAGCATCGGGAATATAATGACTACCTGATGTAAGGAGTTCGTGGAATCCAGAATAAAAAGCTTCACAATCTTTTTTTTGTTCTTCTATACTTGGAAGCTGTTTGCCAATTTTAGAATATTTTAATTTTAAAAGATTTTCTAAAAATACCTGAGTTTTTGGGTTTTGAAAGAGGTTTTCGATACGTTTTTTATCTTGTTGCGGTGTTTGTATAGAGTATTTCTTTTGCCAGTAATCGTAGCTTAGAATTTCAAATAAATTACTTTGCCTTCTAAACAGAATATTATGACAGGAGATACTATCTAAAGAAGGATAATTGATATAATTGATCGATCCTGATGGAGATAAGATTGCAATTTGTTTGTCAGGAGTCGCTTGGTCTATTTTACCGATACAAAAATCACAGTAATATTCGTCTTGAATATGAAGAAAAATCTCTCCTTTTTTCTCCGAATCAAAAATTCTGCTATGACGGTAGGGAGTATACATGGTATGAGTATCTAAAAAGGGATGGTAATAATATTCAATTGCTTGTGAATCTTTATAAATCCAAGGGGTCATAAATTCTCTCTATTTTGTTTTAATAGCTATTAAATAACGAAAGGCAAAAAACACACTAATAAAAAACACACTTCCCCACAAAAAATAAGGACTTATCGGATCAAAAAAAGGATTACCAATAATTAATAATTCATAAAAAAAGAAGATTGTAATAATGGATAAAAAAGCGAAGAAAATAATATTAAAAAATATTTTTTTGGAGTTATTGGTTTTTTTTTCGGGCATCGATTAGCTCCTTAATATTTGTTTGGTCAAAAATATCAACAGATTTTTTACTTAATATCTGTCGTACCTCTGATAGTACTGGGCCTGCAGAAATAATATAAATTTGGGAGATACCATGGGTGTGTTTTGTTGAAGACAGTCGATGACCAATATCGATTGGCACAGGCTCAGTAGAACACCAAAAAGAGATAATAGTTTTCCTTCTTCTAATATCACGCCATTTAGAGGAACTTTCTGAAACATGAATATTAATGGTATATTCTCCAAAATTCTGGATGGAATCGATGGTATATCCCAGCGATTTTACAAATTCGAGCAGTACTTCGGTAAGCTGCTCTCCTTGTGCTGTAAGCATATCTTTAAAAAAATCATGAATACGAGATGTGTAGTGAGCATTAAAGAGTTCGGAGGTATCTTTGTATTCAGGATCGATTTTTAGCACTTGTTCCCACTCTGTAAGAGCTAAATCAAGATGATTATCATAGAGATAAATTGCTCCCAATTGGTAATAAACTTCTAAAATATCTGCTTTATTAAATGTGTTGTCAGGATTCGTTTGGATCATCAACCTTGCTTTTTCCAAATACTGGACGTATGATTGTTGTAAGTTTTTGCTTCGATAAATATCGGCAATTTTTAGTACTGACTGAAAAGCATAGTTAGATTGGGGAAACTGCTCTGTCCGAATATAAAAACTTAAGGCTTTATCATTATCTTCAGAGAGACGGCAGGTTTCTGCAGATTTATACCATAATTCAGGATCTTTAGGATCAATATTGATCGCATAGGCGAAAGCTTTATAAGCGTCAGTATAGTGTTTCTGATAAAAATAACTATTCCCTAAATACTTCCAACAGTGTAAATCTTGTTTATTGATACTAAGAGCTTTTTTATAGATAGCCATACTTTCTTGATATTGTTGTGTTTCAAAATAAATATCAGCCAGAAATGATAAATATTCAAAATTATTGGGATCTATAGTGAGAAGTTCGCTAATATTTTCTTGGGCAGTGTGGTATTGTTTTTGATCTTTTTGCCAGTTTGCGATACGGAATAGTACTGTTTGATGTATAGGACGAGGAAGTTTTTTGGTAAGGAGTTGTTCGTAAGCATGAAGTGCTTGATCATAATCTTTCATTTTCCAATAAAGTTCTGCTAACTCAAAGGCAATTTTAAGATTGTGAGGTTCTTTTCGAAGGATATTTTTGAGAAAGAGGGCAGCATCTTCAAATTGTAATTTACTCAGAAGTTCTTTAAGATGTGTTTCTCGTGTAGGGACAATGATAATAAAATAAATACAACTTAATACAACAACTAGTACAATAGTTAGGGCAATGACATAAAATATACTTTCAGGCATAAATTCCTCATTAAAGGGTTAAATCACTCTTTTCTTTTGGTATTCTGCATCAGGGTTGGGGATAATTTCGGGATTTAAGAAGGGCCATGTTTTTTGAGTGTTTGGTGTTTTCTGTTCTTCAGGGAATTGAAATGCTGGATCTGATAAAAGCTGTACAGCTTTTTCGATCGCTACTTTGTTTGGGGAATCTTCGGTATTTTTCTCAAGATATTCTTGCCATATTTCTAGGCTTTTTTCTTTATTTTTTTGCAGAAAATAAATAGTACCAACCATACGGAGGGCATCATATAGGGTTTTGTTATAATGATAGGCGTTTAAAAACTCAGGAAGAGCAGATTCGTATAACGCTAGAGAAAATAAAGACAAGGCTCTATTGTAGTGTGCTACTGCTATTCGAGGACTGGGTATATCTTTTTCTAAGAATTGTCCATATAATTCTGCTGCCTGAAGGTAGAGTTGTTCGGATAAATAAAAGCTTGCTAAGCGATAAAGTTCTTCTAGAGATAAATCGCTTAGCAACAATTTAAGTTTTAATTCACCAAACTCAGGAAGGATAGTTTCTTCTAGTTCGTTAGATTTAGGTAGAGTTACTATATCTTCTGGGGGTAAATCTTGAGCAAATATTGGCATCATAAGCGAGAAAAAGACGATAAAAATAGTAGTCACTGAATATTCCAAAATTAATAATTTTGAATTTCTGTAATACGACGTACAATAGTATCTTTTAAAGCATTAACTGTATGGACTCGCCCTAAAGCGTCCATTAGGTCTGTTTTTTCACAGGTTTCTACGATGACTTTGAGCATCTCTAATTGTTCCTGAGGTTGGGCATCTTCATCAATAATCGCAGAAAAAAACAATTTTGTAGGGAGATCATCGTACGCTTCAAAATTCTTCCCCTCTGGGCTATAGAGTACTACAAGCTTCATTGCACCAACATTAGGGATTCGAGCATGGGGGATAGCTAGCTCTTTGCCCAGTCCTGTAGATCCCTTTTGCTCACGATTCCATAAGGCTTCAAATACAATTTTATGATCTAATCCATGGACTTTTTCAAAAAAATTAGCAATTTCTAAAATAATATCTTTTTTACTTGTTGCCTGGATGTTTACACGAAAACATTTTTCACTTAAAATTTCATTTAAGAGCATAGTGTTTCTCCTAACAATTATTTATTCTTATCTCTTTTTATTAGTATGGTATTATTATAAATATATTTTTGGAGTATTGTACTATTTATCGTTAGATTTCTAAAATATCATTAATAATTTTAAAGGCTTGGCTTAATGTTTGTTCTAAAGCTCCTCCATTTTTTCCACCTCCCATTGCGTGGTCGTCTTTACCACCCCCGTTGCCGTCGATCATAGGAAGGAGCTCTTTGATTAATTGCCCAGCTGGGATTGTAGAACGGAGATCTTTGGTTACCAAGACGGAAAGTATTGCACTCTTATCAGATAGTTTATAAGAGCCGAGAATCAATACCCCAGATTGGATATGATTTTTAAATAAGGAATTTATTTCTTGGACTTGATCGAGCTCAACTGATGCAATAATAATTTGATGATTTTTAATAATCTTAGCGCAAGAACATAGTGATTGAAAAACCCCTTCGGCCAGTTTACTGTGTAATTTTTTGATTTCTTTGTCTTTTTGTTTAGAATCTTCAAGCACTTTGTGTACTTTGTCTAAGATTTCTGATCCTGAACATTTGAGATTATGAGCAATTTGTTGTTCTCTATTTAAAATCATTGCCATATACTCTAAAGCAGCTTTTCCTGTAAGAGCTTCAATACGTCTTGTTCCTGCCGAAACGGAAGATTCATTAATAATCGTTAAGAATCCCAGTTCTCCTGTATAAGAAACATGGGTACCACCGCAGAGCTCTATGGAATCACCCAAATGGACGACCCGTACGATATCCCCGTATTTTTCTTCAAATGTGGCAATCGCCCCTTGAGCTTTAGCTTGTTTGATGGGTAGTTCCTCAATAAAAGTCTTATGATTAGCAATAATATCCTGATTGACAAGATTGGTGATTTTTTGGAGATCGTCTTTACTAATAGCTTGTGGGTGGGTAAAATCAATCCTAGTACGGTTTTCGCCGACCCATGAACCTGCTTGACCTATATGACTTCCCAACACATTACGTAAGGCTTTAAATAATAAATGGGCAACACTATGATGGCGTGCAATATCTTTTTTTCTTTCTGAATGGACGATTGCTTTGATTTTTTGCCCTGTTGTGAAATTACCTTTTAGGACTCTTCCTAGATGAATATATTTCTCTTCAAAAATTTTTGTATCAACGATTTCAATAAGATGATCTTCTCCGCTAGTTATAAAGCCTGAATCACCAATTTGACCACCTTTTTCTCCATAGAACGGTGTATTATCTAAGACTAAGGCAACTTCGTCTCCGATTTGGCATTTTTCGGTGTTTCGGGAATCTTTGACGATACCTAAAATTATTGACTCCGTTTGCTCGGTTTCGGTATAGATACTTTTGGGAATATTACCAAAAATAGAAAAATTAATACCTTCACCTTTCCAGGAGGAGCGAGCACGTTCTTTTTGCTCTTGCATAAGTTCTTCAAAACGAATTTTGTCGAAATGGAGATCTTCATCTTTTAAAATTTGTTCAGTAAAATCAATGGGGAATCCTAAAGAATCATAAAGTAGAAAAACATCATCACCACTAACAGTGTTAGAATTACAAGCCTTTGTATTTGTAATTAATTCTTTGATTTTATCAAATCCTTTATTTAAAGTACGGAAAAAAGACTCCTCTTCTGAACGGATTACGGATTGGATAGAAGATTGGCGTTCTTTAATTTCTGGGAAGGTATCCTCCATAATTTGGGTAATAATAGGGACGAGTTTGTACAAAAACGCATTTGTATAACCGAGTTCTTTACCGAAGCGTACAGCACGTCGGAGAATCTTACGGATGACATACCCTCGACCTTCATTGGAAGGTATAATACCGTCGCTAATCGCAAATGTTAAGGCACGAATATGATCGGCAATAACACGGTGTGGTGTCCCTTTACTGTCTTGATAATAAGCTTTGGTGCTATCTTGGCATAAAAAATTAATAATGGGAGAAAAAAGATCGGTGTCGTAATTGGAGCTTTTTTGTTGGAGGACGGCGGTGATTCTTTCGAATCCCATTCCTGTATCCACATGTTTGGCTGGGAGATTTTGTAGAGATTTGTCTTCTTGTCTATTGTATTGAATAAAAACAAGATTCCATAATTCCATAAATAGAGGATTATCAGAATTAATACCTTCTGCACCAATACTCTTTTGAAGATCAGGAGTTAGATCGATATGGATTTCGGAACAAGGGCCACAAGGACCCACGGTACCCATTTCCCAAAAATTCTCTTTATCACCGAATTTTAGGACATGACTAGGATCAATATCTGTTAATTCTGTCCATAGGTCTAAACTTTCTTGATCACTATGATGAACAGTGGCATAGAGGCGTTCTTTAGGGAGTTGCCAAACGTCAGTAAGTAATTCCCACGCCCAAGAAATAGCTTCTTTTTTGTAATAATCACCAAAACTCCAGTTGCCGAGCATTTCAAAAAAAGTATGGTGGTAGGTATCTCGTCCAACGTCATCAAAATCGTTATGCTTACCAGAAACACGCATCACTTTTTGCGTATCTACCGCCCTAGTGTAAGGTCGTGTACCTGTTCCTAAAAACAAATCTTTAAATTGATTCATTCCTGCGTTGGTAAATAATAATGTTTGATCATTTTCAGGTATTAAGGATGCCGAAGGAACAACGGTATGGTTTTTATTTTTAAAGAAATCAATAAATTCTTGACGGATTATTTGGGAGCTTTTTACCATAGATTACCCCTTGTTTTTGTAGCAATATCATAAGCTTTAGTGTATATTATAAGATATTTTTAGAAAAAATAAAAGTTTTATTACCCGATAGACAATCGTTCTGTAGGAGTTCGAGTAAGATTACTTTTTGGTTTACTGGTATTTAGTGCGAGCATGATAGTTGTTGGTCCCACTCTACCTAAAATCATTGTAATAGAAATTAATACTTTAGAAATATTAGAAAGAGATCCTGTAACCCCAGTAGAAACTCCTACAGTTGCATACGCAGATACTGTTTCGTAAACAGCTTCGGATAAGGAGAACCCGTCTATATAGCATAGTGATAATGTTACAAAAAAAATCCAGCATAAAGAATTAAATACCAAGGTCCAAGCTTGATGGGCGAGGGAGTCCTCCACTCTTTTACCAAAAATAGTAATATCTGGAGAATTTTTGAGCGAAGCCCTTACATAGGCTAAAAGGACTAAAAATGTCGTTGTTTTTATCCCCCCCCCAGTCGAACCTGGAGAAGCTCCAATATACATTAGGGCAGTAGACAATAAACGAGAAGATTCATTTGTTTGGTTGAGATCAATACTGTTAAACCCAGCTGTTCTCAAATTAACGGAGGTGAATAAAGAGCTTAGTATTTTTTCGGATAAAGAAAGCCCCATAAGTGTATTGTCTTTTTCTAAAAAGAAAAATGCAATTGTTCCTAGAATCAATAAATATAAGGACATCTGTAAAGCAATAGAGGTTTGTAGGGCTATACTTTTTGTTTTTCTTTCGATAAATCGGGATTTGAGATCCAACCAAACTCCAAATCCTATACCTCCAATAATAATAGAACCCATAATTGCAAAATTAATTGTTAAGTCATTACGGAATCCCATTAACGAGTCAGAAAACAAAGAAAATCCTGCATTACAGAACGCTGTTATTGCATGAAAAATAGAATAAAAAATTGCGTCCTCTAAAGGGAGGATACGAGAGAAGCGGGAAAATAAAATTATTGCTATGACTATTTCAACCACTAAAGTAAATCCCAAAGCAAAACCAAGATAATTGGTTAGGCTATTATTATTAGAAGCACTGAGGCTACTTTTTGCGGAAATTTGGTTAGTTAGTGAGAGCTTTCGACCGAGTAAGGCAACTAAGGTGGTTGTAATGGTAACCAAGCCCAATGAACCAATTTGCACTAAACACATAATAATTAACTGCCCAAAACGAGAAAAATAGGTAGCCGTATCAACAACAACAAGTCCCGTTACACATACGGCAGATACGGCTGTAAAAAATGCATTTACTAATGTTAGGTTGGGACTAAGTGGTGGGGTCGATATAGGGAGCATTAATAATACTGTGCCAACAGAAATGACCAACAAAAAAGATAGAGTGATAAGCAAACGATAGCCAATATTAATTTTTTTAAATATCGTAAAAAGACGGCGTAGATTTTGATAGAGATAAATCAGCAAAATACTGAGGGTGATAGAATTAATAAATGTTTGTAGTTGATAGGTATTATCCACAATGAAAATTTCAAGATTGGAGACATTGATAAAAGCGATCCAGAATCCAGCTAAAAAAAGTGTTGTGATAATCGTTGTATCTTTTATATAATGGTAACGAATAATCTCTGTAATCATATGAATAATAATAAAAATCAAACAAATATTAAGATAGACCATAATATGGGGAATAACCCCCCCAAAGATTCCTTCAATAAGAAAAAAAATTGTGATACTTAAGGCAGAAATACGTAAGGTTGATAATGTATTAAAGATAGGCAACAAGTAATGCATAAAATTCCCCTTTAATTAATCTTGACATATGAGCATATTATAGTACAAATTTAATAATATTACTAGATTATTATTGAATTCTTATATAAATTAAGAGATAACTCATTTTTAAAACTGTAGTAGAAAATAAAGTATTGGGAATGAGATATAGCCTATTCATTTTTGATGATAATGTTGTAACTCCATACTAATATTTGAGATAATTCGACTATAAAATAGTAGAATTCCTAAATCATAGGAAAAAATCTTGCATAATGAAGAATAATATTGTATAATTAAAGGATAGACGTTTATAAAAAACCATTGTGGAGGTACTTATGTCTGATACTTTTAATAAAGTAAAAGAACTTATTGTAGACAAACTAAGTGTCAGTGCGGCTGATGTTACAGAAAATGCATCATTTATCGAAGATCTTGGTGCAGATTCGTTAGACATTGTTGATTTTGTGATGGCTCTTGAAGAAGAGTTTGGAATTGATATTCCAGACGAAGATGCTCAAAAAATCAAAACAGTTAAAGATGCTGTTGACTTTATTGATAACAATAGCTAAACTAACAATCTAGTTAAATCTATAAAAAGGTGGGCCTTATTGGTCCATTTTTTTATAGATTTTATATAAAATAAAACTCTATAAATCATAATAGATATTATGTTATACTATATTATATCTATTAAATAAAAGATAATCATATGAAAAAATTAGAATAAGGCATTTATTTGAAAACCTATCTTGTGTGAGTAGTTGATAGTAAAAAAGGAGTTGGTATGGATCAGCACGATTCTGTGTATTTTCTAGTGGGGATAAAACTTCCTAAAGATAACGAAAAAATTGTTTACGAATCTATGGAAGAATTAAAAAGCCTCGTTAAAACAGCTGGAGGCATAGTAGTTGGTAGTATAGTCCAAAACAGAGCTAAGATTGACCCCGTTACTTATGTGGGAAAAGGGAAACTTGAGGAAATTGATTTCTCTTTTGATAAAACAGAATCTCAAAATGCAGCGGTGATTTTTAATGCCGTACTTAGCCCTTCTCAAGTAAGAAATATTGAAGAAATTTTAGAGTGCCGAGTGATTTCTCGGACAGAATTGATTTTAGATATTTTTGCTCTTCGTGCTCAATCGCAAATTGCAAAACTACAAATTGAAACAGCTCAATTATCATATTTATTGCCTAGGCTGGTAGGTCAAGGATCTTCTTTATCCCGTACTGGTGGTGGAATTGGAACAAGAGGTCCAGGAGAAACCAAATTAGAAACTGATCGTCGAAAAATTAACAAAAGGATTTCTGTACTCAAAAAGGAATTAAAACACTTAGAGAATGCTTCTCAAGAGCGTCGTAAAGGTCGGAGAGATATTTTTAAAGTAGCCGTTGCTGGATATACCAATGCTGGTAAATCATCATTGGCGAGTTTACTCATTCAAAATAGTTTATTAGTAGAAGATAAATTATTTTCAACGATTGATACAACCACACGAAGACTCAAATTGGGAGGGCATACGGCTTTATTAACAGATACAGTGGGCTTTATTCGGGATATTCCCCATGAACTAGTCGAAAGTTTCAAATCAACATTAGCAGAAACAATAGATGCGGATTTGATTCTCCATGTGGTTGATGCCTCTTCTGAATTTTATCTTGATAAAATTCAGACAGTTGAACAGCTCTTTGAAGAGATTGATGTTGTCTCTCCAACACTACTTGTTTTTAATAAAATTGATCTTATTAGTGAAGATCAGCTGTTGGATTTAAAAGTACGGTATCCTCAAGCATTATTTTTGTCTACGTATACTCTTCAGGGAATAGATGATCTTAGAACACTCCTCCAGAAGAAAACAGAAGAATTTATCAAATCATCAGGACTAGAAATTCCCCCATGGCTTCAAAAATAAGAAGATTATTTCCTGAATATTAAGAAATGGTAAAGAAAGTTTGGTGATTAATTATAGAATAGAGAGAGTTTCTGAATAATTTAATTAAGAAAAAGACTTAAGATTTTAGAGCTAGTTTTCCGATTTATTTGATAGGATACTTTTATATAGTTATCTGAGTGGGGAGACAATGATGAAAAACAAATTTCTATATTTACTTTTATATTTGGTTTTATCAGTGCCGTTACATACTTTAGATCAGGCAACATTTAAAGTAGGAAAAACTTTTTTTGAACGGGGATTATACACAGAAGCAGAACGCCGATTTCTTGACATCGTAAGAAAATATCCTGATTCTCCTCTCTACCACCAATCGTTATTTTATTTAGGACAAACTTATGCATATTTAGGGCAGTACAAACCAGCCCTTCAATATTATAAATTATTGCTTACCAAATCAAAAACTACTAAAGAAAAACAAAATGCTCTACTAGGGATTGCTAAAAGCTGGCTTCAATTAGGGGAACACGGTAAAGCAGGCGATTTTTATGCCTTTTTTGTCAGTGAATATCCCGAATCAGAATATGCTCCTGCTGCATTGTATTTTGCAGGGATTGCCCGAGAGCGAGATAATGATAATCCCGCTGCTATAGAAAAATACCGTGCTGTACTCAATAAATATCCTAATTCGGAATATTATGCAAAAGCAATCGAAAAAGTTGCTGTCCTTGATCGTACAACACCAGAATCCTTATGGGACTATACTCCGCAACGACAACAACGAGAAGAAAATATTTGGGAGCCTAATTTTGAGCAGACGGATTTAAAAGCTCAATCTTCCCAAGGGCTTACGAATATTTCCCCGCAGACGACACAGCTTGTTCCTAATATTATTCCGCAAGTTATTGTTCCTCAAGTAATTACTCAGTTTGTTCAAAGTCCTACGGTTATTACACAAATAATGACTCCACCAATCGTTACACAGATGGTTACCCCCCAAATCATTACCCAAGCACCGATCGTTATTACCCAGATGATCGAAAGCCCTCCCCAAATTGTTACCCAAAAGGTTACCCAGATTATTACCCAGCAGAATTTATCAAGTGATGCATTACGCAGTTCTGATCTTGCTGATGCTCATGTGATTCAGCAAAAAGATGGAGTATTTATTCCTATCATGACCGCGGAACAGAAACAGAAGCAGGATGAGTTAGAACGCTACAAAAAAATCTGGGAAGAAGAATATCAATTAAAAATTAAAGAGCAAGAATTACAACAAGCCCAGCAATCGGTTAAAGATTTGGCACAATTATCAGAGGATAAGGCATCAGTTTTAGATGTTAAAGAGCGATCGTTAGCTGAACAACAGGATCGCATCCATAATAATATCTATAATCAGCTTAATACGGTGCAGAGACAAACAAATACTCAAATATTTAATACCGCTCCTTCTTTTGTTCAATCGACACCGATTGCTCCAGTAGAAACTAATATTCCCCCTATAGAACAAGTACCAATCGAAGAAACAGTAACAGATGAAGCGGTTGATGGATATAACTATGAGTACGATGATTATACTGAATACGACGATTATGAAGAAATATAAAATGCAGAGTAGATGATGATAAAAAAACGAAAACATCTTACTAAAGTATTAATTGCTGGGATTATGTGTTTCTCTCTCAGCTATGCTCAAGAAGAAAGGATTATCCAATTTCGATCAGGATCTTTACAAACTTTTGTTGATATTTATCGTGGGAATTTCAGTATTTTTGATGCCGATCAACTGGACTTAGATTTTATTTCTTTGTTATTTGGAGGAGCGACCAGCCCTTCATCTTTCTTTAAAGTTTTTGTCGATCGCAAAACCTATACACTAGATCAAATGCGAGCAGTGTATCCTTTAGGCGTTAGCTTAGGTTCTCAAATTGATGGAGTGTATTTGGTTGATGAGGATATACAAGTAGAAATTGCTTTTTTTGCTTTAGATTTACTTAATAATGGGGATTTAAATTCTATAGGTTTTGCGATTAATGTTTCCAATCTTTCTGTGGGACAAAAACGACAGGTTGGGATGAAGATTATGTTGGATACTGACATTGGAGAACTAAGAAATGATCCTTTAATCTACCTTCCTGATGGTACAAAAATTGCCAATGCTTCGATCTTTACAAGTAATAATATTCCTCCTTTTTTATTTTTGGGACAAAAAAATGTTGCAGAAACACGTCCTATAGGAAAAGGTTTTTACCTATATCCTTATATTTCCCAAAACACACCTTCTTCTATGATCGTTGCAAACTGGAGGAGAATATCCGAACAGGATGGCAATTTTGATAGTATTAATCCATCTTTTGCTTATGGAAAAAATAATACAAAAGATGCAGGTATATCATTATGTTTTGGGAATTTTATTCTTTCTTCTGAACAATCAGAGCATGTTGGTTTTGTTATTTCGAAACAACCTACAGATGTTTGGCCAGTACTTCAAGAAGAGTCGGTATCTCAAGGAGTTTTTAACACCAATCGCTTTGAGGTTGAAGAGCTCTTAAAATATACTTCTAATAATATGCCCATGGCGAATAATCCTTTTCGGCAGCAACGGGAGAGATATAGGCAGATGCAGTTAGGGTATCTGCAAGATACCACTTTGTCTTCAGAATCTAAACAACAATTTTTCGAACGTGCCCTTTCTAATTTAGTGGCTAATGATCAAGTTTGGAGATATTTATATCAAGTAAATTGGAATATTACAACCAAATCCAAAGAAATCGAGCAAATTCTTCAACAGCAAGAACCTCCAAATAAACGCAGCAATAATGTTATTATTACAGAAAAAATGTTTGCTCAATAAAGATGGGTAAGAAATAAGAGAATATTTTTATTATTCTCTTATTTTTTTTAGTGATAAACCGATAAAAAATAAAATTATGAAAAAATAATACAGGTTGTTGATATGCCTCAATCCCTTTTTGATTCCGTAAACCGTCTTTATCAAAAACTTGATAGGGAAAACCTAGACATTCACTCTACTCAGCAGGAGCTTGCTGCTATTGTTGCGATGGGAAGAGATAATAATAAATTACGGATTCTTACCCAGTTTACGGTTATTTTAGAATCGTTAGCTCGAAATTATGAATATGATGAAGCTTTTGTAATCACCGAAGTTAAAATTATTATTAAAAACTCTCTATCTTTAATCATTCAGATGGTGGAAGGATCTGTCTCTAATGTAGATGGAGCTTATCAGATTGAGCATTTTATTCGAGAATCAAAAGAATTATTAATTAAAAAATTAGGGATAACTCCTTTTTTATTTGATGAAAATCTTATTTTACAACTTGCCTACGATTTAGAAAAAGATGGTATAGTTATTGCCAACCTTTGTAAAAAAACCATCTTGGTCAATAATACTAAACAATACTATGAGACTTTGAATTATTATCTCAAAAAAATTCGAGAAAGTATTAGTTTTGTGGGTATTAAACCGTTAGAAGAGTTACTTTATGATCTTTCTAGCTTTGTTGATAAGCAATACCAAGATCATCAATTTGCCGAATTATTCTCCTATGCAGATTTTTTACTGGTATTAGAATATTTACAAAAAACAGCCCTCTTTTTACAAAATAATTATCGTGATAAACAAGCAATTATAGAATACCTCAAAGATCATACCACTAACCATTTACAAAAACGCTTGCAAAAATCTTCATTAGCCTCGCAGAGAGAAATTAATAATAATTTTCAGCAGTCTATGATTTTGAGTAATGAAGAAATAGCGGTCTTAATGAGTGATGATTATTCTTTAGAAATAGTTTCTTTTGATGATGTATCTGCTCCCGAACCATTAAAAATCCACCAAGATCAAGAGATTTCTGTTCCGAAGAGTATTCCTTCGGTAACGATTCAACAAGAAGAGTACCAAAATCTTGTTAAAAATTCTCTTAAAGTTAAATCTTCAGAAACGGCACAAATTTTTGAATCGGATCTTATCCATTCTATAGGGCGTCTTTTTCATAAACAAGAATTATTAATCAACCAACTTTCTGAAGAAAAACAGGTAGAATTTTCTGATGATCTTGCTGAAATACATACTTTAACTTCTAATATAAAAAAATCACTTTTTGATACGTACTATATGAGCGTAGAAAAATTATTAGGAAAAGAGTTGCGTGATTTTATTCATCATGAAGTTAAAGAATTAGGTAAAAAAATTCGTTTGGGTATCCGAGGGGAGCATAGTGAATTATTAGTACAGGATAGTGAATTTATTAAAGATTTAGTGTTTCATTTGGTAAAAAACTCTCTTCATTACAGTTTAGAACCTGTTTTTAGAAGACGAGCTACAGATAAAAACGAAACAGCTTGGTTATTGATCGAATTCGAAGATGCTGCAGATACTTTTGATATTTATATTCGGGATGATGGGAGAGGTTTGGTAGTAGATCAAATGCAAATTCACGAGATCGAAGATCAAATTATGAATCGAGGCGGTACAATAAGTATCGATGCAATGGATAATGAATATCTCAAAATTCATGTCCAGCTACCGATGAAACGTGTGTTTATCAATTGTTTGGCTGTACAGATTGGTAATATCACCGTTTTGATTCCAAACCGTTGTATCCATAAAGTGGTTAATCTTAAAGAAAGTGTTTTATTTCAGAAAGACCAGAGTTGTTTGGGGCAGGTTAATTTTTCTACTTTGCTGGGATTGGATCATACAACAGTTAGTATCTTCATCATCTGTGAATTTGGGATTCATAAAATTTTATTTGGTGTCGATAGTATCCTCTATAAAATCGAAGCGATTGTTGAAGATATTGATATGACATTAATTCCAGGAATAGATCGTGTATCAATTTTAAAAGATGGATCGATTGGTTTTATTATCAATGAAAAAATGATCTATCAAATGGCAAAAGATTTAATTTTAAAACGTAATAAATAAAATTTTGCCATAATCTTATAAATAGGATCGTAAAGAGTTTTTGATGATTTCTAATAGAAATTATAAATTTGTATATTATTGAGGTGTACATGTTAATTGTACCTTTTCGTCTGCATAATACATGGCTTGGTTTAGACTTAGAGCTTGTTAAAGTTATAGCCTCTTGTGGTAAGATGTCTCTAATGCCACATGTACCAGCCCCCGTTGTAGGTTTAATGCAAAAAAATGGAAAGATATTACCAATATGGTCTTTATTTCCTATGGTTAATGGGAAAAGAGACGATGTCAAACAATGCATTTATTATATCGAAACGATTGTCCAAAAACAATCTGTCGCTCTTCCTGCACATGAAATTCTTCCTGTAGTAACTGTTGTTAATAGCTGGGTACCAATCTTCAAATATGGTTTAAAATTATACCGTTCTTTAGATAAAAAAACACCAAGCTATGTACACGATGTTCAAGAAAATATTTCTCTCCGTGAAGAAACACCAACAGAAGGATTCCGATTAGAGGAGATTTATTAATAAATCTCCTCTAATTATTTAGTGTTGTAAAAACTCATTTTTTAATAACCCATCTAGGGGCATCACTTAATTTAGTAACGTCAATGTGCTTTATTTTTTGAAATTCTTTCATCAATATTTCTCGAACATCAAACCCTAATAACTGGACATTTTGGGCATTTTCTTTAATCATTGTATAAGAATCTCCTCCGTGAAATATCCAATCGGATGCCATAACTTTATAGATTTTATCACTTTCAATAGGTTCACCTTTGATTGTGATTGATGAAATACTTTTATCAGATTCGACGACTACTTCGACATCTTGAGCTATTTGTACAAATCCCCCTGTGTCATAAACGGAGCTTGCTGAATGGCTTAGAATTTGTTTGATTGAATCTCCAGTGGCTTCAAAATAGATAACGGTGTTATCAAAAGGGTGGATCTCGTACATGGTACCAAGAGTAATATTACCAGCAACCAAAGGAGCACGAATCCCTCCTGAATTGAGCATTAGAATATCAAGATTTCTTTCAGAAAATGCATTAAATACGGTGTCGGCAATAAAATTACCCAATATTGTGGACTGTTTTCGGATATTGCTGTCACTAAGAGTATCAGAAATTGTTGCTAAAACTTGCCCCATATTCTGATTGACGAGTTCTTCTTTGGATTCGATATAGGCAAGAACATCAGGATCGGTAGGAATATTTTTGATAGGGATTGCTTGATAGCGATAAGAACGAATCTTATTTTTAGCGTCGAGGACGAGATCGAGTTTCCCCAATTCTTGAATATTACTGTTTAATTGTACGATTAGGGTATTATTAATTTTATCAGGCTGTTCCAAATAAGTATGGGAATGCCCCCCAATAATAACATCAAAAACATTTGGAAAATTTCGGGCAATTTCTTTATCGACTTCGTACCCAGAATGAGATACCAAGATTAGGAGATCATTAGTATTCCAAGAAGCAGAATTATCAAGAACGTTCGATAAAGCACTCATTTCTTCTTGGACGGTAAATTGACCAGCTTTATCTTTGTGAGTATAGACTTCATGAGAAGTAAGTAACCCAAGAAAAGCGATACTTTTTCCATTAATATTGGTGATAAAATAAGGTTCGACAATAGCTTTGTCGGTATCTTTTTCGTAGGCGTTGGCAGCGATTGTAGGAAAATTACGAGCATTAATAATATTGTATGCTTGATTAAGTCCAAAATCAAATTCGTGATTACCTAATACGGCAAGATCAAAATCAGATAAGTTGAGAATATCTGTAGAATCCATTCCTTGATAGACAATAGAAAACGCTGATCCTGTTACAGCATCGCCTCCATGGATCGCAAGAATATTAGATTGTTCTGATTTATATTTTTTAATTAAATATGCTAATTGAGCTGAGCCGCCATTGGTGGAATTATCTTTAGTAATAAAAGGGTAGTGTTTAGAATGGGTATCATTTATATGTAGAAGAGAGATTTCTGTTTGTTTTTGTCCACAGGATGCTGTATAAAATAATAGTATCAGCAAAAATATTTTCATCGTATACCTCTGTTATTGAAGATTTTTTAGACTTTGATTAAGTCGGTCAATTTCTTGTTGTGCTATTTCTGGAGTTTCCAGAGAATAAGCTCTCCGTCGCCGATAAAAAGAATACTCAGAGGGAAAAGGAAAAGCAGAAAGAAATAGAATGAGGAGATTATATTCTGTAGTGAGAAGTTTTACTTTGTTAGGTTCTACTTTTAGAGCTTGTTTGGCTAAAGATAGGAGTCTCAGTTCACTTTTTGTAAAAATTTTTTTGTAGAATATGTCAGGGGCTTGATTTTGTAATTGTTCGGTATTGGTTATGATAAAAAGAAAAACGCTTAATTTGACTAGATCTAGCTCTACGAGATTTCGTTGTTCGTCTAAGGATCGTTCGGCGAATGCTGTTATAGGATTCAAAATGTCCAAAGGGGGGATGATAAATTCGTAGTTCTCCATTAAGGGAATGCTTTGGTAGGGTAGTTGGTCGGTAATTAGTGGGTCTCCATGGGAGAGATATTGTTTGTAATTTTGCTGTAAATTTAATAATTCTGTGTGGGTCTGAGTGAAAATTGGTGCTGTAATCAGAGATAGGTAAAAAAGATATTTCATAACAGTGGATCCTCAATAACGTAATTCTATTTCTATTATATCATAGAAATAAAAAATAGTAAATATTAAAAAGTTGTGTATAATACAAATATTTATTATATTATGAATAAAGATTTTAAATTTTAAGGAGTTCATCATGAAAGCGAAAACGGGTGATGCAGTTAAAGTCCATTATAAAGGAACATTATCAGATGGTACGGTATTTGATAGTTCTGAAGGGAGAGACCCTTTAGGATTTGTGTTAGGGCAAGGTCATGTGATTCCTGGGTTTGATAAAGGTGTAGAAGGAATGGAAGTTGGAGAAAAGAAAACTGTCCATATTCCTTGTGATGAAGCTTATGGAAAAGTAGTTGATGAGGCAGTTGTTGAAATTCCAGCTGGTCAGCGTTTGGTTTTACTTCATCCTAGTTCAGGAGAGCCAATGCCTGTAACAATTATTTCTGCAGAAAATGGTGTATTAACTCTTGATGGGAATCACCCTTTAGCGGGGAAAGATCTTAATTTTGATCTTACTTTAGATTCGATCGGAGAGCTAGACGAGCATGACCATAAGCATGGTGAATGTGGTTGTAACTGTGGATGTGATGAACATTAATAATTTATAAAAAAGCCCCTATTTTTAGGGGTTTTTTATACCAAATAATTTTATTAGTGATCTCTGAGGGCTTAAGACTATTATCCGATTATTAAAAATTTATTCCAGCACTCGCCCCATAAAAGATGCTGACACCGTGGAGTGTATAGCGAGAATCTTCTGCTTTTCTTGTATCAATATTTACTCCTGTATCGAGACCGAGGATTAAAGCAGTTTTTTTTGCAAAGTAGTAGTAGTAACGTATAGAAAGCTCTGAACCCCAAGTATTTTTTTGTTTGTGATCTTTAAGAGCAAAATCTTTATGCCAAAGACCAACATCAAAATTAATATTAAGAATTAGTTTTAGAGCATGATTACCAGAAGAAAAGCCATAGCCTCCTCCTATTGCTAATCCTGTGGTTAGATGATTTCGGAGTTGGACACTGGAGTTTTTTAGTTGATCTTCTAAAGGAAAAGATCTTAAGGGATATCCAACTCTGAAGCTGGAATAGAAAAATGCTGTTGGGGAACCAAAAAGAAATTCCAAGAGTGTCATAGTAATGGGTAATGATTTGTTATATTTATTTTTTCCAAAGACGATATGGTAGTTAGCGATCCGATTTACAACACTAAATTCAAACTGTTCAATGGTAGCTGTGTCATAATTTTGTTCCGCAGATAATTTTATGGGTAGTAAAAATAGGAAAACCATTAATAATTTTTTCATCAACGCTCCTTCTCTATTAAATATAATCAACTAAGAAATAAAAAACAAGCAACAGATACAATTAAGTATCTGTTGCTTGTTTTATAGGCTTGTCCTGTAAAAAGGAGCATTTATTTTTTAGAAGAGTAATAAAAGGACCCTCAATCCTTTTTGATATTTTGTCGTTCTCTATTAAGTATACTCAATTAAGAAAAAAAACAAATTATAAATATAATTTAAATATTTTCTCCTTAGAGAAGGGCTATTTTTTTAAAAGAGCCGCAAAAGGATTGTGAGTTGGAACCCCGGAGTTATTTTTTTTAACGTTTGATTGAGAAGATTGACCAGGATATTTCGTTTCATTTTTTTTTGTGGTCTGATGAGAACGTTGGCTTGTAGATTGTTCAGGAAGTTTCTTACTTTGTTCTCTATTGCTTTTCATAGAAAGCCCAATCCGTTTTCGTTTCTCGTCAATATCGATAATATTTGCAGTAACAATATCACCAGCTTTTACAATATCCATAGGGTGTGCAACATAGCTATCACTCATTTCTGATAAATGTAATAATGCGGTTTCTTTAATACCTAGATCAACAAAAGCTCCAAAATCAACAACATTTTTAATTTTTCCAGTAACGCTCATTCCGACACGAAGGTCTTCAAAAATTTTAACACCTTTTTGCATGATAGGACCAGGATAGTCTTCTCTAGGGTCGCGTGCTGGTTTTTGTAGTTCGGCAATAATATCTTCAATTGTCGTTTTACCTACTTGATATTTTTGATACCATTCTTCGATTTGGGATTTGGAAATACCTTGATCAAGTGTTTGAAGAATTTCTCGAGCAAGTGCGTAATTTTCTGGGTGTACCCAAGTATTGTCTAAAGGTTCTTGAGATTCTAAGACTTTTAAAAATCCTGCAGATTGTTCAAAAGTTTTGTCTCCCATACCGGCAACTTTTAGAAGCTCCATTCGACTGGTAAATGTTCCGTTTTTGTCCCGATAAGAAGTAATTTTTTTTGCTAAGTTGAGTTTAATTCCAGAAACATATTTTAGGAGAGAATAAGAAGCAGTATTAAGATTGACTCCAACCCGATTGACGACAGATTCAACGGTCTCGTCTAAAGAATCACTTAACGCTGTTTGATTAAGATCATGCTGATATAATCCTACACCGATGGATTTAGGATCGATTTTGACTAATTCTGCTAAAGGATCCAGAAGTCGCCGACCGATAGAAATCGCTCCTCGAATACTCACGTCGAGATTAGGGAATTCTTCTTTAGCAATAGGAGAAGCAGAATAGACACTTGCACCATCTTCTCCGACTACCGTAAAAGGAATATCAATTTTGAATTCGGATAGTGTCTTAGCAACTATTGCTTGAACCTCAAAAGTCCCTGTACCGTTTCCAATAGCGATTAATTCTATGTTGTATTTTTGGATGGCGACGACAATCATCTTTTGTGATTCACTTTCTGATTTATGTGCATAAAAAGTGAAATCTGCTAGGTACTTACCATTTTCGTCTAAAGCAGTAACTTTTGTACCGGTGCGAATTCCAGGATCGAAGGCCAAAATACGAGTGCGTTTAATAGGAGCTTGTAGGAGTAGATTCTGTAGATTAGATGCAAAAAGCGAAATCCCATGTTTATCAGCATTGGCGGTGAAATTAGAACGAATTTCTCGAAGAACAGCAGGAATTAATAATCGCTTTAGTCCATCAATAATTGTATCTTTATGATATTGATTAGCCATTTGATAACGACTTAGAACAGTATTAAAAACATTATCTTCTTCAATATCTATTTTTACTTCAAGCTCTTTTTCTGTTTCTCCTCGATTAATTGCTAAAATATGATGAGCTTTAACCTGAGAAAGAGGGCTTTTGTAATTGTAATACATACCATAAACACTTGTTTCTGGATCTTTATTACCTGATACGATTAATTGCCCATGCTTGAGGATATATTCTCTTATCATTGTTCTGTTGTCTGTATCTTGAGCAATACGTTCTGCGATAATATCCATAGCACCTTGGAGAGCTTGCTCTGTAGTGAGGATCTCTTCGTTTAAAAATTCTCCTGCATGAATAATCAGTTGATCGTTTGTTAAATTACTGAGAATTAATTCTGCAAGAGGTTCTAAACCAGCTTCTATGGCTTTCATCCCTCGTGTTTTTCTCTTCTTTTTGTAGGGAGCATAAAGATCTTCTAACTCGGTTTGAGTAACGCAGGAATTAATATTACGTAATAATTCTTCGTTAAGAAGTCCTTGATTAAAAATAGCTTTGATGATCTCGATCCTTCGAGTTTCTAAATTGGTGATGGATTTGTCAAGGTGTTCAATCGCCCGAATTTCAGTTTCATCTAAGTTACCTGTTTTTTCTTTTCGATAACGAGCAATAAATGGTACGGTACAATCTTCAGCAAATAAATCCAAAGTAGTCTGGATTTGAGGTTTTGAAATATTAAGTGTATTTGATAGTTGAGCAAGGATTTGCTCTTTATCGATATTAAGAGAGTCAATAAATTCTTGTGTCAATGGTATCTCCAACATTTTCTTAGAATCCCTATGTTTTCCTTAATAGACAATACAATGATTATCTATTAGAGAACTCCCAGTCTACAAAACTTACCATAAGGAACTTCTTATATTATAAAAGAAAAAACTATTTGTGTAAAGAATATGGCTATATTTTTTTATTATATTTTAAAAGTTCATTCCGAAACTAATCCCATAGCTCATCATATGAAAAAAAACAATTTGATTGGGTAATCCTAAATAAAATGAATCTCCGCTGAAAGGGCTATAAGTATAACCCCAATGAAAACCAATATTAAGCCCAAAATATTTTTTAAAATTATAATAAAAAATTGTATTGATTTCCGTTCCGATATTTAGAAAGCGTTCAGGGATATCTGGATTGAGGGGGTTGGATGTCGGAAATTTACGAACAGCTCCTTCAAAAACGATTCCCCCATTTAAAGAGATATACCAACCTATATTGTTTTTCCTTTGATCATAGACAATACCACCTACCCCAAGTAATACTCCCAATTTAGTGCTTTCCATATGGATGATGGGAAGAATAGCAGAGATTATGGAATTTGATTGACCGATAAAAAAAGAAGATCGGAATTGGGTATAGAGATAGAGATTTTGATACCCAATAGGAATATGTCCTTCAAAAATCAACCACATCGTTGGTACAGTATGACAGGGACTGCCACCGTTTGCTAAGGTACTTACTCCTCCGAAAATAGTGTATATAGAAAAATAAGGTGGTATTAGTTTTTTTTGGTTTTGTGCTTGGATATTTGTTTGACTGTATCCTAAGCCACTTATTAAAATCAATAATAAAATAGAGATATTTTTCATAAACTTCCTTTTAGTTGTCATATTATAAGAATTTAATTCATTTTTTTCAATTCTTATAATCTTTGATTTTTTGTTGTTAATATGATATTATAATATATTATAGGAGGCTTTTTGATGAAAAAACAATCACTACTATTGCTATTTTTTCTCTTTAGTTTTTGTGTTCAAAAAAATACATCCCCACGAATTGTAACAGGGATTGCCCCTATTGCTATGCTAATCCAAGAAATTAGTGATATTTCTACGACAAATATTATTCCTAGCAATACTGATCCTCATACTTTTCAATTAAAACCTTCTGATGCACTAATGTTATCACAAGCAGACTTGATTGTTGTATTGGATGATCATATTGATGGCTATCTTTTTCGTTCAGAGAAAGCACAATATCTATTAGCTTACGATCAAGAATCTCACGAGCATCCTAATCCCCATGTTTGGGTTTCTTATGTTCACTTACAAGAACTCGCAGATAAGGTGTTGGAAATCCTTATTCAGCAGTATCCCGATACTCGATTGCTATTTATTGAAAATCACCGGCAATTTACCCAAGAGCTTGGAGAAAGTTTTCAGCGTGTATTAAATATTCGTCAAAAAATTAAACGTCCACTTTATGCGGTACAACGCCATTGTGTTTGGAACTATCTCCTTGAGGAATTGGACATCGAATTACTAGATACTTTAGAAGAATCGGAGGGTGTTTCTTTAAAAAAAGTTACTACGGTGATTGACAAAATCAAATCTCTTAACAGTAGTAAGAATATTATTTTAATTGATGATGCTTTCAGCCATAGCTCTAGTACCCTTGTCCATATTTCAGAAGAAACAGGTTTGGGAGTACTTCCATTCAATCCAATGATTAGTCCTGATGGTCGTATTATTTCTTTATTAGAATCTAATAGTATACTCTTATTAGAGTATTTTCAATAAATTAAAAGGATTGGGGAATCTTTCTATTGAGTCGAACTATTATATGAAATTGAATAATGTTTATATTAAAAAAATTATTGCTGATTATCAATCAAATCCTTCACAAGAACTATTATATGAATTTCAAGAGCATATCGTCTGCTATATAAAAAAATGGCCCAAACAGAAATATCGTTGTAATGAAGATATTTGTCAAGATTTTGTATTATACGTGCTAGAATATATCGAGCAGATATTGCAATCTTTTCCAGAGCAAACTTCTGTGGTGTTTACGACGTGGTTTAATGCTGTTTTGTATTATAAATTCTGTGATTTTGTAAAAATGGGTGCTGTAACCTCTCAAAATATAGTTTTAGGGGGCGATTGGCTTGATAACAATTATGCAGCTATTATTGGAGGCTATGAGCAGGAGGTGGGTGATCTTATTTGGGAAGGTGTTCTTAATTTGTTACCTAAGGTAGAAAAAAGTTTGTGGTTATTTTATTATATGCCTCAACAACTAAATTCTGATCTCCTAATAGAATTAACCCACTACACTGGTAAATCATTGCAGGATATTTTTTTATTATATCAAGAGTCTTTACAAATTCAATACGATAGTTACCAGCTCCAAGAAGCGTATTATAACAAAATAAAACAACTTGATCATAAGATTGCCCATCTTGAAAATATTCACCGAAAACAAGGTATGGATTTTGTTTTGGAACAAAAAATACTACGATTAAAAAATCGACAATTTAAGTATATGAGATCTCTAAAAATAATAACAAAGAAATCTTTTAAAGTTTTCATCAAACTTTTTAATGATTATAATCAAGCTTATCGGATGTTAAAGAAAATAGATCTACATATTAAAAAAATTATTCAACAAAGTAGTATTAAAGAGTAATGGAGTTTGGATGGGAAAATATGATTTAGAATGCTTACTGCTATATTTAGAAAATCAACTTCCTAGAGAGCAAAGCCAAGAGATTTCCGAATATTTAATCAGAAATCCTGATATAATGCAATATCTTATGGAGCTATCAAAAATCAAGGTGTACTCAGAAAGTGTAGCTAATAAAATTGTATTTAATAAATTGCAAAAAGGGTATCAGCAATATTGTTCTGGTTTAGCGTTTTTTTTGCAAGAACAGCGTTTGGCTTTTCGAGGAGTATCAGATTTGAAAAGCTATCAATATGCTTTTTTGGATCTTCAGCTCAATTTTTTTACTTGGGAAAATTCTTGGAATCTTAAATTAGAATCTGCTCATGAGAGTCTTTATTGTGAGTTTCTTAGTCATGACCTATCCTTTGTTTTCCAAAAAAAGATAAAGGAAGCAGAGATCTTTTCCCTGTCTTTTCAACACACCTATTATCTATTTGTTCACATCTTACAAGACATTAAAATCTTAGAAATTTCTTTATAGATCCTATCAATCAAAATATCGTCCTAAGATTACTCTTAGGACGATAAAGTACAAACTCTTATCGATCTTCTCGAAAAGAAGAAGATGGGGGGTCAATACCGTAGTTAAAACGGTAGAGTCGGTCGAAACTTCTTATGAGGATTTCTCTAAGAAATACCGAATACTGATAAGATTGATCAGTATCATTATAGTTGGTAGGCACTTCAATATTTGTTTCTAACTTATTGGAAATATTTTTAATATATTGGGATAATTGAAGTATTTGATTGAACAAATGAAGGACATCTTGAATATTTCGATCTAATGGCTGTTCCTCGTTTGATTCGGAAGATAGTTCCTCGATAATTCCTTTTCCCATCGCGTATGCTTTACGAATAGAAAGATCAACGTCATTTAGTTCTTCGATAATTGCCTTGCCAATTTGGGCACTTTTTTCTCCAAAATCTTTTACACGGTCGGAAATAGGTAGAAAGTTTCTTCCTGAATCTCCCGATCGGGCTGCTTCAATAGAAATATTTAAAGCGAGAATCCCAGCTTGAAATCCATTGTCGTTTGCTGCTTTGGCTAAGGCAGTTGCCCGTTCTGTTCTAGTAAATAATCGGGATAGTAGTTTTTGAATAAATGCTATTTTCTCTGATAATTTTGGATTATTGGCGATCTTTGGGGTGAAATCGACTAAAAGTTCTTTAGCTTGTGAGATATAGGTAGAGAGATTTTCAGAATCTTGGATGAGATTGTGTATTTTTTCTGTATCGGGATAGGGTATTTGTCTGAGAGAGTCGCTT
This sequence comes from Brevinema sp., assembly GCA_051649605.1. Taxonomy (GTDB): domain Bacteria; phylum Spirochaetota; class Brevinematia; order Brevinematales; family Brevinemataceae; genus Brevinema_A. The sequence continues at coordinate 106,017 of JBOFHK010000002.1, read as the reverse complement.
GAGCTATTACTGTGAAGAGGCATTCCTTGGAGTTCATTCCAAATGTCTTCTAAAATAAATTCATTTTTTATTATCAGCTTTTTTTGTAGGGTATTTGCGATAATAAGTGTTATCACAATCATAATAAATAATAAGCCTATGCTAATTACGAGAACAAGAGGCATGATTTTATTAATTAAAGAATCCTGCACATAAGATAAAGACATCCGTTTTAATAAATCGAGTTGATCGCTGAGGTTTTGAAAATTTTGTATCTGTTGGTCTTGGTTTTTTAGGTTTTTTGTAGAATAAAATTCTTGTCCTAATTCATTAAGAAAGTTAATTTCGGGGATCGTTGCAGGAATCATGGTACTAAAAGAGAGTCGTTGGGTATCCATCCATTGACTGAGGAGTGTCTTGGTATAATCAATATCAGAAGCAATATTTTGTTGGCTATTATAGTATAATACCGAAGTAATTTCTGTGTTGATTTCCGAAAATGTTAGGATTTGTTTATTAATAAATTGATTTTTTTCGTTAGCAATGTTGTAGAAAATTATAAAACCTATATAAGCACTAAAAAGTAGAACCCATAGAATAAGGATTTTATTGGTTGTTTGAGTAACAATTTTTTTTATATTATCATAAGCCATAACTAGAATACTCCAAATCTTATATCTTCTCTATCTTGTATCGGATTTTTTTGATGAAACTTAATATCCGTAATTTATATTAAATATTTTAAAATGAGAAATATACTCCCCCACGTAAAACTTGATTTCTATGTAGCTGTTGCTAACTATTGAAGAGAATATCTCTATTTGATGTCGAAGTAGCAAAAAAAATTCTTGATGATCTTATTGAGGCAAATAAAGAGTACTGTAAATAATTATGTATTATTGTTAGAATGTTAAAAATATTGAGAATATACGGGTAGAGTAGCCATTGACCTTATAGAAAATTAGATGTATAATTTTAGATATTCTTTGGTATTTACCAGTTCTTACAAAAAGGATTGTGATTAAGGCAGTAGTAAAAATTTTTGGAGAATAGAATGATAAAAAGACAGTTTGTAGAAGATTATATTATTGATGCAATTAAATCGGGGGTATTTCAAGAGGGACAAAAACTAGAAACGGAAGAACAAATGTCCCAACGTTTTGGTGTTAGTGTTGTAACTATAAAAAATGCTCTACATTCTTTAGTAAACTCGGGTTATTTACGCCGTGCTCAGGGATTAGGTACTTTTGTTGCTCCAAATAATAATAGTAAAATTCCTATTGGATTGACGCTAAAAGGATTTCGTGAGATTGCTAACGATACAGTAGTAACTTTAAAAACTCGTGTTATTACCATCAAAAAAATGATTCCTCCGTCAGATGTAGTTTTTAAACTAGGCTTAGAACCAAAAGAAAAAGTACTCTTTTATGAAAGAATTAATCTTTTTGACCGTATTCCTGTTAGTTTTGAAATAGGATACCTTAAAATGGGCTTAGTCCCTGAGATTAAAAAAAAGGATCTTGAAATATCGCGTTATCAGTATTATGCTCAGCATGGGTGTCCTATTGTACGAGTAAAAAAAACTATTATTCCTATTGTTCCAGAAAAGAGAATCACCAAGTTTCTTAATGTACAAGGACGTCCTCCCTTACAGCTTGTAGAGAATATTAGCTATAACCAAAATAATAATATCACTGATTTTACTGCGATCTATTATAATCCTGATAAATACATTCTTGAATTAGAGGTTGGTACAAATAAAATAACATAAATATTTTGTTTGTAAATAATTAAAAAAATTCATTAATATAATAATTTCTATATTGATTTATATTTATTGTATAGTATAATAAATATATATTATCAATAGGGAGTTATGTTATGAAGTTTGAAAAAATTATAGGAGCAATACAAAAACTGGGATCTGCTATGTTTGTTCCCGTCCTATTATTTAGTTTTGCAGGAATTGTGGTGTCTGTTTGTATTATGCTTACAAATCCTTATATTGTTGGGGAAGCACTTGCTTCTAAAGATAGTAATTTTTATCGTGTGATTTATGTAATTCAAGAGGGAGCTTGGACGGTATTTCGTAACATTCCTCTGTTGTTTGCTTTAGGGCTTCCTATTGGTTTTGCTGAAAAATCTAATGCAAGAGCGGTATTGGTTACTTTTGTTTCTTATATGACTTTTAATTATTTTATTGCAGCGATTCTCACTGGGTGGGGATCTTTTTTTGGGGTAGAGAATTTTACTGATCCCATTATCCAAGGTTCAGGAATTGTAATGATTGGAGGGGTGAAAACTTTGGATACTAATATGCTAGGAGGTATTCTCGTTGCTTTAATTGTTACTAATATTCACAATAAAAACTTTGATAAGATTCTGCCGACGTGGCTTTCTGTATTCCAAGGTGCTCCTTATGTTACTATTTTATCATTTTTCATACTCATTCCTCTAGCTTTTTTGACCTGTTTTATTTGGCCAAAAATCCAGCTGGGGATTTCTTCTATGCAGTATTTTATGGCTAATTCTGGTGTTATGGGAGTTTGGATCTATACTTTTTTAGAACGGATTCTTATTCCCACAGGACTTCACCATTTTATTTATACTCCTTTTGCGTTTGGCCCTGCGGTTGTTCCCAATGGGATTACTGCTTATTGGGTAGAAAATCTCCCTCGTTTTGTCGAATCTACTGGCTCTTTAAAAGCATTATTTCCGGAAGGTGGTTTTGCTCTCTATGGGAATACAAAAGTTTTTGGTTGTCTTGGTATTGCTTTAGCATTGTATTCTGTTACTTTTCCAGAAAATAAAAAACGGATGGCTACCCTACTAATCCCTGCTACGATTACTTCGATGTTTGCAGGGATTACAGAGCCTTTAGAGTTCACCTTTCTCTTTATTGCCCCTGTTCTTTTTTTTATACATTCTTTGTTGGCTGCTACTCTTGCGGCTACGATGTATGCTTTTGGGGTAGTAGGTTGGTATAGTAGTGGTCTAATTAATTTTATTACAGGGAATTGGATTCCTCTTATGCTGAATCATTCTGGTTTAGTATTGACCCAAATTACTATTGGGATTATCTTTACGTTTATTTGGTTTTTTGTCTTTCGTTTTCTTATTTTAAAATGGAATATTAAAACACCAGGCCGAGAACTAGAAGAAAATTCTGTCAAACTTTATTCAAAAAAAGATCTCAAAGAAAAAAATACCATGCAAGGGATTGGTGGATATTCTGCTAATGATCCTATGCTTCTACAAGCCTCAATTTTTTTAGATGCTCTTGGTGGGATTGATAATATTGATAGCGTCAGTAATTGTGCCACACGTTTGAGAATTTTGGTCAAGGACGAATCCAAAGTACTTGATGAAAAAATTTTTAAGGATGCAGGAGCTTATGGTCTTGTACGTATGGGGTTAAATCTTCAGATTATTGTGGGGCTAAGTGTTTCTCAGGTTAGAGATCGTTTTGAGGCACTCCTAAATATTGAAATTAAGTAGAACAGAGAGATATTTTATGACGAGGAGAAAATAATGAAAAAATATTCTGTTGTTATTGCAGGAGGTGGGAGTACCTTTACTCCTGAGATTTTATTGATGTTGTTGGATCAGCAAGAGCGTTTTCCTTTACATACGTTGAAACTGTATGATAATGACTCTGATCGTCAGGCGATTGTTGGGAAAGCTTGTGAAATTATTATGAAAGAGAGAGCTCCCCATATTCAGTACTGCTATACGACAGATCCAAGCGTCGCATTTTCGGATGTAGATTTTGTGATGGCTCATATTCGGGTTGGTAAGTATGAAATGCGTTCTTTGGATGAGAAGATTCCTCTAAAGTATGGATGTGTTGGTCAAGAGACCTGTGGTCCTGGAGGAATGTCCTATGGGATGCGTTCTATAGGAGGAGTTCTAGAATTAATTGACTATATGGAGCAGTACTCCCCAAACGCTTGGATGCTTAATTACTCTAATCCAGCAGCCATTGTGGCAGAAGCTTGTCGTTGTCTAAAACCTAATACTAAAGTTCTTAATATCTGTGATATGCCTATAGGGATTGAAAATATTATGGCTAAAATATGTGGACTCAAATCTCGTAAGGAGATGCAGGTGCGTTATTTTGGGCTAAACCATTTTGGGTGGTGGACTAATGTTATAGAAAAATCAACGGGACGTAACCTGATGCCAATCATCAAAAATCATATTGAGCAAAGTGGATATCACACTCCTGATTCTACTCGTGATGCAGATTGGACTGACACCTATAAAAAAGCAAAAGATACGTACTCTCTTTCTCCTGATTATCTACCAAATACCTATCTTAAATACTATTTGTTCCCCGATTATGTTGTATCTCACTCAGATATTAACTATACAAGAACGGATATGGTGAGAGAGGGGCGTGAAAAAGAAGTATTTGGAGAGTGCCACAATATTATTCAAAAGGGTACAGCTCAGGATAGCATTTTTCATATTGGTGGTCATGCTACTTATATTGTTGATTTAGCTACGGCAATTACCAATAATACAGGGGAGAGAATGCTTCTCATTGTCCCAAACAATGGCTCTATTAGTAATTTTGATCCTACTGCTATGGTTGAGATTCCTTGTGTTTTAGGTAGTGATGGTCCAGAACCTCTTTGTATGGGCGAAATTCCTCGTTTTCATAAGGGACTGATGGAACAGCAAGTTGCTGTAGAAAAATTAGTCGTAGAAGCATGGATCGAAGGGTCTTATCTTAAATTATGGCAGGCTATTAGTCTGTCGCGAATAGTACCTAACGTCGAAGTAGCAAAAAAAATTCTTGATGATCTTATTGAGGCAAATAAAGAGTACTGGCCTATATTGAAATAAATTAAAAACCCTACGGGGTGTAGGGTTTTTAAATAACAAATAGTAATAATTAATAGGATTTGATTAAATCTTGAAACTGGGGTAGGTATTCTTGATGGGCTAACATCATCTCTTTTATTAATTCTTCAGCTTGCTGTCCTTTTGGAGTGAGAGGATTAATATAAAAGGCTTGAAGGAGTGTTTCATAATGTCCAGTAGTGGCGGCTTGTACCGTTAGATCCTGATAAGAAAAAACCAGCTGTAGCCATTGATCCATCCATTGAGGGAGGTCTTCGACGGCTAAAGGGTGAGCTCCAGATTTGTTGATAATACAAGTTCCTTCAATGGCAGCGTGGGTGGGTAATGATCGGATAGTACTGTTATTTTTGGTATTTGCAACAATAATATCATTGGTATCATTATAGATTGCATAAATGACACCACAAGCGGCATCACTATAATGAGCTCCTCCACGTTGTTCTAGCTGTTTAGGTTTTTCTTTAAGATCGGGATCTTTGTAGAGCTCGAATAATTCTGCTTCTAATTTTTTTACTACTTCTGCTCTCGTCCCTTTACTTTGGGCATCTTGGATTTCTTCTTGGAGCATTTGATCGCTTGCAAAATAATATCGATGATAGGGACAAGGAAGAGCCTGCATTGCTTTGATGACGGAGGGATCCCATTTATTTCGAGAAAAATTGGCGGGAGCATGATCAGTGTTATTAATAAAAAAGTCCAAGACTTCAGGCATTCTATCTTTACCGTCTACGTAGGCGTGTAATCCCCAGACAAAATGATTCATGCCCGCCATGATGAGTTCGACATTTTCTACCGCTAAACCCTCAGCAACACCTTTATGCATACCAATAGGAACATTACAGAGACCGATTGTGTGCGGGAAATCTCCTTCGTTAATGGCAGCTTGGGTAACCATCCCTGCAGGATTTGTGAAGTTAATGAGCCACGCATTAGGGCATATCTCTTTCATATCTTTACAAATATCAAGAATGATAGGAATCGTTCGTAATGCTTTAAATAATCCTCCAGCCCCATTTGTTTCTTGTCCGATACAATTGTATTTTAGAGGAATTCTTTCATCTAAAATACGAGCGTTTAATAATCCGACTCTAAATTGTGTCGTAACAAAATCAGCTCCCTGTAAGGCTTCTCGACGATTGAGAGTCCTTATTACTTTAGTATCTAAACCAGCTTTTATGAACATACGTTGTGCCAATTCTCCGACAATCTCCATCTTTTCTTTACCATCTTCTATATCGACAAGCCACCATTCTGCGACGGGCATATTTTTGGATCTCTTAATAAGACCCTCAGCAAATTCTGGGGTATAGCTTGATCCCCCACCAATAGTAACAATTTTTAATGGATTTTTCATCGTTGTCTCCTTAGTGATTAAAATATTTTTATCTTTTTGCTGATTGTTGATCTGTTTTTATTGAAGTACTAGTTTCTTCTTGTAAGGCTTGTTTATCGATGATTAGAAAAAAAGGATAGTACATTAGGGCTGTTACTACTAAAATAACAATCTGTGTTAATACGACGGAAAGACTACCATTGGATGTTAAGTACGCATTAATAATAGGGGGAGTCGTCCAAGGAATAGTAATACCTGGAAATTTGGAAACTAATCCCGTTGACATTCCTGTATAAGCAATTAATATACTTATAAATGATGAAAATATAAAAGGAATCATCATGATAGGATTTAAGACGATAGGGATACCAAACATAATAGGCTCATTAATTTGGAAGAAAGCAGGCCCTAAGGATAATTTACCAATAGATTTTAAACGTTCACTTTTGGCAAAAAAGGCACACATGATCGTAAACATAAAAGTATTTCCTGATCCCCCTAGTTGAAGAAAATTTCCTCTAAAAGGATAAGTAAAAATATAGGGTAAAGATTCTCCAGTTTCGAAGGCAAGCCGATTGGCATCACCAAATGCTAACTCCAAAGGTTGAAGGATTGGCCCCATCATATTAGGACCATGGATACCGATTGTCCAAAAGAGATCCTTGAAAAAAATTAACGTTGCATATCCAAAAAAAGTATTCCCTAATTGCATGAGAGGTGTTTGAATAAGAGTCGTGATGAGATTGTGGATGGTTTCAAAAGGAGTGAGGGCGATGAGAATACGGATGACCCACATCGTGAATAAGACGGTAAAGAGAGGAATTACAGTAATAAAGTTATTAGCAACATTGGGAGGTACCATATCGGGTAGTTTGATAAAAAAGCCTTTTTGGACAATTTTACGGTAAATTTCCACGGAGGCAATAGCACATAAAATAATGACGAAAAGACTTGTTGCACCAGTATATTGTAATCCCCAAACACCGTTGATTTGTAGGGAACGATCCAATTCTTCAATATTCTGAAGATGGAAAGAGGGCGTTAGGGTAAAATATCCGCATAAGGCAGTAATAACCCCAGAGATGGGAGATACTTTGTAACTTTCTGCAAGATAGTAAGAGACTCCGATTAGTGTGATGATACCAATCATATCAAAAGTTGCAGCAACAGGGTAGGATAAAATTGTCCCATAATTTGAACCAAGAATAGATTCTAGGATTCCGTTCCAACCAGGAATAGGAAGAAACCTTAGAATCAAAAAAAGTGAGCCTCCTAAGGTAGCAGGTAAAGCAAGCATAAGACCGTTTTTTAAGGCATCCATATGTCGTTGATTCCCGAATTTATATCCTAGTTCTGAAAATTTTTCTAAAAAAGTCATAATATTCTCCTTAAATATCTGTTAAAAATTATACTAATAATTCACCTATAGTGATTCAATAGTATAATATATTAAAAAGAAAGTAAATAGAAAAATTATTTTCTATAATATTTCTATTTATTATATATATTTGCGATATTTAGAAAAATTACTAATTGGAAATCTTCTGTATTGACATCAAAAAAGAAAAAATATTATAATATAAAATAAGGAATAGCTATGAATTTTGAAAATAAATATAAAATACTAAATTTTATCGAAAGAGTCGAAGAGGCGTCGGTAACGGAATTAGCGTCCTTATGTAATGTAACTCTCCCTACAATAAGAAAATATCTTAAAATACTACATGATAATAATATGGTCATCTTTACGAGAGGGAAGGTACAAAAACCCCAAAAACACAATGAATCTCTCCTAGGCTGGCGTCTCGATGAAAATCGTATGGCTAAAGAACGAATCGGGGAGAAAGTAGGTGCTATTGTCCAAGATGGAGAAACTATTTTTTTAGGGGGAGGCTCAACAACTTTTTATTGTTTGCCTTACCTAATTACTAAAAAAAATCTTACCGTGGTAACAAATTCTCTTCATGTTGTCAATTTTTTAGTTAAATATCCTGATATTCATTTGATCTGTACGGGAGGACAATGGAAACAGCGTTCTAATTCTTTTTTAGGATTCTATAAAAATTTTGATTCTTTTCACCCAAGTAGAAGTTTTGTTGGGGCACTCTCTATTGATTTTGTAAAAGGGGTAACCCAAACAAAAGAAATAGATAACGAAGATGAGTTTATTATTTTTCAGCAGGCTTCTCAACAATATATTATTGCGGACTCTACAAAATTCTTAAGATCTCTTCCTTGGACTATATTTCCGATCTCTCTAATCCAAAATATTATTACAGATACCCCACCTCTTAATGTCCAACAATGGCTGGATCAAGGCATTTCAATATTATAAATAATTAAGTAAAATGATATTTTTCTCAAAAAATCTAAAAAATTGAAGTAATCTTATCGAAGATACTATTTAACAAATGATATGATCCTTTAAGAATTGATTAAATGCCCATAAAATGCCTCTATTGCAAAAATTCAAACTTGTAAAATGTCGGAATGTATTATAGAATATGAGGAGGGAGTTTTTTATGTCAAAAACACTATTTTTAGGATGTACGGTTATTGATATGATTAACTTCCTAGAAAGTTATCCTCCAGCTGATGTAAAAGTCCCCTCTCTTAGTACGGATCTCTGTGGTGGAGGGCCTGCATTTAATGCAGCAATTACCCATTCGTTTTTGGGGGGTACTTCTGTTTTGGCTTCTTCTTTTGGACGTGATAGTTTTTTTAAGACGCTCGCTTTTGAAGAAATGAAAAAATATCATATTGAAGTTGTTGATCTGTGTAATGATCCTGATTATCATATTCCTATTTCTACTATTGTATCTGCCCAAGATACAGGTAGTCGTTTGATTATTAATTCCCAATCCTCACCTTGTACCAAAGTTTATTCCTTACCTAATCTTTTTTCCCCATCTTACGATATTCTTCTGTTAGATCAACACGAAAAAATATTCGTGGAGCAGAATGCTTCAGCGATTGAGAATTTTTCAGGGCTTGTTGTGTTAGATGGTGGAGGGCGGAAGGAATGGAGTCAAGATTATTTAAATCTAGTGGATATTCCAATTGTTTCGGAGTATTTTTGTGGGGGGAATATTGATGAGTTTCATCAGGAATGTAAAAAATTAAATATTTCACAATGGGCTGTTACCTTAGGTGCTAAGGGGATTGTTTACGGTGATCATGGGACCATTTATACGATTCCTTCTCTTCCTGTTAAGGCAATTGATACTTTGGGTGCTGGGGATATTTTTCATGGGGCCTTTTGTTTCTATTATGGACGATCAATGAATTTTCCTGATGCTCTTCAAAAAGCGGGGAAAATTGCTAGTTATTCCTGTATGCATTTGGGGACACGTTCTTGGATGAAAGAGATAATTTTAGATTGAGCAATAACAAATTAATGATATTTCGATAAAGAGGAGTGTAAGGATGCTTAATATTTTAACGGTATGCGGTAATGGGATTGGGAGTAGTTTGATGGCTAAGGAAGTGGTCAAAAAAATATGTGAAGAGGAAAAAATTGACGCTTCCGTTAATTCGGCAGATGTTACTTCTGCTAATTTATCTAGTGTGGATTTGGCGATTAGTGTTCCTGAAATTTTAGCTCAATTAACTCAGGTAAAAAATAAAGTAGCTATTCGTAGTTATGTGAGCGAAAAAAAAATTCGTGAAGATATTGTAGAAATATTACACCAATTAAACAAGTAATTTTTTAGAGAGGGACATCATGTTTGAACAAATATCAAAAATAGTGATTAACGATATTCTAAGAGAGCCAGCTTTTTTATTAGGGTTTTTATCTTTGATTGGACTTATGGCATTAAAAAAACGTCCTCATGAATTATTAGTAGGCTTTATGAAACCAGTACTTGGCTATATAATGTTGAGTGCAGGGGCAGGTGTTATCGTAAGTAATCTTAGTCCTTTGGGAGTGATGGTAGAGCAAGGCTTTAATATTAGAGGTGTTGCCCCAAATAACGAAGCGATTGTTGCCGTTGCACAAGAAATATTAGGGGTAGAGACCCTTTATATTTTGTTTTTTGGCTATATTGTTAATATGCTTGTTGCCTATTTTACACGTTTTAAATATATATTTTTGACGGGACATCATAGCTTTTTTATGGCTGCTCTCTTATCTGCGGTACTTTCCACTGCTGGTTTAAGTGGGGTATCTCTTGTTGCGATAGGTGCTATTCTATTAGGGGGCTGGAGTGTACTCTCTCCTGCAATAGGACAGAAATACACCTCTAAAGTTACAGGGAATGATGGTATTGCAATGGGTCATTTTGGTAGTCTCGGTTATTATTTATCGGCTTGGATTGGTGGTCTCGTAGGGAATCCCGAAGAAAGTACCGAAAATACAAAATTCCCCGAATCGTTAAGCTTTTTACGTGATACAACGATTTCTACAGCGTTAGTGATGTTGATTTTTTATCTGATCGCAGCAATTGCAGCAGGGGGAGTATTTGTAGAAAGTATCCTTTCCGATGGTAAAAACTATATTGTTTTTGCGATTATTTCTGCATTTTCTTTTGCTATTGGTGTTACTATTGTCTATTCAGGGGTAAGAATGATTCTTTCCGAGTTGATTCCAGCGTTTAAAGGGGTCTCTCAAAAACTCATTCCTAATGCTGTGCCAGCAGTAGATTGTGCGGTATTTTTTCCTTATGCTTCTACAGCAGTGGTGATTGGATTTATTAGTAGCTTACTAGGGGGATTGTTTGCGATGGGCTTAGTGGGTACTTGGCTTGGAATTTTTATTATTCCTGGTATGGTACCTCATTTTTTTTGTGGGGCAACAGCAGGAATTTTTGGGAATGTTACAGGAGGACGTAAAGGGGCAATTATAGGAGCTTTTGTTCAAGGTGTTTTTATCACGGTGCTACCGGCATTACTTCTATCTGTATTGGGGAGTTTAGGTTTCCAAAATACGACCTTTGGAGATTTTGATTTCGCGGTTCTCGGTCTTGTAGTGGGGAATGTTTCTAAATTTTTAGGAGCAGGAGGGGCGATTATGCTCGCGGTGATTACGCTCTTAGTACTCATTATTCCTAATTTTCTTCCTCATAAAACACCAACGATTAATTTTGATGAAGAATAATATATAGAAATCAATTCTATTGAAATATTTCTAAGAGATGAATAGAATACCCAAAAATATCCCCTAGTGATGAGCTGGGGGATATACTAATTTATAGGAAAGAACCGAAACAAGCCCCTAGTGTTTGTAGATTGGGTGCAAAAAAAACCTACGACTTGTAGGTTTGTTTTAACTTGGGGATTGTAGGAATCGAACCTACGACCCTCTGCGTGTAAAGCAGATGCTCTAGACCAACTGAGCTAAATCCCCATGATATTCTATATTATAGATGATTTTATATTATTTGTCAATCCTAATTTTGTTCTTTTTGTATTATTCACCGTAGTTTCTGCTACCAATGATATCTTCATTGGCGTAGACGTAAACTTTTGCTTTACCATAGGCTTTAAAGACACGATTAAAACTAGTACCTTCCGCTCCCATTCTTTCGTAGATGGTACGAGTTCTTCCCAATTCATCTTCTAATAAGGCTTTATAAAATTTAGCGGTTTGTTGTTCTCCGATAGACAAGTCTTCCAAAGTACCATCTTCGTTGGTAATGATTATTTGTTGATTAAAACCTTCTACTTTAGGGATACTAAAATTAAAAAAGTGCCATTTTAGGTTATTTTTATCACCTTCATTATAAGCATATAATCCTACTGTTAAAATTGCACTGGTATTTTTTTGGAGAATTACTCCTTCACGAACATTTTGTGCTAATACAAGACCGTCGTCTGAAAGAGATTCTACATTTGTTGTAACAAGGATAGGGGTAATACGGTTATTAAAGAGAGTATTTGCTGCAAACTCTAACGGTTGCCGAATAAAATTATCCATACGGTATTGATCTACTAGAATTGCATCGGTAACCGTAAAAGAAAGAATAGTATCTCTAGGCACAGTCGATCCAATAGGAGTACTCATTGCAATCACTTTGTTTATCTCTGTATCACCTGCAGGCACTACTTGGATTGCATAAGGAATGCGTTCTTGGGAAAGTAGGTTTAATGCCTCTTCTTTATTAAGCCCACATAATTCTGGCACGGTATAACGATCTTGCCCCAAACTAATAATGAGGCTGATATTTCTCCCTTTACGGACAGAAGAACCTTGAGAGGGATATTGACTAATAACTTGATATCGATCAAGATTGTCGTCATAGACCATTTCAAAATGTACTTGAAGATCACTTGATTGTAATACGGCGATTGCCTCAGTAATATCCATTTGAGTTACTGAAGGTACACGTACGGTCGGAATAGCCATCCGAGCAATAGAAAAAGAAATAATAAAAACTATTCCTATAAGGATAATTGTCAGAACAAAAGTTAGAAATAAAAATCGGACTAGTCGGGGATGTTCTGTAGGATTTTCTGGAATAAAACTATCTTTCCAAGTTTCTAGTTTTGTCCATTTTTTGATAAATTCTTGAATAATATTCCATAATTTGGAAAATTTCTTTTTAAGATGTTCTTTACGGTGTTCCATATTTTTGTCCTTCTCTTATTTTAGTATTGATCCGATTGTGAGTCGGTTGCCGTTGATAAAATCTTTTGCTGAAACAGCTTTTTTATTAGGAGCTTGTACAATTGTTAAAATTATAGAACCGTCATGGCAAGCTACAGTAATGCCTTGTGGGTTGACGGTGAGGATTTCTCCTTCTTGAGTTTTGGAATTGGGATTTTCATAACCACTGCCAAGATGGCAGTCAAGTATTTTAATATTTCCTATACTAAGAGGAAGAAAAATCCCTGGTTTTTCTTTGAAAGCACGGAAAGCATTTATAATATCTTGGGCTACCATCGAAAAAAACACCGCCCCATCTTCTTTGGTAATTAATTTTGTATAGCTTGCTTGTTGATGGTTTTGTTTTTTTGGTGTAAAATTTGGCTCTTGTATAAGGGATAGGCTCTGAGATAAGAGATTGGCCCCATCTTGTGCTAGTTTTTTTTCTAAACTGGTATAGTCGTCTTGTTCTTCGATTAAAACAATACTTTGAGTAATAATATCACCTTCATCCATTTTTTCGGTGATAAACTGTACTGTATTGCCTGTCTGGTTTAAACCGTTCCATAAAGCATATTGTATTGGAGCTGCGCCTCGGAATATTGGTAGACATGAGGCATGAAGGTTAATTGTTTTATAAGGTGGAATATCAATCATTTCGTTAGGGATTATTTTACCGTAGGAAACAATGATATGAAGATCGGCTTTTAGTGTCTGTAAGGATTTGAGTAATTCTTTATTATTTTTAAGTGTGGTAGGTTGGAAAATAGGAATATGATGAGCGATGGCTAATTCTTTTACAGGATTGGTGCGAGTGTTATTCTGGCCTCTTCCAATAAAAGAATCAGGGGAGGTTACTACGGCAATAACATCGACAGTTTCAATCAGTTTTTGTAAAGGTAGGATAGAAAAATTACTATTTCCAAAAAATATAATTTTCACAAATTATTCCAAAATCTCTGGCAGATTTTTTTTATTTTCTTCTAAATATTTTTGTATTAATTGTTTATTTTTTTCGTATTCTTCTGGGGTAAAATGATCAAAAAATAGCTTCCCATGAAGATGGTCGTATTCATGTTGAAGGACACGGGCATATAACCCTGAGGCTTCGATTGTACGGCATGCCCCTGTGGGGATTAATCCTTGGATTTTTATTTTGAAAGGTCGTTCAACATAACCTCGGACGGTAAGAAGTGATAAGCACCCTTCATTATCAACATCTGTTTTTTTTGATGAGAAGATAATTTTGGGATTGATTAAAATGGCTTTACATCCTGCGTATCGGCGTTCTTTCATTAAAGAAAGATCGGCAATAAAAATTTGTTTTTCAATACCAATCTGAGGAGCAGCTAATCCTAAGCCTCCAATATCTTGGAGTGTATCTTTAAGGTCTTGAATAATGCTTAGTACTTCATCATCAATTTTGAGAATTTGTTGAGCAGGTCTTCGTAATGCTGGGTGTCCATAGGTAACAATTTTTTGTACTGCCATTATTGATCCTTTGATTCTTCTAATAATTCTACTTCTTTTATTTTACCTGCACCATAAATATAATTATCTTTATAAAAGACGGCAAACTGTCCTGGTGCAACAATTTCTTGAGCTTGAGATAATTCTACTTGGATTGTGTTTTGATCTAAAAATACAATCTTGCCTAAAATACGCGGAGATCGGTATCGAATTTGGATCTCCCATTCGCCTTCTTGTAGTTTACGAGAAAAAATATTCAGATCTGATACAATAAATATTTTACTTTTTGGTTTCTGGCCTAAAATAATTTTGTTATTTTTTGTATCGATGGATCGTATAAATACTCTCTTACCAAGTGAAATCTCCAAACCTCTTCGTTGCCCTAAAGAATAAAAAGCTGTGCCTTCGTGGCTTCCTATAGTTTTAGAATCTAAAACCATCTCTCCCTTATAAGGTTGTACTCCCTGTTGCTTAAGATAATCGCGGTAATCATTATCAACAAAACAAACATCTTGACTTTCTATTTTGTTTCCCGCTAAGGGAAGTTTTTGGTTGCTATTAATGATCGCTCTAATCTCGTCTTTTTCTTTATCTGCTAATGGAAAAATGAGAAAAGGAAGAATCTCTGGTTTTAGTAAAGCTAAGAAATAGGACTGATCTTTATTTTTATCTTTCCCTGCTTTTAGAAGATATTCACCATCAACACACTCGACACCTGTATAATGTCCCATTGCAATATAGTCAGCACCATTCTTAAGAGCAAAATCAACTAAGGCCCCTAGTTTAACATGGCGATTGCAGAGCATACAAGGATTGGGAGTTTCTCCTGCTAGGTAGCTTTGTACAAAAGGTTCTCGCACTTGTTTTTTGAAAGTCTCTGCTAAATCTAGCGTAATATGGGAAATACCTAAGCTAAAGCAGACTTGTTTAGCTACAATAACCTCTTCGGCAGAACAGCATTTGCGAGAATCTTTACCCAAAAAAGAATTTTTTCCTCTTGTATAGGGAGTTTCTTCTTTTCCGAGCCCAACAAAGGTAACTCCTGTTACTTGATATCCTTGTTCTAAAAGCAAAGTAACAGCAGCGGAACTATCTATTCCTCCGCTCATACCAATAAAAACATGGGATTTTTTATTTATCACGAACGACTCTTTTTTCTAATCTTTTTTCTTTAAATAATTAATTTTTTCTCGTAAAAATTCTAAAGCTTTTTTGGGGGCACCTTCGGGAAGTTTATCTAGGAGATCAACAAATTGAATGTCTTGAGGGAGAGTTTGCACTCTATTTAATTCAATAAAATCGATTGCTTCTTGATCAGTGATTTTATCAAGGAGTCTTAACCCATCATTGGATAAAGAAAATAAATAATATAAACTGTGTAATTTTGCCACTAAAAAGTAAGAACCCAATCCTGCAGGGATAGTGGCTAAGATTTCTATAGATTTACCTTCTGTCGAAATGGATAGGGTATTCCGTCTGAAAAAAAATCGAATCATAACCCAAGTCAAAAATGCTAATGTTCCCGTAATTAAAGCAATCCGAAATAAGGTGAGGACTGGAGATTCTGTTTCTATAGGAGGAGCTGGAGTATCGACCCCTAAGTAAAAATCATCGAGAAATCCTGCATTACTTTCTATTGTATTTGTTATATCAGTATTCGTCTGTTCCTGAGCGTAAGATCGTTGAGCAAAGCCAATAATCAACAAAATAGATACGATTATAGTTTTATTTTTCATCCTTATATAATAATCGATAATGGATAATATGTCAATATTATAGTCTTAGATGGATGACTATGAAAGGGATATAATCGTAAAGACTTAATTTTTTTCAGAAAATTCCGATGTAATGGTGATTAGATTTGTAGTTTAAGGATAATAGTATGGTTCGCTTTCTTTCTCTTTTGTTTATTTGTATGGCTCTTACAATTGTTTATACTCAAGATTATGAAGAATATCAATATGCCGAATATGCTGATGATGGTGAATATGCTGATGATGGTGAATATGGTGAGTATGACGAGTATGAAGGATATGGTGATGACACAGAAATCACCGAAGATGAAATAGATGAAGTAGAAGATGAAATAGATGAAGTAATAGAAGAAACACCAATAGAAACGCCAGAAGAAATAACAAATACAGAAAAAATAATCACGAATATTGTGATTCCTATTTTACAAACATATCGTTCCCCTATTGTGGTGGACCCATCTGACCCTAAACTTCCTGGGAATCATCAGTTAGTAAAACTTCGAGGTTTAGTGTGGCGTTCGGATCATACTGTCTTAAGAACTAATACATGTGGTGTTGTCTTAGAACAACGTTTATTTATCTTCTTTGATAGGGATAGGGATGCGATTTCTTATCAATATGCTGTTGATCGGAGTACTCCTATATGGCCAGAAAAAGGATCTTTTATTCCGCTTTATCCATTGTTACAGACGAATAATTTTATTCCTCTTCCTAAAGTTCCCGAGCCTCTTTCCAACGCTAATACACCACCAGGAAATCTTATATATACTGTAGATCCATTAATGATGAGAAATTATCAATATGAAAAATCGTTAGAATTATTGATGAATCAAGAACAAATATTAGAGAAAGAAGATTTTACAACAGTTTCCACGAATACAACAGTTTCCACAAATACTTCATTCCAAGGAATGATTATTATTACTAATACGACGATAGAAGTACTGACAAATATTACTCGTTATGAGATAGATACTGTGGATCCACAATTGACTAACAGTAAAATTAGTATGCTACCAAGTACTCAATATCTTAAAGGGTCAGTAGGAGAAAAAAATAGAGTCTATTCTTTACCAATGAGATTTTTTGCCCAAGAAATTTTAGGATTAGCAGATAATCAATACATTGAGATTGTTGGTGGAGATTCTGGAGGGATTTTTATTTATGAGACGGGGGATAATGATAATCCTTATCGTGTTATTTTTCTTGATTTTGATCAGGGAATAAATCTATATGAGTATAATATTAGTAGTTCTTTTGATGTACGCGATTCTACTTTGCAGTCAAGTCAACAGGCTCGAGAACTGTACATTAGGATCTTGAATGATCGGATTAATATGAGGAAGTTTCAGCAAGTACCTATCAATAAAGTATTTTTTGAATAAGAAAACAACAAAAGAAGAGCGAATATGACAAACAAGAAACCCCCTATTAACGAATCCAATAACTACCGTTTTATTGATGAGTTTGAAGAAATTTTATACGGACAAATTGCTTATGCTCGGAGCTTGATCGCAAAAAAATATTGGAATCAATTGGATAAATTTCTACATTCTATTGATCCACATGAGGTAGCGAGTATTATTCAAAATCTGGATTCCACTTCAAAAATTCTTGTGTTTCGTCTTTTGTCAGCACAGATGGCAATTAATGCCTTTATGAACTTAGATGGTGAAGAACAAGAAAAACTCCTATTCTCATTTACCGATGCCGAAGCTGGAGCAGTTTTAACAGCGATTGACCCTGATGATAGGACGAGATTATTAGGAGACCTACCACCTTTATTGGTTACTAAGCTCCTCAAACTTATTTCAATGGAAGAACGAAAAATTGCCAACACCCTTTTGAACTACCCTGAAGATTCAGCGGGAAGGATTATGACTCCAGAATTTGTTGCCTTATCTCCTGATTTGATGGCATTAGAGGCACTTACGCTTCTCAAAGAACAAGCCTCTCAAAAAGAAACAATTTATACTTCTTATGTTGTGGATGAGAATGGAGTTCTCATTGGTTCTATTACCTTGGAAGAATTAATTCTTGCTCCTGATAAAAAACGTTTAAAAGATTTTATGAAAGAGCACCCTGTTTGTTCGTCAACGCACGCTGACCAAGAAGAAATTGCACATCTTATCAATTATTATGAATTAATGGTACTTCCTATTACCGATACACATCATTGTTTGGTGGGGATTATTACGAGTGATGATATTCTTCATATTATGCAAGAAGAGGTTACCGAAGATTTTCAGCGGTTTACTGGGATTACTCCTAATGAGTCTAGTTATTTGACAGGGTCATTATGGTCATTGATTATCAACCGATCTGGCTGGGTATTAGTCTTGTTATTTATAGCGGGATTTTCTCAGGATGTCATTATTCGTTATGGGGAGCTTTTGGAAAATTATTGGATGGATCTTTCTATTTTCTTCACGGTATTGGTTGGAGTCGGAGGTAATGTTGGGAGTCAGTCTTCGATATTAGTGATCCGAGGGATTACGACAGGAGAAATAACTACTCATAATACGGGACGTTTGGTACTTCGTGCCTTACTTTGTGGAGTGGCGATGGGTGTTCTCCTTGCAAGTATGCTTTTGGTTAGGATCTTCTTTTTTCAAACAGGGGCTTCCGTCCAATGGGCAGCAGCGTTATCTATGGTATTTATTGTAATTGTTTCTAATTTGTTAGGGGCAATTTTACCGATTATACTTAAACACCTCAAGATTGATCCTGCTGTTGTTTCCGCTCCTCTCATTTCTACCTTAATGGATATTGGTGGCTTGATTCTTTATTTGGAAACAGCCAAATTTCTTTTATCCTAAAAAGGGTATGTTTGGGACGGCTTATATTGGATTATCATTTCTTATCTTCATAGTCAAAATTTTTTTAATAGGGATAGTGTAAGCTATTCCTATTTGTTATTAATATATAGAAAAATATAAATCCTTATCGTGTCTTATTACTCCTATGGATTGTGTATGCTTGCAATAGCAGGGGAAATATTGTATAATATCTCGTATATCTATACTCAAGTAGGAGTGATTATGTTCTTTCATTTTTTATCCGAATATATTAATTTGTTTCGTTATATTTCTTTTAGAAGTATCGGAGCTGCGGTAAGTAGTTTTTTAATTGTATTGTGGATTGCACCCAAAATAATAGATCTCTTACGTACGATGAAATTTGGACAACAAGTCCGTCAAGAAGGCCCCTCTGCTCATTTGATCAAAACGGGTACTCCGACTATGGGTGGGATTTTTATGTGGGGTGGAGTTGTGATTTCTACCTTACTTTGGGCAGCTTGGAATGGATTTGTATTGATTACTTGTTTGACGGTGGTATTATTTGCAGGGATTGGTTTTATTGATGATTATGCCAAAATCAAACAAAAAGATACAAAAGGCCTATCAACGAAAGGGAAGTTATTCATTCAATCCTTATGTGCTTTTGTTATTTTATTGTTGGTATATTTAATGCCTCAATATCACCAGCAGAGTCGTAGGTATATCTTAGAAATCACTAATAAAAACACTGAAGTTTTAGCTTCTACCAATGTCAATATTACGGACGATTGGCAGTGGGATATATCTTACCCATCTAATGCTGAAGAACTTTTTCTGATGGGGACGCAATATAATCCAGAAACAGGTAAGACCATCAAATCAGAGCTTTTTCAAATTCCTTTTTTAACGCGGTCTGGTACAGACACAAAAACTTTTACATCTTCAATAGTAACAAATAATAATTATAAAATTATTTCTGAGCTGACGATGATTTTTAAACAAAATCAAGAGCGACAACTACCAAAAACGATTACTAATATTTATCAAGCACGTCTTTTTAATTCCTTCCTTATTCCTTTATACACCGAAGTTGTTTGGTATTGGCCCTTATGGCTTGCTTTTTTGATCTTTATTTTTATTGTTGTTGGGGTTTCTAATGCAACCAATTTATCAGATGGCCTAGATGGGCTAGCAACAGGGATGGGTATTCCTTTTTATTTATCTTTTGGAGTTTTTGCTTACTTAATAGGAAATGTGGTATTATCTGGCTATCTTTTTTATCCTTATATTATGGGAATTGGGGAACTGACTATTTTTATTTCTGCTGCGATTGGAGCTTTTGCTGGGTTTTTGTGGTATAATGTCCATCCAGCTGAAGTTTTTATGGGTGATACAGGTTCTCTTCCTATGGGTGCGGCGATTGCAGTGATTGCTATTATGCTCAAACAAGAATTACTTCTTATGGTATCTGGTTTTATGTTTGTATTAGAAACAGTGTCGGTAATTATCCAAGTTTTTTGTTTTAAACGCTATGGAAAGCGTATTTTTAAAATGGCACCTATTCATCATCATTTTGAGTTATCAGGATGGAAAGAAAATCAAGTTGTCGTTCGTTTTTGGATTTTAAGTGTTTTGTGTGCGATTCTCGCATTAGCGACGATCAAAATACGCTAAAAAAGGAGACTAAGATGGTTATTCTCGTTCGTCGAGTGTCTTCGGCTTCCGTTACGGTTGAGGATCGTATAGTTTCTTTTATTGGTCAGGGTTTACTTTTGTATGTTGGTGTGAGTGTTGGAGATACGCAAAAAGAATGTGATTATTTCGCTAAAAAAGTCTCCAATCTAAGAATTTTTGAATCTCAAGAAAAAGAAATTTCTGTTAAAAATTTATCAGGGGAAATTCTTTCAGTTAGTCAGTTTACCTTATCAGCGGAAACCAAAAAAGGGAATCGTCCTACCTATAGCAAAGCAATGCCATCTTCCGAAGCAGAGTATGTGTTTGGATATTTTAATCAACGATTAGAAGAAGAGTCTGCTTTAGAAGTACAGACGGGAGTTTTTGGGGCTGACATGAAAATTTCTGCAATAGATGACGGGCCTTTTACTATTATTTTACAGTAATTATCGAGTATATAAATAAATTAAAAACAGGTATCATTGAGATACCTGTTTTTAATTTATTTATCTTTTTTAGAGAGGATTTTGGTAAAGCATACTGTATTCCAAATAATAATTGCTGACCAAGCAAAAATCATGAAAAACATTCCTGCCCCAGTAATTTCGTAGGTAGGATTCTCTTGGGAAAAAGAAAAATTTGGGATCAGTAAAGTGATTAATAAGAGAGAAGTGAATAATTTAGTCATGGATTGAATCCTCCAATACTATATTTAATTTATCATCGTGATTGTGAGTTTTCCAAGCGTAAGCAATTAAAAGATTAAAACCAATAGCAATTGCTACTAAAATCATTCGAGTGAGGAAAACACTAGGACGTACTTCTGGAGGATAATAGGTCATCATAAAGCGTGCTGGACCTTCCGTGATGATCCAAGAAACTAAAATCACTATTAATACTGTTGGTGTAACATATTTAAGGATAAAACGATAGAATGTAGGAATTTTAATGTGAGAGCCTTTATGCAGTTCGAGCCATCCTTTTTTACTGTCGATATGGGTTGCAAATAAAAGAGTTTCTATTGTTCCAAATAGAAGAAGAAATAAATTTCCTCCCCAGAAATCAATTTCGTCTAGTGTATTAAGACTGGAATCAAGAGCGACGTAGATTCCCATTACGAGGGACATGATTGATAACATAGAAAGAGATTGTCTTTTGCTCCATTTTAATTCATCAGAGCAAAAAGAAAGGAGAGGTTGGTACATCGATAATGAAGAAGTAATCCCAGCGAAGAAAAGCAAAAAGAACCATAGTACCGAAAAAATTGGTGCAAGTGGAAGCTGAGCAAGGATTGCGGGCATTGTAATGAATCCCAATCCAAACGTTCCCCCATTAGCGACATCTGTTAGGGCTGCTGTACCTAAGATTGCAGCTGCTGCAGGGATAATAATCATCCCCCCTAAAATTACTTCGGCAAACTCATTGGTAGCATTGGCGGATAATGCTGATAAGGTGATATCTTGATCTCTTTTGATATAAGAAGCGTAGTTGATAATAGCTCCCATTCCGATACTAAGGGTGAAAAATATCTGACCAGCCGCAGCAAGCCATGTTTTTGGTTGAGTTAATGCGGAGAAATCAGGATTCCACATAAAGGCCATCCCTTGGTCCATTCCAGGAAGAGTAAGAACACGAACAAGTAAAATTACTCCTAAAAATAGTAAGATAGGCATTAAGATTTTAGAGATTTTTTCGATCCCTCCCGAAACTCCACGAGCAATAATTCCGATATTTGCTACGATGGTAATGAGAAAAAATAAAATTGCGGCAGGAACCCCAAATAATTTGAATTCGAAGGAAAGATATTTGGCAAAAAACTCTCCAGATTGACCGTTTGCAGCCATTTCAGGGAGAAGACCAGTAAAAGAATAAAAAACATAACCAAGCATTACGGACTCTAAATAGACATAATAAAAAGCAATAAACATAATGGCTAATAGACTGACAGAACCCAGATATTTTGCCCAAGGTTTTCTAAATAAGATATTGAATGCTCCTGGTGCTGTACCATGTCCATGTGCCCCAGCATAACGACCAATTGTCCACTCTAACCAAGAAATAGGAAGACCAATAATTAATAAGGTAATGAAATAGGGAATTAAAAAAGCCCCACCTCCGTTTTGTGCTAATTGACCAGGAAAACGTAGAAAATTTCCTAACCCTACGGCTGACCCCGCAACTGCTAAAATGACCCCTATAGAAGAAGCCCAAGATGCTCTTTTTTGAGACATACATTTCTCCTAAATATTATATACGTTTTGTATTATAATATAAGTTTTCTTGTTTGTCAAATTTTAACCACATTTTATTATTAGTGTGAAATTGATTCAAAAAAAAATATTTTGAATCAAAAATAAACACATTTTACTTTTTTGCTCCTTATGTATTTATTTTAGTTTGGTTATAAAGTAAATACAAATAATACCGAAAAATGATATAGAATTTATTAATTAAGTTATTTTTTTGATATCAAAGAGGCAATTATGGCAAGAATAAAATTTTTAGATATTTTAGAAGAAACAAAAACAAAACCTGTTTATAATACTGGTGCTTCAGAAATTCCTACTATTGAGAAAAAAAGAGAACGACACTCTCTTTCCGAAGAATCAGGACAAGAAAAAATAGCTTATTTACGGGAACGTTCCCTTCTTCGAGATAGTGGATATCAAAATTCTAATCCTCCACTGCGTCAAAAAAGCAAATCAGAATCGCCTAGCTTTTTGGCTCGGGATGACAGCAAAGTAATCCTAACAGGAGCTTTGTTTGTACTATTTGGTGGAATGCTCTTTTTATCGGGGTACTGGGTTGGTAAAACAATTACCAATAATGTCAAAGTAGAACGTGAAGCGTTGATGGCTCAATCGTTTAACGATTTTAAAAAATCAGAAACTATTGATGTTCCTAATCTTCCAACAGCAAAACCAATGGCTTCGACTGTGGATACGATCCCTATTCCCCAAAATCCTATAAAAGTTATAGAGCCAGAACCACTTCCAACGGCAAAAAAACCTGTGAAGGCAGTAGCTCCTGTGCGTTCTCGAGAATACATTGTTCAAATATCGGCTCATTCAACTATAGATGCTGCTCGATTGGTAGAGGATCAATTACGATCTGCAGGTTTTAGTGCTTATACTTCGGAAAGTTTGATTGGTGATGCCGTATTTTTTAGAGTGCGTGTGCGTGGATTTTCTAATAAAAAAACAGCTCAGGATGTTTTGGCTCAGATTAAAGCAAAAGATTTAGGGCAAGATGGATTTGTTCTTACCTTAGAGTAGATAAAATCTTATCAAATTATTAAAATAAAAAACAGGTATCGAAATGAGAGATACCTGTTTTTCTTCTTTTTAAAAGTCGATAGAGTTTATATTCCATCGTCCTCTATAGTTCTAGAGGGGCTAGTATCTATTTCGAATGGTATCAAGGCTTGACGTGATAGCTCTAGTAATTCTGAAATAAAAGATATGGGATCTTCTATAGAATCTTTTTCTGTTGCTAAGGCGAGTAAAAAAGGCATATTAACCCCTCCAAAAACACGAACATTAGATTGACCGAAAGATATCTGTGCTGCTGCTTGAAAAGGATATCCCCCAAGAATATCCGTGAGAATCCATAGCTCGTCAGAATTTTTTGCTAAGGCTTTGATTTTCTCAGCCATTTCCTGATGGTAGTCTTCTAATTTTGCTGTGCCTAAACTAAAATTAAGGTAATCTACGGAATTATCTTCACCAATAATAAGATGATAAGCAGAGAGCATTCCTTTAGACCATTCTGCATGCCCTGTCAGTAAAACTGATATGTTCATTATTTCCCTCCTTATTTAAGAATATTGAAATAACTAGCAACAAGACAAATTCCAATGATTGACCAAATGAGCATTTGGATATTCCATTTTTTTACGCGAATGAGATAGAATGCTAATAATAAGGTAACTAAAGAGAGAATACTAGGCATGAGTTGATCAAAAATATCTTGTTGGACAGAAAATGTTTTGTCATTGAGAGTAAATTCTAAGGCGAATTGTACACTGATATAGGCGGCAGATAATCCCCCTAAAGACATCAAACCGATATTGGTAGCGAGCCGATTAATTTGTCTCATATGAGATTGGATTTTGATAAGGGCTGATGAACCCAAATCATATACGGTATAGAGTGGTTTAAACATCAATAATTTTGTTAAATTTTCTACAAACAATCCTAAGGGTAAGGCAATCCAAGCCCCAGAATATGCTAATGATCCTACAATCCCACGCATTACAGGATCGTACATAAAATTGAACATAGAATCTCCAATCCCTGCAATAGGCCCCATCGTAGCTATTTTGAAAGCTCGGATTGTTTCGGGATCTTCTTTATGCTCTTCCATCGCGATGACCATTGCTACGATTGGTGCATGGACACGAGGGTGTGTGTTAAAAAAATCGGTATGACGAAGCATTGCTTTTGCGAGACCTTCTTGATCGTCTTTATAAATTTTTCTTAAGGCTGGTAAAATAGTATAGAGAAAGCCCACCCCTTGCATCCGAGAAAAATTGAATGCATGTTGGAGAAAAAACGCACGCCAGACGATCATTCGTAATTCTTTTTTAGAAAATAGTGGTGTATTCATGATATTCTCCTTATATTCCTTCGTTATCTTCGTTCACGTCTGTTACGATACGAACAGAGTTTTCTTTACCAATTTCTTGACGGATTCCAAACTCGATTAAGCTAACACATAAAGCGACGAGTGCTAAACCGAGAGGGGGGAGCTTGAGATAGGCGACAATTACAAATCCAAAGATAAGGTAATAGCTATTATTCCACTTGAGAAAATAGCTAAGAACGACGGCAAAACCTGCTGCTGGGAGCATTTTTCCTGCGATACCAAAACCATCGGTAAGCCATTGAGGCATGTTATTGACAATGACTTCCACAAATTCTGATCCAAAATAGATGGCAACGAAAGTTACTAAGAAAAAACCGAATCCCATAAAAATGGTTCCTCCCCAAGAATATAACTCTATTCCTTTCCAGTCTGCTTGGCTGGCTAAATTTTCTATTTTTGGGATAATGTTAGAGATAATGGTAAAAGAAAAAATTAATACAGCCTGCATTAATACGGCAGCTGGGAAAGCAATACTAATAGCGATGCTAGGCTCTTGATTTGTCAAAATTGAAAATGCTACCCCGAGAGCGGTGCCGATAATTTTATTAGGAGGGTGTGCTCCTCCTGCTCCGATCATCCCTAAAAATACAAGTTCAAAAAACCCTCCATAGATAATTCCTTGTAATGGTTCTCCCAAAATAAGCCCGATTACCGCACCGATAACAACACCGTAGGATAATCCAAAGTTACCGACAAGCCAATCCATAGATGCGATCATGACAAAGAGGGCGATAAGAAACGATTGTAAAAACATGGTATTCTCCTAAATTGTTTTAATTATTTTGTTACTTTTTGATAATAGGTAGCATATTTTCCTTGCATACAAGGATAAAAAATATGATCTTTATATTGTTGGGCAAGTTGAGTGTTGTGTGTTGCTGCGTTATCTTTATTCACACTCCGCAAAATTGGGGGGTTTAATCCCATACTAATCATTTTAGATGCCGTGGCAACTTCCAACAGATGTGCGGTGAAAACCCCCGCAGATAAATCCCCACCACAGAGATGTTCTCCAGCTTTGGTGAGGATACACCCGTAAGGCATTTCTCCACAGGTATCAATCACCACATCTGCTACTTCAAAGAGACGTTTACTATTTTTACTGGATGTTTCTGCGTTCTTGGAAAGATTAATATTGGTTAGGGCGATAACTTTTATCCCCATCTCATGACAGAGTTCTACCGCTTCTATGATCATGGCACTACAACCAGCTGGTGAATGGAGAATAAGGGTATCATCTTTATCAAAACGTTCTCTTACCCACATTTCTCTGAGTAATCCTACTAGTTTTTCGCATTCCCACATAAAAGGTAAGGGACGCATAGAAAATTCTACAAAAACAGAATAAATCCTATTCATGGTAACAAATCCACCAGCTCGGTAATCCAATTCTTGAGTGATAATATCACTTCCTGCTCCTGAAAATACCCAACAGTCTTTTCCGTTTTTCCATGTCTCTGCCATAATCGCAGCTGCTTTTTCTATGTTTGATATTTGTGTTTCGATGATTCTTTTTTGTCTTTTATTTGTTGCTTCAACAACAGATTGATAATATTCTTTCATATTTATCTCCTATTTTATTCTATAAATGGAAGTAATTAACCCAATCTTTTGCTTGCTCTTCGACTTGTTTATTGTGTGTGCTATTTTCAGGAAGGTTTGGATGGCGGAAAACAGGAAAAGAAAAATTCTGATTTTCCATTTCTTGGGCGATTTCTGCAGTTAATAACTCTGCTAAAAACATACTCATTACCCCAGACACTGCACCTACTGTTTCTTCGAGTCCATCCATTTGGACACATGCATCACCAATAGCGACATGGTTATCAAATACAAGATCTGCAACTTCACAGAGACGAGCATTCCATTTATTGTTTGGAGGAGCAGAATTACTGTAGGTAACGCTGGTAACACCAATAGTATAAACTCCCTGTGCTTGAGCATATTTAATAATCTCAATCGGTAGAGGATGTCTCCCCGAGATAGAAATAAAAAATAATACATCGCCGGCTTTGAAACGTGCTTGTTGGGCAAACAGTTCCCCAAGTCCATAAGCATTATCAAATAACACCTCACGTAAATGGGCATTTAAACAATTAATAAAAGGAATGCCTGCTGGAGTACAGAGCAGCGCTTGGATAAATTCATTTGCATGCCCAGGACCATAACCCCAGATTTTATTTCCCTTTTTTAATACTTCCACAACAATTTGTGCAGCTTTTTTAATATTGGGTATCTCATGCTCTACAATATCTTGTTGATTTTTTTGGATAGTATTATAGTACATCATTAAATGTTTTTTTAGATTATCTGACATAATCATCTCCTAAAATATAAAAATGGGGTCTAAAACTTTTTGATTAGCTCATTAATTTCGTGAACGGGTCTGGTTGGAGTCATTTGTCCATAGACGCGTAACCCATAATTACACATTTCTTTGATGGCTTGAATTTCTTCATCGGTTGCATAAATAAATTCAGAAACGATCGCTTTTTTACCTGTAGCATCATGCATATTACCTATATTAACCTCTTTGATAGGAATACCAGATTTAATAAGACGAGTCATGGTAAGAGGAGTACGTGCAACGATAAAAATTTTTTGACTAGGGGCTGCTTTGCCAATAACATCAATCATTTTTTGTACGGTAAAAAAACGTGTTTGTACACCTTCTGGTGCGGCGAGTGCCATGAGTTGCATTTGAGATTCGTTATGAACAATATCATCATCGACTACAATAATAATATTTGCCTGATAGGCAGATGTCCATATCATGGCTACTTGACCGTGAATCATTCGGTTGTCAATTCTTGCTAATCTAATATCGGGTGTAGACATTTTTATCTCCTATAAATAATGAATTTGAGAAGCGTATTTTTCAAATATTTTCCTATTCCAATCCATACCTCCATCACGATTGCCACTTTGAAGTACAGGAATATCTTTTTGACCTTTTTGAAGCATAATTGTTATATACTCTAAAAGAATACAATTGACGAGTGTGATACTTGTCAGTGTGGAAGTAGGTGCTACTTTTGTGGGGGTATTGTCAAAACTTATACAAGCATCCCCAATTTCACAGTAACAATCAAGCACAATATCTGCAATATCAATTAGTTTTTTACCGCTTGAATGCCTTGAAGTAACACCATTGGTATATTCTATACTTGTTAATCCTACAACGGTAGCCCCTATATTTTTGGACTCTTGGGCTAACTCAATCCCAACGGCATTACGCCCCGATACAGAATAAATAAGAATGACATCGCCTTTTTTGATAGGGTGTGATTGAAATAATAGCTTACCTGTTCCTTCTAGTTGTTCATACTTGCTAGTAAGATTGGCTGGGTGATAGTTCAGCATCATATGAGGATCAAAAATACCATTAAAGACGGCACATCCTCCTGCTCGATAGGTCATTTCTTCTGCAACCATTCCAGAGTGTGATGCTCCAAAAACCCATATGCTATTGCCTGATAAGGTTGTGGTTGCAAACACTTCTGCGATTTTTTCAATATGTTGTTCTTGATCTGCGACTGCTTTTTGTTGTAGTTTAAGAATATGTTCCAAATATTGTTGATATTTTTTCATTTTTACTCCTTAAATTCCTTAAACACTTATGGTAGAATATGATTCTATATATTGAATTGGTTTACCATAAATGAGACCTTATTTTGGTGAATTTTATAAAAATTATTTGGTTAATTTACCATAGAGTGGGCCGAAATTCTTACAGGCAAGAAAATCAGCAGATTCTTGGCAGTACGTGCCAAAAGCATTCCAAGCTTTTGGGCGAAAAACTTTTTTTTCGGTAACATTATGCATATTTACAGGAATTCTTAGCATTGATGCGAGGGTAATAAGATCTTGTCCAATATGTCCGTAGGAGGCAACACAATGATTCGCCCCCCAAGTATTCATGACTGAGTAAACGTCTGTAAAAACTCCTTTACCTGTTAAAATAGGGGTAAACCAAGTAGTCGGCCAAGAAGGATTAGTGCGATCATTGAGTAATTGATGGATTTCAGGGCTAAGATTGATAGCGTACCCTTCGGCAATTTGGAGAATAGGCCCTATACCTTTGACAAGATTGATCCGATACATCGTTATTGGCATTTCTCCTTTTGTGAGAAATGTTGATGAGAAACCACCTCCACGGAAATACTCTCTATCAACAGGGCTCCAAGTTGTTGCATCGATACATTTTTGGGCTTCTTCTTGAGAAATATCCCAAAAAGCTTTGATTACAGGGCTATCTTTTGAGGAGTGTTCTCCTGTCCAATCCATCGAAGCCGCCCCAGAATTGATTAAATGGATAATGCCTTCTTTAGCTCGACCTTCTAAGTGTTTTCCTGTAACACGTTTGACGGCACTAGGACTCCAGTAAGTACGGACATCAGCAAATAATTGAGCTGTTCCTGTGAGCAGTTGCCCAAAAAGCATTGAAATAGCATTTAAAGCGTCGTTTTCTGTGGCGAAAGCATAAGGTTGACGAATGCCATTCCAATCCACTGAAGACGTTAAAATAGATTCAGAAAAATCACCATTTTCCATAAAATCTGTCCATTGGCGTTGCCCTTGAAAACCTCCTGCAATAGCATTGTGTCCATTGGATTCTTCGATATATCCTATCTCTGCAAGAGTAGGATTCCCATTCATTAGATCTTTCATGATTAATGTCATCTTGACGACGTTTTCCCATTCTTTTTCTTTTTGGGCATCAGAGATTTGTTGTTCTGGTTTATTAACTTCGATCCCAGGTTTACAATTCTTTTTCGTCCAAGAGAGAGCTTTTTGATATTCTTTGGGATCGTAGATATTTCCTTCTAATCGTCTTTTGATTTCTGACATATCAACGAATTCTGTTCTCATCCCTAAAAAATCAGATAAAAATTGGGCGTCGACCATTGAGCCCATAATTCCCATTGAAACATAACCCAAACTCAAATAAGCTTGGTTTTTCATGGTTGTGACTGCTACCCCTGAACGGATAAAACGCAGAATTTTTTCTTTCACATCCTTAGGTATTGTGTTATCTCCTAGATCTTGAACATCCTCTCCATAAATCGTAAAGACAGGAAGCCCCATTTGATCATGAGCAGCACCAGCTGCAGCAAGATAAACAGCACCAGGTCTATCTGTTCCATTAAATCCCCAAATCGCTTTAGGAATACTAGGAGTCATGTCGATGGTCTCTGATCCGTAACACCAACAAGGGGTAACAGTTAATGTTAAGCCTACATTGTTTGCTTCAAACTTTTTTTGAGCGGTCGCAGCTTCGGCAAAGCCCCCAATAGCCGTATCTGCAATAATACATTCTACTTTTTCTCCGCTGGCATGGCGTAATTCTGACTCGATTAGTGTGGCAACATTTTTAGCCATTTGCATGGTAAATTCTTCTAGAGATTCACGTACCCCTTCACGTCTCCCGTCAATGGTTGGACGAATCCCAACTTTGGGTAAATGAGCAATTTGTCTATACATGATAACTTCCTTAATGTTTATTGAGAATTTTCTTTTAAAGGATAGTTCATAACGTAGAGGCCATACAATACAATACATACAAAACAGAGTAATGGGATAAAATAGCTAGTACGTACCGCTGCTTTAGCACCGCTAAACATCGGTGCTAAAGAAGAAAATGCCCCTGTATCAATAGCACTTCCCATCCATGGGGTCAAGATGGCTCCCCCTAAGATTGCCATAATTAGTCCTGCTGCTCCAAATTTAATATCTTTTTCTGGTAACCCTTGTAGGGCAATTCCGTAAATGGTTGGGAACATCAAAGACATACTACCAGAAATACCGATAAGACATAAAATAGAGCTTTCTACAGGTAAATAGATTGTTCCTAAAGAGAATAGAATTCCTACAGTACCAATGATTAGCATTAATATTACTGGGGCGATTATTCTCATCAAAGCAGTGCAAATCCACCTCATCGTAATGAAGATAATAATAGAATAGATATAAATATCTGCTGCTTGAGCTTCATTTATGGATGTTAGGGTCATGACATATTTAATGATCCATGTCCATGTCCCTATTTGTAATCCCACGTAAAAAAACTGGGTAATAACACCAAAACAATAGACTTTATTTTTTGATAAAGAAGAAAAGGTATTGCTGAGTGTTGATGAGCTTTTAGTATCTTTCACCTCAAATTTATTTTTGAAAAAATAACACCAAATAATTAGGGCAATCAAAATTAAGGTAAGATAAGGAATACATACCCAAAAAAGTTCGGTACTTCTTAGTATAGCTAACTGATCTGGAGTCATTAATAATCTTTCTTCTGTTGATTCAGGTCTGAGATTGGAGAGAATAAACCATTTTGCAATGAATATCCCAGCGATTGAACCCAGAGGATTAAAAGCTTGAGCAAAATTTAGACGTTGGATACTTGTTTTAGAGTCGCCCAAAGATAATACAAAAGGATTACAGGTGGTTTCTAAGATGGATAACCCCCCTGCTAAGGTAAAAATAGATACTAAAAAGATATGATAATTTTGAAATACTGCTGCAGGAATATAACCAAAAGCCCCGATCACGTATAATCCTAAACCGGCCAATATTCCTTGTCTATAGGAATATTTTTGGATGATATAAGCAGCTGGTAATGCTAATAGTGCATAAGCTCCATAAAAAGCTAATTGCACTAGTGAGGAATCTACTGCTTTAATCATAAATATTTTTGCAAAAGCAGGTACAAGGTTGTCTGTCATATTGTTTAATAAACCCCATAAGACAAAACACGAGACTAAAAAACCAAAGGTGAGCATATCTTTTTTTGCGAGCATTTTTGCTGTTTTTGGTATAGACATAGTATTCTCCTTTTTTAATTTTTATTAATGATTATTAATAATTCCTTTTTGTAAAATAATATTTGCATAGATTGCTTTTTCGCTAGTAGCGATAATGGCGTACGTTTTTGTTACTTTTTCGTAAAACTCAAATCGCTCAATAAATTCTATTAAATTTTTTCGTGTATCATAATGAGTAATAATTTGTTTATATTCTTCCCAAATAACAACCGATACTTCGTCTCCTAGGACTTTTTCCATGAGCTTTACAGGCTGAGTAACATAGTGATCCAGAGGAAGAAGTTGTAGGATTGCCTCTAGGATTTCTGGGACTCCATGTCCATCCATTCTCAGGACGATACAATCTTTGCCCATACTTTCTGCAGGGAAATTACCGTCTGCAATTGTGATTTGATCTCCATGTCCCATTTCTGCTAACACTTTAAGGAGTGGGGGAGAAATAATTGGTGGGATATTTTTTAACATAGCTTACCCCTTTTTGTGATGCTTAACATTGAGTCCATAATCTTGAAATCCTTCTAATACAATATCAATTTCATGATCAGAAAGGATTGTAAATTGACCAGCACTTCTCACCCCCATATATAATTGACATAGGTATTCTACTTCTTGAATGAGTATCAGTGCTTTCTGTAAACTAGATTCGGTAGCCACTAAACCATGATTTTTGAGAATACAGGCTTTGGAATTGCCCATAACTTTTTTTATATTCTCGTTAAGTTGCTCTGTACCGTATCGTGTATACGCTGCACAAGGAATTTTATTAGTACCTGCGAGGGCGATCATATAGTGGATCGCAGGTAAATAATCAATACCAAGAATGGAAACCATAGTTGCATAGAGAGCATGGTTGTGGATCACGGCGTTACATTGTGGAAAATATTGTAAAATAGAAAAATGAAATCGCCACTCTGTTGATGGTATTTTATCTTTTTCAATATTACCTTCTGAATCGATAAATACAATATCTTCTGGATGCATCATATGGTAAGGCATTCCTGAAGGGGTTACGAGCATGCCATTTTTGACTCGATGACTAATATTCCCAGCAGTGCCATGATTGAGCCCTAGTTTTTGCATCTCCAGACAATAGGCGATGATTTCTTTTCTAATATCTAAACTGTCTAACATTGATCTTTCTCCTCAAAATGATTTTATATGCTTTTTACTTCAAAACTTTTTTGTATGGTGCTACGAGCTTCTTCTATACTATTCAAGATATTTAATCCTAGTAATTGAGACGTAATATTTCCAATTGCCGTTGCTTGAATAGGATTGATTGTTAGAGGACGTTCCGTATACTTTTTGATACTTTGATAAAACATCTTATCTCGACACCCTCCTCCAACAAGATGAAGATGATTGATATTTTCGCCGATGATTCCTTCAAGTTCTGATAAAAATTTTGCATGTACTAATCCGAGACCTTCGTATATGGCAGCGGCAATTTCTGATCGAGTATGAGGGACTTTAAAATTATTCTCTTGACAATGAGTAATAATAGATTTAGTAATATCTGAATTACCAAAAAAGATGTTATGAGTAACGTCAATGAGAAATCCTTTATTGAATGATTCTTTAGCAAGCTCGATGATATCACTAAAAGAAATCTGCCATTGACGTTGTAATAATTGGATCAACCATAGTCCATTGATCGATTTGAGAAAACGAACAGTTTTATTGTACCCTAATTCATTGGTAAAACCATATGCTAACGCTTCTTTACTGATAATAGGAGTTTTTTGTTCGACACCCATAAGCGACCATGAGCCACTAGAAATATAAAGGGAATTTTGTTCTTTTAAAGGAGATGATAGTACGGCGGCTGCAGTATCGTGGGAACAACCTGCGATAATGGGAAAAGGTTTACAATCGAGCATTTGAGCAAGTTCTGGAGATAAGAAAGCTTTGATACTTCCTGTTTCTTGAATGTCAGGTAGTAATTCTTTTTTTATATTTATTGCTTTGAGAATCTCTGTATCCCAGCACATGGTATGAATATTGAGTAACTGAGAAGTAGAAGCGATACAATATTCTGTTGATATTTTTCCTGTTAGCCAATAAGCAAATAAATCAGGAAGAAATAATACCTTATCTGTATGATTTATGATTTCTCCACGTGATTGGGAATCTTCAAAAATTTGGAGTAGGGAATTGTAAGGCATGAGTGATATCCCTGTTCTCTCAAAAAGGTACTCTTTTGTGAGACCTAAGGTGTCCAATTTTTTATCTGTTGATAAGGTTCTTTCTGTACGATAGTTAATAGGATTACTTAGAAGCTCTCCCTTTTTGTTGATGAAGGCGAAATCGACACCCCACGTATCAATCGCTAAAGAATGCGGTTGAATGCCTCGATGAATAATTTTTTTTAGTCCCGTTAGTAGCTCCGACCAAATATATAAGACGTTGGTGTAGTAGTAATCATTAATTTTTATAGGTTCTAAAGAAAATTCATGGATTGTTTCGAGTAATATTTTGTTCCCATTATAAGTCCCCAAAAATATCTTTCCCCCTGATGACCCGAAATCACAAGCAATAGAATATATTGTTTCTTTCATATTTTTTCCTATTTTTTGTTTTACTTAGTAATTACATTGTAGAATTATTTGAAAAACAATCAATAGAAAAATTGTTTTAACAAAATTTAAAAAAAACTATATTTTTGATTAGTGTTTCAAAATAAGAATGCTTTGTAAAGTTATTTAAGACCAAAGATTGATTTTTTAGATTCCTGTTTTTTTAGAAAAATTAATAGGAAAAAGCTTGTTTCGTGATTTGATGTTGACATTTTTTACTTTCTGTTTCATATTATAGGAAGAGCAAGGGATAGGGAGATAATAATGAAAATTCGAGAGATATCTAGGATTACAGGTGTTTCACCGGCAACGGTTTCCCGAATGATCCGTAATCCCGATTCTGTTAAAAAAAATACACAAGATAAAATTTATGCTATTCTCAAAGAAAAAAATTGTGAATTTTTGTTAAGTCGCTCTATTGTCAATAAAATAGTAGTTGTGATTCCAGAATTGACGAATAATTTTTATATGGATATTTGTCGAGGGGTGATTATGAAAGCTCAAGAAAATAAAATCCCTTGTGAGATTTTCTTATCTTTTGAATCTCAAGAAAAAGAAAAAGAGATTTTTGAACGATTAAAAAATTATCAACGAACAGGAGTCATTTGGTCTCCTTCTATTGATCAATATGATATTACTAAATTAGAAGAGTGTATTATTTTAAATATTGATCGAGAAATAAAAGATACGGATATTAAGCTAAAAATTCTATGCGATGACCTTAAGGCGTCAGAGCAAATTACAGAGTTTTTGTTTCAAAAAGGAGCAAAAAATCCTGCGTTAATTACAGGGAATTTCAATCTCACCAATGCAATGAGACGAGCGACAGGGTTTAAAAATATGTTACAAAGATATAAAATTTCTGACCCTGATTCGCATATCTATTATGGAGATTTTAATGATGCTCATTCAGGTTATGCGATCGCCAAAGATATTTTATCGCATAAAGCATACGATGGGATCCTTGCGGGAAATTATATTCTCGCTATTGGGATTATTAAGGCAATTAAAGAATTACATATGAATTTAAAAAAAGATATTCAAGTGGCGACATTCAATCAATTACCAAATGAGGAAATGCTTAATTATCCTATCATTGAAGCCATATTCCCTACATTTGAAATGGGGCAAGAAGCGGTTGATCTTTTATTAAAACAAAGTTCCTATAATCCAGAAACTCAAATTAGTAATTTTAGACCTAATTTTTTTCTACGTTAACAAGAGTAATTATTGGAAAACGTTAGCCTACAATAAAAAACTCCCTAGAACTATATTCTAAGGAGTTTTCGTTATTTTCAATTCTTAATGACTGATAAAGAAATAATAAAAAATGCCATCATTTTTCCTCTTGTTCGTTTGTATAACAGATCTGGGCGAGATTGATTTCGTTGATGGTAAAACCTAAGTCTAATAACTCTTCTTTAGATTTATTATCTTTAATTCCTTCTTTGAGCAAGTCTCGTTTTTTTCTCGTTAAGTTTTTGTGATGTTTTTTTATCTTAGTAATAGGAATCCCTTCAAATAAACTATCTTCTATTTCCTTTGGAGGCTCTAATTGTTCTAAAAGGTCATAATCTTGTGAGGTGTTTTCGGAAGATTCTATAGAATCTTCGATAAGAATATCTATTTTGGGATGTTTGATTGTATTTTGTTCTTCATAGACTTTATCAAGATTGAGAACTTTAAGGTATTCAATTTTTTGAGCTTCCTCAAAACGTTCTTTTAAGAGAAGATCAACTTTTTGTGATAGTCTGATATTTCGGTTGAGTTCTTCAATACGGGAGTCGAGTAATTCAATATTACGGGTAGTGATTCTATTAAATTCTACAATCATTCGTTCAGTATAGGATTGAAATTCTGTTAAATCCTGCTGGAAAGGTTTACGAGCAATATTTTTGAAAAGGAAATAAAAATTTATTGTCGATAAAAAAATGCTAAAAATAGCGAGTAACTCCATAGATTCTTCCTAAGTTATTAGCTTGTTAAAGCTAATACTCTATCTTAAGAGTAATCGATAAAAAATGCAAGTTCTGTTATGTTTCCATAAAAGATAAAATATGGTATACTATGGATGCTTCAAACACTGCTAAAGGAGTTTAATATGTATATTTTCTTATTAATATTTTTAGGACTTACCCCTAATTTTGCACAAGAATCCTCTAATGAGCAACTCTCTTTAAAGTTCCGTGGAGTAAATAAGCAAGCTACTATAGCTATTATTATTTCTAATAGGAATCCTATTTTTACAGAGCTTAGAACGATTATTGATGAGCTTGTAAAAGATGATTTTCGGATTGCCCTAGTTCCTAAGGATTACGACTATGAGTTGACTCAACTTTCTGTAAGTAATAACCCTTTCGGTGCTGAAGTAAAGTATGTCTTAAAAATTATTATTCACAATCAGTCAGCTTCGGAACAGCAGATTAAAACCACGGTTGAATTTCTCCGTCTCTCCGACCAGAAAATACTCTCTAGTAATTTTACTACACCTCGTGCTAATCCTATTTTTCTATCTACTGATATTCGTAAAATGCTTGAACAGATGATCCAGAGAAAGAATTATGTAAATCCTACTATTGTGTCAGTACAGAATAATATTGTGGTGTTTCCGAAAAAAGATTTTCCAAGCTTAAGACGAGGCGATGAAATTCGATTACGATATAAAGAATCACGTCAAGGAAATACGGAATCGATTGCTCTTGTACAAAAAATATCCAATGAAATGGTGTTAGCAAAGGATCTTTCCAAAAAATCTCTTGTTGGTGATGAGGTATTACGAAATTCTCCCAAACGGAATCGTTTTTATGTGAATGTGGGTGTAATTATTCCGACTTTGGGAGAGCGAAGCTTAAAAGCTCGTTTGGATGAGAATATTTGGCAGGCTTCTTCACGGTGGTCTGCAGGATTTAAAATGGAAGGAGAATACGAAAGGTTTCTTCCTTATCAGCTAGTTTCTACGACGACTTTTGGTATTAATTTTGATCGAACGATGCATACGTATTTAATGACAGGGATTGGTTATCGATCTTTAGTGGGTACATGGGAATTTACTCCTTATTTTCGTCTAGGTTTTGCTTATAATGCGATAGGGTTAAAAACGATCGAAGGAACAGCTGGGGATCTTCAGGGATTTACTTTGAATTTTGGGATTGCTGGTGGAATTAATATTGTCAAACGAGTGAGTGATAGTATTTTTGTAGGCTTGGATTTAGGTCTACAATATTTTCCTTTAAATGTTGTATCGGTACTTACCGACTCTAAAAAAATAAAACCAGAGTGGGCAAATAAAGGGGTTTTCGGTGAAAAATTTCCTATAACAGAGTTGTATCCTTATATTAGTCTTAAGGTGGGCTGGATTTTTTAATGACAATATGCTATAATTTTAAAGTTCATTTAAAGAAGACCGATAACAATTTAAAGGGATAAAAAACTAGAGGGTAATTATGAGAATACGCCTTTGGGGGGTACGTGGTACAATCCCTACACCAGAACAGAATAAAATTAAAACTGGTGGCAATACCACTTGTGTAGAAGTACGAACGGACGATCAGGCTATTGTCATTTTAGATGCTGGAACAGGTCTTGTCCCTTTAGGGGGGAGTATCCTTAAAGAATTTGAAGGCAAAAAAATCCCTCCGATTTATATTTTTTTATCACATACTCATTGGGATCATTTGTATGGTTTCCCTTTTTTTGGTGTATTATTTCAAAAAGGGGCACAGATTAATTTTTATGGTCCAATTAAAACGCACCGTACCTTAGAAGAAACTATTTTAATGGAAATGGATTATGATTTTTGTCCTATTAGTTATACTAAACTACCTGCTTTTATTAATTTTTTTGATATCGAAGAAAGGACGATCACCCTCCCCAATGGAATGTTAGTAACTTCTAAAAAACATATTCATCCTGGTGGAGCTTATGGATATCGGATAGAACATCAAGGCAAAGTATTTACCTTTAATACCGATGTAGAGCATTATACCACACATGTGGATGAGCGAGTAGTAGAGCTTTCTTTTAATGCGGACTTAATGTTCCACGATGCCCAGTATACGGAAGACCAAATAGAACATCGGATTGGTTGGGGGCATTCTACATGGCAACAAGCAGTAGAAGTAGCTAAACAGGCTAATGTGAAAATACTTGGCTTGACTCACCATGACCCTGAGAGGACAGATAGAGAAATTAATTTATTAGAAAAAAAAGTGCGTAAACAGTTTGAAAATTCGTTTTTCTGTCGAGAAGGGATGATTATTGATCTGTAATTTTTTTATGAAATGCTCGTTCAAAATTTTGAGTAATGATAGTGCAGAGTTCTTCTAAAGGAATATTCCTAAGTTCCGCAAAATATTGATAGATATACCGTACTCGACTTGGGAGATTGGCTTTTCCGCGGTAAGGAACAGGACTAAGGTAAGGGCTATCTGTTTCAAATAGTACTTGCTCCAAAGGGATCATTTTTGCTACTTGTTGAAGTTCTACAGATTTTGGATAACTTAATATTCCTGCAAAAGAAATATAATCTCCTCGTGCCAAGACTTTTTCAGCTTCTTTTATTGAGTAACTAAAACAGTGCATAACAGCAGGGGTAGAATATTTACATAACGAGTGAAAAGTTTCCTCAAAACTAACGCGAGAATGGATAATTATCGGTAGTTTCAATTCATCGCTAAGGGCGAGCTGTCGTTCAAAAAGAGTTTTTTGACGGTGGAGAGAACCATAACTTTCGTCCTTTAAATCAATCCCTATTTCACCAATAGCACAATGGTTGGGATAAGTAAAAAGGAGTTCTTTGAGGTGAAAATATGCTTGTTCCTCATCAAAATTAGGAATATTTGCATGATCAGGATAGTAGCCTGTAGCAAAAGAAATATTAGGCTGTTGAGATAATAATGGATAAACTTCTAGGAATTTTTCTGGATTTAATGATATATGGATGATATGGCTTAATTGTTCGATAAACAATTGATTGATTTCATTGATATCAGAGTAATTTGTTAATGCGAGATCAATATGGGCGTGGGAATCGATAAACATATGGCGATCCTATAATCCATTATTCTTAATGGTGATAAATTATAAACAAATTTTCTAAATTCTGCAAGAAATAAAATTGATAAGTATTTTGAAAAAACATTGACAAAATAATTAAAAAAAAGTATGATAAAGTGTACATATATAAAATTAATAATCATATCTATTACAGATTTGGAGAAATATATGAGTGTTATCAAAAAAGAAACACTAAAAATCGAAACGATTGTCCCCAAGCAGGATCTTCGTTTTTATAGTCAAGAAGCTTTAGATAGAAATGTTTTTTTAAAATTCAAAAAATTTCTTTTGGAAACAAAGACAAAAGTACATAATTTTGGGATTCGTCGTTTTTCTATTATGATGACGCCGCATATCGGTTCCAAAGGGTTTACGATTCATATTTCTAATTATTTACTATTATTTTTAGGAACAGTGAGTTCGATTTCGATTTTATCGGTTGTTTATATTCTTGCTCAAGGACACCAAAGCACAAGGAACCAGGTTCGTCTTGTTGTAGAAAATGATGCACTCGAGGAAAAAATATTTCAAGTTTCGGAAACAGTAGACTCTCTATCTGAATATTTTTCAAAATTCCGTGTAGAAGTTGGCTCTATTATTATTCCCGCTACGGATAATAATGCTATTTCTTTTCTTGACAATCCAATGCTTTCCATAGAATCCAATGGGTCTACTCCGAGAGAGATTGTTCAATTACAAAAATTAGAAAAAGAGCTTGATGTAACTAAAGAACGGATTTTCCATATAGGCAATTTTATGCAAGAAAATCAGCGGATTCTCAGAGAAATGCCATCAATTTATCCTTTAGCGACGAGAGCGCGGATTACTTCTCGTTTTGGGATTCGTAGAAATCCTTTTGACCAACGAGGAGTCGAAGGACATGATGGGCTTGATATGGCTACTCTTCCAGGAACCCCTGTTTATGCTAGTGCTGATGGTGTGGTTCAAAAGGCTGGTGTACAAGGTGGATATGGGAATATGATTGAACTCCGACATAAGTATCAGTTTACGACTCGTTATGGACATTTACAAGGTTTTGCTTCCCAGATTTATCCAGGGGCTCGTGTGAAACAAGGGCAAGTGATTGGTTATGTAGGAGCAACAGGGCGTGTTACAGGATATCATCTTCATTATGAAGTACTTATTGGAGGCTCTCGTGTTGATCCAGAACCATTTGCTATGATGTTAAGGTAATTATTTTTATATAAAGTAGGATTATAAAGCGTTCCTCAATTAAGAAGGCTTTATAATCCTACTTTTGTTATTATTATAGGAGAAGATATGATTTATACAGGGGTACAAAATCAAGATTTACATGTTGTTATTGATGGTAAAGGGACAGTAGAATATTGTTCCGAATTAGAAGCTTGGATTCAAGAGCTTCTTTCAAATTTAGATGTAGAGCATATCTATTTTGATACTAAAAAAGCTTGCTATTTGGATAGTTCATTTATAGGAATCATCTTATCTGCTAAAAAAAAGCTTGCTAAAAAACAAGATGCTGTCATCTTATTAAATCCTAGTGATAAGATTGTAGAAATTTTCCAACTTATGGGGCTAGATACTTTCGTTCCTGCAGTATATAATGAAGATTTAATCTGCGAACACTGTGGTGTTGAAATTAATAAAAAAATCGAAAACTCTATTTCTGATATAAAATTATTACTGGATGCCCATAAGAATATTATGGAAACCAGTAGTGAAAATCATAAACGCTTTATGCTCGTCGAGAAAGTGTTTCAAAAAGAACTTAAACAACGACAATACAGTAATTAAGGCTCTCTTATGTCTATAATTTCATCACAAGCAATTATTTCTTCGGAAGCAATAATTGGCGATCAGGTAACTATTTCTCCTTTTTGTGTTATTGAAGGTGATGTGGTCATAGGCGATCATACGATTATTTATCCTTATGTTCATATTAAAGGTCCTGTAGTTCTTGGTAAAGGTAATCAGATTTTTAATAATACTACAATAGGTCTTAATCCCCAAGATCTTTCTTACAAAGGGTCGTCTCATAAAATAATTATTGGCGATTATAATATTATTAGAGAGAATGTTACAATTCATGCTCCTGTTGCTTATGATGATCCTACTATTTCTCTTAATACAGAAATCGGTAACAGCTGTTTATTAATGGTTGGCTCTCATGTTGCTCATAACACTGTTTTAAAAAATCACGTAGTCTTTGCTAATAATGTTCTACCTGCTGGTTGTTGTACTTTTTATGATCATTCCTTCATTTCTGGTGGAGTATTAATTCATCAGCATGTCCGTATTGGTGCTCATGTTATTATTTCTGGTGGCTCTCGTGTGGGACGTGATATTCCTCCTTTTATGATGGTATCTAGTTTTTATGGATTGATTAGTGGGATTAATACTATTGGATTAAGGCGGGCAGGATTTTCTCCCGAAGACCGTAAGATTGCCAAAGCTCTCTTTCGTATTTTCAAAGAAACAAATTCTTTAAATCCCTCAATAGAAACAATTACTGAGGTCTATAAAAATTCTGATAGCCGTGTTATTGCGATGACTTTGGAATTTTTACAGTTCTGTAAGCGTGGTATTTCTGAGTTCGGGGAAGGGCAGGAAGCCAAAAATTCTTTATTTTAATATTTAACGTTTTCTATTAATGGATTCCTTATATAAAAACAAAACCGAGAGCCACAAGCTCTCGGTTTTTATTCTACGGTGAAGTAGAATAACAGACCAGTTTTTATCTATATTTTTATTTGAGAGTAAGAACTCTTGGTTTTTGTTCTACGGTGAAGTAGAATAACAGGCTAGATTTTTGTCCAAATACGAGAGAGCTCCATATTAGAATTTGTAGAAGTAATGAGCTTATCATCTCGAAAATAATAAAAAATAGGAAGACCAACAACGGATTGGGGATTGTTAAACTCGTAGAGAATAATAGCGTATTTAGGAGGATAATATCCTGTGAGAAATAAAAATTTATTTCTAGCGATTCCTGTACTAATGGGATTATCAATTTCTATTTCGTAAACTCCATCTGGTGTTAAAGTTTTGGTATAAACGATATTCTGTATACCATTAGGAGTATTAATGGGTTCTAAGCTTTGCCAAGTGCCAGAGGTAAGATTTTGTTCATATCCATTGGGGAGTATGGTACAAGCAAAGAGACTAACGAGTAAGATAAACTTGTAATTGCCGAAGTTGCCCTTGCTTTTTTTTGTTTTTTTCATTGTGGGTTTGTACCTCTAAGTCAA
Organism: Brevinema sp.; assembly: GCA_051649605.1. Classification (GTDB taxonomy): domain Bacteria; phylum Spirochaetota; class Brevinematia; order Brevinematales; family Brevinemataceae; genus Brevinema_A. The sequence continues at coordinate 63,240 of JBOFHK010000002.1, read as the reverse complement.
TATTTGTTTCTAAGATCCCCTTATTAATTAGGTATGCCTTAGCGGCGTTTCCTCTACTGAGGGCGATTTTATTAGCGGTAAACTGGCTGTCTTCGGATTCGCTAAGATAGGCTTGAGCCAAAATAGTGATGCTGTCGCCTGGTGTATAAGATTCCCAAATTTCGTCTAAATAGGGGAACATCGTACTAGCGAGGATACCGAATCCTTCTTCAAAATATGCTTTATTTTTTGTCTGAATAAAACCATGGGAATCGAGTAGGGTATCGATAGTTAATTGATGGAATGGAGTGTTAATTGTATTCCCTAGCTCGTCTTGGATCATGATTTCGAAAAAAATTGATTCTTGAGAAGAAAGATTGTCAGGATTCCAAAACAATTTTTTCTCTTGTTCTTTACCTTGGAAGGTGTGTAGCACACTGTTATTACTATTTTTTATGGTAATTGTCCATTTCCCTATATTATGGAGATCTTGGGCTGAAAAGTCAATTTTTAAAACATCATCAACACCGTTATTATCAGGACTGAACCGCTTTGGTTGGAATGTTGTTTCAAACATTGGAGGAGTAATATCTAAAGCGACGACTAGTGCTTGGGAATGGAATTGTTTACTATCTTTATAATGTTGTTCTACAGTAATAAGGTAGTTTCCTTCAGTTGCGATTCGACCGCTATTATTAATCCCATCCCATTGTAAGGTTTTTGGTAAATTGCCTTTGAGAATGTTTTGGTAGATTTTGGTTCCTGCTTCGTTATAAACAGAAAGACATATTTTTTCCAATCCTGTCGTAATACTATAATCGGGTATGATAATAATTTGGTCAAAAACACCATCATTATTAGGAGAAAATTTCTTATTGAGAATTGTTATTTCTGGTTTTCTCAATCGTGTTTCGATCATAATATCTTGTATTTTTTCTTCGGTAAAATTTCCTGCTTGATCATAAGAGCTAACAATATAAGAAAAATCTCCATGGGTAACGTTAATCCGTTTTGGATTAGCGAGTTTCCATAGAACATTTTTTGGAGCTTCCCCTTTTTTCCAAAACCATTGTGCGACGATCCTACTATCAGAATTATCAATTAATTTTGCTGACCAAGGATCGTCTACTGATAATGTTTGATGTATTTGAAGTTCGGATTTGGTATCTTCTCCTAAATAGAGATATTTTTGTTTGATTTCTAAAGACGCTGAGGGTTTGATTGTATCTAAGATAATAGTATTTGTCTGAGAGCTGGTAAATATATTTTCGTTATATCGTATGGATAAGAAAGCACGATAGACGCCATCTACTAATATTGCTCCCTGATTGTCCTTTCCATCCCAAAGGATTTCGGAAGGAGTATTATGAGAACGAGTTGGGACAAAATAATTATAAAAGAAAGTCCCAATATGAAATTGGTCATCGACTGTATTTTGGATTCCCTCAAAAGAGCGAACAAAATTCCCCTGATTATCTATAATAATTAAACGCCAAGCATCAATCGTTCCTTGTACTCTAGGCAAGAATGTAATTGTATCTTGGACAAGATCACCATTAGGTGAGAAATAATTGGTTAAATTTAGGTGGTTTTTAGTGCTGAGGGAAGCTCCAACATGACTTGTTTTTTTATTTCCTAGACCTAATTCCAATCCAATACTATGGATATATTCCACCTTTTCGAAGAACTCTTGACCTCCGAAGGTATACGATAATTTAAAGGAGAAGGTATCCCATTGATAACCTAACGCCGTTCCAAAAGTGTAAGGGAGGAGTTTATTTGATCCAAAGCCTAGACTATGATTCCCCAAGATTGTACCTATAGAAATATCCCAAATATTGGCAATGGTAAAGGTAGTACCAATAGAAGTCCAAGTTTGAAAATGAACAGATTTATAATAAGAAAGAGGAACAACCCCTATCGAGTAATCTACAATAAATTTCCAACGTGCATAGGTGTAATGCATAATAGTTGCTTCGATTCCTAATTGAAATAAAAATTCTGGGGAGGGATTGAAACAAGTTTCTCCCGTGGGATAAACAACAGTTTTTAGAACACTACCAAAAGAAAAATCAGCAAAACCCCATCCATCTTTTATAGGAAGGGGATCATTAGGGTTCCATAATATTCCTAGACTGACTCCACCCCCAATTACTCGTTGTCGGGCGGTAGGATGGATCGCTAATAGTCCTTCGACTCCAAAAGCTAAATCAGAACGGACTTTTTTACCATAACCCATATGAGTCAATGATGTTCCGTCATAGCTAAGGTATTGAGATCCTGTATATAAGATTCCACCAGGGTTGATTGGGGTGGAGAGACCAAAACTAAGTCCCCATTCATTCTCTGATATATTACCAGAGGAAAAAATACGGATATTTTCTGTAAAAGCGCTAGAAGCAGGGTTAATGAAACTGTAAAATCCAGAATACTTTGATCCAATACCCCCATAACCTTGGGCACTAATACCAGCATTAAACCCTGAATACCATAACTGTGAACCAGGAGTTAATGCGGTTAGCGGTGAGAGAAATATACTGATACCGATAATCAAAATGAAATATTGACTTTTCATATAATGGATTTTTCCTATATGTTTTGAGTAAATTTCGGAAGTAATTTGAAAATCTTAATAAATCATTAAGACTATTCTCTTTTTGATCAATTTATTTTTTACAGAATAAATAATAAATTTGTTAATAAAATATTGTAAGAAATAAAAGAGATTAGTAATTCTTGACAAAGTCTGATAAACCTTTCATAATATATAAGAATATATATCGGGTAAGGGATTATGGCATTTGCAGAATATTATGTTTTTGGGATTAAAATTACCGATATTTCGCGAGATGAGTGGAGAAATTACCTTTATGATAAACTCCATCATGGAAAATATGCTCGTATTATTATTCTTACAGAAAAAAAATTGTTTCAGGCTCTGTTTAATCGCGAATTAAAAGAAACGATTAATCAAGCCGATGTGGTACTTTGTGCTTCTAGTCTCATAGCGTGGATTTTTTATCGCCTTCACCAACAAATTTTAAAACCTTCGTTAGCTGTTACTTATGTTTTGGATGCTCTTTCTGTTGCTTCAGAATGTCAGTCTACAGTTAGTTTTTTTGGATCTACGAAAAAAAAATTATTTACCACGGTAAAAAAAGTATCTAAATCTTTTCCTAGAATCAAGGTTGTGAGTAGTTATCCAAAGCATATTCCTCTCTCAGATCAAGGGAAAGTATTTGTGGCTCTTCGTAAAAGCTCTGCTAAGCTTGCTCTATTTAATTTAGGTAATGATAAAAAAGAAGAATTATGGATTAATAAAAATTATGAAATTTTTAAACAAGGTGTTACTATTGGTACAGATGATAGCTTTGAAGTGATTTCTGGATACCAATCGGTACCCTCTATTGATATGCAAGATAAAGGATTATTAGGGCTTTACACTCTATTAAAAAATCCTTTTAATATCGCTAAAATTTTTCGTTGCTCTATTTTGATGTATTTATATTTTATGTCAAAAATTTTTTCAAAAAAATATTCTCAGTAATGTATCTCATGATCCTTCTTAAGAAGGATCATTTTTTTGCTTTTCTAGTAAGGCGTTTTCTGCTGCTGATACGCGCAGGTAGTTTGGTTGGATAGGTTCTAACAAATTTAAGGATTTTTTAGAAAAAGATTTTTGATCTATCGTAGTGAGAAAGTCTCGAGAAAAACAATCAGGAAGAATAGTTATTTTAGCTTCAATCGCTACACAATCAGGAAGAAACTCTTGTAACAGTCCAGCACCAGAACCAATAATTACATAATCTTGGTATTCTTGTAGGAAATTACTTAGTGTTTCAGGAGAGATGTCGCAATCTTCTAATAGTTTATGATACTGATTTTGGATATTGGCAAAAACCTTCTGCATTTTTGCTTCTACGCAGGGAACGTAGAACATATATTGACCCTGTGGAAAAGAACGCACTAATAAATCTAAGGAAGAAACACAGGTAATGGGTTTATCATGAATCCAAGCCCAAGTCCGAAAAACCGAGAAACCCAAACGAAGTCCCATAAAAGACCCCGGCCCTTGACCCAACACAAAAGCATCAATATCTTCTAAAGTTATTCCTGCTTGATCTAGTAGTGAATCCACGCTAGGAATCAATTCAGACTCGATTTTTACTGTAGTAGAAGCATCGTAATTTTGAGATGGGGTACTAAGTCGTAATACAAGATGACCTGCTTGAGAACTATCCAAGGCTAAAAAATTTTGAAACATAAATAATCCTATTTGGTAAAAAAACTAAGAGCAGTATCACCGTATCTTTTGGTAGAGGTATAACCTTCTAATTTTTGGAGGCTTGATATAGGAATATTCCTACCATGTTCTAAGATGAAGATCCCCCCTTTACTTAATAGGCTATAACTGCTTTGGTATATTTTAGAAAGAAAGATACTAATATCAGGATAAAAAGGATCTGCAAAAATAATATCAAACTCTTGATTTTTTAAGAAATCAGAAATCTTTAGGGCATCGTAACGGTATGTTTGGTACTCTGTCTTATTTGCTAGTTGGTAAAGATTGTCTCGTAATGCTTTGTAAGTTTGGGATTCTTGTTCTACAAATACGGCGAAAGAAGCCCCTTCAGATAAAGCTGTAATCCCTACAGAACCCGAGCCAGCAAATAAATCTAAAAATCGAGCGTCAAGAATTTCTGAACGAAGGGTATTGAATAGAGCTTGACGAACCTTATCAGATGTTGGTTTTAATTTTCCTTCTGGGGCGAGAATATTTTTTCCTCTCCATTTACCTGAACTAATCCTCATGATATTAAAGTCCCCCAAGAATCACCATTGATAATCGATACTAAAGTATCTCCGCAGAGATTCACCACACGGATGGGTAAATTGTTTTCCATTGCTAAGGAGGTTGCAGTTAAATCCATTACTTCTAGCTGTTGTTTGAGGGTATCCATATAAGAAATTGTTTGATACTTTACAGCATCAGGGAATTTTTTAGGATCTTTATTGTAAACACCGTCCACTTTTGTGGCTTTAATCATTAAATCTGCTCCCATTTCTAAGGCTTTGAGTACTCCTGCGGTATCGGTAGAAAAAAATGGAGCTCCTGTACCGCCTGCAAAAATAATTAGTTTGTTTTGTCGGAAACATTCTGCAATCATAATAGGGGATGCCTGAGGAAATAATCCTTCAATAGCAAAAGATCCTAATACGGTACTAGGAATAGAAAAATCTTTTTCTAAAATATCTTGAAGAATAATAGAATTAATTGCCGTTCCCAGCATTCCCCCAGCATCAGCTTTGGTTCTTGTTAGAAATTGGGCTGCAGCTCCTCTAATAATATTTCCTGCGCCAATAACGACACCGATATGAACCTTTGTCTGATAAGCTTTTTGCAGACTTTCGGCCATACTCTGTAAAGCAGTATGATCAAACCCTTGACCGAGATCACCGCCGAGCATTTCTCCACTAACTTTAATAAGAATCTTTTTTAGCATATATTCCTCTATAATAATTTCCACACCCTTTTATTTTATCCGATTATTTGCTTCTTGTAAATATTCTTAAGAAAATATTATAAAATTTCTTTTTTCTTTAAAATGAGTATAGATATTGACAAATATTTTCTACTTACCTTATAATACTGTATATAATAAATTTTGGAGCACTATATGATATTATTAATATTTATAATTAGTCTAACGATGCCTCTTATTTCCTATTCTCAGGAATCTTCTATCACATCAAGATTATCCTCAGCGAACCAATTACTACTTGAAGAATCTAATATTTCCCAAGGTTTAGGTTTTAGCCTAGCAATGGTTACACGTTTGGATATGGGTATGATGTTGGATGTGGGAGCGTTACCCTTTGAATACGGTTTGTTTAGCGTAAGTTCTTTAGAACTTTATTTACCTTCTCCTAGTAAAACAAGATTCTTGGCTACCTTCCGTTTTTCTACGCCTTTCTCAAAACCAGATCTTTATAATCCAATATATGTTGGTTTGCATCAGCAACGTTTAGGTTGGGGTATAGGACTTTCTCACAGTTTCCTCGACCAGAGAAATCAACAAGGAAGAGGTTGGATGCTTGCCTTTCAAATATTGACTACTTTTGACTACCTTTTTATGGATAAATTTAATTGGGGTGATTATACTCCAATCACTGAATCACGTACGATGTGTCGTTTAGAATTGGGAATACGGATCAATCGATTTGTCGCTAAACACTTAGCTTTTGTTACTGGGATCGATGTTAGTGCTGGAATGACCCGAGGATATCAAAAAGAGCTTATTGGTACCGTTCCTTTCCACACACGTTATTATCGAGGAATCTTTACTATTGGTGTTACTGCCGGTATTATGTTTTAGCACTTTAGATAAATTTTTTAGAGACCTTTATTTATAAGGCATTTTAATCTTAGGTAACTGTATACCTATCTATCCTATAATTGAGCAGCTTGTATACGAATTAACTTTTCGCTTGTTAGTTGAAAGTCTCATTTTCCTTCGATAGATCGTTTGTTTTATAATAAAGTACCTATAATCTATCCCCCTATTATTATTCTTAATTAATAAAAACACCTTACAAAGAGTGAGGTGTTTATTTTGTTTTTTCGGTGAAATAACGAATAAGGGTTGCAGCTGCTGATACAGCTTGAGTTGCTCGTAAAATCCGAGATCCCAAACTACAAGTAGTACACCCCCAGCTGATGAGAAATTGGATTTCTTTATCGGTAAATCCCCCTTCTGGGCCGATCAAAAATGCTTGGGCTTGCTTGAAGTCAATAGTACTGAGATTATTTGAGCTTTCCCGTTCGTAAAATACAATTTTTTGAGGAATAGATTCTAGTTGTTTTGCAATCTGAGAAAAAGGAATAGAAACCTCAATATGAGAAGAATAAAGTCCTCCGACTTTTTTTGTTGTTTCTTCTATGAGTTTTTGGCGTCGCTCTTGTTTTTTGAGTGTTTGTTTAGGGTCAAATTTGGAGATTGATCGTTCGGCGAAAAAAGGAATAATTGTTTGGATACCGTGCTCTGCAAGAATAGATATCGCATCGTCCATAGCTTTTAATTCCGCAATATAGGCAATCGTTTCTAAGGCTATTTCTTGCCCTAATTGACTATTAAGAATTTTTAATAAGACTTGACTAGGACTAGCACTAAGGATTTGAGCAGTAATAATATTTCCCGACCCATTCGAGATTTCGATTATATCATCAGCTTTAATTCTTAGTACGCGGACGAGATGATTGATTTGATCTGTTGGGATAGAAAAACTTGCTCCGAGCTTGATAGGAATATCAGGAAAGAAAAAACGACGCATCTATTTTTCCTCATCGAACAAAACTATTTTTCCTCGTTCTAAATGATGAAGAAACTCACTAAGAATCATTTGTGCTGCGTACTGATCTAAACTTTGCTTCAATTTTTTTCCTCGTTTTCCTGTACTTAGTAAAAAAGTTCGAGAGTCTTTGGAACTTAGGGATTCGTCTTGGAGATAAATAGGTAGAGAAAAATGCTTTTGTAGTTTTCTAATAAAACCTAAAACATGGGGTTCAAAGCTATTTTTTTCTTGATGGGAAGGAATACCGACAACAAATCCGTCAATATCTTGATGGGTGATTAATTCTTTGAGAAAACCCCAAAATTGTTCGTTGTTGGCTTGGGTTGAGTGAGGAGAAGCGATGATTCTGAGACTATCTGTTAAGGCAAGTCCAATTTTTTTTGTTCCGTAGTCAATTCCTAAGATTCTAGCCATAACTTTGCTCAAGCTCGTCGATAATATAATCGGCTACATGTCCTGTACTATGAATGCTACCAAGAGTGTCTCCCAAGCGTTCTTGAGCGTTGGTCATTAGGTATTTTTTTATTTCTGGATTCATATCTAAAAAATAGATACTTTCTTGATAAAGGCGTTCTGTAGTAACTTCAAACTGTAAAATTTCTGGAAAAATTCGCTGTTTCAAAAAAACATTTGGGAGACCGATGAGAGTTTCATTTCCTAAACGCTCAGATTTTTTTATAAAATTGAAGGTCATATTACTGAGCCTATAAGTGATAATAGGGTACATTCCTACCATTACTGCTTCTAAAGTAATAGTCCCTGCACTAACTAATCCTAACTCACAGTAGTGCATAACATTTAGCCCAGAATCATTAATAATATGTACACAGTGTTGTACATGAGTTTTATCAATGATTTTTTGGATTTGGTGGCGAAGATCATCGTGGGCAATACTCATAAGAAAATGAATATTTCTTTCCAGATGTAAGCGAAGAGCAGTTTGTAAAAAGATAGGGAGAAGTTCTTTAATTTCTTGTCTACGGGATCCTGGCATTAATGCTATATAGTGGTTATTCGGGTCAAGATGGTGTTCGGAAAAGAAATTTTTGTTTGGAATAAATGTTTTTAATTTTTTTGCAAGGGGATTTCCAAAGAAAAAACTATTTTTATTGTATTTTTGATAAAACTCAAGATCTGGTTGCATATAACAAAAAATCGCATCACAAAGCTTGGCAACAACAGGGGTAACCTTACTTCCCCACATAGATACTCTTGGAGGAATATAAAAATAAATTTTTACTGAGTTTCCCAAATGTTTGCGGATTTTTTTAGCTACTAAGATATTAAAAACCTCATGATCTACGAGGATAATATGTTTACACTGGTGTTTTTTGATTGCGGTAATAATTCTAGTTAAAATTTTCCAGTGTTTATGGACAAATCCGAGAGCTTCTATATATCCTATTGCAGAAAATAAAGAATTATCTTCTGCAATAGGATTCAAGCCTTGTGTTCGCATTTTTGAGCCACCACAACCGATAAATGAAATAGGTTTTTGTTCTTTTAATTGAGCCATCAATTCAGCGGCAAAATAATCTCCAGAAACTTCTCCGGCAATAATAAAAACGGGTATATTCACCATACAATCCTTAGTTAATAAATGTTTGATCTCTTGTATTTAATTAAATATTTTGTAATAATAGTTGATTGAAATAGCCAGTGGGATTTTCTAAACTGGTTTGTTTAGGAATATCCTTATCAAAAACAGTTTTTCTGTTAGGGATATTAGGCCTTGTTAAGACTCCGATGTTGTATTCTGCAGTGCTGTATATATTATTAATCTGGTCTGCTAAATCTTGTGCTTTATAAAAATTTAGTAAAGCTTGGGAATCAAAATATTCACGACGTCCTTGGTTAGCTATTCCGTAATTAGCATTGATGACGCCAATATTATTGTAAACTTTTGCGAGTTGGGTGTAAACTTCCCGATGTCTTCTATTATTAATATCAGGGGCAGGGATATTTTGTTTTAATCGTTCTAAATGATCAGCAGTTTTATTCAAGACCACTTGAGCTAACTGAGGATTCCCTGATTGGAATAATGCAGAACCTAGAGCATAGGACAAAACAGGATTATCCAGATTCATTTTATACATATCACTCCAAATCTCGATGGCAGCTGGGGCATTATCATTTTGATATTCAAGCCAACCATAATTATAACTTAATAAAGGGTTTTTTACATTGGTTGGCATGATCGTACTAGCAAATTTATAATGGTACAGGGCTTTGTTACGAGATGTATTGACATTACCTAATTCTTGATCCCAAATATAATTGAGATGTCCTAAATTAATATGAGCTTTATAATTATTGGGATTGATTGCAAGAGCTTGGTCAAAAAGCTCTTGAGCCTTTGACAGTTTAATTTGGGTATTTTCTGCAGAACGCATATAAACCTCTCCAAGAAGATTATAGCTATTTTCTTGGGCAGGATTGAATAGAAGAGAATTTGTTAATAATAATCCAGCTGCTTTGAAATCAGCAGAAAGCATTTTATAACGGGCAAGCTCATAATAGCTTTCGCTCAAGATATTGGAAATACTGTTAGGATCAATATTATAAAGTTGCTTCATAGATTTTTGTAAAGGAATAATATCTTGGGAATAAGACTCTAATAAAGGTTCTATTTTGCGAAATACCTGAGATACACCTGTCAGATTTCGATTATCGGTATAATATTTTGCTAACCTGTTCATCATATTAATATCAATATATTTTGGATTTAGTTGGGCGAGTAAATAGGCGATTTTATCGATTTGTTCTTTATTACCTATTCTGATATAAATATCAAGCATTTGGTAAAAAGGAGCAGGGTTTTTAGGGTTATTGACAATAAATTTTTGATAGACATCAATTGCGTCGTATAAAAATCCTGTTTGTTGGTCTCGGTCATTGGTAAAAAAATCAGAGTAATTGATAAAGAGCGATCCTAGATAATTCCAAACTTCAAATCGTTTAGGATAATAACCAGCAATATTCTGCATAACGATGATCGCATTGGTAAAATATTTTGATCCGAGATTGGTATAAAAATCACTAGTATGAGTTGCGATAGTAATATTTTTGGGTTGGATGACCAGTGCTGATAGGTATTTACTTTCGGCATGGGCAATAAGATTTTTATCTTTATAAACATCGGCATATTTCATATACCACTCAGCGACAGGAGCCCCAGCAATTTTATTAGCTTGAGCAAATAGAGCTTCACCCTCGATAAAATTGTCATTACGTATTGCTGTTAAACCTTTCTCAAAAATAGAATTTACCTGTATAGGTTGTGCGACTCCCAACCAAGTAATAATTCCTGTCAGTATGGCAATCAAACCATATAAGAAATATTTTTTTAGATTATAAAAAAATTCGTTTTTGATTTGGTAGATAGTATCTTGATAATTAAGCACATCAGGTGCCAAAAATGAGGGTGTGTATTGGGGAATATCAAGTGTAGGGTAACTTTCATCATCTTGAGAATCTTTAAGTTGTTCAAAAAACTTATTGAGATCGCTTTCTGAAGTATCAACGAGTAAGAGGGACATTAAAGTATCATAAAATTCTTTATGGGAATCAGGGTCGGCAATAATTTCTCGAATTTTAAATCGTATGGCTTGATTGGATAGAGAGTTGATTTTATACCGAATTTTGAAGATTTGTTCTTCATTGAGTTCCAAGAGAGAGTCGGTACTTGATTGCCTATGGGTATCCCAAACATCGAAATTAATACTTTTATCAATATTTTCATATTTGGTAGGAGCGAAGTCTTCATCAATTTTAGGTGTCTCAAGGCGATTTTCCATTTCTGTATTATTAAAATTAGGAAGTTCATTAGTCTGTTCTTCTAATTCTGTTTCTTTATCTTGGATGGGTTCTTCATAGAATTCTTCAAAGAGTTCGATACTGAAGGAATCAGAGTTACCAGGATCTGTAATTTGTTCTTCATCGAAGAATACTTCTGGAGTATCATCAACCTCATAATTGCTGTCACCCATCTCATCTAAGAAACTACTCAGATCAAGATCATCTTCTAAGAGATTGTCAAAGTTGGTGTTACTATTATCTTCTAATTCTGGTGTATCTAAGTTATTGTTATTTTCTATTTGTTCGATGTCTTCAAAGTTTGAGTCAATATTATCTTCTAAGAGATCGTCAAAGTTGGTGTTACTATTATCTTCTGATTCTGGTGTATCTAAGTCATCGTTATTTTCTTCTGATAGATCATCAAAATCATTGAATTTTTCATTTTGGGAACGTGCTTGGGAAGTATCGAGACTGGAAAGAGCATCTAAAATACCCTTAGACATTTCTACAGGTTTATTATTTTCTACTACTGGGGGGGTATTTAATTGAGAAGGATTCTCAAGATTACGGTCTGCATTACTGTCATAATTCTCTACAAAAGATTGCAATGTATCAAGATTATCTGGAGAAACAGATTGAGTAAATATATTAGAACGCTCAGAAGTATTTAGTTTATCAGTATAAGTGTCAAAAAGTTTTTTAAAATCCATATGCTACCTAGTGAGATCTCGGATTATTTATTTTCGGTATTTTTTTAAAAAAATATAGATTCATGGCATAATTCCTTAACTGCGAAAAAAGCATAGAACATCAAATTTTGTAATTTGGTGTGCATATAATATTTTTGAAACCTGATGTAGGGTAGACCCTGTTGTAAAAATATCATCAACAATCAGAAGATTATGATTTGAGAGTAGTTTTTGGGAGTAGAAGATTATATTGCTCTCTGTATTTTTTCGTTGTTGTCTGTTCAAACTTTTTTTTGGTATACTACTCTTATTGATTAGAGCTTCGGAATAATTATTAGTTATTTGACTAATAATTTTAGTAACAGGGTTAAAGCCCAACCGTTGACGAGTAGATTTACTACAAGGAACAATTAAAAAATGGTAATGCTCAAATTGAGCTATATGCGGTTTTAGGAGTTGTACTAAATCTTTTTCGGCGAGGACGGAGTCACTAAATTTATAAAATTGAAATAATTTTTTTATACTGCTTTTATAAGAAAAAATAGTATAAAGTTTTTTCCATAAGGGGGGGGTATTGTTACAGTTTTGGCATATATTATTGATTATCCAAGAATCGTGGCAGATAGGACAGATGTTTTTAAGGTCTTGGACGAGAGGAAGAGACTGTACACAGTCAGGGCAGAAGTAATAAAAAGAATCGGTATGAAAAGACTTGCAGGATAGACAGTAGGAGTGGAGAAAGAATTTTTTAATAAATTTTAACATCATTCCCTCTTCTTTACAACTCTAGCTAAAAGAAGTGTAAAATATTATAGCATAGTTTTTCAAGATAGTCTAAAAATATACTCAATACTTTATATAAATTAAGATTTGTATAATCCGATAAAGATAATAAGTACTAAATATATTGATATTAATTGCGGAGCATGTAATGTTGAAAAAGTTAGGTATGGTAATGACCCTAAGTATGTTGGTACAGTTGGGCTATGCTAATATTACTTTTGAAAATATTAAAAATAGAAAAATAGTTTCCTTTGAATTAACAGATATTATTTTGGATTTGAGCCTTAACGATAGTATCGAGACCTTAGACCGATGGCGAGAACTTTCTCCCTCTTCCTTTCGCCGTCTTAATTTTACTAAATCTTATATTGATGCCTCAACACGATTACTTCGTCTTAACGAAACCAATAAGGCAATCCAAGGATATATAAAGGCATACCAGTATATTGATAAAGAGTATCATCTAAAAATCGAAGCGGCGTTCCAAGTAGCCTCACTGTTGTATGCTCAATCAAAACGTTCTGAAGCCTTATTCTATATCAATCGTACTATTGAACTTTTGGTAAAATATGATAAAAAAAATACCAAGCATCCACGTACTAAAGATATTTTTTCTCTTCAGAGAAGGGTTGTTTGGCGTTATTTTTCTCGCTTGGATTTTCTTCCTGATAATGCGATTAGCACAGTAGAATTTGATAATGATGATATTTGGATTGGAATGTGGTCTGGAGGGTTGGGGCGCTTTAGTCGTTCTCAATTGCAATTGGATCTTTTTACACCAAAAAACACAGCTCTTCCTTCTTATTATGTTCGTGATATTTTAGTGCGGAACGATAAAATTTGGATTGCAACCCATTGTGGATTAGGCTATTATCAAAAAAACAATTCGTCATGGCATCAGGTTGCTTCAATGAAAAACTATAAATTTAAGACAATTTCCCACGATGGAGAGTTTTTTTACGCTGCGACACTTTTTAATGGTGTTTTTCGGAGTAAGGATGGATTGGCTTGGGATAATATTATTCCTCGTCATAGTATTTTGGATATTCTTCATACCGATCAGTCTTTATTTATTGCCACACCTGAACGGGGAGTTTTTGTTTATAAAGATGATAAACTCCAACCTTTTCTCTCCAATATTTCCGCAAAAACTATTATCGAAGATAACGATGGAATGACTCTCTGGGTTGGGACTTACGGTCAAGGGCTTTTAAAAGTCAATAAAAAAACTGGTGAAATTCATGAGCGTTTCGGTCAAAAAGAAATGGCATCGACTCATATAGAAAGTCTTTTACTTATTGATGACCAATTATGGATTGGAACTTTAGCAGCAGGGCTCTCTATTTATAATACGAAGAAAAAAACATGGACACGTTTAGGATTATCAGAGGGTCTTCCTGGATTGGATATTACCACGATCACCCAAGAAAATGATCATTTATGGCTTGGTACGTTAGCGGGGGGGATAGGGATATATTTATTTCGTTAACTCTTGTATTTTTATTATAATCATGTATAATAGTACTATAAAGTATAAAATAATAAGAGGTTACTATTGATTGAGCGTATTTATCAATATGAAGAACAGTTCAAGCAATCGATTAGCGATGCTGCTGTTTCTATCAACAAGGGAGATATTTTTGGGCAGATTTCCTACAATCAGTCGGTAGATTTTGAGCATAACAAATTACAATCAGTAGATGATCTTTCCTATTCTTCGATTTCCTGTCGTTTATTTGAGCAAGGTCGGGTAGGGAATGCAAGTGTTAATCACCCTCAATATATCCAAAGGATGTTAGATAATGCACAGGAATCAGTTTTGTTTGGAGAATATTTGGATATTGATCTTCCCTCGGATAATACTTATCCAACGATAGATTGGCTTTATTCTGATAAAAATATTCATTATCATAAGCAAGACTTAAAATCTATCTCCGAAGATCTTTTATCCCAAATTCAAAAATTTGCCCCTAAAGCTAAGGTTTCATCAGGAGCTGGTAATTCTTGTTCTCGTGTTTTTCTAGCAAATAGTAATGGTTTTCGTGGGGAGTATCAAGCTTCTTCACTTGCAGTGCAGGGTGGTCTCTTTGAATTATCTGAAGATGGATCGTTTTTAGAAATTTATGAAAGTGAAACGTTTTACGATAATGAATGTGATCTTCATGGGATTGTAGACCGTCTTCAGGTGAGATTAGAACGTTCTCGTCAGTCTTCTGTTCTCAAACGAGAAGGCTTAATGCCTGTTATTATTGCTCCTTCGGCGATGGATATGATTCTTTCTCCTATAGAACTTGCGATAAACGGTAAAATGCTCTATAGAAATCTTTCGTTATTTGCTGACCGATTAAACGAAGAAATTTTTGATTCAAAATTCACCTTAATAGATGATCCTTTTTATTATCATGGGGCATCAACAGCTCCTTTTGATGATGAAGGGGTTATTGGAAAAAGGCTACCAATAATACAAAATGGAATCCTAAAAAATTTTATTTATGATTGTGGTACTGCCAAAAAAATGAATACTGCAACGACTGGGCATGCCTCCCGAAGTTCGTTATCCCTACCTTCTCCTGAATTGTCCAATCGTATTATTGGTTTGGGGGAGTATAGTCTAGAGGAAATGATTTCTTCTGTAGACTATGGTTTGATGTTGGTAACTCCTCTTGGAGAGGGACAATCTAATATCCTTGCTGGAGATTTTTCTGTTTTAGCAGAAACAGCTTATCTCATCGAAAAAGGGCAGTTAAAAGGTAGAGTAAAAGATGTGATGCTTTCTGGGAATGTGTTTGAGCTTTTAAAAAATATTTTGATGATCGAAAATCGTTATCATACAGAATATGGTCTTTTTACACCTCATTTCTTAATTGATGCTGTAAAAACCTCTAAAAATAATTAAAGACAAATAGGTAATTCTATGAAAAAAGATAAATTAGATACGATGCGCTCTCGGTTAAGCGTAGAAAAATTACAGCAAAAAGATCGTGGAGAATTATTCGATAAATTCCGTGGTATCGGTGGGAAAATCATTAATTTAGATGAAGATGTTAATAAGTTTAAAGAAAAAACATCCTTAAAATCTTCTAATAATACTGCGGGTGCGACTCCTGGTAATCACAATATTCGTCCAGATGAGAATGAAAATCCTTTTCATCGTTCTGCATCTCCGAATAACACAAAAACAGTGGATCTACCCACCCCTCAAAAAGATCAAAAAGAGTCTTTCTTAAAGTTTTTCTTTGTTCGTTTTTCGTGCTTTTTGGCTAATATTTTTAACTTTAGTGCGAGCCGATTTTCTGGGAAATTTATTGATATTACGCTTAAAAAAGCATATGTTGCGAATGCAACTTTAAAATCATTTTTAGCCCCTATTTTCGCCCTTTCTACTTCGGATATTTTAAAATTTAGGGATTTTATGGCACAATTAGATATGCTACCAGAATATGAATATGCATTTCATGCTTATCACCTTCTCGATGATGAATGGATGGCTCAATTAAATGTGGTGATGCCAGATTCTGTTGATAAGTCAGAAAGTTTTTTTCGGATGATCTTTAGAAAACTTGTATTCTTCACACCACACCAAAAACGAATGCAGGTTGCTGTGAATAATGTCATCCAAAAATATGAGGAATTTTTTCGCCAAAAAATTCATCCCAACTATACGCCAAAAAAAATAGACCAAGTATTTTCCTCACTTTGGATTGAATGGTATGTATGGGTAGAAGAGTTGATTACTTATTACTGGGTACGATTTAATTATAAAACGCCTTATCTGACGCTTGATCAGTTTTTGAATGCTGGAGTAAACGCACCCCTTATTATTGGCAAACTAGCGGATAAATGGGCAGAACAGTATAAGTCTAATCAAGAGGAAAAACAAAAAAAAGAAGCAGAACCCCGTATTTATCCTACTCCTCAAATAGAAAAAGGAGCAACTTTTATTCTTAATCATATAGATTTTTTGCAGTATCTTGAAAAATTTCGAGAATCAAAAGATCTTAGGGCTTTATTTTCTCCCCAAGATAAGATTTTTTATACTTATGCAATCATGGATTTTTTTGATAAAGAATTTTCTTTGGTGTGGAATGAGATTGGTTTTTATATTATTCCAAGTGATACAGGACGTTTTGATCCTAAAAAAGAAATCAGAGCCTTGGAAAATAAACTAAACCAGTTTGATGAATTGGTTAATGATTATTTAAGGATTGTTCGAGCAAGTAGTAAAAATGATTCTCAAAATAGTCTTGTTAAAGATAAAGAAATTGCTCGAAGCTCTTTCAATGCAAGGCAGGCGTTACAAGGGATTTTAGAGGCCTATACCGCTCTATTAAGTAAGATATTTAGCTGTAAGGGTAAAGGTACTGATAGTATAGGTAACTGGGGTGAAGCAATTTTAACTCATAAAAATCAAGAACAGAAAATTCTTTATGGACATACGGTAGAACAAATTTTAATAATAGCTTATGATTTTATGAGTACGATGGTTTGGTTATTAAAGTTTACAGATCTCTCTGGACTTGATGGTCGTATTGTGAAGATGATTGTTTTACCTGATTTAAGTGATTTCAAAAATGGTTTAGAACAACAGGACACACACTAATATAATTGATACTATTGAAAAATAAGAAGGGGATAGAATGGTTTTTGTAGAATCTATCACTGTAATTTTGGAAGAAGAGCAATATATTCTTTATTGTCAGACAGCAGGAGCTTGTTGCTGTCAAAAAATCACAACAGATTTTGCTGAATATCTTACCAAGATTCTTGGTAAGCAAAAAACGTTTTATAGTAAACTCTTGGATAAGATGAGTTTTATACGTTGTGTGTTAGAAAATCATCAACAGGCAATTTTAGAATCAACACAAAAATCAGATCAAGGTACTTGGGAAGAAATTTTGCCTATTGCTGTTGAAATGAATGTTCCCATTTTTATTCATACTGATTTATTGGTAGTCGATTATACGCCCAACACAGAACATGAGCAGTTTGTTGATGAAATTCTGACTCAGGAGCAACGATATGATCATTCAAATAAAATTAAGCGCATGATGGAATCCTTAACTCAAGCAGTGATTGATGAGCGTTTCGAGGATGCTGCTTCGATTAGGGATCAGATTAATTACTTTAGTAAAAAGTAGGAACAATGATTAAAGAATATAAACAACAAGTCCGTAATCAACGATTATTACAGCGTCGACAAATGAATCAGATAGATAATCTTAGTAGAGAAATTTCTCACCTTGCTTTACCTTTGATCCGAGATATAGATGTAGTAGCGTTTTATTATTCGATTAATCAAGAACCGAATTTACAATATTTATGGGAACAAGCTTGGGAACAGAATAAAATAGTGTTATTACCGAGGGTCGTCTCTAAAAATGAGATTGTTTTTTGCCCTTTTTCCTCTTTAAAAGAGCTTAAAAAAGGAGCATTTGATATTTTAGAGCCATGTACTGAACCTTATCAAAAGAATATAGATCTTATTTTTGTCCCAGGTTTAGCTTTTGGGAGAGATGGTTCTCGTTTGGGCTATGGTGCAGGGTATTACGATCGATTTTTAAAAAAAATATCTTTAAGAATGGTGGGCGTTTGCTATGCCCAAGAGCTACAGGAGTTCTTGCCTAAAGAAGAACATGATATTATGATGGATGCTGTGATAACAGAGCAAGGGATTCATTACTGTGGTCGCTAAGCATTGATGATTAGGGATTGTTCGTAAAGAAAATTGATTAAGTAAAAACGACTTACCCCATCTAGTTCGTCGATAAGTATTGGGCTTAATTTTTTAAGATGGACTTTGAGCGAATTTTCTTGGGTAAAAAAACTGTAGCTATCTAGTAGGGAGTTAGTACACTGGAGATCCAAAATAAAAGGATATTGCATTGAGGTAGAGAATCCTGGACTAAGGTAGTTAGGTGGGTGAGCTTTAATCTCAAAATAATTAAAGTCGATCCGATAATCTCTATCATTTTTTTTAACCAAAATAAAGGCTTTGTCTTCTAAAAATAGATTACATTCTTCTTTTAGTTCACGGATAAGGGCTTCTTGAGGATTAGATTCATATGCCTCGATTTTTCCCATAGGCATTTCTAATGTGTTTTTTCCAATTATTGGGCGGTATTGTTCTACAAATATTCCGTATTGCTTATTAATTGTAACAAAACAAGAAATAAAAGGTGTTCGTTCTATTAATAGGTAATCTTTTTTTTGGCCACTATCTTTTGTGTGGGATAAAATTTTTATATTGGGGAAATGGGGGAGATCTTGGGCGTTGATTGGTCTAATTATCTCTAACTCCTTATAAAAATTAGTTTATTATATTATGATAGAAAATAAATTGCAATAATAATGCCCTATATTATTGAGAGCTTAGTAGGAATTTTTAAGGTTTTTTTGGGTTTTAAATTTACTTCTCTTATAATCTATCATAAGAGAAGCCCTCTTCTCGTTTAAATACTGGAAAAAGATTGACATTTATTTAGAAATAGCGTATAATTTTTATCAAAGTCTATTTTATTGATTTTAATAAAAACGCCCACATAGCTCAGTCGGTAGAGCACTTCCATGGTAAGGAAGGGGTCATCGGTTCGATTCCGATTGTGGGCTAGTAGTCAAGAAAAGGAGCTAAACATGGCACAGATTGTTACTTTGGAGTGTGAAAGTTGCGCAGAACGGAATTACACCACAACCAAAACAAAAAAAATGATTCAAGAGCGAACAAAATTAGAACTCAAAAAATATTGTTCTCGTGAACGAAAGCACACTATTCACAAAGAAGTTAAATAGTATCTAGGGTAGTAGCTCCAATGGTAGAGCAACGGTCTCCAAAACCGTGTGTTGGGGGTTCGAGTCCCTCCTACCCTGAGTTTTTGAAGAAAAATAACACATAAAGGTGTATTATGGTAAATATTGTTAAGAAGATTAAAGCTTCTGCAGAAGAGCTTCGCAAGGTTACTTGGCCAAATAAAGACGAAGTGGTGCGTATGACTGTTGCTGTCTGTATCTTTGTGGTTATTTTTTCTGGAATTTTATTTGGAGTCGACGTATTATCACGTCTCGGACTTCAGGAGTTGATGAAGTAATGGCTAGAGGTTGGTTTGTTATTCAGGTTCAGACTGGATTCGAAAATAAAGTCTACTCCCGTCTTTTGGAAAAAAAGAACGGAGGAATTTTACGTGATGTTTTGATTGATGTTCGTGTTCCTGAGGAAGAAATAATTGTTGAAAAACGAAATAAAAAAGTAGTTCAAAAACATAAAATGTACCCTGGTTATGTCCTTGCAGAATTAGACCTTCCTGAAGATGAGATGGCTTGGAAAGGTGTTTATGCTGATATTAGAAATATTGTTGGCGTGGGAATGTTTCTTACCGCTGGGGGGGGGAATAAAAAACCTGCCCCACTAACTTTTGATGAAGTAAGAAATATTTTTGAAAAAACAGGTGATATTACTAATAAAGGTTATGAAGCTGGGGTAAATAATATTTGGGAGATTGGAGAAAAGGTCCGCATCAATGATGGAGTTTTCAAAGATTTTGATGGTATTGTTGATGAGATTCATGGGGATAGAAATATCCTAATTGTTTCTGTAGAAATGTTTGGACGGATGACCCCTGTAGAATTAGATTACAAACAAGTATCAAAAATAAATTAAAAATATGCAGTAGATATAGGTGCTTCTACTATATTTACTGTATAAAAAGAGAAATTTGGGAGTTTTATTTATGGCAGCCCCTAACGCTAAAGTTACTGGTGTTGTTAAACTTCAAATTCCTGCTGGGCAAGCAAACCCTGCCCCCCCTGTTGGTACCGCTTTAGGGCCAAAAGGGATTCAGTTGATGGAATTTTGTAATCAGTTTAATGTCGCTACCAAAGATAAGGCTGGATTTGTGGTACCTGTCGAAGTTACGATTTATTCAGATCGTTCTTTTACTTTTGTTTTAAAAACACCACCTGTATCCAATCTTATTCTTAAAGAGCTTGGAGTTCCGAAAGGATCTGCCGAGCCAAATAAAAATAAAGTCGGTACTCTTACTAAAGAACAAGTACGTAAGATTGCCGAACTAAAAATGCCTGATCTCAATGCTTTCACAGTAGAAGCAGCGATGCGTATTGTTGAAGGAACAGCGAGAAACATGGGTGTTGAGACGGAGGCCTAATATGGGTACACTTATTCATGACGGTATTCGTTATAAAGGGTCAAAGCGAAAGCTTGAAAATATCAAGAAATTTGATTTGACTCAAGCTTATAGCTTGGATGAGGCTGTAAAAGTTACCAAAGAGCTTGCAAATGCTAAGTTTGATGAAACAATAGAATTACATTACAACCTTAATATCAAACAAAAACACAGTATTCGAGATACACTCGTTATGCCTCATAATATTGGGAAAGATGTTAAAGTTCTTGTGTTTGCAGAAGGAGATCATGCTTCCGATGCGAAAAAATCTGGTGCAGATTTCGTAGGATCTGATGATTTGATTCAAAAAATCAAAGATGGTTGGTTTGAGTTTGATGCGGTGGTTGCAACGCCTGATATGATGCCTCGTTTAGCGGTGGTTGCTTCGGGATTAGGTCGAAGAAAATTAATGCCTTCTCCTAAAACAGGGAACGTAACAACAGAAGTAGAACGTGTGGTTAAAGAGTTTAAAGCAGGTAAAATTGAGATTCGCGGTGATAAAACAGGGAATTTTCATATTGTTGTCGGTAGAAAATCAAAAACTGAACAGCAAATTGCAGAAAACGTTTTGGCTGTTCACCAATTGATCATCCGTAATAAACCTAGTGATCTTAAGGGAGAATATATTAAAAGTTTAACCTTAACTTCTACTATGGGCTCTGCCGTTAGAATTGATCATAAAAAAGTAACGGTATAGGGAGAAATCATGTTAAAAAAAGCAGAAAAAATTGAATTAACCAATACCCTTATCCAAAATATCTCAAAATCTGATGGTTTTACTGTTTGTTCTTTTCAAGGCTTAACAGTTGCGGAAATGAACGTTCTCCGTAGAAGTCTTTTTGAAGTGAATTCCAAAGCTCAAGTGATTAAAAATCGTCTTCTAAAACATGCTTTACATGCGAATAATATTACTTCTATGGATGAGCATCTTAAAAAATCGACGATGATTGTTCTTGGTAAAGAAGATGCAATGGCAGCACTAAGAGTATTAGGAAAATTCGCTAAAGAACACAATATATTGGACTTTAAAGCTGGCGTGGTTTCTAAAACGGAGTATTCCCGAGAAGAGATTGTAGAATTATCTAAACTTCCAGGACGTGTCGAATTAATTGCGATGATTGCTGGGGGATTGAATTCTGTTCTTTCGATGTTTAATGGGACTCTTGAAGCTCTTGCAGAGAAAAAAGAAAAAGAAGCTTAAGTTTGTTAAGCGTTTTATCAACAATTTTGTTGTTAACTGAATTATATATTATAAGAAAGAAAATCTTTCTACCATCATAGGAGAAAAAAATGGCTGAAAACGTAACAAAAGTTTTTGACATCATTAAAGATATGACTGTTCTTGAATTAAATGAGCTTCGTAAAAAAATTGAAGTGGAATTTGATGTGCAGGCAACTGTTGCAGCAGCTCCTGTTGCTGGCGATGCCAATGCTGTTGCTGAAGTTTCTACGGTGTCTGTCTTTGTAACAAGTCCTGGAGCAAGCAAAATTGAAGTGATTAAAGCTATTCGTGAAATTACAGGATTGGGACTGAAAGAAGCAAAAGAAATGGCAGAAAGTGCAGGAGCAACAGCTCTTAAAGCAGATATTGAACAAGCAGAAGCTGATCAAATTGCTGAAAAACTTAAAGCAGCTGGAGCTACTGTAGAAATCAAGTAATTCACTTGAGATTTTTATTTTTTATTGTTATTCCTACATACTTCTATTTTTATATAGAGGTATGTAGATGTTTTTATTTTAAATATTTACACCTAGAAATGATTAAAGTTTCTTGGTAATCCAAAGAAATAATGGAGAAAACCCTATGGCACAGCACAGTAAACGTGTTTCTTTTGCCGAATTTCAAACGCAAACGGATGCCCCAGATTTGTTGGCAATCCAGCTGGATTCTTTTAAAGAATTTTTACAGGAAGATGTTCCGATAAAACAGCGGGAAGCTACAGGTTTAGAGGGTGTTTTTCGTTCTGTCTTTCCTATAGAAAGTACGGATGGGAATATTGTTATTGAATACGTTAGTTATCAAATTGGTGAAAAAAAATATTCAGAAGCCGAAGCTTTTGATAAAAATCTTACTTTTGGCTCTCCTGTTAAAGTTATTTTTCGTTTGATTGACCGTAAAACAGGGGAAATCAAAGAAAAAGATATTTATATTGGTGATTTTCCTATTATGACCAATCGGGGTACTTTTATTATTAATGGTGCAGAACGGGTGGTTGTCAACCAAATTTACAAATCCCCTGGAGTGTTGTTTGGGGCAAAAAATAAAGAATTTGCTGCAAAGATCGTTCCAGAAAAAGGGTCTTGGCTAGAATTTCTGATTGACAGTAAAAAAGATTTAATGTATGTCCGTATCGATTCTCGTCGTAAAGTTTTAGTGACAACGTTGTTACTTTCTTTAGGAATGACTGTTGAGGATATCGTCTCTCGTTTTTTTGAAATGACTAGTATTTCCCTTAATTCAGACTCGGAAGCTATTGCCAAATTAGTGGGGCAATATGTTGGAGAAACCATTTTAAACGAAGAAGGACAAGCAATTGTTTCTGCTATGGATAAATTATTTCCCAATACGGTGAATCAGCTATTCCAAAAAGGGATTCCTTCGATTAAAATTATTAATTCTGATTCTCTTCTAAAAAATCGTGTCTTAGTAAATACCCTAGAAAAAGATGATACTAAAGATAATATCCAAAAAGCAGTGAAAAAAATCTATAGTATTTTACACCCAGGTGAGGCAGCTCCTTTTGATGTAATCGTTCGTGATCTTAATAATATGTTCTTTAACAATCGTTACTATGATCTAGGAGAAGTGGGACGCTATAAATTAGTAATGAAATTATATCAAGACCTCCCAAAACAAGATAGAGATGCTTTACTCAAATCGTTTACTTTATCTTTTGAGGATATTTCGGCTACCTTAAATCACCTGATTGCCGTTGCTAATGAAGAAGCTCCTATTGATGACGTGGATCACCTAGGAAATCGTCGTGTCCGAAGTGTCAGTGAATTAATTGTCGATGTGATTAGTGCTGCTTTTGTTACGGTAGAAAAATCGATTTATGAAAAATTATCAACCCGAGAATTAGAAGACTTATCACCTCAAAATATTATCAATATTAAACCGATTATCTCAGCTATTAACGATTTTTTTGGGATGAGTCAATTGTCTCAATTTATGGATCAAATCAATCCTATTTCTGAATTAACCCACAAAAGACGTTTGTCAGCTTTAGGGCCAGGAGGACTCTCTCGAGATCGTGCAGGGTTTGAAGTTCGTGACGTTCACTATACTCATTATGGTCGTGTTTGTCCTATCGAAACTCCTGAAGGACCGAATATTGGTCTTATCGTGTCTCTTTCAATTTTTGCTCGCGTAAACCATTATGGATTTTTAGAAACTCCGTACTTAGTTGTTAAAGGTGGGCAAGTTACGAAAGAAATCGTCTACCTTTCTGCTAATGAAGAAGAGAATATGTATATCGCTCCTGTAAATGTTGAAATGGATAAAAACTTTAAAATAGTTGAAGATTTTCCTCGTGTTCGTTATAAAGGAGAATACGAATTAATCCCAGCAAATAAAGTTCAATTAATGGATGTATCGGCATTACAACTTCTCTCTGTATCTGCAGCCTTGATTCCTTTCATCGAAAATGATGACGCCAACCGTGCCTTAATGGGATCTAATATGCAACGGCAGGCAATGCCTCTCTTACGAGGGAGTTCTCCTATTGTAGGTACAGGAATGGAATATTATGTAGCACGTGATTCTCGAGCAGCGATTTTGGCACAAGATAATGGAGAAATTATTAGTGTTGATTCCAGGAATATCAAACTCAAAACTAAAAATAGTGTTGTTCCTTACGAATTGTCAAAATTCCGTAGAACAAACCAAGATACCTGTTTCAATCAAAAACCTATCGTGAATATCGGTGAAAAAGTCGTAAAAGGCCAAGTAATCGCTGATGGTTTTGGTACGGATCAGGGAGAATTAGCCTTGGGGAAAAATGCTGTTGTGGCATTTATGCCTTGGAATGGTTACAACTATGAAGATGCTGTACTCCTATCAGAGCGTCTCATTAAAGAAGACGATTTTACATCGATCTATACAACAGTATTTGAATGCCCAGCCCTCGAAACTAAACAAGGTGCAGAAGAAATCACTCGTGAGATTCCTAACATTGGTGAAGATGCTCTTCGTAACTTAGATGAAGATGGTATTATCCGTGTTGGTGCTTATGTCAAACCAGGAGATATTTTAGTTGGTAAAGTCACCCCGAAAGGTGAACCAACAGAAACTCCAGAATTTAGACTATTGCATGCTATCTTTGGAGAAAAAGCCAAAGATGTTCGAGATACTTCTCAACGTGTTCCTCATGGAGAAGATGGAGTTGTTGTGGATGTTAAAGTATTTACACTCAAAAATGGAGATGAACTCTCCCCAGGTGTGTTAAAACTAATCAAAGTGTATCTTGCAAAAAAACGAAAAATCAAACCTGGAGATAAAATTGCTGGACGACATGGAAATAAAGGTGTTGTCTCTCGTGTGATGCGTGAAGAAGATATGCCTTTCCTTCCCGATGGAACAGCTGTTGATGTGGTTTTAAATCCCCTTGGTGTTCCTTCTCGGATGAATCTTGGACAATTATTTGAAACATATCTTGGAATGGCTGGCCTCAAATTAGGAGTTAAGTACCAATGTGCTGCGTTCCAAGGAGCTTCCTTAGAGCAGATTGATCACCAAACAGATCTAGCAAATGAAAAAATCTTACAAGACCTTTTTGAAGAACGGGCAAAATACGGAGAGGCAAAAGAAGATATTGAAAAGTATTGGGAAACTGTAAAACTTACTAAAACAGGAAAATATAAATTACGAGACGGGCGAACAGGGGAATATTTCCAAAAACCTGTTTTTGTCGGTGTGATGTACGTTCTCAAACTCAACCATATGGTGGATGATAAACTACATGCTCGTTCTGTTGGTCCTTACTCCCTTGTTACCCAACAACCACTCCGTGGTAAGGCGAATTTTGGAGGACAACGTTTAGGAGAAATGGAAGTTTGGGCATTAGAAGCTTATGGAGTCTCAAATCTCCTCCAAGAAATGATGACAGTAAAATCTGATGATACTGATGGACGCGTTCGTGTGTATGAAGGTATTATCAAAGGTAAAAGGGTCGTATCTCCAAATATTCCAGAATCCTTTAATGTTCTTGTCCAAGAACTCCGAGGATTGGCGCTTGATATTCAGGTTTATGATAAATCTGGTAAGAACGTTCCTCTCAACGAAAAAGAGAAAGAAATTCTTAATATGAGAGACCACCTGATTTAGACTGTTGTTTTGAAACAAGAAAAAATAGAGTAAAGGATATAAGATATGAAAGGAATGCAAGGGTTTAGTGCTATTTCCATTAATCTCGCAAGCTCTGAGTTAGTAAGATCACTTTCTCATGGAGAAGTGTTAAAGCCAGAAACGATCAATTATAGAACATTACGTGCAGAACGAGATGGTCTGTTTTGTGAGAGAATTTTTGGGCCTACGAAAGATTATGAATGTTCTTGTGGGAAATTTCGTTCTATTCGTTATAAAGGAATTGTCTGTGATCGTTGTGGTGTTGAAATTACCGAATCAAAAGTACGCCGTTATCGTACAGGGCATATTGAATTAGTTGCTCCTATTGCTCATATTTGGTATTATCGTATTATTCCTTCTAAAATTGCTATTTTATTAGATGTTGCCCCAGGGCATATTCAAAGTATTTTGTACTTTGAAAAATATATTGTGATTGATCCCGGTGAAACTGACTTAGTAGCCAATCAGGTCTTAACCGATGAGGAATATGATGAATACCGAGATCGCTATAAAGAAGCGTTTACCGCGGGGTCTGGTGCTGGTGCTGTTTGTCAAATTCTGAAAAATATTGATTTAGATGGTTTAGCCGACGAGCTACACTCTACTAGTGAATACCAAAATAAAAACGATAAAAAAGTAATCAAGCGTTTGGAATTAATTGAAGATTTGAGAAAATCCAAGAACAAGCCAGAGTGGATTATTTTAGATGCTGTCCCAGTACTTCCCCCTGACCTTCGCCCTATGGTACCTTTAGATGGAGGACGTTTCGCTACCTCTGATATTAATGATCTTTATCGTCGTTTAATCAATAGAAATAATCGACTAAAAAAACTTAAATCAGTTAATGCTCCTGATATTATCATTAAAAACGAAATGAGAATGGTGCAGGATGCTGCAGATTCTCTCTTTGATAATTCGCGAAGAGCTCATCCTGTTACAGGTGGGGGCGATCGTCCTTTGAAATCTCTTTCTGATATTCTTAAAGGAAAACAAGGGAGATTCCGTCAAAATCTCTTAGGAAAGCGTGTTGACTATTCTGGGCGTTCAGTGATTATTGTAGGTCCTAACCTTAAGCTACATCAATGTGGTCTTCCTAAGCAAATGGCATTAGAATTATTTAAACCTTTTGTGATGCGTGGCTTGGTAGAAAAAGAATTTGCTACTAATATTAAAGCGGCCAAACACTTGATCGAAGTAGAGCATGAAAAAGTTTGGGAAATCCTCGAAGAGGTTGTTCGAAATCATCCTGTTCTTCTAAACCGTGCTCCAACATTGCACCGTTTAGGGATTCAAGCTTTTGAACCAATTTTGGTAGAAGAAAAAGCCATTCAGCTCCATCCTCTTGTTTGTCATGCTTATAATGCGGACTTTGACGGAGATCAGATGGCAGTTCATGTACCTATTTCTCCTGAAGCACAGATTGAAGCGTGGCTTTTGATGCTTTCCAGTAGGAATCTTCTCAATCCAGCTAATGGGCATCCTGTGATCTATCCAACACAGGATATGGTCTTAGGAATTTATCATCTTACCAAGCCAAAAATGAGAAAACCTGATAAAATGAAACACCTAGATGCTTATTCGGAATTACTTTATGCTGTTGATTCTAAAATACTGGCTTATGAAGATTGGATTTTCTATAAAATCGATAGTCAATGGGTAGAAACGACTCCTGGACGCGTGATCTTTAACGAAGTAATTCCAGAAAAACTAGGTTTTATCAACGAGACTCTTACCTCAAAACGAGTAGAAAAACTTCTATCTACTTGTTATCGGATCTATGGTATTAAAGAAACTGCTTACCTTGCAGATGATCTTAAAACTATTGGTTATGGACATGCTACCAAACTAGGGGTAACTATTTCGATTACCGATATTAAGATTCCTGAAGAAAAATACGATATTGTTGCAAAATCTGAGAAAGAAGTTCAAAAAATTGAAGATAATGCTCGAAGAGGATTAATTACTTATGCGGAAAAATACAATCAGGTTTTAGATATTTGGGCACAAGCAAATGATAGGATTAAAAAACTTGTAGAATCTCGCCTTCATGAAGATGAGGATGGGTTCAATGCTCTCTATGTGATGATGGATTCTGGAGCGAGAGGAAGTCGAGAACAAATTAGACAGCTTTCTGGAATGCGGGGGCTGATGGCTAAACCTTCTGGAGAAATCTTAGAAATGGCGATCCGTTCCAACTTTAAAGAAGGGCTTTCTGTGCTTGAATATTTTATTTCCAGTCATGGAGCTCGTAAAGGATTAGCAGATACCGCTTTAAAAACAGCAGATGCTGGTTATCTAACCCGTAAACTGGTTGATATTTCCCAAGATGTGGTAATTACGACACATGATTGTGGTACCCTTTGCTATATGGAGCTTGAAACCGTACGGAGTGGTGAAGAAATTAAAAAAACATTAGCTGATCGCTGCCTTGGACGTGTTTCTGCTGTAGACGTTTTTGATCCTCGTAATGGAAGTTTGATTGTTGGAGCTAATGAAATTATCGACGAAGATGCGGTTCGCAAAATAGAAGAAGCTGATATTGATAAATTAAGGATTCGTTCAGTACTAACTTGTGAAGCTGATCAAGGCGTTTGTGCAAAATGTTATGGTTGGGATCTTTCCCAGTTGAAAAATGTCAATATCGGAGAAGCGGTAGGGATTATTGCTGCTGAATCGATTGGACAACCTGGTACTCAGTTGACTATGAGAACCTTCCATATTGGTGGGACAGCTCAGGCAACATCTGAAGAAAATCGTCTTGCTTTATCTTATGATGCTTTTGTTCTTTCTGTTCCTGAAAACATTGTTGAAAGACAAGGTGATAACGGAATAGAAAAAATTGTTGCTCGTAAAGGGGTAGTTGAAGTTCAAAAGGTATTAATTCAAATACCAATCGACGAACTCCAAGATCCTAAGGATGCAACACAATTAAACAATAAAGAAATTGCAGCGGAACATACTGTGGCAATCCGTAAGACAGGAGAGGAAATCCGTTTTGGACGCCGTGTGATTATGAGAAAAACCAAGGATATGCTTTTAGCTTTGGAATCTCAGCGTTATACCTATCCTATTCGTGTTGGATCGATGCTCTTAGTCGAAGCAGGTATGCAAATACCACGTAGTACCAGTATTGTTGAGTTTGATCCTTATAACGAACTATATGTCTGTGAATTTGACGGGATTATCAAATACCTCGAACATGAAGTAGACGGTCAAATGGAAAAAGACAAATCGATTCTTCTTGTTGTAGATGAAGAAGGAAACGAACTAGAGCGTTTTATGATTATTGCAGGTGTGTCCTTAGCCGTTGAAGAAGGTTCATACGTAAAAGCTGGGGGCACGGTTGCACGGCGTCCTATGGCAAAACGTCGAACGAAAGATATTATTGGTGGTCTCCCACGTGTTACTGAACTCTTTGAATCTCGTCAACCGAAAAACTCTGCGGTGATTGCTTCTTGTGAAGGAGTTGTAGAAAGTATCGTTCAAAAAAAAGGAAAATACACCATCAATGTTCAATCGGTTAATGGACGGATTTTTAGCCATATGGTTGTTGCTGGTAAAAATATCTATGTGCGTATTGGAGATCGTGTAGAAGCTGGAGAACCACTATGTGATGGTGTAGTAAGCCCTCACGATATTCTT
The DNA here is from genome assembly GCA_051649605.1 of Brevinema sp. Classification (GTDB taxonomy): domain Bacteria; phylum Spirochaetota; class Brevinematia; order Brevinematales; family Brevinemataceae; genus Brevinema_A. Next base: position 33,475 of record JBOFHK010000002.1, on the reverse strand, counting down.
CGAGTACTGGGTCAAAATGCGGTTGAACAATTCCTTTTAGAAGAAATTCAAGATGTTTATGGGCTTCAAGGGGTTGAGATTAACGAAAAACATATTTCGATTATTATTCGTCAAATGCTCCGTAAGGTAGAAATTACTGACCCTGGGGATACAGAATTTATTACAGGACAGGTAATAGATCGCCATTTCTTCCAGAGAGAAAACAAAAATGTGATTTCTCAGGGAGGACAGGCAGCGAAATCTCGTCCTGTCTTAATGGGATTAACGAAAGCTGCTTTAGTAACAGATAGTTTCTTATCTGCTGCATCCTTCCAAGAAACGCCGAAAGTACTTTCTGGTGCGGCCTTACGAGGAGCGGTTGATAATTTACAAGGATTGAAAGAAAATCTTGTTATTGGTCAATTAATACCCGCAGGTACAGGGATCAAACATTATGATTCCCTGAAGATCATTGGAAAGAAAAAACTTTAAGCTCTTAATAATCAAAAAAACAAAGCCCAATATTGGGCTTTGTTTTTTTGATTATTAAGATATTTAGTTGTTACCAGTACTGTGTAGATATGGTATGTTTTTACATAAAATAAGTATAACAAGTAGGATATTTCGCAATTCTATTATATCGTACAAACTCCTGTTTGTCAATAAAAAATTTTTCTTTTTAATAGGAGAAGTAATTGACTCTTATAAGAATCTCTCAATCTTAATCTGTTGAGAATATTCAGTAAAACTTCCTATAAGTAATTATTTAATAAAAATGATTGCTAAATGCATCATATTGATCTACAATAAAGAGAGAATATAAACTAAGGAAAAGCGTATGGTTTTAGAGATTCGTTCCAGTAAATACTTTCACGGAGAGATTGATCCTCATGATTTATCCTTATTAAAAACTTGGGTAGAAGAATTAGAGCAAGAAACGCCTCAAACGGTAGAACAATTAGAACTGTTTCTTCAAAAAAATGATGAATTAAACCACAAAATCCGTGATACGGGTGGGGAAATTTATATTAAAATGACCTGTGATACCTCAGATAAAAAAATTGTCGAAGATTATACAGCATTCCAACAAAATATTGTAGCTTATTATGCTCCGAAAGAGTTTATTTTAAAAAATATTATCTTAAATTCTCCCGCTTTAAACGATTGGATTGCTCAGCACGACAAAACAGGAGCTTTATTACAACAAATTCTTAAAAACGATAGAGATTTATTTCGTGAAGAAAATGTTGCCCTTGGAATCCAAGAAAATCAATTGGGTGTTGAATATCGTTCTATTACGGGTAGTATGACGGTATCCTTTGATGGGGAAGAAAAAACACTTCCTGAGATGGCGGTATTTCTTAAAGATAAAGATAGGACGATTCGAGAAAAGGCATGGCACGTTCGTTCGGAAAAAATGCTTACCCACAAACAAGAATTAAATAACTTATTTGACCAGCTTTACAATCTTCGCCAACAGATGGCGAAAAATGCAGGTTTTAAAAATTATCGGGATTACATGCATCAAGCGAAAGGGCGTTTTTCTTATACGGTACAGGATGTACATGATTTTCATGATGCTGTCGAATCTGAAATGCTTCCTCTTATTAAAGAATTAAATCAAAAACGAAAACAAACACTAAAAATTGATCGTCTAAGACCTTGGGATATGGCAGTTTCTTTAGACGGTAAACTCCTAAAACCAGTGGATAAACCAGAGGATCTTATTGCTAAGCATATTACGATTATGAATCAAACTGACCCTTTATTTGGAGCTCATTTTTCCTCCATGAATGACACTAAATTATTAGATTTGCTCAATCGTAAAAATAAAGCTCCTGGGGGCTATTCCTATCCTTTATATAAATATGGTGCTTCTTTTATTTTTATGAATGCTGTTGGCTTGCATAGTGATTTGACCACCTTAGTACACGAGATTGGACATGCCATGCATGAATTTGCTCAAGCGGAACAGCCTTATACTAGCTTACTGAGTTTACCGACGGAAGCAGCAGAGCTTGCTTCAATGAGTATGGAAATGATTACAATGGATCACTGGAAAGAATGCTATCCCGATCCTCAAGATTTCCGTAAGGCAAAATATGACCAAATTGAAGGAGCTTTAAAATTCTTTCCTTGGTGTATGACGGTTGATAGTTTCCAACACAGGATTTATACCGATAGTGCTACAAGTGAATCACGAGAACGGGCATTTTTAGAAATTATGAATCGTTTTTCGATAGGGGTTGAGTGGGATAGTTTAGAAAATCAACGAGCAATTCAATGGTTGTTCCAGCTTCATATTTTTGAAGTTCCTTTTTACTATATTGAGTATGGAATTGCTCAGCTAGGGGCATTAGCTCTCTATAAAGAATACAAAAATAATCCTGCTCTTGCGGTAGAAAACTATAAAAAATTCCTGAATGCAGGTCATCAGATACCTCTCATTAATCTCTACCAAAGAGCAGGGATCAAACTAAAATTTACTAAAGAATATATCAGAGACTTGGTTTCCTTTATTAGAGAGGAGCTTGAAGAGTGGTTATGAATATAGGAGGCATCATGGAAAATATTATTAATTATGTTTTTCCAATAGATTTGTATACTTTAGTTTCTCTTGCGGTGTTGTTTGGTATTGTTTTTATCGTGTTGATTTATAAGCGAACACAAAAACCCAAGATTTATTACCAAGAAGATAGAGAAGACATATATATGGATCAAAATTCTCTTTCTAAACCTTCTGTTGAAGAAAATCACTATGCTACTTGGCTCTTTGTGGATTTAGTTTCTATAACAACCTTTAGTTTGATTATCCATGTGTTACTGAGTAAAAAGATAGAAATGATCATCGGATTTAGGCATTTTGGAATATCAATCCTATTGACGTTTGTTATTTATTATTTATTTATTAAACCGACTCTCTTTAATACCCATCAGAAATAACAATAGATTGTATCTTTAGCTTATTCCTAACGCTAATGAATTTTTGATCCTAGATTAGATATACTATCATTAATAAAAATAATTGAGTTTTTTATAACGGATTTTCTATATGATCTATAGTCTATTCTTAAGTATTAAAAATTCATTTGAAAGTAAGGTTGTGCTTCTGCAATGGTAAAATCATTTCCATGCCCAGGGTATACGGTACTATCTTTTGGAGCTGAGAGTGTTTTGGCAATAGAAACTCTCATCGCGATAGGATCGCAACCCGGGAAATCTACTCGCCCTGTCCCCCCTTGTTCAAAAATTATGTCCCCACTAAATAGAGTTTTGTCTTGTCCAAAGAAGATTGTATGATCTATTGCATGCCCTGGGGTATGAATAAGAGTCCATTCTTGTCCCGCGGCATAAATACTAGCACTTTCTCCCTCGTAGCTCCAGTCTGGTTTAGGAGCAATAATATGAATCCCTGTCATATGAGAAAGATTTTTATGAGGATTAGGTAACGTTTCAGTTGCTAATTGATGGGCTACTATAAAAGCCTCAGGATATTTTTCTTTAAGTTCTTCAAGACCTTGAATATGGTCAATGTGTCCATGAGTAATAAAAATATGGGTGATTTTATAGTTACCTAAGAGATCGTAGAGTCCTTCTAATTCATCACCAGGATCAACAACAATAGCTTCTTGGCTGTCTGTGTTAAAATAAATCCAAGTATTTTGTTCGTAGACTCCATTGGTATATTTTTTTACCATATAGTTCTCCTTTTTATTTTTATTATAAATGGTTTTTGATGATAAGGCAAGGAAAAAATTTGAAGATCTTTTATTAAAAAATTGCATTTTATTGAAAAACACATTAAACTATATTAGTATGTTCTTGTTTTAATAGGAGGTGGTTATGGCTGACGAAGAATTACTTGATGAGGGTGCTGAGGAAGGATCGTCGAAGGCGAAAAATCCTATTGCTAAAATCCTTATGATGATTTTAGGGTATTTGATTCCTGTCTTGATTTCCGTTGTTATTTCTGTAATTATCATGTTTGTCGTTTTTAAAGGAGGAGCGTCTCAAGAAAGAAATGAAGATGCTATTGCTTTACAATTACGACCAAAACCAGCCCCACTTTCTTACTATGATTTGGGAGAATTTCGGATTAATACCGCAGATTTAGACGCAAACTATTTTATGCGTGTTGCTTTATCTTTGGGTTATGATGCTGCCAATAAACAGCTTCATTCGGAGCTTGTTGCTCGGCATACTCAAATTCGTGATGTGATTTTGAATCTTCTTAATTCTAAAGAAAAAAATCAAATTGATGAATTTTTAGAAAAAGAACAATTAAAAGAAGAAATTCGCCGAACGATTAATAGTTTATTTATCAATGGAGAAGTAGGTGCTGTATACTATACAGAATTTACTGTTTCTTAATATTAAGGAAAGAAGATGACAGAGATATTGTCTCAAGACGAAATTGATGCTCTTTTAACAGCAGTTTCTAGTCCTAATGCGACAGTTAGTGATGAAGATAGTGCGATTGCTGTTGCTCGGATGAACAAAAATAAAAAACGTTTAAAAGTTTATGACTTTAGAAGACCGGATAAATTCTCAAAAGATCAAGTCCGTACCCTTCAAATGATTCACGAAACTTTTGCTCGTTTGACTACAACATCGTTGGCTGCACAGCTTCGTTCTCTAGTGCAAGTGCATGTGGTTTCGGTAGATCAATTAACTTATGAAGAATTTACACGGTCGATTCCTTCCCCAACAACCTTAGGTATTATTAATATGGATCCTCTAAAAGGAAGTGCTATTATTGAAGTAGATCCTGCAATTACCTTCTCTATTATTGATCGTTTATTTGGTGGAAAGGGAGAAACTTTAAAAACAAATAGAGAGTTGACAGATATTGAAATGTCAGTAATTGAAGGGATTCTTGTTCGCTTACTTGGGAATCTCAGAGAATCTTGGGCAAATATGACAGACCTTCGTCCTCGTCTTGGGAATATCGAAACAAATCCTCAGTTTGTAGGAATTGTTCCACCAAATACTATGGTAATTTTAACGACATTTGATACTAAAATTGGTGAAGTTGAAGGAATGATTAATTTTTGTATTCCTTATATTACCATCGAACCGATTATTAATAAGCTTTCTGCTCAGTATTGGTACTCTGCGGTGAATAACAATATTACTTCTGAACATATTACCTTTATTAAGCAACAAATTAGTGATATTAAATTAACTGTTATTGCTCAGCTTGCAGAAACAACTCTATCTTTTTCTGAAGTTTCTCGTTTGCAGGAAGGGGATGTCATCCGTTTTGATACTAATGTGAATGCAGATATTGATATTTATATTGGACGGAATGTAAAATTTAAAGCGAAGGGTGGGGTCTTTGGATCACGAAGAGCTATACAGCTCCATGAATCTTTAGGAATATTTAAAGAAGAAGATTTACAAGAATTATTAATAGATAGAGAATAAAATATTTTTTTAGAGATTCTATAGATAAAGAGTCTTATTATAATAAATTATGATAGAAAATCCAAATTATAAAAATAAAGCACCCTTAATAGGTGCTTTATTTTTATAATCCTAAAACTTTAGCAAGTCTTTCTGTAAGAACATCGATTGTTTCTTTAGTATTGTAGTCTCCATTTTGGAGTTTTGCTTTGATTCTGTTGATTTTGTCATGATCAACATCGGGTATTCTACCTAAGACTTCTTTGATAAACGCCTCATCTTCTAAAAATTGGGCATCCTCAGATATTTTTAGTGAATCTGATTGAGAAGTTGACTTGATTATTGAAGAAGCTTGGACTGCTTTATGTGGTTTGTTGTTGTCTGTGGGATTTATGCCTCTAACACCACGAATCTCCATAAGTAACCTCCTAAATTTAGACACATCCCTGTTTCGTTTTATTTTTTATCTCTGAGAACATCAGTCAGCCAACTGACGATCTATTAATTGTTGTTTTAAACGCCGCTTTTCTTTTTTGGAAAAAGCGAGCTCTGCTTGAGGAAGAAGAAATGATTGATGAAATTTTATTACGGCAACAAATTCGCCTCGACATTCTTCTTCTGGAAGATCTATATCTTCAATAGAGCCTCGATAAAAACTCTCATAAGATTTGGTCAATTCTCTACCTAACATAATATCGGCAGAAATAGTTAAATCCTTTAGAGTTTTTAAGAATCTTTTTACTCGTCGGCAGGGAAGAAAAATGACTAAAACATTGTCTTTATCAGCAAAACGTTGTAATGTTTTAATGAGCTGTCCTTCCTTCTTGGATAAAAACCCTGTAAAAACAACATTATCTCCTCCAATCCCAGCGATCGATAGAATAGTTGTTAAAGCGGATACTCCAGGAATAGGAATAACAGGAATTCCTCGTTCATGAGCGAGCTTGACTACTAAAACGCCTGGATCAGATACAGAGGGAGTACCAGCATCACTGACTAAGGCAACTTCTTGTCCTTGTTCTAAAAGATTGAGTATCCCTTGCGCTGAATTTTTTTCGTTAGCGGGGGAATATTCGATTAATTTTTTATTTAAAATTTCTAAGTGGCTTAGTAAAATTTTTGTACGTGGAATATTTTCACACGCGATAACGGAAACTTGACTTAGCGTTTTAATAGCTCTTAGGGTGATATCTTCAAGATTTCCAATGGGAGTACCAACAATGTAGAGACTCATGCTCACTCCTATGTTTTATAGATTTATTTTCGGATATTCCCCTATGATTTCTTAAAACAAATAGAAAATAAATCTCTTATCTCAATACTTTTTTTTATCATACAAGTAATTTACAAATAAATCAACTTATAGTACAATAAAGTAATTAAATTAATTATTTGAGGAGAATTTTATGATTTATTTACTTATCCTACTATTGGTAGTATTATTTTTAGTGCTAAATCACAGCACGATCTTTCACCGCCCTATACGCCAAAATATATTAGAGCTTAAATCTTCTTGTACAGAAGACTTATGGATTGTTGCCCCTGGTAATAAAAAACTGCTTATCTGTCTTCATGGGATGTTCTCTACCCCCAAAACATTTGAAGATCTAGGAGAAGAGTTGGTAAAACAAGGGTGGGATATTTATGCCCCTACTCTTCCTGCATCTGCAGCTACTAGAGAAGAATTACAGACGATAGGAGCATGGGCATGGGAAGAGAGCCTGATTGTGATTCGAGAAAAAATCAAAACTATTCCCCAACACTATCAGCATACGGTATTATGTGGTCATTCTCAAGGAGGGAGCTTGGCGATGAATATTGCAACAGAGCAGGATTTTGATGCCTTAATCATCGTTGCAAGTCCTATTCGTTTGTATGGTAATCATCTTCTCTGGTGGGAAAATATTGCAATTTATTTATCGGGCTTACTATCTTTTATCCTATCCAATGGATTACTGCAAACAATTAAAAACCCTCAAGAACGGTATCTAGTCGAAAAATGCTGTGATGCGGAAGGGATACAATACCCCTATACAATTTTTACTTTTAAAAGAGGTTTAAAAATATTAAGAACAAATCTCCATAAAATCAAAATCCCTCTCTTTCTTGCTTACTGTGAAGGGGATGTTATGGTGAATCATCATAATTTAGAATGGATCAAATCTTCTGTATCTTCAAAAATTATTGAAACAAAAAAATATCGTATTCCCTATGAAGAAGAACCTTATGGATTTCGTCACCAACTTTTAAACTACAGCAAGACAAAATCGGATCTCTTTAAGATGATTAGTGTCTTTCTCAAGGAGAGAAATTTTTAGAAGTATTATAAATTTGTTTGTATTTATAGTAGAATTGTATTATAATGAATCATGATTTTGATAGAAAGCTTATTTCAGTATTCTTTTTTTACTAATGCGATAGGTGTATCCTTGATACTATCGTTATTGTTCACCTTGATTTCTTTTTTAATTGTTACAAAAAAACTTTCTTTTTTGGCGATAGGCACAGAACATGCCACTTTTGGTGGAATGGGTTTGGCTCATTTTATGTCTTGGGATCCCTTAATTACCACAATGATTTTTTGTTCTTTGATAACGGTGTTTGCTGGTCGTTCTCATAAAAAATCTTCAGAATTAGGGATTAGTCTTTTGTTTTCCGCATCGATGGCATTAGGGCTTATTTTATTATCTTTTGCTAATAAAAATGCTTTTAATCTAAAAGCATTTTTATTTGGTGATTTAATGGCAATTTCCTATCAAGAATTACAGACAGCGCTTATTGTTGTAATACTAGTAATAATTCTTATTGTACCTAATTTAAATAAAATCCTCTTTATCATTTTTGATAGAGATGCAGCATTTGTTTCTGGAATTTCTGTTGACTTTTGGAATACAGTTTTGTATATTATATTGTCTGTCAGTATTATTTTAGGTATCCGATTGGTAGGTGTATTACTTGTTGCTGCAATGACGGTACTTCCAGCTGCTTTTGCGCTGTTATGGCAAAAGAATATGCGTTATAGTTTGATAATCGCATTGGTGTTTACTACGATATCAATGCTTGGTGGGGTCTTTTTGTCATTTTATTGGGATATTGTGCCTGGAGCCTTGATAGTTACTTTGGCGACGGTAGGATACTTTATCGCAAAATTGTTCTGTAAAAATAAAATATAGAGGGACTAGATGGAATTTATCTGGAATAATTTTATCATGCTTTTAGGGATGATTGCTTTTTTGACACTAATTATTTTTTGGATTGGAGATCGTTTGGCTTTTTATGCTGATCAGTTGTCTATTGTTACTCGTATTTCAGGAGCGTTTATAGGTTTTGTATTAATTGCAATGATCACCTCTATTCCTGAGATGGTGAGTGCCGTTGTTGCTGCTCATCAAGGATCTTTAGGATTAGCGGTAGGAGGAGTATTGGGTTCTAATGCAATTAATATTGCAATTTTAAGTATTATTCTTATTGTTTTTAAAGATAAAATAATTACAGTAACAAATACCTCGATTTTTAGTTTTTTGGGAAGTTTGATCCTACTAAGTGTGGTCGGGATTGTGATTAGTATTTATCCGATTTCTCAAGTTATTCCTAACAAATATCTAATTGGTCTAGTGATGGGGATTATTTACTTTTTTATTATGCGACATGCTTACGATTTGAATATTGATACGCAGGAAGAAACTCGTACAACACCAAATTCTTTTATCAAGATCGTGAGTATTTTTGTTTTCTTTGCTTTTTCTATTATTATGTTGGCTTGGGTCTTAGTACTAATTTGTAAACATATGGCAACGGTACCAGTACCAATTTATGGTAAACCTTTAGGAGAACATTTTATCGGAACTTTAATATTGGCTTTTTCGACTTCGATTCCTGAATTAGCGACTACATTTCAAATTGTAAGGCGGGGTATTACTAATATGGCGATTGAGAATATTGCAGGCAGTAATATTTTTAATTTGTTAGCCTTAGTAATTGCTTCATTTTTTTATAAGGACTCCTTTTGGGCGGAGCTTCCCTTGAATAGTTTATATACCCTATTTATTATTTTTATTTTAAGTTTACTGATTTGTATCGTCGGATTAATCAAAGAATCTCGACGATTTACTTATGGAGTATATGTAATGATTGTTATCATTTGGCTATATTCTTTGGCATTAGTATTTTAGATTATAAAATATAAAGCAATTAAGGCGACAATTCCTAAAATAGTTCCAGTAACAGCCATATTTTTAAAATCTTTATCTTGAAATAGTTGTTGGAGACTTTTATTATTGGTTGATTTAAGATAACTTTCATAATATTCCTGAGAGAGAGGGTCGATAACTTGTTCTTGTGCATAAGGTTGAAACAATTTTATTTTGATCCCTGATTCAATATTAAATTTGGTGTATTGATCCTCTTGATATTTCACGAGAATATCAAGGCTATTTTTGATAATAGGTCCTATTTGATCAATGGTTCCAACAATAGGAATAACTTTTTTTATTACTGGGTCATATGCTTTAAAAATATTGATCCACTGTTGCCCATACTTGGAAGACTCATCAATTCTCATTAAAATACGGATACCTTTGGATAATTGATTGGAATTTATCCCTTCTCCAACAGGATCCAAAACAGGGTTTGCAGGTACTGAAAAATTAAGGGGATTAATATTAATTGTTGGTGTATAGAGAATATCTTCGTTTGGTTGAGGAATTTCATTTTTAATACGGAGCTCTTTAATGGAGGCAATATTATGGGCGTTAACTTCTTCAAAAGCTAACTCTAAGTTTAATTGCCTATCCTTATAAACCTTAGAGAGGATAGCGTCTAATTCATGTTGGATAGATGATAGTTTATTTTCTTTAAAATCGGCAATCAAACGAAAGCTTGTTTCTCCATTTTTGTGAAAAACACTATTGGTGGCTTTTTGAAAAGTTTCAGTAATAGAATTTGCGTAAGAACCTTTAATCTGAATTTCGTTAAATGTTTTTTCTAAACTAGCCCACGGTTCTTTAAGATCGATATGGGAAATATCACTAAAATAAGACGTGAGAATATGCATGGCTATAAAAGGATTGATTTTTAAATCATAATAAGTATCAAAACTAATATCGGTTCGTAGAATTATAGCAAAGATTCCATAAATACCAGCACTTTGGAATTTAAACTTTCCTTTAATAATCAGTGTGTCAGGGGGTTGTTCTTGAGGTTCTTGTATTGTTATTTCTTCGGTGTCTGTTTTTTTTTCTTCTTCTTGTATGTATTCTGGCATAGTCTCCTCTTTTTATGGTTTTAAAAATTACTATCGTTCTTATCGGAAACTTTATAACAAAACATTATAATCAACAAATAGGAGTTGTTTTTGAAAGAAACACTTATTCTTAATGGGGCTCTACTAGCTCAAAAGAAAAATGATCTATTAAAAAAAAAATTAGTGGTGCTTCCTCTTCAATTATCGTTGGCAACGATATTAGTCGGTGATGATCCTGCCTCTCATATTTATGTCCAAGCCAAAATTAAAGTTGCTCATGAGGTAGGGATTTTGTCGAAAGCGTTTTTTTTTGATAACAAAATCTCTGAAGATGAATTACTAAATCATATAGAAAAACTCAATCATGATCCTGGGGTACATGGAATTTTAGTTCAATTACCTCTTCCTAGTCACATTAATCCCTATACTATTCTAGCGACTGTTGATCCTAAAAAAGATGTGGACTGTTTTCATCCTTATAATGTTGGGAATTTAAGCACAGGGGTTTCGGATTTTGCTCCAGCCACTGCTCGGGGGATGATGAGCTTATTGGATTCTATTACTGAACAATGGATACCAGAATCCAAACATGCGGTTGTTATTGGAGCAAGTAATATTGTTGGTAAACCGATGGCAATGCTATTACTTCAAAAACAGGCAACAGTTACTCTTGCACACCAAAAAACGCAAGATTTAAAAGAACTTTGTCTTCAAGCAGATTTAATTGTTGCTGCGGCAGGACAAGCTAATCTTATTTCTGCTGATATGGTGTCGGAAGGGGTTGTGGTACTTGATGTGGGGATTCATCGAATCCTAGATAGAAATAATGGCTATCGATTAATTGGTGATGTTGATTTTGATGCGGTCAAACTTAAATCCCTTGCCATCACACCTGTTCCTAAGGGAGTGGGGCCAATGACGATTTCTGCGTTATTGGACAATTGTTATGATCTTTATTGTCGTAGTCAACGTAAATCTTCGCCATGGTAGGCGATTCTTTCTAAGGCAAGAATTTTTGCTTGTTTTTCTGCAATAAGGATTTCTTCAATTTCTGGTTTGTTTTTGTTAGGAAATTGATCAATAATTTCTCGAATAATATCAGGAATCTTATAAAATAAAATTTGATCTTTCAAAAATTGGTCAATAATAATTTCTGAAATGGCACAAAGCACTGTGGGAAGTAGCCCATCTTCTTGGGCGATTTGACGAGATAAACTTAGGAGAGGAAATTTATTATAATCAGGATCAAAAAATTCTAAGGGTTTTTCGGTAGGATTGTATTCGGCAAAAGGTGTTTCCAAAGGATATTCGGGATGAAATAAAGAATACAAAGCGGGATACCGCATATCGGTTGGTGAAGCCAGGAAATGCCAATGACCCCCCTTACTTTTGATTGCTCCATGAACAAGAGACTGGGGATGAACTAAAACACGAATCTGGGACTCAGGAACTTCAAACAATCTCATTGCCTCGATAATTTCTAAGCCTTTATTCAACATTAAGGCACTACCTACCGTAATATGAGCTCCCATAACCCAAGTAGGATGTTTTAAGATATCCTCTTTTTTTGTGTATTTATTAATTTCTTTGTACAAAAAAGGCCCACCTGAGGCAGTAATAATTAATTCACTGATTTCTTGTTTATCGATCCCTCGCATAAGATCGAAAAGAGAAAGATGTTCGCTATCGAGAGGAATAATCATCCCACCGTATTTTTTTTCTGCTTCTTTGAGGTGTCTACCAGCCGATACGAGTGCTTCTTTATTGGCAATAACTAGTTTTTTACCTTGTTTGAGTACGTTAAGAGCAGGAATAAGACCACTCATCCCAAATAAGGCGGAGACGATGGTATCCGCTTCTGAAATTTGTGATAAATAATGAAGGCCTTCTTCTCCGTATAAAAATTCAATCTGGGGAAAGATGAGCGATATATTTTCTTGCTTTTCCTTGAGGACTACATAACGAGGGGAAAATTCTCTAATAATATGAATTGCCTGTTCGATATTGTTCCAGGCTGAAAATCCCAATAAACCAAATCGTTCTGGGTAGCGTCTGATAATCTCTAAGACGGAAGAACCTACCGATCCTGTAGCTCCTAATACAATAATATGATTCATTCTTTTCTCATTACTGTTGGGAGGGAAGAATCGTCATCCCTTTAAAACTTTTATTGAGTGCAGCGTCTTCAGCATAGATTTGAATAAATATTGCCTCTTCCAAAGGGACTTCAAAGGAAAATGACTCACTAAGAGCATCAAAAATCCCATCTATGGGTATTAAGCGTACTGTTCGCGTGCCGTTTAGTGTATAACCTACGTCCTTTATTACACTATGCTGATCTTTAACGATTACTTCAATAAGAGCTGTTTGTCTTTGTTTAGTAATTTTAAAATCACTAATAATAGGTACTTCTCCATCAAACATGATAGGAAGAGAAGTATATTCTGTGGTTAGGGCTGTTTGATCACTATTGGAAGGACGATCATTAGCGATAAGGCTAATCTTTTTATATCCTGAAGGATATGTGTCTTTGGCAAAAATAAAATTTGTTTCTTGAAGTGGATATTGATTAAGTTTTATTTTTGGGAGACCATCTTCGGCGAGAAAAATATTGTATTCTAAGGTGTCTTTATTGGCATCGGAACCAGTCCAAGAGAAGGCAATATGATCGTTTTTTTGTTCGATTTTGGTACTGTCAATAGAGGGTTTGATATTCAATTGAGTATAAGGGAAAGTAATACCATGGACATAAGGGATTGCTTTTTGGTCGGAGCTGAGAATGGCTTTATAACGAATGTAACGAGTTGGAGGGAGAGGAGGTTTTTGCATATTTGTAATACGTACCCAATCTGTCCAATACTTAGGGTTTTCGGTTACACCCCCTTGAACGAAAAACTGAATTTCAGTATTGGGAGGGGTAGATATTTGGGCGTTAAAGTTGCCCCATTGGGCGGTATAATTTGCGTCATATACTTCGGAAATAAAAGATCCTTCTTTGGATAAAGAGCGTTCAATACTCCATAGAACCGAAGTATCACTTGTGAGGATAACTAATTCTTGATTTTTAGGAAAAATATCTAAGATTTTCCCTTCTCCTAAACTAGAATAATAACTTTTTTGGGTAACGAGATCATAAAAAGCATATAATCCGAATTGATCAGCCCCTAAAATAATTTGTTTATCAAAAATATTAATAGATGTAAAATAGAATCGTTGGAGAGAATAAAGTTCTTCGACAAGACCTGTTTGAACGGAAATACTGCTCAGTTTACTAAGGACTTGTTCTTGTTGATTGTTCGAAGAATTAGCTTCGATAGTAACGGTATGGATCACATAAAAAGTATCATTGGTATAAACAAAGCCAGAGGCATTTCCTTGAAAACTTGCAATAGCGACAAAACGATCTTTGTCTTTTTTATATAGCCCTTTTTCTCCTAAAACCCATAAGGTATTACCAATATAGAGTCCTTTTAAAAGATGATCTTCTGTTTCGATCGTAATAGGAGCCCCAAGGGTATAATTGTTATATTCATAAACTTCTGCTTTGAGACCAGTAAGAACGCTATATCCGCCTTGAGGGTTAGGAATAATATCCCAAATATAGGTATTGGAAAGGGAGCTATTAGAAATTACAGCATGATTTTTATCCAAATGGTAGAGAGTACTTTCTGGAGATGCTGAGATTAAAACCCCTTCTTTATCGGCGACAATAGAGGTAATAAGGGAATGATTGGAAGAAGTGAAAATTGTCGTCTCTTGATTATTGGGATCAACTCGTAATACAGAAGCTGTTTCTGCGGTTCCCAAATATATAGAATTATTAATATATTTTCCTGTCCATAATAATTGGGGTGTTTGATAAAATTTTGTACTTTGCTGTGATAACGAAATCCCTTTTTCTTGGGTTACTGTAATATTAGAAAGTTGCCATAACCAAACTTGATTAAAACCGTTATCACTAATAAATGTAGTTTCTGTAGCAAAAAGTATTTTTGTGAAATTTAAAAAAACAGCAAAGAAGAAGAGTTTTTTCATAGGATATTCCTTGACATATATCTTTGTCTATCAAGACTAGTATTATTATAACCGACTTTTTTTTAATTTTCAAATTTATCTCAATATTTTGTAATAGTTGAATTTTTTTATATTATATATCTATAATATACCATAGATGATTTAGGAGAACTCATGAAAGGTATCGTAGTAATTCCTACCTATAATGAAGTAGGTAATATTGAAAGAATCATTCCTCAAATTATTGATGACTATCCTTTAGATGTTTTGGTAGTTGATGATAGTTCTCCTGATGGAACAGCTGTTATTGTCCAATCTCTTCCTAAATTTAACGAGAGAATTTTTTTGCTGTCTCGGGACACTAAAGATGGATTAGGTCGGGCATATATTGCTGGTTTTCAGAAGGCATTAGATTTGGGTTATGATTTTGTTATTCAAATGGATGCCGATTTATCACACAATCCCCAAGATTTACAGAAATTTATCAACAGTATCCACGAAGGAGCAGAAGCAGTTTTTGGGTCTCGTTATGTGGGGGGGGTAAGAGTGTTGGATTGGGATGTCAAACGTCTTTTTCTAAGTATTTATGCGAATATGTATGCTCGGATTATGACAGGTATTCCTGTGAGTGATCTGACAGGTGGTTTTAATGCCTATACAAAAGCGGTCTTAGAAAGTATTGATATTCGTTGTATTCGTGCTAAGGGCTATATGTTCCAAATCGAAATGAAAGCCTCTGCTTTTTATGGGGGATTTAAATATCAAGAAGTCCCCATTGTTTTTGTTGATCGTACCATAGGAGAAACCAAACTCCAAGGGAGCATTATTTATGAAGCGATTTTTGGTTGTCCCTTAATTCGTTTCCAAAAAATATGTTCACGATTTGTTTGTAAAAAATAATAATATTTAATAACAGAGTAGTGTATTTTGGGGTAATAATAAATGAATAGGTATTATAAGCGTCTTTTAGAAAATCAGCAAGAGCGTCAAGGTGGGGCTTTGTGTTCGTATGGATATGTGGTTTTGTCTTATTTTGGGGTTTTTTTTCTTGCCTTAATGGGTGTAACCTTATCTGTGGCATTTGATCTTACACTAGATACTGAAAAAATGGGCGTGCTATGGATATTATGCTATATACCTTACTATATTTTTTCTTATATGCGGATCAAACGGCTTAATCAATTTATTATTCGTAAAAAAGATTGGTATCAGAATTTATCACAACTCATAGCACTTAAAAACCCTCTACTAATAACAAAAATTGAGGCTTTGACTCCTATTTCTATTCCAGCATTTTTTACTCTTATGACTATAGCAATAATTAGTGCTCTATTTTCTGAGCTTTTTCAAAATTATCTTCTTGAGTTCTATGTTTTGGAGTATTTGGTGTGGATAATCTTATTATTCATCGCTCATTTAGTTATTTATCAGCTTAACTTAAATAATTATTGGGATAAAATACAAAAAATAGAATATATAATAACGGCAGAAATCAATAAACAAGCTTGGGTAGAAGAGGATCTGGTGTTTACTGTAGACCCTAAAAAAGAAAGAAATTTTTTACTATGGTATTTTTATAGTGCTATTTCTATTGGGATCATGCAAATTATTTGGGATTATCGTATTCATACTGATCCCGATAATATGTATGCTCGTTTCTATCAAAATGAAGAGGAAGTTTTAGAATTGATTTCAACTCATGGGGATTAAATTTAATATCTTATCACTTTGAAAATATGCTATAAGGTTTTGATAAAAAAATAAGAAACTCTATTAAGAAGAGTTCCTTATTTTTTATATGGTGATTGTTATTGTTCTATGGTATTATAAAGATAGAGCTGATTCTTAGAAATCCTATCAGCTCATTTTCTCAGCTATTGTTACAATTTGATATTATCTAATTCTTCTAAAATCTGGTAGGCATCAGAGAGATATTCAGTAATTTGTGTTTTGGTAGGAGAAGAGCCAAAGGCATAAAAATCTAAATGACTAAGTAAGTCCAAAAAAAGTTTTTGCTTAGGAAACTCGAGATTTTTTAGCACTAAAAAATCAAGAAATTCTTGAGGGGAGGAAGAATTACTAACCCCAAATTTATCGGCACAAAAATAAAGAATACTCTGCCGCAGTAATCGGGAGGCGTCTTTATAATTATTCTTTTGGATTGCCTGTTCACTTTCGGAGAGAATTTTTTGTAGGCGTTTTTTTGCTTTGTGAGTGCGGGCATAACGAAGATCTGATGAGAGGCGTATTTTTTGTTGAGCATAAAAAAACGAGGATAACATTATTATAATACCTAAGAATATCGTGAAGATCATCAGTCCTGTTCCTGAACGGTAGCTTTGAGTCTTTGGCACTGGTGCAAAAGGAATAAAGCGGTCAGTTCTTGAAGTCTTTGTACTGGCGTTCACTGTGAATGTAAGAGCTTGTGATTGTATATTGGTAGTAATGCCCTTGGTATTAGCGAAAGAAAATATTACAGAAGGAAGGGTATAAGTACCGGCTTGTTTAGGGATAATTGTGTAAGCAAATGTTTTTTTGACATAAAGTTGATTACTGTTTATCGTCCCTACTTCTAGTAAAGTTTCTGGTTTGGCAATAAAAATATTAGAAAGAGCGAGGCTACTATAAGGGTCAGCGAAAAAATCGACATTACCATCTCCTTCAATAATAAAAGAGAGTTGGAGTTCATCAGAAACGTTGACATTAGAAGTTGATAGTTTAGCTGTAAGTGTAACTTCATTACCGATATAAGTTAGGGTATCGGTCAGGGGATAAGACATAATTTCGATTGGATCACCTAGCACATGAAAGGCGTTTATTCCTTGACGATAATAATATCCTGGAGGACGAAGATTCAATGCTCCTTTTTCCAAAGGAAAGAGTAAAAATTTTCTGATAATTTTACCATAAAATGTAGATATTCCAAATTGTTCGGCGATTAGTTCGCTATCACCTTGGTATCTTAGCTCATGAATACGTCCACCATCGAACTGTACAGGTTGTACTTGTTGCATTAATTGGGGATTTTTAAGAAAATCTGGATCATTGGAGAATAGGTATAAATCGACTAACAACCCAGTATTTTGAGGGATTCGATCTTGAGGTACTCGTAATACCAAAAAAGCCTCAAGGGGTTCTTCAAAAAACATACTAAAAGGATTCCCTCTACGACTTTTGGGACGTAGATTGGCAATACTATCGACTTTAATTTGTAGGGAGTCGCTATAAAGTTGTTTCCCTTGTTTTGTGGTAACGATAAAAGCGGGAATCGTAAAAGTACCAGCCTCTTTTGGGGTGAATTGATAACTATAAGAATAGATTGTTTTTATTTCCGTCTTATTGTTTATAATACTAATAGAACGTTGAGAAGAATGCCCCCGATAAGAAATCGTGAATTTATCAGAGGAAGCGGATGCTACTGGGGGTTTTGTGGCATCTTCGTTGATAATACTGACACGAATTTCAGCGGTTTCGTTGGTACCGATTGTTTTGGGTTCAACAGAGATTTCTATAATAGGATCAACAGCGTTTAGTGATGTTGAGATAAATATGAGAAAAAAGATCAGTAAGGGCATAAAATCATCCTCCATAATAAAGAAAATAATATCTTCTATAAAGTATCTTATAATTTTTTAGATTTTGCAACTATTAAAGGAGCTCAAGCAAATCTTGTTTGATATTTCTGGATTTTATAGTTATAATAAAGATATCAATAATAATGAGGTGTTTTATAGGTAAATCGTTGCTTTTTCTTAATCTGGTATTAATTTTTGCTTCTTCTTGTAGTAGACTTCAGCATGATAACTCAATTGCCTATCCTCTTGTGGCGATTGCCGTGTCTCCAACTCCTGCTTTTGAAGATATTAGGAATTTTATCCAAAGAGGAGATTTGATTTATGCAGCAGCAGGTTCTGGAGGTATTCTGGTTTATCGTATTGTTGGGGATTCTATGGACCCTGTGTTGCCTTTATCATTAACTAATTTATACTCTGAAGAATTAGAACAAGTATATATTCGTACTGTTGAAATGCTTGAAACAGAAACAATGACGAATCTTATTTATGCTTATGACACCTTGTCAGGAGGAGGCATAGGCATTGCGGAGATCACTCCAGAAAGCACCAAACCCATTGGCTCTTTGATAACAGCTCCAAATCTTAGGATTAAACATACTATTACTAGCTTTAATCCCCAAGGAATTTACCATATTTTAGCAACAACAGAAAATATCGGTATTGTTTCTTACGATTTATCTTTTATTTCCAATAGCAATTTTGAATTGCCACAGATTGCATCTTTAGTGGACTTAGTGGCGTCTTTGGATATTGATCGTCCTGCACAGCAGTTTTTATCATTAGCAGCTCCAGGAGCACTTGCTATTACTAACATTTCCCAAATTACGGATTTGGATAGTTTGGTAAATCTAGCCTTAAATAATCCTACTCTATTTTCTTCTGTTATTTCAAATATCCCTTTTATTCCAGAACAACAAAGAGAACAACTCCAGCAAATATTAACCGTTACCAATCAAGCTTTATTGTCTAATATTCTAAATACCGCTCAAGGGATTTTTGGAACTGATGTTATTAAGCAAGTTGATCCCCAGCTATTAAATACTCTCCTTAGTGGGGGTGCAATACCTAACCTTGCCGCACAACAAGGGATTGATTTGGCTGGTCAAATCCAATCCAATCTCACTCCCCAGATAGTAGCTGAAATAGCAGCTCAAATGAATTCAGACACTAAGATACCAACAGATTTAGCCCCAGAAGATCTTCAAAATATTATTTCGTTATCAGGTTTACAACAAGTTGCCCAAAACCAAACAATCCTCGAAATGCCTATTGTCGATCAAAAAACAGATACACTATTTGAAGAGTCGTTACTGTCGAATATTAATTTAGCAGGAGATATTGATACAAGTATTGTGCATAATGAATCCTATAATCCTTTTGCTAACCGTAGGCAGGTTGGGGATGCTCGTTTGGAGATTCAGCGAACGGTTGATTCTTTAGGACGTACTTTTTTTGTAGCAGAGAATGAAGATTTAAAGAATCGTCTTTTAGCTTTGGGGGATGAAGAAGCACAGCGTCTTTTTTCTATTTTATTCAAACAAGCAGATTTGGCACTTTCTTTAATTCCTATATTAGAGAATTCAGGGATTAATATTCGTGAAATTTATGATTATTGGGTTCAGGGAGACTATGTTTCGATTATTAACAGTGTAGATACAGCAGTTATTGCGGAATTACTGAGACAACTTCCTCGATACCAAGTACAAACACAGTTCGATATGATAAAAACAAATATATCAGTTCCTTCTATTAAAAATGTTTACGCTGATGTTAACACCTTGTATATTGCAGCAGGTATTGAAGGTTTTTTTATTGTGGATCGATTATCTTGGGAAGTGATTTCTTTTGTTAAAAAACCGTTTTCAGATGTAACGTCGGTAATACCTCATAAAATATATGGTAATGAATATTATATTGTTACGGATAAACTGGATGGCTTACTCCTGTACGAAAAAAAATCTAACCGTAGGGTTGGTGAGCAAGTTACAAGGATTGCTTTGGTGGGCGAGTCGTTCTCAGTTTATCCCTATGAAGATATTTTATGGGTTGCTGATGGATCTAATGGGGTACTTGCTATTCGTTTTGATAAAGATAAGTCTCTTACTATTGAAGCAGAATTATACCAGAAGAATGGGATTGCCTACTATATTGGTGCAGCACGGCGACGGGAAGTGCTAGCTTCTTACGGTGCTGATGGGTTACAACGCCTTCGTATTACAAATATTTCTTCAGGTGAGGCAATTGATCTTACGACTTTAGCCCAAGATGCAAATCAGGAAAAACCTGATGATTTTTTTGACCGAGTACTAATTTGGAGTGAGTATTCTTCTTTTGCTCAGTTTTTGAGGAGGATTTTTCTATTATGAGAGTTCTATTTTTTATATTAATTAATATTTCGATACTCTATGCTGAGGATCAGTTTTATCTCTTAAGACAGAGGCATTTAGAGCAAACAGCTTCGTCCTTTACGGCTCAATTAGAAGATAAAAGTGCTGATCTTCTTCTTAAAAGGAAAATTAAAAAACCTTATCGAGTGGAATTATCTTATGATATTGATCAAGGGATTACTCTATTAGTTAAAGATACCGAACCGTTTTATGAGTATACTTTAGCGTCGCAAGCTAATTATATTAATACGATGCTTCTTCCTTTATTAAATACGTCAGCCTATGTGAGACTTCAAAAACGTTTTACAACAGAATTGGTTAAAGATGGTCAATATCAAGTTTCTTATCAAAAAGGTGATCAGGAAGTCCAATATCTATTTACTGAAGGGAATTTGGGATTAGTAACTCAAATACAATATTTTGAAAATGGTAAAAGAATTTATAATTTAGATCTTTCTTGGGAACAAATTGAGCAAAAATATATTCCCGTTTCGGTGAAAACGACTTCTTATATTAAGACGAAACAGGCTGTATCGTTCAAAATCACAAATATTTTGCTAAAATAGTATGTTTTTTGTGAATTTACTTGATATTTTGTTAAAAATTATAGATAATGTAGGACAGCGAATTTTTATAGAAAACGGAGTGGAGTATGAGTACTTACGATGATATCTTTTTACAAGCAATGAACGAACCAAAAAAAGATAGTCAACAAGGTCAAACAGTACAAAAGGGTAAAGTCGTTTCTCAGACAGAGAATGGATATTTTATCGCCTTAGGAGGTAAGTCAGAAATGATCCTTCCTATGACGGAACTTGTAGGTTCTGTTGCTATTGGCGATGAGATAGATATTGTACCTATGGGAATGAGGGATGGGATTGCCCAAGTTTCTCAAAAAAAAGCCGTTATTGCCCGAAGTTTTGAAAGTCTCCAAGAATCAGTAGACAACAATACCCCTATTACCGCTAAAGCTACCCGTATTTTGACAAATAAAGAGTCAAAAAATGTAGGATATATGGTTTCCATTGGTGGAGTTGAAGCTTTTCTTCCCTTTTCTCAGATTCGAGTTCCAAAAAATGAACAAGAATTAATAGGCCAATCATTTGATGTTGTTGTTATTAAAATGGAGGGAGATCGTATTGTTGTCTCTGAAAGAGTGTTGCGAGATCAGTTCCAAAAAGAGTATTTTGACGGGTTTACCTCAAAATATCAAATCGGTGATCGTATTGAGGTTACGGTAAGTTCTGTTGCTGACAGTTTTGCCTTAGTGATTGCAGAAAATATCACGATGTTTTTACATATTACCCAATTAGATTGGAAATATATTAAAAATCTCCCTGATGTGCTAAAAGTAGGTGATAAATTTGAAGTGATGATCGATCAAATTGATCCCGTAAAAAAATCTATTAAAGTATCTCGTAAGGCAGTGATCGAAAATCCTACTCTTACATTCTTAAAGACTAGGAAAGTTGGTGATAATATCACCGCTAAAGCGATTCGTTTCGCTCGAGGACTGGTAATTTTAGAAGATGACAGCGGTGTAGAAATGATTCTCCCTGTAAGTGAGATGAGTTGGGTTAATAGAGATCCAAGGCAGTTACTTAATATTGGTGATCGTTTAGAAGTCAAAATCAAAGAATTAGACAGTGAAAAAGAAAGAATTTCGGTGTCATTACGTGATTTATTAGAGAATCCTTGGTCTCAAGCAGGTGTTCATTATGCTCTCAAAACTATTCATCAAGGGAAAGTTACGTCTATTACAGAGTTTGGGATCTTTGTTGTGTTTGAAGACGGGATTCAAGGTTTGATCAGAAAAGAAGATATTGATTGGTCAAATGAGAATATTAATCTTGCTGATCAATTCAAAAAAGGCGACCATGTTTCTGCGGTCGTTCTTAATATCGAGCCTCAAAAAGAAAGACTTCGATTAGGTATTAAGCAATTATCAAAAAATCCATACCAAAATTTTGCCGACAATCATCCTATAGGATCTTTAGTATCTGGAGTTGTAAAAACACTTTATAGAGATGGCGTAGAAGTAGAACTCGAAAATAATATTCTTGCCTTTATTCATATTTCTCAACTGTCAGATAATAATATTAACGATGTTCAAGAATTTTGTAAAGAAGGTGATACATTGCAGGGTGTAGTACGACGGATTAATCAGCAAAAAATTGAACTTAGCGTTAAAGAAATTGCTCAAGCTGAAGAACGTGCTGCTGTTAACCAAGTAATGAATAATCAAACACAAGATACTCCCACCTTAGGAACGATCCTTGGAGATGCTCTTAAAAAGAAATAATAGCATATCGCGGAGAATATACTATGGAAACACGAAAAGAAACAAAAATTGAACGTTTCTTAAACTTATTAATAAAAAAACGTATTATTGTATTCGCTGTTTTGGCAGGGGTTTTAGTTCTTTCATTTTTAGCTGGTTATTTGCACCAAACTCAGGTTAATAAAAATCGAGAAGCTAATATTCTTTTTGATGATACGTGGCAAAAAATATATGCTATTGTTGCTGAGCTTCAAGCACGCCCGAATCAAATATATGAAACGAATAATCCTACTTCGCTTCAGATAAAAAATCTTTATCAACAAGCTTTAAATGATCTAGAGATTTTAACTACAGACTATGTAGGGACAACTGCTGGAGTAAGAGCTGCTCTATTGATACAAACAGTTCTACCATTAAGTAATTTGAATTCCCTTTTGGATGATCAAACGATTCTTGCTAGCTTAGGGGATAGTGATTATTTAGAAAGTATCAAACGAGAGCACCCAGGATTTTGGGGTGCAGTACTTGCCATGGTGGATGGGATTAACGCAGAACAGCGATTTGATTTTGCCGCTGCGTTAGATTTTTACCGGCAAGCAATGGATTTAGATAAAAAAAAATTGCTTAGAGATTATATTATTATTGCTATTGCTCGTAATAACGAGGTGCTGGGTAACAAAGAGCAAGCAATCGAATATTATCAAATGATAGAGCTGGAATATCCAGACTCAGTGTGGCTTTCTTTTGCAATGGGTAAGGCGTATCTTCTATCTCAACAGTCAAGTTCTGAGGAATTAACGCTTCCTATAAATTGATCGCTTAATATCGATTATCAATCTAAATTATTGCAAAAAAGCAAGGGTGTCTAGGCATTCTTGCTTTTTTATAGAAAAATTTTTTATTAAATCATGAGGAAATCATGTCTGACACAAAGCAAGATCAGCATTCTTTATTAAATGATGATCGGATTATGTATTCTATTATTGCAATATCATTGCCGATGATGGCGACGGGCTTGGTAGAAGCATTATATAATATGGTGGATTCGATTTTTGTAGGACGCTTTGTTGGGGAAAAAGCATTAGCAGCTTTGACTATTAACAGTACAATTCAAAATTTTTTATTAGCATTATCAAGTCTATATGGTTCTGGGATGGCTTCTATCATTTCTCGTGCTTTAGGTGCTAATAACACTCAAAAAGTTAATGATACGATTGTTAATGGTGCATTTTTATGCTTTGTGTCAACGCTCATTTTTTCATTAATTTTATTATTTTATTTAGATCCGATTTTATTATATTTAGGATCTTCATCAGAGACCTTGTCCTATTCTCGTGAGTATGGTCAAGTTATTTTATGGTTCGGCTTCTTAGCGCCAACCAATGGGGTAATGATGGGAATCCTGAGAGCTAGAGGTGAAGTCAAAAGTATTATGAAAATGGCTTTGCTAGGAGCTTCTTTGAATGTTGGTTTGGATGCCTTATTTATTGTGATATTTGGTTGGGGAGTTGCTGGAGCAGCGTGGGCGACAATCTTGGCTCAATTAATTGTAACTGTGATACTCATAAGAGAAATTATTCATTTTTATAGGGTACATTTTGAATGGCATTATATCAAAAGAATGACTTGGAGCTTAATAAAAGAGATTTATAGTATAGGGATTTCTAATTTTTTAAGAGTCTTAACATTTGTAATTATGGGTATTTCTACTAATAAGGTGCTTGCTTTGTATGGCACGAGTGCCTTGGCTGCATATGGAATAGTGATGAGATTTGTACACCTTGCATATCAGCCAATTTTTGGTTCTAATTTAGGGACACAGTCCTTAATTGGTTACAATTATGGGGCAAATCGATTTTTGAAAGTACAAAATATTATTTTTAAAGGAATTACTTTTGCAACTCTTTTAGGGATTTTTCCTTCTCTCCTTTTTATAGGGGCTCCTGATTTTGTTTTTGAGTTGTTTACGGATTCTCCAGATATTATTGCGTATACTAATGCGGCGTCCAAGACGATAGGGACGACCTTTTTTCTTTATGGTTTACAGATTTTTTCTTCAGGGGCATTACTCGCAATGGGGCATCCTAAAGAAGCTTTATTTTTATCCTTATTACGCCCTTGTTTGATGGTATTCGGAGTAAACACTCTACCATGGATCTTTGGGATTAGTGGGGTGTGGCTTACTTTTCCTTTTACAGATATTTTTTCGACGATTGCTACAATTTTTATTATTGTTCGAGAGCTCAAACAATTAAAAAAACGGGAAGAAGCCTTGAAACAAATTTTTACCAACTCACACTTATAAAAGGAGAGTCCGTGAAAGAAATTTTAGATACGGATTGTATTTTCCCGTTATTATTGAAACTTTCTATCCCTGTAATTATTGGCGGGGTTTCTTCAGCACTGTACAATATGGTGGATTCTATTTTTATAGGGCGTTATGTAGGGTCAACAGCGTTGGCAGGGCTGACAATCAGTCATTCGATTCAATTAATTTTTATTGCTTTTTCGGCAATGTTTAGTGTAGGGGCGGGTACTTTAATATCGCGATTTCTGGGAGCGAAACAGTACCATAAAGTTGCAGGGATTGTTGTTACGGCATCTTGGGCGGTACTCATTGTAACAGTGGTAATCTCTATTATTTTCTTATGGTTTTTAAAACCAATTTTATCTGCTATTGGAGCAGTAGATAGTGTGCTTCCTGAAGCATTAACATATACAAAGGTAGTCTTGTTTTTCGCTTTTGTTGTTCCTCTTAATGGAATTTTTTCTGGGATGTTGAGAGCCAAAGGTCTCTCTAATTTAGTTATGTACCTTGCTCTTTTAGGGTCTCTGTTGAATATCATATTAGATATTCTATTAATTATTTATATTCCTTTAGGGGTTTTTGGTGCTGCTTTGGCAACGGTGTTGGCACAAATTGTGGTCTGTTTGTGTTCCATCTATTATATTAATAAAATCTATAAGGTTTTTCCCTTTAATCAGATTTCTCTAACAAATAATGGAACAATATTTTTACAAATATCGATGATTGGGATGCCTTCAGGGATTAAGCTATCGATGGTTGCTTTAACAACTTTATCTGCAAATAAAGCCTTAGAGCTCTATGGAGTAGAAGCATTAGCAGCTTATGGGATTGTGAGTCGTGTTATTTCTTTAGCGTTTATGCCGATGCAAGGGTGTAATTTTGCGATCCAACCGATTATTTCTTTTAATTATGGTGCTCAACGTCTTGATCGTATCAAAAAAACTTTGGGATATTCTGTATTAATCATGTTGTTTATTGGTAGTTTGGGCTCTTTGGGGTTTATTTATATGCCTCTGTTCTTCTTTCAGCTCTTTACTAGTGATTTTGGGATTATTTACTTAGCCAAAGAAGCCTTAGCTTATGCGGGAATTTTCTTTATTCTTTTTGGAGTTTATATGCTATTATCGGGATTTATGCAATCGGTGGGTTCGATTAAAGAAGCTTGGTTCTTAGCATTATCTCGTCCTACCCTTAATATCTTCCTTTTTTTTATTTTTCCTCAGTTTTTTGGGATAAAAGGAATATGGCTTGTAATCCCTACAACAGACATTGTTAATGCTATTTTAGCAGTGGTCATTACTTATTATGTATATCAAAAAGTTATAGATAAACATCAACAATCTCAATTAGAAAAAAATATTTAATTACTATACATTATCATCCTATAATAGGAATGAAGGAAAAAAAATGCCAGACAAAGTCAAAAAATTTACAGAAGATAATAACATTGTTAAATTGTTATGTATACTAGCTTTCCCTACGGTGGTTTCGGGTTTGGTTGACAGTCTTTATAATACTGTGGATTCGATCTTTATTGGTCGTTTTGTTGGAAACGAAGGACTCGCTGCTTTATCGGTGATCAATATTATTCAGCTTATGTATATTTCTATAGGGGTTTTATTTTCGGTTGGAAATTCTTCTATTGTTTCTCGAGCTTTAGGAGCGCAGCACCCTGAACGAGCTAAATCTTCCTTAATTCATAGTTTTTGGTCATTATTTATTTTATCCAGTACAATCAGTTTAATAATTTTAGCGAACCTTGATTCGTTTTTAATGCTAATCGGAGCGTCTGAACGTACTTTGCCTTATGCAAAAAGTTATGGGGGAATTATTTTGTGGACAGGATTCCTCTTACCGATTAACAATATGTTAATGGGGGCTTTTCGTGCCAAAGGAGAAGCCTTACGTTCAACGTATTTGAATATTCTTGGAGCATCAATGAATATCATGCTGGATGCCTTATTTATCATTGTATTTCAGCTGGGGGTTGCTGGGGCGGCTTGGGCAACGGCAATTAGCCAAGGGATTATTTTTATTTTGGCACTTCGGCGTGTTATGAAATTGTACCATACTAATCTCCTTTTAAATAATCGCTCAGAGATTAGTCCTAATTTTATTAAAGAAATTGTCCAAGTTGGAACACCAACAGGGATACGCTTGATTTTATTTGTTGGTGTTTATTCGGTGGCAAATGTGATTTTAGTTGCTTATGGTGATGATTATCTTTCTGCGTTTGGAGTTTTTAATCGACTTATTATGTTACTAGCAATGATTAACATTTCCCTTAGTATCGGCTCTCAACCATTAATAGGAATGAATTATGGAGCGAAGCTTTACGGACGAGTACGAGAAATTATTATGGTAACGCTAAAGGTGGGGATGGGAGTTTCTTTATCAGCCAGTGTATTTTTATGGGTTGCCCCCGCTAGTATCTATGGGATTTTCACCACAGACGAGAATATTATTAAAATTTGTCAAGAAATTTCTATGCATCAATCTTATACCTACATTGGTTGGGGGATTTATATCTGTGTTGCAGAGGCTTTACAGGCAATGGGGCACGCAAAAGAATCATTTTGGCTATCGATTCTTTACCCATTAGTTGTTATTTTGTGTTTTATTATTTTTGATCGGTTATGGGGACTATTAGGGATTTTTTGGGCATTTCCGTTTTCGTATTTAGTTGTTGGCGTAATTGCTGGTATTTTCTTGTGGTATGAATTAAATCGTCTGCATAAAAAAAATGAAGCCTTAAGGCATATTTTTTAAGTCTGGAGAAACTATGCTGGAAAATATTTTAGAACGGATTGATAAAATTACATCAAAAAAAATAGAAATATTAGCGGTAACTAAAAATCACTCTCTAGAAGAAATTAAGCCTTTGATGGATCAAGGTATAGTGTTAATTGGAGAAAATCGCGTTCAAGAGGCTCAGGAGAAATTTCCTTATATTTCGAACAAGATCGAAAAACATTTTATTGGTTCGCTGCAAGGTAATAAAGAAAATCGGGCGTTAGTATTATTTGATGTTATTCAGAGTGTTGAGTCTATGAGTCAGCTTCAACGCTTAATAAGCAAAATTGAGGCTCAGAATTATACAAAAGGGCTTTTTCTCCAATGCAATACTTCGTTGGAAGATTCTAAGCATGGTATCCGTAATGAAGAGGATTTGTATCCTATGATTGAATTGTTGTTGGATCATCCTCAGGTAGTATTCCAAGGTCTCATGACGATAGGGGCGTTAAGCTCAGATGAATCGATCGTAAGGAAATCTTTTAATCGTTTATTTTGCATAAAAGAAAAAATTGTAGTACAATATCCACAGTTACATTTCTTGAAATTATCTATGGGGATGAGTAAGGATTTTGAATGGGCGATTCAAGAAGGCTCTGATATGATCCGATTGGGTCAAATATTGTTTAATACATACTAGGGGTTTATGATGAATACAGAAATACCGCAATTTATTCAGTTAATATTCCAATTTTTATTGTTTATTATTTCTATCTATAACTTTGTCTTTTTTATTTGGATTTTATCAACTTGGTTACCTGTTAATCGATCGATTATCATTCTCCGCTTTGTTGATAATTTGATTGATCCTGTCTATCATACTTTACTACGTATTCTTCCTCCACTCCGTTTTGGAATTATGGATTTTTCTCCGTTTTATATGTTCATTTTTTTGATGCTTGTAGAAACAGGAGTAGAATTACTGTATCGTCTGGTACTGTCTTTATTTATAAAATAGAGTTCTTTTAATATATTTCTACAAAAAGGATAAAAAGCTTAATCAAAAATTATGGAAAGAATGTGAAATTATTCTTATAGGTATTTTTTAAAAAATCAATAAAATCAGAACAGTACCTATTATCTTGGTATCTTTGAACAATTCTTATGATAAGGAGTAGCGTTATGCTCCAAGTATCGCATGTGGATCTTT
Source organism: Brevinema sp. (assembly GCA_051649605.1). GTDB lineage: Bacteria > Spirochaetota > Brevinematia > Brevinematales > Brevinemataceae > Brevinema_A. The sequence goes on along the minus strand of JBOFHK010000002.1, from coordinate 4,340 downwards.
CTTATGGACAAGAAATAGTGGTTCAAGATGTTTCTTTTTCTTTAAATCCTGGTGAACTTTTATCTATTATTGGCCCTAATGGGTCTGGGAAAAGCACTTTGTTAAAGGCAATCCTAGGTATAAAAAGTGTAGATCAAGGAACAATCTTAATCAATGGATTACCGCCACAAAAAGCGGTGACTCAATTTGAAATTGCCTATCTTCCCCAACAATCTCATGTAAATATCCTTGTTCCGTTGACGGTATATGATGTTGCTGCTCAAGGATTACAATCAAAAAAATTTGGTGCTTTATCAGCGATCGAAAAAAATATCGTTGAAGAAGTATTAGTTAAAGTCAATATGTTTGATAAAAAAGATGAGCTTTTTATGCATTTATCTGGGGGGCAGCGTCAGAAGGTACTGTTGGCATTAGCATTAGCAACGAAGCCCAAACTTTTGTGCTTAGATGAACCCACTAATGCCCTTGATATTGCAACAATTGAACAAATCTATGAAATTTTATCAGAACTTAAAAAAGAAAACACCGCTATTTTATTGATTTCCCATGATATTAGCTCTATTGTATCTCATTCGGATAGGATCATTGTTTTGATGAAAACAATGCATTATGTAGGAAGTCCTTATTATTTACCTGAAACAGTTATTCACCAGGTATTTGGTACTCATATTAAAATTATTCCTGATGATCCTAATTGTCCAGAATGTTCCCGAAGCGATTATAAACGGTAGCTTTTTAAGGTGCGTTGGATTTCCCTCTGGGTATCTTTTGCTTGGAGGGAGGCTCTTTTGTCGTAAAGTTTTTTTCCTTTACAGAGCCCGATTGATAGTTTGGCTAATCGTCCTTTAATGTAAATTGATAAAGGAATAATTGTTAATCCTTCTTGGGTGGAACGGTGTTCTAAATTGAGAATTTCTTTTTTGTGCAAAAGTAAACGCCGTTCTCGCTTAGGCGTATGGTTGAAAATATTTCCAAACTCGTAAGTACTAATATTCATTCCAATAATTTTTGCCGTACCGTTTCTTGCCATAATATATGATTCTTTAATGTTGACTCTTCCTTCTCGGAGAGATTTTATTTCTGTACCTCGTAATTCAATTCCTGCTTCAAATTTTTCGAGGATTTCATATTCAAAACCAGCTTTTTTATTATTAGCAATCATTGTGATTTTTGGGGCATCTTTTTTTGGGGGGATATTTTTTTTCATTTTATTCTCTTGAAATTTTTTGTATTTTAAGTGATAATGTATAAATACTATATGTAAAATTATATGAGGTTTTTATGAATGTGTCAATAGAAAGGATCTTATCCTTAAAGTTTTTACCGATAGTGGATTTTGAAACAATCAAAAACCTTAAAGCATTAGTAGAAACGATGCTAGATCAGGATGTATCGGTTTTACAGATCAATTTTAAAAACCCTCAACAACTTGAAGAATCCCAAATTTTGCAGGAATTAATACGGACATATCCTGAAATGTGCGTAGGAGCGGGATTTTTTTACTCGGCTCAGGATGCTGAACAAATCATCAAATATGGTGTTAAATTTGTTGTTAGCCCTGTTTTAGAAAAAGAAGTTCTTACTGTAGCATCCCTTTACCAAATACCAGCGATTATCTCGGGATTTACTCCAACGGAAGTTTATGAGGCTTATAAAACTCGTTCAGAGTTGGTACAGATTTTTCCTGCTTCTCAGTTGCATTATAAATCGATTATTTCAATTTTAGAATATTTACCCGATGCTAATTTTCTTCTTACTGGGGGTTTATCTATTTCTTCAGCCTTAGAATTACTAAGATATGGAGCAAAAGCGGTAGGAGTTAAAGGTGCATTATTTTCGTATCAAGTCTTATGGGAAGAAAAATATCAAGAGATTGGACTTGCTATTAAAAACTTTAAAGATAGGGTGCAAAAAAACCACTAACACTTTATCAATAATATAAAATAATTTTTTATAAAGAGCTTTGGAGTATCCGAAGCTCTTTTATTATCTCTAAGAGATAAGGAGAAGGAAGCTCAATACCTCTATTGGTAATTACTAAAATATTTTCTGCTTGGATCTTCTTCTGAATATTACTAATATAAGCGAGTTCATTGGTGAGAAATGCCGAAATAATAATATCGTCAACTTTCCCTAAGCTTAAAAGGTACTCCTCAGATATAATAGGGTAGGGACTTTTGGTATGTACTACACTATCCCATCCACTGCATTGATAAACTTCGCTTAAATAGTCATTGGTGGATATGGAGTAGATAGGATCTATCGCAATAATTACGAAAGCTTTTCGTCGGTTTTTGGGTACAGTTTGTTTTATTGTATCATATTCTTGTTGATAACGAGAGACAAGATCGGCAGTGTCTGGAAATAATTTTTGAAGATCGCTAAGAGAATCTTTTATATTCTGTAGAGATTTTGTTTCTAAGACCAAACTAGGAATCTGATAGGAATCTAAAAATTCTGTGTATTCGGAGCTGTTTTGTAAATCCCCAATCAATACCAGATCAGGATTGAGTTTTAAGATTTCTTCTTCTTGTACGGTAACTCCCCCGCTGATTTTTTGTTTATTTTGCATGAGAGGATCAGTGTCAAAACTAGAAATAGCAATAAGTTTTTCTGTGAGTTCCAGATATTTGATAAACTGGCTGTGTGCTGGTGATAAAGCGACAATTCGTTGGATTGAGGGAGAGCTTGTGGCTTTGAAAACAAACCAATAGCTACTTACTAATCCAGCGACAAGAATAGTAATAATAAATTTCATTAGATCTTCCTAATTGTTGTTTGTTCTTTGGTATCTCTCACTTCGATTCCTTGTTTTAGTAGCTTGTCTCTTAGTCGGTCGGACTCTTTCCAATCTTTTGCTTGACGGGCAAGAGTTCTTTGGTTTAGTAATTCTAAAATTGCTTCGTCAAGGTTTTCTTTACTAGGAAACTCAAGGACACCTAAAATTTGATTGAGAGCGACTAGCTCTTCCAAAATATGGTTAGTATGGTATGAAATACCATTATAATAATTGTTAATGAGTGTAAAAATTTCTCCTATTGCTCCTGAGATATTGAGGTCATTATGAAGGTGAGATTCAAATTTTTCTCTCAGAGGGTATCGCTCTCCTTCTGCTTGTGGATCTAGGTCTTGAATGAAATTATTAATTCTTTTAAGAGCTGTGCTTGCCCCTTTGAGACCTTCCAAAGTAAAATTGAGTGGTGATCGGTAATGTGCTCCTGTCTGTAAGTAAAATCGGATACTTTTATAATCAAATCCTTGATTGGCAAGATCACGCACCGTATAAAAATTATTGAGGCTCTTACTCATTTTTTTGTTATCTACCAGTAAATGGGTCGCGTGCAGCCAAAATTTTGCCATAGGCTTTTGAGAGAGGCATTCACAATGGGCTTTTTCGTTGGCATGATGAGGAAATAAGAGGTCGATGCCCCCAGTATGAATATCTAAACCTTCTGAATATTGTCGACGTACCATTGCGGCACATTCCGTATGCCAACCTGGACGCCCTTTTCCCCAAGGACTCTCCCAAAAAACAGATTCTCCTTTGTTTTTTTTCCAAAGGACAAAATCGCCAAGATCTTCTTTTTGAAAATCAAGATTACTACAGGAAGCACCCTCTTTAAGATTATCTAAATCCAACCCTGCAAAATTTCCATAATCTTTGTAGGCAGAACTTTTAAAATAAACTCCGTCTGTACTTTCGTAAGCGTATTGATGGAATATTAATTCTTCGATAAGTTGGATCATATCTTGAATATAATCGGTTGCTTTTAGATAAGCAGTTGAACTTTGGTCAAAAGAGAGATTACTCAGATCTTCAAAAAAAGCTGTACTATATTGTGTAGTAAATTCTTTAAGAGAGATATTTTGAGCTTGAGAACGTTCAATAGTTTTATCGTCGACATCAGTAATATTTCGTGTATGGGATATAGTATATTTGGCAGATTTAAGGGTACGGATGAGAAGATCTTCAAATAGGAATGTCCTTAGATTACCAATATGGGCGTAGTCGTAGACGGTAGGCCCACAAGAATAGATGGAAATATGGGGCTTTTTTGGGAATTCTTCTAATTGTTTTGATAAAGAGTTATAAAATTTCATGCGATTGCCTACTTATTAGTTTTTATTATCACCAATCTTATACAGTTATGAATATATTGATTTGAATACACTATCTAGGTAAAAATTATTTATAGAATAATTTTCTTATTTCAAAAATCTTACCTACTAAGTATTCCATTGGTCGATCGCCTTTAATGGAATTACAGGAAGTGCAGAGTAATTGTAGATTATCTTCGTTATCTGATCCTCCTTTGGCTTTGGGGATGATGTGGTCTATT
>JBOFHK010000001.1:0-126898 GCA_051649605.1 Brevinema sp. | reverse complement strand
GTTCTCTGTTGAAAAATACAACAGGAATATCTGCTTCTTTGGCTTTGCTAATAATTACAGAAGCAGCAGTACGATCTACCATATTAACACCAAGACCATCATAACCCTCAATAATAAAAGTATCAATAGCATCATTTTGCGTTGGCTGCTGATTTTGACTATCTACAAAATGTAAATAAGCAACAGAAGTACCCATTTTGTTATGATTTTCCATTACTGTTCTCACACTAGAAACAAAAGTATCATCAAATTTATACAAAGCAATACCAAATTTGCTCCCTTCTCCTGTTTGATTTGCACCACAACTAACGAGTAATACAATCACTCCCAAAGATAGTTTTTTCATATAGATCTCCTTTAGTATTAAATATTTTTATTTCATATTATAACAAGTATATTTAGTATGTCAACGTGCTCTTTAAATTATTCATACTAAATAATTCAATATATTGATTGACTTTTTATAAGGGTATGTTATAATAATTGATATATTTAATATAAGCTTGAGGAGATAATCTTCGGTACTTATTTTTAGCCTAATATATAGAAAACAAGTAGATAGAGCACAGGAGTATATATATGGATATTAATTTTTTAGAAATCAAACATAAGCTCACTCAAGAATTTTTCAATCAATATCAGCATAACCAAGATCTTACTTTTACCTTTGCTCCAGGACGTGTCAATCTTATTGGAGAACACATTGACTACAACGGAGGTAAGGTGTTTCCTATAGCGATTAATTTGGGGACATTTTTAGTAATCTCTCCTCGTACAGACCAAATGGTACGAACTTATTCTATGAATTTTTCAGAAATAGGTATTTTAGAGTTTTCCCTAACCGATCTTCCTCCATCAACAAATTGGAATAAATTCCTAATAGGCAGTATCAAAGCCCTTCATGAACAACATAATATCACCTTAGAACATGGGTTTGATTTTATTGTATACGGTAATATTCCAGAGGGAGCAGGATTGTCCTCCTCTGCTTCTTTAGAAGTGGCACTTATTTATGCACTAAATAGTTTATATCAATTATCATTAGATCAAATCCACATCGCTCTGACCGCACAGAAAGCAGAACACATCGTAGGGGTTAATTGTGGTATTATGGATCAATTCGCTTCTGCTATGGGTAAAAAAGATCACGCCATCCTATTAGATTGTAACACCCTTCAATATACTTATGTGCCTTTTAACCTAGGAGCTTATAGTTTAGTAATTATTGATTCTAAAAAACAACGCCAACTTCATGAATCCCGCTATAACGAAAGAAGAGCCGAATGTGAAAAAGCATTGGAAATACTCCAATCCCATATCCAAATAAATAATCTCTGTGAGCTATCCGAACCACAATTTGAAAAACATCAACAGTCTATTTCTGACCCTATTATTCTCAAAAGAGCAAAACACGCAGTGAGTGAAAACCAACGTACATCGTATGCCCTAGAAAGTCTTCAAGATAACGATATTTTTTTATTAGGGGCATTATTAAACGCCTCCCATCTCTCTCTAAAAAATGATTATGAAGTTACAGGACTCGAATTAGACACACTTATTGATATTATCCAATCATACCCAGGAGTATTAGGAGCTAGAATGACAGGTGCTGGATTTGGAGGATGTTGTATCGCTCTTATTTCTACCCCAAGTATCGAAGCATTTATCGAATTTACGCAACAACAATATGCACAAAAAACCCATTTAAATGCTCAATTTTATACCGTATCTGCAGAAGACGGAGCACATCATTTTTAGGATCAAACGATGTTTAAAAATATTATCAACTATGCCTTAAATAAAAATCTCATAACAAAAAGAGATGTTCCTTATGTTATTAATGCACTAGCAGGTCTATTATCTATCACTAATCCCTTAGTCTCTAATACAGATAATCCAAAAGTCCAAGATAATATTGATTCCATTTTAGCCCCTTTATTAATACAGGCCGAAAAACAGGGACTCCTAAAATCTCTACACCCTGATTTTTCAGATTTACTAGATACTCAAATTATGGGGATTTTCTGTAATACTCCTTCAATCGTTCAAAATATATTTGAACAATTTTCAGACACTCAAAAAGCAACTGATTGGTTTTACCAATACAATATTGATATTAATTATATCCGTATGCAACGAATACTAAAAAATATCCAATGGAACTACGATTCCCCTTATGGTGCATTAGAAATTACAATCAACCTTTCTAAACCAGAAAAAGACCCTCTAGCAATAATCGCTCAAACACAGCAGATACAACACGACTATCCCCTTTGTGTCTTATGCAAAGAAAACGAAGGTTATGTCGGAAATATTTCCCAGCCAGCACGGCAAAATCTTCGCTTAATAGAAATTCAACTCAATCAAGAGAGTTGGTATTTTCAATATTCTCCTTATATTTACTATCCTCATCATAGTATTCTTTTATCTTCTGAACATCGACCCATGGTAATTAACAAAAAAACATTCCAAAATCTATTACTCTTTTTAGATCAATTTCCCCACTATTTTATCGGTTCAAATGCCGATCTTCCCATTGTCGGAGGTTCTATTTTATCCCACGACCATTATCAAGCAGGAAGATACACTTTCCCTCTCAATTATGCTCTCCCTCTCAAACAATATTCTCTCAATACAATAGAATGCTCCCTTCTTAAATGGCCTCTTAACATTATCCTTTTATCTTCTAGTAATAAATATACTCTCATAGATTATGCTCATTCTTTATTAGAATTTTGGAAAAGTTATAATAATCCATCATTAGGTATTTTTTCTCATACCGATCATACTCCTCATAATACTATTACCCCCATTGCACGAAAGAATAAGGATAAATACGAACTATATCTCACCCTAAGAAACAACTATACTACTACAGAACACCCACTAGGGGTTTTTCACCCTCATGCAGAATATCACCATATCAAAAAAGAAAATATTGGCCTTATAGAAGTTCTAGGATTAGCAATTTTACCTGGGCGTTTAAAAAAAGAAATCCAATTTATGGAACAATATTTACTCCAAAATATAGAGATCTCTGAAATAAATACCCACAAAGAATGGCTCGATCACCTAAAAACAAAGTACCAGTTTACCAAACAAAATATTGATCAAATCCTACAACAAGAAATTGGATTAGTTTATAGCCAAGTCTTAGAAAATTGTGGGGTATTTAAAAATACTGAAGAGTTTGACAATTTTACTAATTGCTGGCTCTCATCCACATAAAGGAGACTTTCATAAAAAAAGAAATTTTCGATCAACAAGAAAGCGTTTATAAATATACCATACAAAATAGTAATCTTAGTGTTTCTGTTTTAAATTATGGCGGTATTATTCAAGAAATTCTCTACCCCAATATTCATAACGTTTGGGAAAATGTAGTACTTGGGTATGATAACTTTCATTCTTATCAATCTAATATTCCTTATTTTGGTTGCATTACTGGTAGATCAGCAGGGCGAATCCCAGATGGTATTTTTCAGTTGGAAGGACAGGAGTATCATCTAGCGACAAATGCCTCCTCCAATCATTTACATGGGGGCTTTAGTGGACTAGATAAACGGCTTTGGCACGAAGAAGAATTTACTAATTCACGTCTTGTTTTATCTTACTATTCTCCAGATAAAGAAGAAAATTATCCAGGCAACATTAAGATTTTTCTGACTTACCAATTAAAAGACAATGCATTAGAATGGTATATCAAAGCAACAACAGATCAAACAACTATTCTCAATCTTACCAATCACAGCTATTTTAATTTATCTGCTGGAAAATCTTTAGGCACAAAACAACTTCTCCAATTAGACAGCGATGCTTTTTTTGAATTAAATACTAATATGATCCCTACTGAAAAACTCTTATCTACCCAGCAAAATCCTTTTGATTTTTCTTCTTTTAAAGAAATCCAACAAGATCTCCACACAAAAGATATTCAATTACAGATCGCTGGTGGGTATGATCATTGTTTTCTTCTTAACAATAGTCCCATCCTCCTAAGAGATAAGCTTAGTAGAAGACAATTAGCTATTCAAAGTAATCAAAAGGCCTGCGTATTTTATTCTGGAAATTTTTTAACAAATACAATGCCACCCATTTCTCACAATCAGTTTTGTCAGCAACACTTAGGAATCTGCTTAGAAACTCAAGCTCCTCCTAATAGTATTAATATGCCCAAATACCGAGATCTTGTAATTTTACACCCTAAAGATATTTATCAACATAAAAATACTTGGACATTCTCGATTTATTAAGGAGTATTTTATATAACAATTTATCGAATTTTTATATGCTTTTACTGTAAGATAATATATTGCTCAATGATAAAGATAATAGAATTTTTTTTAGATTGATAGGAATACTCAAAAGATGAGATTTTTTTGGGAAACAAAAGAGTGTGTAATTCTTGAATAAGGGAATTATTTTAAATAACAATGCATAATATTTTAAGAGTTGATTGATGAAATACCCTATATTTGAATTTCTCTTAAATAGAAAAATCACTTCCCAAATATGTTCGGCGTGCTTCTTCATTTTCGACCAGATCCTGTGCTGTACCACTTACCAAGATACGACCATCATAGCAAATATAAGTACGATCAACAATTTTCAGCGTTTCTCGGACATTATGATCCGTAATCAAAATCCCTAATCCCCATTTACTACGAAGCTCTAAGACTAAGCGTTGAATATCAGCAATGGCGATAGGATCAATCCCTGTAAAGGGTTCATCCATAAGTAGAAAACGAGGCTGAATTGCCAAAATTCGAGCAACTTCTGTTCGTCTTTTTTCTCCCCCAGAAAGCGTATACCCTAATTGTTTACGAATTTTATGAAGTCCCAGCTCTGTAAGTAACGTTTCTACAGACTGATTGATTTCTTCTTTGTCTAAACCACGAATTTCTAACACTGATCTAATATTATCTTCAACACTAAGTTTACGAAAAATAGATAATTCTTGAGGAAGATAACCAATACCCCGTCTTGCCCGTTGATACATCCGAAGATGGGTAATATTATCACCATCTAGTAGGACTTCACCCTCATTAGGTCGTAATAATCCTACTAACATGCTAAAGGTTGTTGTTTTCCCAGCTCCATTAGGACCTAAGAGTCCCACCACTTCTCCCGCTTGAACATGCACAGAGATCCCTCGAACAACTAAACGTTTTCCATATGATTTAAACAAATTCTGAGCAACTAATCCAGAAAGAATTTGAACACTTTCATTGCCTTGGATAATACTCATTATGGACTCGTATAATAAATCAATTTTGAAAGTATTGCTTTCAAATTATGACGATGGCTGATAATATCGACAAATCCATGCTCTTGAATAAATTCTGAGCGTTGAAATCCTTCAGGAAGTTTTTGTTTGATCACCTGAGAAATCACTCGAGGACCAGCAAAACCAATTAGTGCTTTAGGTTCGGCAACAATAAAATCTCCTAACATCGCAAAAGAAGCAGAAACTCCCCCTGTAGTAGGGTGCGTCAATACGGAAATATAAAGTAGACCAGCGTCACTATGCCGTTTTAAAGCAGCTGAAGTTTTAGCCATCTGCATCAAAGAAACTATACCTTCTTGCATTCTAGCTCCCCCAGAGGCAGATACAATAATCACTGGCGTTTTTTCTTTAGTAGCACTTTCTATAGTCCTAGTAATTTTTTCTCCCACGACAGAGCCCATACTACCGCCCATAAATTCAAAATCCATACTAGCAATATAGATACGAATTTTATTTATTGTCCCAACTCCTGTTACTACAGCATCAACAAGGTGTTTTTGTTGACGAGTTATTTTTAACTTATTTTCGTAAAACACTTCCCCATCAAAGAAATCTAAAAAATCTTTAGAACTCAAGTCTGCATATGTTTCTTTAAAAGAATATTGATCTAAAATAAACTCTATACGTTCTCTTCCTGCCATTCTCTCGTGAAAATCACATTTAGGACAAACTTTAAGATTATGTAATAATTCATCTCGCGAATAAGAACTGTGGCATTCCTTACATTTGTGTATTAGTTGGTCTTTATTTTTTTCAATAGTTTTTTTAGAATTAAACCAAGGCATAGCAACTCCTACTGATTGTCTTTTTGTTCAGCAATTTCTAAAGATTTTTTTTCTATCTCTTTTAATTCTTCCAAAGTTTTTGGCTCATGAAAGTATTGATACTCAGGGGCTCTAACCTCTACCGCCACATCCAGAGCTTTTGCCAATTGTATATCCAAATCAAGATTATAAATATTATCCGAAGCAATTTCTTGTCGTTGCATAATAATAAAATCTAAAACTTTTCGAGGAATACTATACCCATCTTTAATAATTTGTTGATATAATTGATCAACTACCTCTTTAGAAGGTTTATTGTTATGTTGTTGAAGCAAATCAACTATATAATTTGTCATTTGAATTTGTATAACACTAGTTTTTTGTGCATCAGTCAATTCATCGTACCACATCCCAACAGTAACATCTGGGTTAATACCAATATGTGCAATGGCATTTCCCGCAGGAGTATAATATTTAGCGATAGTATATTTTAATAAAGATCCATCCGATAGAGGATAGGTTTTTTGAACACATCCTTTCCCAAAAGTTTTCATTCCAACGACTTTACCCCGTCCTGTATCTTTTAATGCACCTACTAAAATCTCAGATGCTGAAGCAGATCCTTGATTTGCTAGAATAGTAATAGGAATATCTTTTTTTATAAGAGTACTTCGAGGATTAGCCCGAAATTCAAAATTCTCGGAAGTAATACGACCTCGTGTATATACTAATAATCCTTCATCTAAAAGCATATCAGCAATTTTAGCAACTCCCGTAAGTAATCCTCCAGGATTGTTCCGAACATCCAAAATAACACTGTCAGGATTTTGTGCTAAGATTTTTTTTAATTGTTGTTCAAATTCTTTTTCTGTAGGGATTCCAAATTCTATAATTTTCAAATAAGCAACTTTCTTATCTTCATAAGGAATCATTACAGATTCGACAGTATCAATATCAATTTTTGCTCTTTTCAAAGAAACGGTAAAAGGTTGAAGTACCCCACTACGTAGGATTGTTAATTTTACTTCTGTTCCTAAAACACCACGGATTTTCCCAACAGCTTCTAAAGACGTAAGCCCAGCAGTACTCTCTCCATCAATTTCAATAATCTGGTCTCCAGCCTGTAACTCCGCTTCTGCTGCTGGGGTACCTCTAATAGGTGCTACTACCGTAAGCCAATTATGTCTCATTTCGATTCGAATTCCTACCCCATAGAAAGTAGCATTCAGATTTGCCGCAAATTCTTCTGCTATTTCTGGACTAAGAAAATCTGTATAAGGATCTTTTGTTGAAGAAAGCATCCCTTTAATTGCTCCAGATAATAAGGTTTTTGAATCTACTTTATCTACATCGACATATTCTTCTTGAAGGATTTTATATGCTTGACGAAACATATTATAATAGCGAAAATAATTATCATCAACAACTGATTCCTGACCAAATAAATTACCTTTTGGATAATCTTGCTTTATATTATTAACAAAGACGCCTGCAAAAAAAGCTAGCCCTAAAGAAAGAAAAAACAGTATACGATTCACTTTATGATTCATAGTATACGCCTCCTAAATAATTTGACTTCCGTATCATATATAATAACTTAATTTTAATAAATTGTCAATTACTCCGCTTTCCTTATTTTAACATCTTTAATTAAAATATAGATTTTTTCTTTATATTAAATTATACTATTCAAAAGAAAGTAAGAAAGGGATAAATTATGATCATTGATTTTTTTCAAGATTTTCCAGAACTGATTGCAGGAATTACTACCAAAGTTTATGGAAATTGTTCCAATACTTTGATCAAAAATAAAATTGTACCAACCTTTCATCAATATCTGTTAGATTTTTATCGTATTAAAACAATTACTACTGCTCGATTGATTCATTCTGATATAACCTTAAACATCAATCAAGATATTCTTTCCTGTTCTGCAGATGCCTTAATTACCAATCAAGTAGATCAATTAATTGCGGTAACAACTGCCGATTGTATTCCTGTGTTTATTTATGATCCCATGACAGTTAGTATTGGAATTGTTCATAGTGGTCGTAAAGGTTTAAAACAACAGATTACATTAAATACCATAAAAAAAATGATTAATAATTTTGGAGTAGATCCTAGTAAACTGATCATACAAATCGGTCCTCATATCTGTGCTTCTTGTTATGAGGTCGGTATAGAAATTTTAGAAGAATTTCAAATCTCTTCTACACAAAGATATCTTCCTATGGAAGAAATTCTGATCAAAGATCTCTTATCTTTTGGTACACTCTCAGAAAATATTAGACCAAGCTTTTATTGCACTTTATGCTCTAAAGACGCTCAAGGGAATCCTCTGTTTTTTTCTCATCGAAGAAAAGACCCAGAACGGATGCTTTCTTTTATTGGAATTAGGGCGAATTACAATTGTTTTACTAAAGAAATTCCTTGATATACAATCTTCATTCCTGCATTATGTAAAATAGTTTGGGTTATTTTGTCTTGATTAGGTACCCAGTATTCTGCCATAACCATATCTGGTAAATAAGTAATGACCGTTTTTAAAAATTCAGATAGCTTTTTTCCATCATTTCCATAAAGATCGTTAAGTATCCACAAAGTTCCTTTAATCCCATAATACTGTTCTCTAAAATGATCTTGTTTGATTAGAAGGGATAGCCCTCTATTAGGAGAGCTTACCCATTTTATATTTTCTTGATATAGCTGGTCCCTGACTTTTTTAATCAAAAAACGATGTACTCCTTCATTTGATAATAACGGCTCATAAAACCAAGGTACTGGGCGTTTTAAAATTGCTTCCATAGGATAATGATCAAAATTAAGATGGTTTGTTTTTAAAGGGATTTTATCATTTGGTAGAAGAATCTCATCGCGATAAATACGACAAATATTCCATATTAAAATAGTACGAAATTCTTTTTTTTGATAAAGTGAGAGGGCAGTATTGCTATGATCTGTCCCTACTCTAACAATGGAAATTCTTTGTTTACGACACTCTTTAAATACATAGTCTAACATACAAGAGCCAATTCCTTGTTTTTGATACTTGGAATCAACCGCTAAAAATAGTATGGAAGCACAACGGTATGCCGTGTAGTAGGAAAATTCGTTTTCGATAATAAAAGAAATAAACGCAATAATTTTATTCTGCTCAACAGCAACATAAATTTGAATATTAGAATTTTGAAATTGGGTGACAACTAACAAAGGGATACTTATGTTACTCAAAGTCTGAAATTTTTGATCTACCACATAAGGAGTTAAGGTAAATAACTCTCCTAATCTTTGAATATCCAAGCGATCTTGGTCAAGATATTTTCTAATAATCATAGAAGATTAGTTTTTATTCTTAATAAACTCATCAAGGATTTTTTTTCCTTCTGGAGTAGAATGGGCATACTCTAAAATCGTCCTTAGATAGGTACTATTATCACCAATATCCAACACCTTACCCTCCAAAGCTTGGACAATGAGGCGTTCTTCTTGAGCTAGTTGCATCATTGCTCCCATAGGGTAAAATTCTCCTTGTTGGTGGTTACGATAGTCTTTTTCTAAGATTTCTAAAAATTCTGGGGTGTAGACAAAACGACCTACAGATACCAAGGAAGAATTAACTTCTTCAGGTTTTGGTTTTTCAACAATACGTGTTACATAAGAGTGATTATCTTTTTGATGAAACTCTATAACCCCATAAGCCGAAGGATTAATAAGCTCTTGTCGAGCCCCTAGAACACAATGATTGGTTTGATCGTAAGCTTCTATTACTTGTTTTGCTCCCCCTTTATGAGGATTCAAAATAATATCATCAGGAAAAAAAGCAGTAAATACATCATCTTTTAATAAAGGTTTTGCAGTTAACAAAGCATGCCCTGTACCTTTCATTTCTTGTTGACGAATAAATGTTACATTAAAACGAGTTGCTCTTTTTATTTTTACCAATTCTTCTGTTTTACCAGCATTATCAAGTAGAGATTCTAATTCAGGATCGCGATCAAAATAATCTTCTAAGATTTTTTTTCTCCGACTAGTGAGAACTATTAAATCGGTAATACCAGCCTCTTCACATTCATCTAAAATAAAATCAATTGCCGTACGATCAAAAATAGGAAATATCTCTTTTGGAAGGGTTTTAGAAGCTGGTAAATTTCTCGTCCCGTATCCAGCAGCAAAAATAAAAGCTTTCATAAAAATCATTCTCCTATTAATAATTATTTTTTTGTTTTAAACATTTTTAACCAAGCGATCATAAAATCGTCAATATCTCCATCCATCACCATTTGAGCATTGTTTTTTTCAGTATTGGTACGATGGTCTTTTACAATTGTAGAAGGTTGAAATACATAAGACCGAATCTGATTACCCCATTCTACTGATTTACGATCTAAAGATTTCTCAGCTAACTCTTGTTCTTGTTTTTCTTTTTCTAATTTATAAAGCTTAGATCGGAGCATATTCATCGTAGAGTCTCTATTTTGTAATTGAGATCGTTCACTTTGACAGCTTGCCGACAGTCCTGTAGGAATATGAGTAATACGGACTGCCGAAGAAACCTTATTAACATGCTGACCACCTGCACCACTTGCTCGAAAGGTGTCAATCCGTAAATCTTTATCATCAATAATAATTTCAATAGTATGATCAAGGGCAGGAGAAACACTAATTCCACAAAAAGAAGTTTGACGTTTATTTTGAGCATTAAAAGGCGATAGACGAACCAAACGATGAATACCATTTTCTGCAGAGAGATACCCAAAAGCGTAAGTTCCTTTTATTAATAAAGTGGCATCTTTAATCCCAGCTCCTTCACCCGTTTCGAAAGAAATAAGCTCGGTTTCAAAGCCTTTTTTTTGAGCCCAACGCTGATACATTCTGAGAAGCATTTCTGCCCAATCTTGGGATTCTACTCCTCCAGCTCCAGGGTGGATATTGAGATATGCATCGCAATGGTCTGTTTCCTCATTAAGCAAGATACAGATTTCTAATTCTTCTAATTGGGTACTATATTGTAGATATTCTTTTTCTAATCCCAATAGTGCCGTTTCGTCATTTTCCTCTTCAGCAAAGCGAACATATTCTAGTAGCTCTTGTAATGATTTTTCTAAAAAAAACCATGGCTCTA
Organism: Brevinema sp.; assembly: GCA_051649605.1. Classification (GTDB taxonomy): domain Bacteria; phylum Spirochaetota; class Brevinematia; order Brevinematales; family Brevinemataceae; genus Brevinema_A. The sequence continues at coordinate 115,725 of JBOFHK010000001.1, read as the reverse complement.
GGTATTTTTCTAACTGTGAGATAGCAGACTGTAATTTACTCATCTCTTGATGATCGTTCCATAATAAAGGTTCTTCAATCTTCTTCTTTAGATTTACTAACTTTTGAATATCTTGATCGAGATCAAAGATACCCCCTATCTTCTTGGTAAAGATCCCATAAAGCTAGTGATTTTTCATATAAAACACCCATACATTAAGCCTCAATAACAATGAGTTGGAGTTGATTCTGTAATCTTTCTATGTGATTACGTTGTATTCCTCTAAAAATACTATTATTACGCGTTAATAGCCGAGTAATAAAATGAAAAAATCTCCGTAATCTTTCAAGACAATATTCCAAAATAACTTTTAAAGAAATAGTTATTGGACGTGCCAACTTAGCTGTTAAGATAAAATACCTTAAGAATAATTGTTGCATATTCCAAATTATATAAATAATCATCAATAATAAAATAGATAAAATAATATCTATCATCATAAACTCCTTAAAATCGTGATAAACGATTTAACGCTCTTTGTTTACCAAGGACAGGAAGTACCAAAAACATCTCAGGCCCATGAGTTTTTCCTGTTAAGATTCCTCGAATTGGCATAAAGAGATTCTTACCACTAAAGCCTGTTTCTTCTTTAACAATATTTGTTAATTCTTTATAAATATCTTTATTAATAGGTCGTTGTTCTTTTTCTAAAGCTCGTTTAAAAGCCTCTACAACATTTTTGGTATTTTCAAGTCCTAACAACTCTTGTATTTCCTGCTCAATCTGATAATCTTCTGTAAAAAAATAATCTACGTAATCTGTAATTTCGGAAAGATGATTACAGTTTCCTCTCACAATTTCAATAACAGAAGTAAGATAACTACGATCACTTAGATCATATTGCTTATCTAAATAAGGAATACAAAGATCCACAATACGAGCTAAATCAGCGTGGGCAATATTATGTTTAGAAATCCAATTTAAGCGTTTGAAATCAAAAACACTAGGTGAAGGAGACACTCGATCAATAGAAAATAGTTCTATAATTTTTTTGATCGGCATAATCTCTTCAGTAGTAGGGCTAGACCAACCCAATAAAGCTAAAGCATTACAAAGAGACTCAGGTAGATAACCTAGACGGCGAAATTCATCAATACTAGTAGCACCATGACGTTTGGAGAGTTTTTTACGATCTTCCCCTAAGACAAGTGCCATATGACCAAATTTAGGTTCAGGTATATCTAAGGCTTTATAAATCATCTGCTGACGTACGGTATTAGATAAATGTTCATCACCGCGAAGAACATGAGTAATTTCCATCGTAATATCATCAACAACCACTGCATAGTTATAAACAGGAATACCATTTGCACGAACAATAACAAAATCTCCCACCATACCTTTTGGAAAAATAATATCCCCTTTAATCATATCATGAAGGGTAAAATCTTGTTGGTAAGCTTTAAATCGGATTACAGGAATACGACCCTCAGATTCAAAAGCTTGCTCTTGCTCTGGGGTCAAATGACGGCAACGCCCATTGTAGTGAGGAGGCCGAGACTCTTGTTCGGCAAGATTACGTTCTGCCGTCAATTCTTCTTCACTGCAATAACACTTAAAGGCATGACCACTTTGGAGAAGTTTTTGAGTATATTCTTGATAAATATATCCTCTTTCTATCTGAAAGTAAGGTCTATATTTACCCCCAACCCTTGGCCCTTCGTCCCAATCTAAGCCAAGCCACTCAATATCATTGAGTAATAACTCTGTGTATTCCGCTTCCGATCGTTCTTGATCGGTATCTTCAATACGAACAATAAAACTACCATTCTGACTACGAGCAAAAAGCCAAGCAAAAAACGCAGAACGAACATTCCCTACATGAATATGCCCAGTAGGAGACGGTGCAAAACGAGTACGAACCATAATTTTTCCTTAATATTTAAATATTATTTATTGTACTATTATAACAAGATTACATTTTTTTTTCAAGTATTTTCCTAACTTTACTAAGAATCAATCTTTGATATCGGTAATAAAAAAATCAGTTTATTTTTTATTACTGATCTTATTATATTCTATAGCAACTAAAAATATTTGCCAATAATCATCCATTAGTTTATTAGATAGACTATTATTTTTTTTAGATTGTTTTTTTGAACAGAAAGAGAAAAAATTAAGTGGATATTTTTTAGAAGAAGATAAATCTTAGAGTATTACTCGTATTGAAAATCGAGTAGACTATTGATTGCTCTAAAAATTAGTACACTCCTATAAGGATTGCTAATCACTATAATCTATTAAATACTATAAGAGAGGGAGATGACGAGTGATCGGATCAATTAATTCCGTTGGAGCAGGACCAAAGCCAATAGCAGTTAAAGTTGGAACTCCTCCAAACTCCGTTTTACCTGCATCTCTAATAAGCGAACACGCTAAACCTGTAGATTTAATCTGTGCCCATAACTCTAGTAATTCTTCTTCAGACTGGACATATACTGCTATTTTTGCTTGGCCTTGTGCCAGCCAATTTTCCACATGTGTTTTTGTAGTTTCCTTAGATAAACCATCAAAAATAGCAGAAACAGAGGCGTGTGCCCCTTGAGCAATTAATTTTCCTTTTCTCAGGCTTGTATTAGAAGGATATTTCGTTCGTAAAATAAGAATTTGTTTCATAAAAGTACCTCTATTGTAAAATACCGTCCTATTAAGGACGGTATCTAGCGGGAGAAGGGATTTGAACCCTCGACCCTCGCCTTGGCAAGGCGATGCTCTACCCCTGAGCTACTCCCGCAAAAAAAATTATTTTTTGCAAAATCTTACGAAAGGTGGGACTCGAACCCACACACCTTTTAGGCACTAGATCCTAAATCTAGCGTGTCTACCAGTTCCACCACTCTCGCATTTGATAAAAAAAATTATCGATGGCATTTTCACCACTCACGCCCAGTAGGATTCGAACCTACGACCTACGGATTCGAAGTCCGGCGCTCTATCCAGCTGAGCTATGGGCGCATACAATGGGTGGATAATGGGAATTGAACCCACGACCCCCGGAACCACAATCCGGTGCTCTAACCAACTGAGCTATATCCACCATATCGTGCCTGACAGGAATCGAACCTGTGACCAGCGGCTTAGAAGGCCGATGCTCTATCCAGCTGAGCTACAGGCACATCCACATCATCTTACTTCGGGGTAGTAGGATTCGAACCTACGACCCCCTGTTCCCAAAACAGGTGCGCTAACCGAACTGCGCTATACCCCGTAAAATAGTACGTATATTATACTGTTTTTCTTTTATTTTGTCAAGACCTATTTCAAATATTTTATTTATTTTTATTTATAATGAGCTCGAAAATTTATATTCCCAGCTTGTTACCTCACGTAATCTTTGCTCAAAGGTAAAGATCTGATCTTTTGTAGGAATATTATCGACAATCTGACTTTCTAAAATTTGCAATCGGTCATTTTTTACATCAACAACAGCTCCCCAAAGTCTTGTTACTTGTACTGGCCCAGCTCCTAGATCTTCAACAGCAAAAAAACTATAGATGGGCATTGTAGCTGTAATATTGGTTAAAAAATCTAATTCTCTACGAGTTACTCCCCCCACTCGATCGATTATCGTAACAATCGCATTAAGATTGGGAATAGCATTCGTTGCTGTTATAACATCTGTAATACAAATATAACTCTGATAATCTGGAGGTTTGACAATAGGACTAAACTCCTGTAACATAAACATCCCGGGACTACGGATCACTAGACCCTCAAGTATTTGAGATTCTCCTGTAATATCTTGAGTAAATTGAACAGCTGTAATCGCCTGATCTCGATTTTTTTGAACAGAAATACTGATTTTATCAGGATTTTTTTGATGAAATAGTACGGCAATATAATTACCATTATCAGAGTGTGCTCCTTCTAAGCGAAACGAAACAATATCACCATCGTCTACCCCATCTTTGAGCATATATAAAGAATTAACAGATTCCATACTTGATGAACCTCTAGTCATAATAAATACAGACTCATCTTCAGCTAAAAATATAAATGATTTTTTTACAGAAATACGAAACATTCGCCCACTTATTGAAGATAAAACTTCTGGAGATATAGATTTTTCTAATTCAACATCTAGAGTACATCCTGTATAAAATAAAAGAACTACCAATATAATTTTTTTCATAAAAAATCCCTACTCTAAGAAATATATAATAATGTAGTAAGATTAGAGTCCTAATTTTACTATTAAGTAAGCTTCATTTTAAAAGCCTTTAAAAATAAATCGGAAAATTTATTACTATAATAAATAGTATAGCATATTTTTTATTTTCATTCAATCAATCTCTCTGTCAAAATCTACTATTACTCCTCTTTTAACTAGGTAAATAATACCCACAATTATGTGTGATGGTATATCTTCAGTTTATTTATTATTTAAAAGAGCATAGTAATTATGAATATTTTGGAGCTGTATTTCTATCCCTATAAGAAGGGCATCTTCATCAATATCAAAATTTTCTGTATGCCCTCCACTCATAATATTTTTTTCTTGATTTGCCGTCCCTAAATAAAAAAATGCTCCTTCGCACTGCTGAACAAAATAAGCAAAATCCTCAACCCCCATATTCGCTTGAGCTTTGATTAAAACATTTTTTTCACCTAGAATCATTTCTCCACTTTCTCTAATAAGATCTACAACTCTGTCATAATTTATCAAAGAGGTATAGCCATATTTTCTAAGGTATTTTCCCTTACCACCAAACATTTTTGCAGTAGAAATCACAATTTCTTCCGCTCTTGTATTAATGTACTCTCTAAGATCTGGATCTAAGGTACGAATCGTCCCTTCAATTTTTATATAATCTGCAATAATATTACGAGCAGTTCCTCCATGGATCATCCCCAAAGAAAGCACTGCCGAAGAACGTCCATCAATATTACGAGAAATAATTGTTTGAAGATTCTGGATCACGCTTGCAGCCATAACAACAGCGTCTACTCCCTCTGACGGATATGCACCATGACCTTTTTTACCAAATAACTCTATAGTAATCATATCAGAGGAAGCATTCATCGCCCCATATTTAATTGCAATCTGACCAATCGGTAACTCCGAATCAACATGTAAGCCTAATACCCCTTGTACTCCCTCTAAGACCCCTTCTTCAATCATTGGTAAAGCCCCTCCATCTGTTTCTTCAGCTGGCTGAAACATTAAGCGAATATTACAAGGAGGACGAGATTGAGACAGAATACGTGCAACTCCTAGTAAAATTGTCATATGGGCATCATGTCCACAGGCATGCATCATACCAGGGTTCTTTGAAGCGTAGGGGCATTGTTTTTGATCGTAGATCGGTAAAGCATCCATATCTGCTCTCAAGGCAATAGTGATATGAGAATCTTCACCAAAAATATCAGCGACTACTCCTGTTTTAGCTATAATACGAGGTTTCAACCCTATTTCTTCTAAATATTCCTGGATTTTTTTAGAGGTACGGTATTCTTCATAACCCAATTCTGGATATTGATGAAAATCTCTTCGTACTTCTATAAGCCATTGTTTGATTTGAGCAATCTGATCCTTATACACTATTGAACAAGCCTATCAACTGTTTGTATCGTACCAAGACTAAGGTCAATACAAACTTCAGATCCTAGAGGAAATGTAATCATTGGATGACAATGTCCACAAGGAAGACCACTGATAATAGGAACATTTAGCTTCTTCAAACGATTAACAATTAAGGTATTTAAATCTTCTTCATACTGATTGCGTGTCGTACAGTTATTAAAATCACCAAAAATAAAAGCCTTCACTTGAGAAAATTGTTCGTTTAATAATAATTGTGATATAGCCCTATCCAACGCATAAGTTTTTTCATCAATCTCTTCAAAAAACAGAATACTATTTTTTAAATCAGGCTGAAATTTTGTACCCATCAAACTCATAAAAGTAATAAAATTACCTCCTAACACTCTCCCCTCTACTTGATTTACTGGATCAACTAGAATATCAAATTTTGAAGATAGTGTTTTATTTTCTCCTGATACTAAAGAAAATAACGATTGATCAGTAATTTTAGAGTGCTGAGGATCAGCAAAATTAGAACTCAACATAGGACCATAGAAAGTAATTAAATCGGCTCTTTGGTACAATGCCATCTGTAACGAAGTCAAATCACTGAAGCCTACAAAAACTTTCGGGTTCTTTTTTATTATATCATAATCAAGTAAATCCAAAATTTGAATTGCTCCAAATCCACCTCTCAATGCCATAATCATATCAACATCGGGATCTAAAAATAATTTCATTAGTTCTTCTGCACGTACTTGAGGAGAGCCTGGGAAAAAAAAGTCATTTCTCTCAATATTGGGTGCTAATTTTACCTTATAGCCCAAGCTTTTTAAATATTCTGCTCCGATTTTTATCTTATCTAAATCCAAAAGTGATGAAGAAACAGCTGTAATACCAATCGTAGCACCAGGAACAATTTTTTTACCAATTTGCATACTGACACCCCTTATTTCTTAAATAAGAAAGAGAACATTAAAGCTCCCTTTCTTATTTCGTTTTTATCTGTTAAAAATTTTCATTTTTTGGTAGCATCTTGTTGCAATAATCGCAACCAAGGTTGAAATTGTTGTCGCTAGCAGGGTTACTCCTATCATTTCTGTAGGAGTTTTAGAGTTTGCCGCAACACGCATCGCTAAAATACTAGAAGAAATTAAGGTTACCGAAGAAGTATTAATAGCTAGAAACATCACCATCGCATTAGTAGCAGTTTCTTTATCGTCTGTTAAAGTCTGAAGATCTTTCATCGCCTGTAGTCCCAAAGGGGTAGCAGCATTCCCTAAACCAAACATATTTGCTGCAATATTCGCAACCATACTTCCCATTGCTGGGTGATCAGCAGGAACATCAGGAAAAAGGCGGGTCATAATAGGTTTTAAAGCTTTCCCTAAAGCTTTAACTAAACCAGCTTCCTCTGCCACTCTCATTAATCCTGACCATAGAGCTATTGTACCAATCAATCCAAAGGCTAATTCTACCGATAATTTAGAATATTCAATACTGGCATCCGTAACCTTTTGCACATTGCCTGTGAAAATTGATACTCCAACTCCAACAACAATAAAACTCATCCATATATAATTTATCATATCTTTCTCCTACATACTACCAAATACTAGTGAGGTTATTAAAACCGCAGAAATCATCCCTGCAATATCAGCGGTAAACCCTGCAGCCACAGCATGACGAGATTTTTTAATACCAATGGAACCAAAATAAATTGCTAACACATACAAGGTTGTTTCCGTAGAACCAAACATAGCAGACCCTGCCCTTCCTAAGAAGGAATCTGGACCATAAGCGTTAAAAATATCTAATAAAACTCCTCGTGCTGCTCCTCCAGAAATAGGATTCATAATAAAAATAGGGAGTAATTCACTAGGGAATCCGACAATAGCCAGTATAGGACGAGTTGTTTCGATTAATAAATCCATCATACCAGATTCTCTTAAAATCCCTATTGCAACTAACATCCCCAATAAAAACGGGAGAATCCGTATAGCCGTATCAAAACCTTCTTTTGCCCCTTCGACAAATACTTCATAAACTTTGACCTTTTTAAATAATAATGCATATAACGGAATTAATAAAATAATCAAGGGCACTGCATATAATGAAATTTTTTGTATAATCGTAACAAACATCTTTCCCCTCCTTTACAAGCCCAAGTATAGCATAATAGGATATTTTTGTCAAAATATCTCCCCTCTATAAAAAGAAAAATTTATTTAAATAGACTTAGTAAAGTTCCTGCAGCCACTGCTGAACCAATTACTCCAGCTACATTAGGCCCCATAGCATGCATCAAAAGAAAATTCGTAGGGTCCTCCTCAGCACCAACTTTTTGAACAACCCTAGCAGCCATAGGTACAGCACTTACTCCGGCAGCACCAATAAGAGGGTTAATTTTTTTACCACTCAAAAAACACATTAATTTACCAAGTAATACTCCACCTATCGTACCAAGTATAAAAGCTAATAAACCAATAGCGATGATTTTAAGAGTTACTACCGACAAAAATGTTGAAGCGTTTGCCGTTGCTCCCACCGTTACTCCTAAAAATATTGTAACAATATAGAGTAATGCATTTTTTCCATGTTCAACAATACTAGGAACAACACCACTTTCTTTAAAAAGATTGCCAAGCATTAACATTCCAATTAACGGCGACGCAGAGGGTACTAATAACACCACAAGGATCGTTACAATAATTGGGAATAGAATTTTTTCCCGTTGAGAAACAATCCGTAGCTGTTCCATTTTGATTAATCGTTCTTCTTTTGTTGTAAGAAACTTCATAATAGGAGGTTGTATAATAGGAACTAAGGCCATATAAGAATAAGCAGCAACCGCAATAGGTCCTAATAAATGAGGTGCAAGTTGAGAAGTTAAATAAATGGCGGTGGGACCATCAGCACCACCAATAATCCCTATAGAAGCTGCCTCTGGCCCTGTCAAACCAAAAATAACAGAGGCCCAAAAAGCACCAAAAATCCCTACTTGGGCGGCTGCCCCTAATAAGAGGCTCATAGGATTCGCAATTAAGGGAGCGAAGTCTGTGAGCATCCCTATACCTAAAAAAATTAGTGGAGGATAAATTCCTAATTTAATACCTTGATAAAGATGATAAAGAAGACCATTAGGTTCCATGATCCCTTCTTGGGGAGTCATTGGTAGATTCACCCAGAGCATTCCAAACGCAATCGGTAATAACAAATATGGTTCATATCCTTTTGAAATCGCTAAATATAATAAAATCAATGCTACAACAATCATTCCAAAAGACCCAAGAGTCATCATCGCCAGCCCTGTTGTCTGATATAAGTTTAATAGTAATTCCTGCATGACGTACTCCTAAGAAATCTCAACCAAAGTTGCTCCACTTTCTACCGTGTCTCCTTCTTTAACTAATAAAGAAACAATCGTCCCATCTTTAGGAGACACAATATTATTTTCCATTTTCATGGCTTCTAAAATTAAAATCGTTTCCCCAGCTTTAATTGTATCACCAACTTTTTTCAGAATTTTCCAAATATTTCCCTGCATCGGTGCTATAACTCCCTCACCTTTACCTACTACCACCGTAGTAGCAGGTGTGCTTACTGGAGTAGATGGTGTTGGTGTATGAGTAATAGAAGAACCCGATTCCGATAAAAATTCTACTTCTACCTCATAAATCTGCCCACTAACCTTGACTTGATAAGTTTTTGCCATGCTAATCTTCCTTAATATTTTTATACTGTAGGTACAATTAATAAAGCCCACAAGAGATTATTCTCATTTTACTTATGTATTTTTAAGAAATTTGTTGAATTCTACGAATCCCTATAATGTGTTGAGGTGTCTCCGTGTTCAAACTTTCTAAAATTGCTGCGATAACAATCGCTTTATGTAATGGAGAAATGTCTTCCACTCCAACAACTGAAGCTGGAGAAGCAAGGATCGGAATAGAAACTTTTGATACCACAGAAGCTCCTGGAATAAATCGAAATAATAAAAGAACTCCAATAAGTAAAATTAGAACACAAAAAACCGTCATCAACCCAATAAGAGTAATTAACCCTGTTTCTACAAGAGTAATAGTATTTCCAAACATATTATATTCCTTTAAATAATTTCTATGACATCAACTTCAATCACATCTTTCTTTTTTTTAGATTCCAAATAAGGTTTGGCTATCTGAGGAAATAAAATACAAGATAAGAGATCTTCATCATTATCAACCAAATCTACATAAGTTTTCCGAGCCTCTTCTATCTCTGGAGCAACTAAATCTGCAGGAGAGCCTGTATAATACTCATCTGTTCCACAGATAGTTTTCATAATTTCTGAAGTAATAGGAACAGGACTTTTTCCATAAAATCCTTGAATGTAATCTTTAGCTTCTTTAGAGCAAATTTTATAACGTTCTCCTAAAAGAACATTCATCACTGCCTGCGTCCCAACAATCTGACTCAGTGGTGTAACCAGTGCTGGGTATCCAAAATCTTTTCGGACTTTAGGAATTTCCTGTAATACTTCTTCATAACGATTAATGGCATTTTGGGAACTAAGCTGAGATACAAGATTACTGAGCATACCTCCAGGGAGCTGGTACTCAATGAGTTTAGGTTCAGTAAAATACGATTGAATATTGATAAGATTCTGCTCTAAATATTTGGTACGGATTCCTTTAAAATATTCAGCAATTTCGGATAACAATTCTTGATTTAAAGTTGAAGGACGGGTACTTCCTTCTAGTGCTTTTACCATACTTTCCGTTACGGGCTGTGCTGATCCCCCACCAAGAGAAGAAATAGCAGTATCAATAACATAAGCTCCCGCTTCTATAACTCTTAAATAAAGCATTGAACCAATACCTGCGGTTTCGTGGGTGTGGACAACAATTGGTATATCAGGCATTTCTTTTTTTATCGCAGAAACTAATTGATAACCAACTTCTGGAAGAAGAATCCCTGCCATATCTTTAATCGCAATCTCATCAGCTCCCAGATCACGATACTGTTTTGCCAAATCAACAAAAAACTCAACAGAATGGACAGGGCTAATCGTATAAGATAGAGCAACTTGAGCAATACCACCATACTTTTTAACTGCCTCTATTGGGGCTTTAATATTTTTAATGTCGTTTAAAGCATCAAAAATACGTACAATATCAATCCCATTTTCGATAGCTTTCCGAACAAATAAATCTACCGTATCATTTGCATAATGACGATACCCTACTAAAGTTTGTCCTCTTAGTAACATTTGAAGGGGGGTTTTTTTTGCCCGTTTTTTGATCTCTCTAAGTCGTTCCCAAGGATCTTGATTTAAAAATCTCATCGCAACATCGAAAGTTGCTCCTCCCCATACTTCAAGAGAGCGATAACCAACTTCATCCATTTTTTCTATAATAGGAAGCATATCTTCGGTAGACATTCTCGTCGCCAATAAAGACTGATGTCCATCACGAAGAACTGTTTCGGTAATATGAATCGTATTCAAATTTCCCTCCTACATTTATTATTTAATTTGTTTGATCACATCTAATACAGTGCCATCTCTATATTCAATAATACCCACTATTTTATCGGTATATTCTATTTTTTTTGGAGTCCCAGTTAGTTTTTGAACATTGTGGTATAATCCTTTAATATCGCAAATAGGAATACGATGTTTTGTTAATGTTTCTAAGATATCAGGTCGTTTAGGGTTGACACAGATTCCCATATCTGTTACTAAAACATCTACTGTTTCATTAGGAGTAACAATATGAGTAACTTTGTCAACAACAATAGGAAGCCGTTTCCTCATCGCTGGAACAACCATGACCGTCCACTTCGCACCAGCAGCAGTATCTGGCGCTCCACCCACCGCTCCCATAATCATCCCATGAGATCCTGTAAGTGAATTCACATTGAAATCCAAATCAATCTCAGTCGCAGAAAGAATCATTATATCCAATTGATGAGCAACACAAGATTTATTATAAAGATTGGCATACATTGAGGCAGACATTTCTATATGATTGGGGCGTTTTTTTATGGAATCAGCAATCGTACCGTCAAATGTCTGAACATCAACTAAAGTTTCAAAAAGACCAGCGTCTAACAATTCTACGAGATAGGCATTAATACCACCAGAAGCAAAACTTCCTTTAATACCATAGATTTCCATATATTCTCTTAGGTAACGACATACCGCTAAGGCTGCTCCCCCCGCTCCTGCTTGAAAAGAAAATCCTGTACGAATCAATCCTGAGGCAATCAACACATCTGCTGCTTTTTTTGCAAGAAACAATTCTGAAGGATTAGAGGTAATTCTTGTCGCTCCACTAGCTATTTTTGTAGGATCGCCTAAAGTATCCACCAACACAACATAATCTACGTAAGTCTGATCAATAGAAATATCAGAAAGTGGATAGGGTTTTAGGTTGTCTGTTAAAGCAATTACAACATCTGCATATTGAGCATCAACCATAGGATAACCCATTGCTCCAAAAGCACAAGCACCCTCATGACCGTTCATATTTCCTAATTTATCACAGGCAGGAGCACCAATAAAAGCAACATTAATATGAATATCTCCAGACTCTATAGCCCGAACACGCCCACCGTGCGTCCTAAAAACAATAGGATTAGGTAAAATACCTGTTTTAGAAATCTCTTCTGCCATTTTCCCTCTAAGCCCAGAAGTCGAGATTTTTGTGATAACACCTTGTTTGATATATTCTAAAATTCCTTCATGAGCATTAGTAAATGAAGAAGAATTAATATGAATATCTCTAATACCCATCTCGGCTATTTGTGCAACTACACGGATCATCACCCCATCACCATCACGTAAATGATGATGAAATGAAATAGTCATTCCTGATTTCAAGCCTGATTTTTTAATAGCTTCTTCTAAACTATCGACGATTTTATCTTCTCGAGAAAATGAAACGGCACCTTTGATAGGTTTTTTCCATTCTACCGATACTGGAGAAAAAGCTCCTTGATACGGCTTAACAATTCCATATCCTTCGATATATTCTGGAAGGTTAATTCCAGCTTTATTCACTGGCATCTAATGAACCCTCTCTATCATTCCTGCAGCTCTTGCAAGTTTGACTATACGGTCGGCTTTGTCGATCAAAGGAATATCAATCATCTTACCATCTAATTTGATTACCCCACCGTTTTCGATCCCATGGTGTTTCGCCGCCTCTAGAATCCTAAGAGAATTTTCTAACTCTTCGGTACTCGGTGTATAAATTTTATGAACTTCCTCAATTTGAGACGGGTGGATACAAGCCTTGCCAGAAAATCCCATATTTTTAATATGAAGAACCTCTTTTTTAAAACCTTCGGAATCATTTAACATCGACCACACCGTATCAACAGCAAGTACTCCTGCAATATTAGCCTCTAAAACAATCTTAGCCCGTGCATAATCCAGCTCTTTACCTTCTGTAGTACGGGTTGCTCCCAGGGTACGGGTAAAATCTTCTGCTCCTAACGAGAGAGCAAAAACTCTTTCTTCTTGAGCGATAGATAAAGCATTATATACTCCTTTTGGTGTTTCTAATGCTACTGCTATTTTTACACTACCTATAGGTATTCTATACTCTTTTTCTATTTCTGTCAATAGCTGATCTAATTCTTTAACCTGATCTATAGAATCACACATAGGAAAGCGTATATAACGTAATCCTGCAGGAACAAGCATTTGAATGTCTTTTATACCAAAAGGAGTGTATAAAGGGTTTACACGAGCAAGTACTAAAATATCTTTATAATCTACTGTTCGCAAAGCTTCAACCAACAAATCTCGAGCATCTTCTTTTTCGTCTACAGGGACAGCATCTTCCAAATCAAAAATAATAGCATCAGGGGAAAAATTTACTGAGGAATACAGTAGTTTTGGATTATTCGCTGGGCAAAATAACCAAGAGCGATATAATTTTTCCATTACAACACCTCTTTCGCTTTACGAACAGCACTTTTAATTCTTGCTCGGATTACAAAATCTAATCCTCCAAAATCTTCATAAACAACCTTGGCGTTCTTTATAGCCAATTCGTTTAGCGTCTCAGTAATAAGAGCTACAACTTGTCCCTCAAATAAATTTTTCATTTTAGAAATTATTTCTATAGTAATTCCCTTTTTGTAGGAAAGATCTACGGTAATCCGAGCATCATCTTTTTCATTGCCTGCAACACCGATCATTATATACACTCCTTTGGTAAAAATAGATTACTGTACAAATAACCCAAATACTAAACTTGCAATCACTAAAACTATCCCTCCTCCAATACGAGAAGAAATTTGTGCGTAAGGCATTAAGGACATACGATCAGCTGCCGTTAAACATTCAATGTCTCCAGAACCACCACGATTAGCCATACACAAACCTGCAGTAATTGCTGTTTCTACAAAATAGAATTTTACGAGCATACCCGTCAATCCCGATCCAATAATCGTTCCTGTAATGATAAACATACAAAGTACAACATTGGTTAGATTAATAGTAGCCATAAGGCTTGGAAGATCAGTAAAAACAATCCCTACCCCAATCATTAAAACCCACAAAAATTGTTTAGTAAAAAATCCCTGTACTTTTTGGAGAGCAACGCGAACAGGAGTGGGAACAACTCCAAATACATTTAAAAGAATAACAGTAAGCACCATATACGCTAATTGATGGATTTTTACCGTTCCAAAAGTACCAATATATTTTGTGATTGTTCCTGCAAAGGTATAGATCACTGCCACTAAGAAAATGCTAATTGCTATATCCTGTGCTGTAAAAAAAACTTTCTCCTGTTGGCTATCAAGATCTTTTTGGTTTTTCATTAATACTCCATATCCTGTAAGGTTAGGGTATAAATTCCCAATTTTCTTTAATAAAGCACTCCCAATAATTGCGAAAATATTCCCCATCGTGAGAATAGCAATCGCTTTAGAATAATAAACATCTCGGGGAATCCCTGTAGTTGCTTCATAGATCTCAGATAGGGGTACTGCCCCACCGCCATTTCCTCCTCCCATAATAGGAAGAACGTATTGAATAATAATTTCGATAGGGGTAATTCCAAAAATCATACCACCCAAAATCCCCAATAAAGAAGCCCCTAGCAATCCCCCTAAAATAGCAGGAATATATCCTAAAAAAGACTTTATCAAAACATTTCTTTCCAAAGATAAAACAGAGCCAGTGATAAGGGTCGCAATATACAAATTAAGAAAATCTGTATTATTCATAAAATTATCCATTAATATTAGTTCTCGTTCAGAAAAAAAGCCCAGATATTCTAAGATACTCGCTCCAAAAAAGGCAAAAATTGCCCCCCCTCCGATCCAGTCTTTCCAAATAGGGATTCGATCACCAATTTCTCCAAAGAAAATTCCCAGAGAAAAACAAAGGGCTAAAGCACCCAATACATTATTAGGAATTCTTCCTGTGAAATGGGCAAGTAATACTACGGTAAAAAATCCGAAAAACAAAATTGGGGACATCCCAAAGAGTTTAAATGATTTTTCCATGATGGTCTCCTTAACAATATTACTAATATTGTATACGATTATTTTTTTGTCTATTTTTATATCATTAATAACAAATGTGTACCCTAAATACTATACTATAGTTTCAATATCTTTAATTATTATCAGCCTATCCACTACTTTTATCATTCCTAAATCTACTAATCGTTTTTTAAGCATTTTTTAAGAAAATTAATATTTACTCAGAAATAACTTACTAAAATTTATAATATGGATTCTTACTTTGAAAAAATAATCGGTATTTATACGTAATACTCAAAGAGTTAATTATAAAAATTATCATTAATAACAATATTATATAGATAATAACTTATTTTTAGTCTCCCGTCAACCCCTTTAATAGAATGATGTTACGCTATGATTTTCTTTACAAAGAACAAATCATCATCTTCAATATAGAAATATCCAATCCCATACCCATCATAAATTATAAATGCTATCTAGAGAAAATTTTCTTATAATCAAATTCCTATTGCTAGCAATAAAACAAATAGATTTTATGAATCAAAATAGTAAAAAAATTAATATAAGATTGTGAAGAATTTATTATTAGTGTATAATATAATATATTATTTGATCTTAGCTATCATGAAACATAGGATTAAATCATCTATAAATAAGGAGAATATAATGACTCAAACTCAAGGTTACGCATCCGCTGTACGTTACCATATTATTGATATGATAAGACACCTAGGCTTTGGACATATTGGTGGATCATTATCAGCTGTGGATTGTTTATCAGTTTTATATACCCCAGAAGAAGGTCTATTAAAAATTGATCCTAAAAATCCACAATGGGAAGAGAGAGATTTTTTTGTGTTAAGTAAAGGGCATGCAGGCCCTGCATTATATTCTTGTTTAGCAATAAGAGGATATTTTGATAAGGCAATTCTTCATACACTCAATCAACCCCATACAACGCTACCTTCTCATGTAGATCGCACAAAAACCCCAGGTGTTGATATGACAGCAGGAAGTCTTGCTCAAGGTTTTGGAGCAGCTGTCGGCATTGCTATAGGTGCCAAATTACGAGGAAAATCTCAAAAAGTATACTGTATGGTAGGAGATGGTGAATTAAACGAAGGTCAATGTTGGGAAGCAGCTCAAGTTGCTGCCCATCAAAAATTGAATAATTTTGTTCTATTTATTGATAATAATAACAAACAACTTGATGGTAAAAGTGAAGATATCTGTAATTCTTTTAGTTTTGAAAACAAATTTAGAGCATTCGGCTGGAACGCTCTCTCCATTGATGGGCATGATCATGATGCAATCCACTCTACTACTATTTCTGCCTTTACCCAATCCAAACCAACAGCTATTATTTTGAATACGGTTAAGGGTAAAGGGGTAGAATTTCTTGAGCAAATTGACGATCATCATCTCCGTATTGATACAGAAGATAAAAAAATCGCTCTTACAAATGCTCAAGATTATTATGCAACACAGATGAAGGGGTGAATTATGATAGTAAAAGAAAATATAAAAGACTCTGTAGAATTACGTACCGCTTGTATTAATACTTTAGTTGCTCAGGTCGATAACACCTTATGTTTTATAGACACAGATTTAGCAAGTTCCAGTGGTTCTAAAGCCTTTCAAAAAGCTCATCCAGAACGTTATTTTAATATCGGTATTATGGAAGCCGAAGCTATTGGTGTAGCAGCTGGTTTGGGGGTAGTAGGATATCGATCCTTCGTCCACAGTTTTGCTCCTTTTATCTCTCGTCGTTGCTTTGACCAAGCTGTAGTTAGTAGTGCTTATGCCAATATCCCTATGGTACTATTAGGCTCTGACCCTGGAATTACTACTGCATACAACGGTGGAACTCATACAACTTTTGAAGATATTGCTATGTTTCGTAGTTTAAGCAATACTCAGGTATTTGACATTTGCGATTCTGTTCAGATGTCAGCAATAGTAAATCTCTTATGTAAAGAAATGAAAGGTCTAAATTATGTGCGATTTTCTCGTCGTCCTTCCCGAAAAATTTACCATGAGGGAATGAAATTTGAGCTAGGTAAAGGGATCACCGTACGAGAAGGACAAGACATTTGTATTTTTGCTTCAGGAGCAATGCTCTCTCAAGCCCTAGATGCTGCTGATATCCTAGTAGCCAGAAACAAAACCGTCCGTGTTATTGACCTATTTTCTATCCTTCCTATCGACGAAGCACTAATTCTTAAAGCAGCAAAAGAATGTACTCATTTAGTTTCCTTAGATAACCACAACATCCGAGGTGGTTTAGGTTCTGCAATCGCTGATGTGCTTATTACTCAATATCCTAAAAAACTCCTCAAAATTGGAGCTACCACTTTTGGACAAGTAGGCACTTATGACCAACTATTAGAGCTTTATGGATGGACAGGATTACAACTTACCAATACGATATTAAAAAATATCGACTAAGGAATAGCTATGTCATTACAAATACTTCCTTCTATCTTTGCAGCAGATTTTTCTGATCTCCCTTTCGCGTTAAAAAAAATTGAAGAAGCTAAAATCTCCATGATTCATTACGATGTTATGGATAATCATTTTGTACCTAATATTTCTTTTGGTGTTCAGTTCGTACAACAGGTCATGCAAGCTAGTAAAACAACCATAGCCGATATTCATTTAATGATTGATCTTCCGGGATATTACGAACGATTTTTAGAACTATCGCCCAAAGTACTGACCGTACATTATGAAGCGACCGATAATATTATTCCCATCCTTCAGAATATTAGAAAACACAATGTTTGGGCAGGTATATCTATCAAACCTTCAACTCCTATATCTGTTTTACAATCTTTAGAAGGGGAATTTGATTTACTACTAATTATGAGCGTCGAACCAGGATTCTCTTTTCAAAGCTTTATCCCTGAATCCTTCAATCGTATTCGAGAAGCTCGACAATTATTTGGTAATAATTTAATCATTCAAGCAGATGGTGGTATCACAAGAGATAATATGTACTCCCTCAAAGAAGCAGGATTAAATTGGTTTGTTATGGGAGGAGGATTTTTTAAAGATCCTAGTCCTCATACCCTTATTGCCAATCTCAATAGCTAAGTTTATTTATTACAACAAATAAACCGTTGTACCAAAAAATAAAGAGCAATCTCCCTATATGCTATAGGGAGATTGCTCTTTATTGTCTTAAATCACGGTATAATAAAATCAGCATCGATGAAGACCAACTAAATCCAGGGGCATTTAAGGGTACTCCTGTTAGTGGATTGTAATTTTCGTTAATAGGCACATCATTTAATAATCCTTGTAAATTAAGGAATACTTTTTTTGTAAGCTCATCAGCTTCTATATTGTACCCATAGTTTCTTAGACCTATAATTCCAAAATATGTTTGATCCAACCATACGGGACCTCTCCAATATTCATTTGGATCAAAAGAAGGATTGTCTTTTGCAACCGTCGGTAGAGGAACAAAGGTATTAAATACATTCTCATTCATCATCAAATTACGCACAGCCTGAGCTTGTTCAACAGTAGCCACATTCGCCCAAAGAGGAATATATGTTTCCGCAGCTTTTCCTCTATTAACAAGAAGTCCTGTTGTCTGAGTCTTAGGATCAAACTGTAAATCGTAAAAAGCGCCTGTTTGTTGATCAAACATATACGTTTGAATATACTTTTTAACAACTTCAGCTTCCGAAAGCAATTTTTCTACATCATCTTTTTTATTTAATAATTTTGCCATTTCTGCTAGATAAATTTTTTCTGCATATAGATAAGAATTTAGGTCAACTGACTCCTGATTAATCGTATAGGCAATAATTTGATTACCATTAGTGATATTATAAACTTTAACCCCAATATCATCTTGCCCCACCCCTTTCCTATCAAAACGGGGAGCATTATCCATCCCACTATCCCACGCAGCGGCTAAAATTTTATCCTCATCAGAGATATTTAAAGGATGAACAGTTGCTCCATATTCCGCAATTCCATTTTGGTTAAAATCACGATTTTTATACCACCAATAGTGATAATCAACTAACTTAGGGTACATTTCTTTAATAAATTCTTTATCATTATGCTCTTGATAGACGCTCCAAGCAGCCCAAGCAGCTAAAGGAGGCTTGGAATTGCGTTCATTCCAATTACCCCCATCTCCCCCTCTATCTTCCGCCTGATTAAAAAAGATCGTATCAATCACCATCCCCACATCTTGTGGTCGGACAGAATCATTCGTTTTAATCTGCCAGTCAAATAATACCCTCATATTAGCCTTTGCAAGCTCCGCATCAAATAAGGTAATGGCAACAACCTGTTTCCAAGAATCCCAAGGCCAAAATCCATTAAACCACTGCACTGCTAATGCAGGAGTAATACCATCAGAAGGAATTTTACCAGCCCCACTCCGCCAATTAACAATTAAGGTTTCCAACCCTTTCACAGAAATAACATTATAGCGATCATCACCAGTTTTTGTTACTTTAGAAATATAATCGACCCACCGTTTATCATTTTTGATAAATAGAGAGAGAGGATTTTTAAAGGCTTTTAAGATATTTTCTTGGGCATCATGATACTCGTCTTTAGTAAAAGTATGCGACATCGCATAATAAAATGTTTCAACAGCTCCGCTTTTGATCTCTATCGTATCATTTATCATGTTGATATAATCTAACTCATTGATCGTTGTAGTCGAATCAAAAGAGCTTTTAAAACTAAATTTAGCCGTTGGAGAGGTAAGATATTTCCAAATTTCTCTTAATCCCTTAAAAGCAACATCAACTCCATTCTTTTGTACTTCAAGGTAAGAATCATTTTTATAAGAGACTAGCGTTCCTGAAAAACTCACTTTGATTTTTATTGCGTTTGATGATAAATTAGAGAGCGATACCTTAACAAAAGAAGTTCTGTTATTAATAAAAATTAACTCTTTATCAACAATAAGATCCGAGCTCGTATAGTGTTGTAATAAAGAACCTGGAATTGTCGTAAAGGACGCTGTTGCAAACTCCACAGGACTATCGTCAATAGCTAAGCTCATCTTAGCAAAAGAACTACTAAGATAAATACCGTATTCTTCGGCAATATATAAAGGGCCTGTATAGCCCCCCCATAGAGATTTATCCTCCATTGTAGGTTGATAATGGGCATGCCAAGCCCCTAAATCTGAAAAGGGGAAATATTCATGTTCTGTTTGTGGAAAAACCCCCTGCGGTGCCCCTGACATATTAATAATATTGGGATATTTTAGCCGTTCTCCTGATATTTTATATGCGGACGAAGTACAGCTACTCCATAAAAAAACGATCGCTATCCCCAATAAAGCGATACCATTTTGAGTTTTTATATTATACAATATCATATATTCTCCTCACTCGTCGCTGAGACTGTCTTATACTACCATATAGTCCCACCTAATTTACTATTATTTTTTCTATAGTATACTCAAATATCACGATTTGTCAATATCTATTTTATTATACACTAAAATAATTATTCTCATTCCTATTTTTATCCAAATATATATAAAGAAATTTTTTCGCTTGATTTTTTTATATAATATAGTATAATCAGTTATTCAATTTTAAGATCGTAACAATATTATGATAGTCTTAGTATTTTATCTTATCCCATCTTTAGGAAATAATAAAAACTATTTTCAGTTCAGAATATTAGGTTCATAGGATAATTGGGAGGAAACAAACAATGGAACAATTAATTACCAGATTAACCATTTTAAGAGATTCACATACAATCTCACCTGAAGTATTCGAAAAATCTCTACTTTTTACCCAGCGGCTTAATCACAAACAACTATTAAATAGCTCAGATACCCTTACCATGATGATTACCCATATTACCATGGCATTGCAACGAGTTCTATCCAAAGAAAGTATTATTGAAATGGATAAAACAATCAAAGAGGAAATAAAAAACCACCCTAAAATTCAACGGGCGACACTCCTATGGGAAGAAAATCAAGATCTTTTTAAGATCCTTCCCGAGAACGAAAAATACTATATCTTAGCAAATTTCTGTAATATTTTATAAGGAGTTACAAACATGTTGGAATATATTGTTATTGCTTCTATCGGAGGATTATCCGCTTATTTAGCCAACCAAAATATTGCCGTTTTTAATGATGGATTGCGTCCTATTATGCCGGAATACAAAGAAGGGAGAATGGATCGTAAATCACTTTTTACTACTTCCTTTGCCTTGAGTTTTGGGCTTGTTATTGGATTTGGGATTCCCTTTTCTTTAACCACCTCTATTATCTTAATTCATAGTATCCTACTAGGTACTGATATTATCGGTACATTATTTGATGATAAAAAAAAGCTGTCAATTATTCTTAGTATCCTTTGCGG
The DNA here is from genome assembly GCA_051649605.1 of Brevinema sp. Classification (GTDB taxonomy): domain Bacteria; phylum Spirochaetota; class Brevinematia; order Brevinematales; family Brevinemataceae; genus Brevinema_A. Next base: position 94,299 of record JBOFHK010000001.1, on the reverse strand, counting down.
AGCTATTTATGCTATTAGTATCCTCGTAGGGTTACAATTCGTCGTAGATTTATTCGCAAAGCTACCGATTAATTTTCTTCCTTCCCTATCTCAATTAGGGACTCCTATTATTGTTACTTTTTCCTTGTTTCCTGCTTTGGTCGTTGCTTATCAATATGGTTTTAAGAAAGGTCTTCTAACTTTCATCGGTACAGTACTAGTCCGTCAATTTTGTGTTTATTACGGTGCAATCAATTTTAATAGCTCACTCATCACCATAAATGCAGATGGTATGGCTTTATTTACTGGGGTTACCCTAATGCTCCTATTTGCAATCCAAGAAAAATCTGATGAACAAGGGGCTAATGCAGCTTTATTGGGTATTTTTGCAGAGAGAATTATAAACATTAAAAAAAATATGTGGATCTTAGCCTTATCTGGAGGACTAATAACAACAGCTATCTCTCTCCATATGCTAGCAGGAGATCCTATCTCTCTCAATTTATTAGCAGATGGTAAACCTATCGAAGCTGGGATTACTTCCTTTGTAAGAGCCATCGGTTTTGTTCCCTTGATTGGCACAACAACAATCGCAACAGGTCTTTATACCCCAGCTGGAATGAAATTCATTGACCCTGTAGGGTTCTTTGCTCCTAATCCGCTCATTGCTTTTGTTTTAGGATTTATCACCATTATTCTTGAAATCTTAGGATTAGAAAAAATTGCCCTCTTTTTGGATAAATTCCCTGGAATTAAAAAATGTGGTGATCAAATCCGAAGCTCGATGTCTCAAGTTTTAGAATTTTCCTTAACTGCAGGAGCAATTCTTGCAGCTCATGATATGGCTCCTAATTTTGGGTTTTTGATTGTTGCAGGATTTGTAACTCTCAATAAGTACAGTAAAAACCCTATAGTGCCAATAGCTGTAGGGCCTATCGCCGTAATTTTCACAGGATTACTTATTAATATTCTCAATCTTGTGGGATTATATCAAGTATAATGAGTATGAACCAAAAAATTACTCACCATAGCAGTATCATTCATCTTAATACTGGGCTACCAAATACCAAGTACTCTATGGGGATCAAAGATACCCTTAATATTCATCAACCCTGGATTCAAATTCTAGAACAAAAATTTGCTATTCAGACAATTGATAAGTCAGCCTACAAAGGAAGAGCTATTGATTTCGAACTAATCAATCCTTTAACCTTAAGGCTAATGACAGGTTCATCCTCAGGCACAGCAATTAATGTGCTTATGGGCATTAATGATCTTGGAGTAGGAACGGACGGTGGAGGCTCTGTAATTTATCCCGCTCTGTCAGTCAACATTTATTCTGTAATGCTTGCAGGGGTAGGGTTTCAGCTAGAGATAACAAAAACATCAACAGATAATATTTTATTTTCTCCTAGTTTGGGATTGATGGCATTCCATAAAGATGTTCTCAATTCCGCTTTAGAATTGTTAGTCCCTAAATCTCCTCCTCCAAGAGATATTGCTATCGGAGGAGACAGAGAAAGTTTACAAATATTTGGGATTAAAGGAAAAATTATTACTCTACCTGATTCCGACTATCGCGAAGAATTAATTCTCTATGTTATTAGTTTATTCCAAACACTAGATATTTTACTCATCAAAGAACAACGTATCGATGTAGACGCTTATGGAGATTCAGTTTTAGGTACAACAAGCCTTTTTTTCGCTAAACAGCAAAAGGATTCTAACAAAAAAATAGGGAAAATTCTTAATATGATTGAAGCTAGTGTGTTTACCATTCCTGATACCGAAGCAGCAAGTGGGTATTTAATCATTGCTAAAAAAGGAATATCCTACTTTCAAAAAGCTTGGGAATTATTCTACCAGTCAAAAGAATTACGAACACAATTATTTTTAGATTATTTTGGAAATCATACCAAGGAGAACTTATGAAAATTGTTATAGGTGGTGCTATGTTTAAAAACGAAATTGAAGCACTAATACATCAATATATCCCTAATGCCACTGTACAAATCAAAGGGGATTTAGATGCAGCAATGGCTGTTAAAACAGGGCAAGCAGATATCTATTTAGGAGCATGTGATACAGGGGCTGGTGGTTCTCTTGGTATGGCAATCGCTCTTCTAGGGGCAGATAAATGTAAAACTTTAGCAATGCCTGGGCACACTCTATCAGATGAAGATATTGAAAAAAGTATCAAAAACGGTGTTATTGCTTTTGGGTTTACTCATCAGACAAGTGAACATATCGTTAAAATCCTGAGTAAATATTTGAAATCATAAAACGTATTAACAATAGATCATTTGTCTCTATTTGATAGCAATTTAATAGACTCAGAATAATAAAAGTGATCCTATTGAGGATTTAACAGAATATAGTAAGGAATAAATAATTCAAAATATAAGGAATATCTATGTCATTCAATGGTATTACCTACATGCATGAACACGTTTATATTGACTTATCCCATTTAAAAACAGAAGATTCTCGCTTAGATTGTTTGGAACAAACAATTGCTGAATTCAAATATTTAAAACAATTGGGAACAGAAAACATTTTAGAAGTTACTAATATCGGTATGGGTCGGAATCTCGATTTTATGCAAGAAGTCCAAAAACAATCGGGGATTAAGCTCTTCTATTGTACGGGATTTTATCAAGAAATGTTTCACCCTCCCTATCTTAAAGAAATGTCCGAAAAAGAAATCTATCAACTATTCATCAAAGAAATTACTACTGGTATGGATGATACTAATATCAAAGCTTCCGCCATTGGAGAAATTGGCTCTTCCAAAGATACCATTACCAAGACAGAAGAGAAAATTTTTCGAGCGTCTATCAAAGCTCATCTCGATACAGGAGCGGCACTAACAACACACTGTTCTTTAGGAACGATGGGGCATGAACAAATCCAGATATTCCAAGAATATACGAAAGATCTGTCCCATATTGTCATTGGTCATACCGATCTCACAGGTAATAAAGAATATATCCAATACATGCTCGACCAAGGGGTTAATATTGCTTTTGATACCATTGGTAAATGGGATTATATGTCTGATGAATGGAGAATAAATACACTCTATTCCCTTATTAATAAAGGGTATCAAGATCAAATAGTTTTATCACTAGATATTACAAGAAAATCCCATTTGAAAAGTTTCGGAGGCTTAGGTTATGCCTATTTATTAGAAACTTTTATTCCTCTCTTAAGAGAAAAGGGAATTCATCAACAAGCAATTGACGCTATGCTTACCCACAATCCTCAAAAAATACTCCAAGTAAGTAGGTTTTATGCAAACATTCCCTATTAATACCATGTCTATTCCCCAAGCAATGGAATATCAGTTTAAATTGGTAGATACAATGGCGAAACATTTTTCTGGAACAGAATTTTTAAATACAGGTTCTGTCGGTGTTAGTAAAAGTTCGCACACCCAAAAAGTCGAATCATGCCTAGCCGATTTTTTTGAAGTAGAACGCTGTATTTTAGTTCGTGGAGCGGGTACAGGAGCAATCCGTTGGGGATTATTTGCTCTCATTCCTAGTGGCGGTACCATACTTATTCATGATGCTCCGATTTACCCAACCACAGAAACGAGCTTCCAAATGATGAACCTAAAAATTAGTCGTTGTAATTTTAATAATTTTGAAGAAGTACAAAAAACACTCCAAACGCAAGCCATTGATGCAGTACATATCCAATTAACTCGGCAACAATTAGATGATTCCTATCAAATGGAGGATTTAATCACAGCAATTCGCCAAACATCCCCAAATATCCCTATCTCCTGTGATGATAATTATGGGGCAATGAAAGTACCTCACATCTCCGCAAGGCTCGGCGCTGATCTCTGTAGTTTTTCTTTATTTAAATTACTAGGAGTAGAAGGGATCGCTTGTATTGCAGGGACTACAACAGCGATCCAAAAAATCCAAGCTGTCCAATATTCTGGGGGATCTCAAGTTCAAGGACACGAATCTATGGAGTGCTTACGCTCTTTAGTCTATACCCCTGTTATGCTAGCTCAGCAGAGTACAGTAGTAGATCAGTTAGCCGATATTCTTAATAAGGGAACATTGCCTTTTATAAAGAACGCTTTAATCGCAAATGCTCAATCCAAAGTCTTACTCATTGAATTAAGAGAAAAAATCGCTCCCTTATTACTGATACAAGCCGAAAAACTAGGGGCTCTTCCCTATCCCGTGGGTGCAGAATCTCGATACGATACTCTCCCTCTCTTTTATAAAGTTTCTGGAACATTTTTACAAAAAAATCCTACATTAGCCTCAACCATGATCCGTATCAATCCTAATAAAGCAGGAGTGAATACAATCATAGATATTCTATCTCAAGCTTATTTACTCGCTACGAGCAAGGAGAAATAATGTTTTCTGATATTTTATTAAAGAATAACCCTGAATTAACAGATTATGCTCTATTTCTTCACAAAAATGGACTCATCCAGCCCGACACTTATGTGCTGGATTACGATCGTATTCTTCAAAACTATCAAATGATCCTTAAAAAAGCACAAGACTATCGGATCACCCCCCTAGTAATGACCAAGCAGTTTGGTAGACACCCTCTATTAATTCAAGGATTATCAGAACTGGGAGCCGAATTTGTTACTGTTGATTTTCGTGAAGCACAGCAAATTATTCGATTAGGAGCAGTACTCGGGCATATAGGACATCTCGTACAAATTCCATTAAAAATGATCCCTTCTATCTTGCAATATCGACCAAAATTAGTTACGATCTACTCCCTAGAACAGGCTCACACTATTAATGAATATGCCAAATCTCAAAACTTCATCCAAAATATTATGCTCAGAGTAATAAAAACTGCCTACCCTGGGCAACAAACAGCCCGCTATACCCAAAAGGAATTACTTGCCTTTGCAAAACAGCTTCAACGCTTCCCTTATATTCATCTTATTGGTATGACTTCATTTCCTTGTTTTTTATTGGAACAAGACAAAATCATTGCTACCGATAACGCCCAAGAGCTCACTGAACATTATAATTTTTTAAATAGCCAAGGGTACAATCTTCAGATCAAAAATATGCCTTCCCATAATAATTATTCCTCGATTCCTTTAGCCTCCCAGTGGGGAGCTACACAAATCGAACCTGGGCATGCTCTCACAGGAACATGCCCTTACCATAAAGCCTTCCCAAATATCCAAGAAGAAAAAATTGCGATCGCCTATATTTCTGAGGTATCCCATCAAGATAAAGACATCAGTTATATCTACGGAGGCGGGTATTACCGTCGCTCTCAGTGGGAATATGTCTATACAGCACAAAAAAATCAGTATCCTATCCTTCCTTTAGATCCTTATGCTATCGATTATACGATAGGGGTTCAAGGAAAAATCCCCGTGGGAGAAACTATTATTTCTTCCTTCCGCACACAAATTTTTGTAACAAGATCCCAAATTGCTCTAATAAAAGGTCTTTCTACTCATTCACCTACCCTAGTAGAGATTTGTAATTCCCAAGGTAGGAAGGTGTAATATGGGAAGATATATTATATTAGTGATTGATTCTTATGGAATAGGCACTATGGAAGATGGGCGATTAGAAGATCAAGGAGCAAATACTTATATTCATGTGTTCGAAAAAAATCCCAATCTCAAACTACCCAATTTAGAACAACTCGGGTTGGGGAATATCGCTGACCCTCACGCTCGTTTTTTAAAACATATACCCAATACTTCTTACGGCAACAGTCTTTTACAACATTGGGGAGCAGATACTTTTTTAGGACACCAAGAAATTTTAGGTACCTTACCCTTAGCTCCTACCATTCAGCCATTTTCTCAAGTAATTGATAAAATTCAAGACATGTTAGAGCAAGAAGAATATACCGTAAGTCGTTATGGAACAGAATTATCAATTCTTATTATCAATAACGCTACTGTTATCGGAGATAACTTAGAAACCGATCTCGGACAAAACTATAATATCACTTCCACTTTCGATCTTATGCCTTATGAAGAAATTTGTCGTTTAGGTAGATTGTTACGGCAACATGTAGCCAGTAATAGAGTTATTGCTTTTGGTGCTCCCCATATTCCTTTTAGCCAAATTCTCGATGCTTACCAAGAAGTAGATCACGTTTATGCAGGGGTTTCAGCGCCACAATCCGGCGTTTATAAAGAAGGCTATCGTGTTCTTCATCTTGGATATGGTATTAATTATCAAGAACAAGTCCCCCATATCTTGGGAGAACAGAATATCCCTAGTATTTTAATCGGTAAAGTAGCAGACATCGCAGAAAATCACCCCTTAGGGAAATCTTATGGAGATCTGGTTGATTCTCATACCATTTTTGATATTGCAATCGAAAATATAAAAAAATACCCTCATGCATTTTTTTGTATTAATATTCAAGAAACTGACTTAGCAGGACATTCTCAAGACGCCAGTCGCTATGCCGATATTCTAACAATCGTTGACCATCGGATCAAGGAAATAATCAAAGAAATGAACCCAGAAGATATTCTCATCATTACAGCAGATCATGGTAACGATCCTACCATAGGACATTCCAAACACACAAGAGAAAAAGTACCTATTTTGCTTTTTGGAGTAAAAAATCTCATACTCGGAGAAAGGCAATCCTTATCCGATATTGGAGCTTCTGCCTGTTCGTTTTTTGGTAGTAGGGTCTTTCCACCGAATGGAGAAAGTTTTTTGAATCGTTAGTAGATAAACAATTGTGTTTTTATTGAAATGATGTATTGTTTAGACAATATATCTCTCTATATCTTTATAGTATACTTATTCTAAAAAGTAATAACAGTGATATTATAAGGGCAAATTATTTGATTCTCAGTAGAGAAATATAAAAAAATACTACACCGAACGACTATTCCTGTCTTATAAGCTAATACTTATCAATTGAGATTATCAATTCATATTTTTCATGAGAGAAAATTGACAAAAATAGCTCGCAGGGATACACAGAGGAGTATTAAAAATAGGATCAGTAATAATATGGCTATTCATATTAAAGACTTTTTTTATCGTTTCTACCGTCATCACTTCTTTAGGAGAACCTTGAATATAGACCTTTTTATCAGCTACAGCGATAAGGTAGTCAGCGTACCGAGCTGCTAAATTCAGATCGTGTAATACAATAACAATTGTGCTTTTTTTTCGTTTATTTAGCTCAAAAAGTAAATCCAAAATATCAATTTGATGAGCTATATCAAGGTAAGTGGTCGGCTCATCTAATAAAATAATATCCGTTTCTTGGGCAAGGATCATCGCAATCCATGCTCTTTGTCGTTGACCTCCCGATAGTTCATCAAGTAAACGATCCGAAAGTTCTAGCATATTTGTATTTTTAAGAGCATTTGTAACAGCTTCTTCATCATTTTTTGTCCATTCTTGAAAAGCTCGCCGATAAGGATATCTACCCTGTTTGACCAGTTGAAATACGGTAAGCCCTTCAGGAGACTTATAAGTTTGCGGTAGTATAGATAACTGTTGTGCTAGCTCTTTAGAATTACAATTATTTACATCATGACCATTCACAATAATAGAGCCTGATTTTGGTTTTAAAAGTCGTGCAATAGAACGAAGAAGCGTTGATTTACCACAACCATTACTCCCAATCAAAATTGTAATTTTTTTTTCCATAATAGATAAATCCAAGGACTCAATAACCGTATGTTTACCATACGATAGTGTTAAATTATTACTTTTGATAATAGACATATCAGCTCCTCGAATCCGTTTTTAATAAAATATAAAGAAAATAAGGAGCTCCAATAATCGCCGTAAATACTCCTAACGGAAATTCATAAGGAGGAACTAGTACTCGGCCTAAAATATCCGCACACAAGGTGATAATCGAGCCAATTAAAAATGATAAGGGAAGGATAATCTTATAGTCGATTGGGCTAAGTTTTTTTGCACAATGGGGAGCAATTAATCCAACAAATCCTACAGGGCCTATATAGGCAACGGAAACAGTACTAAACATAGTGGCAATCCCTAATAATATTTGACGTTCTCGATCTAAATTTCTACCATAACTAACAATAAGGTCATCTGATAAACTATGTATATCCAAGGTTGAACCTAAAAATATGATTGAAAAACATAAAATACCAAATAAAACAAGCATAACAGAAATATTTTCCCAAGAGCTTCCATAGGTACTTCCTATCGTCCATATATAAAATGCACTTCCAGCAAATTCATTACTAAAAAGCATAGCCCCAGTAATCACCGCTCCAAAGATCGTATTAAGTGCTAGTCCCAAAAAAATTATTTGTAGAGTATGAGTTCGTTTTTTTAGAAATATAAGCAAAATACTCAGGGCTAAAAAACATCCCAATCCTGTAAAAAAAGGAAGAAAGATATAAGGTACAAAAGCATGCAACCAAAACATATAAACAAGAGTTCCTATTGTTCCTCCTGTACTAATCCCTAATAGGTCGGGAGATGCTAAAGGATTTTTAATTAATGCTTGTACAATACTGCCAGCTATTCCTAACACCCCACCAGCAATTAATGCTGTAATCGAGCGTGGTAGACGAAGCTCATGAAGAATAAAATAAGAACTTCCGATATTCCCCTTCTGAAAATAAAGTAAAATATCAGTTATAGGAATAAACTCAGCTCCTATTGCTAAAGATAATACGAATATCAATCCACAAACAATTAAAGCAATACACAGAAACAGTAAAGATCTTGGAGATATTAAAAAAGAGAAATTTTTATTACGGATTGTAAGCATTAGGTGTACCTTTTTTGACTAGCTAAATAAATAAGAAATGGAGCTCCAATAAATGCCATTGTTAATCCTATTGGTAAATCTTGGATTCGTATACTACGAGATAGTAAATCGGCTAATAAAATAAAATTAGCTCCAAAAAGCATCGAAAATGGAATTGATTTGCGGTAATCAAAACCTATAAATTTTTTTGTTATATGGGGAATAATCAAACCAATAAATCCTATTGCTCCAGCCAAAGCTACAGAAAATCCAGAAAAAATTACAATAAAACCGAAAAAAACTACTCTCCAAAAAAATGTGTTTTGCCCTAAAGACTTAGCAATATCTGTTCCTAAGGAAAAAATATTCATTTGAGAGGCGTAAAGGGTAACGATTAAAAAACAAGAAATTATTAATAGAAGAATATTCAAAGACAAACTAGCCCGATCAACAAAAGATCCCGTAGTCCATTTGAGAACTTCTTGAGGATTACCACCTTTACTAATGATAATGGCTGTACTCAAAGCCGTGATCAACGAGGTAACCACAATACCTATTAGAGCGATCTTTATCGGTGATTGATTGTATATATTACTAATCGTAAAAATAAAGATTGCAGATAGGGTACTCCCCGTAAAAGCCAATAATAAGATATTATTGGTAGATAAATTTTGGAAAAATAACAGACCCAATACAATAAAAAAACTAGCTCCTGCATTAATCCCAAAAATACAGGGAGAAGCCATAGGGTTACTTGTAAGATTCTGAATTAAAAGTCCTGAAACTCCTAAACTAGCACCTACCACCATTGCTAGTATTGTTCTTGGTACACGAAGCTCCATAATAATATAGTAATCCGAGCTATCCATATTTAATTGCTTAAAACTATCCATAATTGTATTTAATGAAAATATCTGATGTCCAAACATAAGACTTAAAATTCCTAATACAAAAAATATAACTATCGAAACAAAAAGAATTACAAACCATCTTTTCATATATTCCTCCTATCTAATCAATAGAAAATATACTAGATATTTCTTCTAAAATTTCAAAAGCTGCAAGCATTCCATATGATTTATTCCAAGTATTATTATTTACTTCATAGATATTTGTCGCTTTATGATCTAAATTTTGAAAAAGCATATTGGTAATATAGTTGGTGGCAGTTTCATAGGCTGCTTTAGGATTTTCGTCAGAATAAACAAAATAAAAAGCTTGTTCTGCGTTCATATCGGGAATAAGCTCTTTGCTAACTTCAAAATTAAAAATATCTTGATCATGATTAGGAGGGCGTTTAAAACCTAATTCTTTAACGATCGATGCTGAAAAACCTACATTACCATAGTATCGAGCTGCTGTTGGTGTAAATCGATATAAAGCCGTCGTTTGCTTAAGAACCCCTTTTTTATCAAGTTTTTCTTTTAAAATCAACAACTCATTTTCCCAAGATTGCATAATATCTTGTGCTTTATCCATACGATCAACAGATTCTGCCACTTTAAAAAAGTTTTCTTTCCATTCTCCAAAGAAATTTTCTACAAAAATCGTTGGAGCTATTTTACTCAATATTGGGTAGATATTTTCTTGTCGAGCTTTAATACCAATAATTAAATCGGGTTGTAAGCTAGCAATCCTTTCGAGATTCACTTGACGCTCATCTCCGATAATTTCTACTCCAGACATATATTCTTCAATATGAGGATACCAAGATAAATCAGGAGTATAAGAAGATACCGCAGCCATCGGTTTAATCCCTAAAGCCAACAACGCTTCGGTAGCTTCTCCTGTAAGGACGATAATTTTTTGTGCATCGACAGGGACAGTTGTTTTACCCATAGCATGTACTATTTCAATCCCATCTTGCATATTTTCTGAATTTTGCTTCTGACCACAATATGTTAATAATAATAAGCATAAGATATATTTCATTGGGGAACCTCATCATTTTTTTTCACATTAAATATTACTTATTATAAAACATTAGAATAACTCATTTCAATAAAAATACCCAGTTATTTATACCTCATTGTGTAAAATAATACTCTTTTTAGATTAAAATTTTATTGAGAATATATCATTAAGCAAAAAAAATCATAGAGAGCTATTAATAATAAAAAGAAAACCCATCTTAGCGATGGATTATTACGGTTTAATATGCAAATATACTGGCTATTACTATACTTCCTCTAGAATCTTAAGGAAATATACTTATTCAAATTTCAAACTTTCGTCTTCAAATTTATCAAAGCTACCCACTTCAACAAAATTGATTGTGTAGGTACTTTGATTTACCTTATCTATACGTATACTATCTATACCTAAATTAGCAAGATATTCATAGCTTAGTAGTTCTCTTTCTTTCAATTGTAAAGCATCCCTTAAAAGCCATTCACCTAAGAATTTATTAGGATTAGACATAAGAGCTTTACTATTATCTTGACAAACTTTTGCTAAGATATGCTTTTTATTTGGTAAGATTAACGTAAAATCTTAATCTCTTGGAGGAAAAAATCTTTCAAAAACTCTATGAATCCCTATAGGAATTGGTATATACACTTCGTTATGATGTCTCGGTCTTCCTTGAGCGTTCCACTGATTCAATCCACTTTTTTCAGGAACAATCTTTTCATTATTTTTTATTGAATATAAAGGTAGTATAATTGACTCTTGGTATACATCTTCTTTACTAGCTGACGTTAATGAGCTTGTTTGTAATAATAGTTCAAGCGGGTTTTCTAATATGTTAATAGGAATAGAATCAATAGCCTGATTTGTAATAAATCGCTTTAGTAAGGTACTTTTAGAAATATGAAAACTATATTCATTATAGCGATCTGTAAAAGATATAGATGATGAGCTTACTTTTTGTAATTTAATAGAATCTATATCTACAGCATACATCGGCATCTCATAGAAATTTAATTTATTATTTTCTCTTGTAACACAATGATACATCATATATTCAATACCGTGAGCTCTCTTTGTAAACTCTAGTCTTTCATTTCTTAATTGTGAAATATGATGAATGAATTTTTCAGGTTCACCCAGAAAATGGGCATAGTGTTTACGATCACTATTAAATTCAGCTACTTTTTGAAGGGTACGACTATTATTATGTAAGAATGTTTTTAAACCAACACCAATTTGATTTTTACGAGCATCGGCAGAACAATCACTTCTTGAAAAATTGTCTGCTTCAAAGGCTTTACAAAAAATATTTTCAGCAACACGATAGTGTAAATACGGTTCATTACTATCAGAAAATAACCTTGATAAGGAACAAATAAGACTTAAATAAGTTTTATAAGAATTTTGTTGTTGTTCGGTTTGAAGGCTGTAAAAAATCATTATTAAATTCTCTTTAATATCTGATTAATATTTTTTGCAATACGTTCTATTACAGGAATAGAAACGCTATTACCAATTTGTTTATATAAAGCACTATTAGATAATATATCAGGAAGAACAAAATTTTCTTCAAATCCTTGTAATCGTGCACATTCTCTAGGCGTTAATTTTCTGATACCATTTTCAGCTAGGATCAAAGGAACGTTATGTCCCCCTGTCCCCATATTTGCCGTAAGCGTAGGACAGAGATTTGATTTATTTTCTCTCACATAAATTCTACGCCACTGATATAAAGTATGGGGATTGGTCATTTGTGCCTTTAATAAGGGATATATTTTGTTATTTTCATAAAAAAAAACGCTTGTCTTCACATAAGGAAATAAAATCACTTATTTTATGTGTGAGTTGAATTTGCTTAGGAAATTCAAACTCCTGGTATAATTTTTTATCGTTAAAAGCAACAAGGTAAAAACGCTCTCTATGTTGGGGAAGATTACCATATTCAGCTGTATTCATTATTTTATATTTACAATAATACCCTCTAACCTCTTCTAACTCATATAAAATTTTTTTAAGTGTGTTTCCCTGATCATGCTTAACTATATTTTTTACATTTTCTAAAAAAACACAGATAGGTTGATGAGTATCTATAAATCTTAAAATATCCCAAAATAAGGTTCCCCTAGTGTCTGCAAATCCTTTACGATATCCAGCAATAGAAAATGCTTGACAAGGAAAACCTCCTATAATTATATCAACTTTTTTATACTTATCAGGATTAAGTTTTGTAATATCCGCTTCTATAAGCTTATGTTTGAAGTTCGCTCTATAGGTTATACAAGCTTGTTTATCTATTTCATTCGCCCATTCTATTTTAAACCCTAAATTGATAAAGCCCTGACAAAGACCACCTATACCAGCAAAAAGACTACCAACGGTAAATTTTTTTATGGTTATATTAGTAATATTTTCCTGTTTTTGTGTAGGTTTTGACAGTATTTTGACACTCATATACGATAACCTCTATCAGTTAAAACTATTTTATATTTTAGCATATCTCAACCTTTTTGTCTACATTTTACTATATACTTACCAACAAGTTTACTAATTTATCAAAAATGATCGAAGCCATCGTCGTACAAGAAAACATTACACTGAGAAAGGTCGACAGAATTATTGACTTATAGATTGATTTAATTTATACTATATAGAATATATTGATATATAAGGAGTGAGGCAGTCTATGTCGCTAACAAGTACAAATATTTGTGAACTTTCTAGTATGCTTGCTGCTAAAAAAGTTTCTTCTGTAGAAATTACTAAGGCATATTTAGAAAATATCCATAAAGATCAGGAGCACCCACAAAGTATTAATGCTTATATTACTGTTACTTCAGATCTTGCTTTAGAAAGTGCAAAACAAGCAGATCAACTAATCCAGCAAAATATCCACACACACCTTACAGGGATTCCTATAGGAATTAAAGATCTTATTAATGTCAAAGACGTTCCTATGACTTGCGCCTCAAAGATTCTCACAGGGTATATTTCTTCTTACGATGCAACTGTTATTCAACGTCTCCTCCGAAGGAATCATATGCCCCTTTTGGGTAAGCTCAATTTAGATGAATTCGCCATGGGGTCATCCAATGAAACGTCTTATTATGGATTAGTTCGTAATCCTCATGATAGAGAACGTAGCCCTGGAGGATCTTCAGGAGGTTCTGCTGCCGCAATCGCTGGGCAACTTGCTCCCATTACTTTAGGCACAGATACGGGGGGGTCAATACGACAACCCGCAGCTCTTTGTGGATGCGTGGGATTCAAACCTACATATGGGCGTATTTCACGATATGGAGCAACGGCGTTTGCTTCTTCTTTGGATCAAATTGGACCTATCGCTAAATGTGTTACTGATGCAGCAATGATTTATGAGGCTATGGCTGGCTATGACCCTATGGATAGCACCTCATCCCAAAATCCTATAGACACAATTAATCTCTCTCAAGATATTAAAGGAATAAAAATTGGTCTTCCTAAAGAATTTTTTACCAACGACTTAGATGATCACATCAAAGAACGGATCCTTAATACTGCCAAAGATCTAGAAAAACAGGGAGCTATCCTCTCTGAAGTTTCCATTCCAGATATGAAACATGCTCCCGCTATTTACTATATTATTGCTCCCGCCGAAGCATCGGCAAATTTAGAACGATTCGACGGTATCCGTTATGGGCAAAGAGAACAAGCAGACATTCTTTCCGAAACATATATTCAAAGCCGTAGTAATGGTTTTGGAGCCGAAGTTAAACGCCGTATTATGCTGGGAACATTTATCCTTTCTTCTGAATCCTATGATTCTTTTTTTATCAAAGCACAGCAGGTTCGAGCTATGCTCATTGAGGAATACAAAAAAGTCTTTGACTCTGTCGATTTACTCTTAGGACCAACAACCCCTACGACAGCATTCAAATTAAACGAAAAAATCAATGACCCTGTTGCAATGTATTTAAATGATATTTTTACCATTTCGGCTAACCTTGTTGGAAGTCCCGCTATCTCTGTTCCTGTAGGAACACATAATAATCTTCCTATCGGTCTTCAGCTTACAGCACGTTGTTTTGATGAATCAACCCTTTTTAGAGGGGCGAAAGCTGTCGAACAACTTAATATCTAATCAATAAAAAAAGAAGAGGTTAAACCTCTTCTTTTTTTATTGATTAGATATTATTTTACATTAAGGAATAACACTATTGATTTGAGATTCTAAAATAAGATAATTAAGTATTTCTGAGTTTCCACGTTCTCCTGCCCACATCACCGCCGTTTTACCAGAATTATCAGCAATAGAAGTCATTGCTCCCTTACCAATAAGGTACTTAGCGATTGTTACCTGTCCCCAAATAACCGCTCGCATTAACGCTGTCTGCCCATAAACATTTTGAATATTTAATGAAGCTCCTGAATTTGCAAGTAATTTTACCATATCCAACCTTCCCTCCGAAGCGGCAATCATCAAGGAAGTCCACCCAGTTTTATCTTGCAAATTAAGATCGGCATTATTATTAATTAAAGTTTGAGTAATTGTAAGATTGTTTGCATTAACGGCATACATAATCGGTGTTCGTCCATTACTATCCTTATCATTAACAAAACTACCACGAGAAAGAAGAAGCTCAATAAGAGCAGTATTTTGAAGACGAGCCGCGTACAATATTGGAGAAAGAAGATCTTTGTCTTTATAAAGAACGTTAGCCCCTTGTTCGATAAGATAAAGAGCAACATCAATTTTATTATTTCTTAAAGCATCCATTAAGGGAGTACGATTGTCTTTATCAATCGCATTTAGATCAACATTTTTTCCCGTCAAATAACTAACAGCGGCCAGATTACCCATCAGTGCTGCATGATGTAGGGCTGTCTTTCCATGAATATCACGGGCAGAAATCATTGCCCCATTATCAACTAAAAATGATAGGATTACTTCATCTCCTACTTCTGCTGCAAGTATGAGGGGGGTTTTTCGATAAATATCAAAGGTATTAATATTCGCATTAGAAGCAATCAACGTTTGTACAATCATCAAATTAGTCGCTTTAATTGCGTTCATGACAGCAGTTTGTCCCAAACGTCCTCGAAGATTAACATCGCCTCCATTACTGAGAATAAAATCTACAGCCCCTGGGTAGGAATTGGCAGCAGCGACCATTAGTGGAGTATTTCCATTGTTATCCGAATCTTCAATACTTCCGCCCATAGTTATTGCATCTCGAAGCTTAATAATTAATTGTTCTTCTTCAACAGATAAAAAAGGAGAAGATGTTGCTTGATTAATTTCTGCATCATCATAGTAATAATCTTCATATTCATATTCTTCATATTCATATTCTTCATATTCATAGTCTTGAGCCCATAACGAAAAAGATAATATTAATAAAAATCCTAATAGCATATTCTTTATCATACAATACTCATCCTATTTATTTTATCAACATAGTTGCTATCAAAATTATCGGAATATTTTTTATTTTATTAACACTCTTACTAATATTTTAGAGATTAATCTGTTAGGAAACTTTATCATCCTCGATCTAAAAGAGAATATGTTTATTTGATATAAACAAGATCACCTAACTTCATATTATGATTGAGAAGCGTTATTTGAAACATTCTTTGTTCTCGTTTTTGAGAACGTAAAGTACCGATTTTATTCATATGAAAATTATCTTGATTGACAATCCGATAAACTTCAATGACTTGCCTTGGCGTTACTCTTTTTTGAGGGAGCAAGAGAACAAGTACTGTGTCTTTATCAATAATGTCCGCAATATAACCATCAGGTTCTTTGAGATAAATAATTTGATGAGATACTTCACTATAGCGTGAATTTGAAAGTAATTGCTGAATATCTGTTTGCATTTTTTGCGGAATAGAACTATTTACTAAAATATTTTTATTTTGTAATTCTAAGAGAATAGTACTATATAATTTTTGGACGATTTCTCGAGCTTTATCATTAATAGAGTAAGTTTGTAAAATTTGCTGATAGGTATTGATTGCCTCTTGGTATCGTTTGCTGTTCACAAGATTATCACCTTGGGCAATCATAGAGTCTAAATTAGGATCTTGTCGAATAAAAGTAATATAATATTCAGCAAACGCTAACAGTTCGGGAATATCACGATTTAAATCCTGAATCTGACGAAGTGCTAAAGCATGTTGATCTTTATTAGTAATTGTATTAATAAAATATTGAAGCTCTTCTTTTTTAAGCCCCATTTCTCCATCTTGCAGTCCTCGAATCTGAGCTAAACTATTTTGCTGGTCAATATTGATTTGCTGTAAGTTGCTTACTTGTTCTAAGCTGTCGAGATAACTTAGAAGCATTTCTACTACGTATAAATCGGCTTCTTTACGTTGTTGAGGGAATAATTCTGGAGAATTTCTATATAAAATTTTAATCCTATTAAGGGATGTTTTTGCTTGATCATGCTGGTTATTAGTAATTGCTATTTGAGTAGATAATAACAAACTAGTAATGGATTGATCAAATTGCTGATCTATCGCATTGTAATTTTGTTCTCCCGCTTGTATTGTTTGGAGTTGAGTTAATTGGAGCTGGGAGTCTTGAAGTCGTTGTTGTGCTTCTTCTAATTGGAGTCTTAATTGTTCTTGATTAAGATTTTGTTCTTCTTGAATTTGTATCTGTTGATATCGCTCTCTTTCTAGAGCTTCTCTTTCAAGACGTTCTTGGGTTATAGCGTTTTTAATATTTATTAAGCGTTCTTCATACTGACGTCGAATCTCTTGTTGTTCCGTATCAGTTTTCCCGACTAATTGAGCTGTGATTTCCCGTTGTATTAAGATTATTTGCCGTTCTAATTCTTGTTGAGCATCTGTACCAATTTGTGCTAATTTTATTTGATATTCAGATTCAATTTCTGCTAATCGTTGACGTACATCTTGTAATTCTTGTTCTTTTAGAGCGAGGTCTCGGGCATATTGTTTATTGATTTCTTCGAGTAATAAAGATTCTAAAACCCTCACCCCTTTTTGCCCAGAAACCAAGCGTACCTGTTGCTCTTTAAAAATATTATAAACAACAAAAGCTCCAGCAAAAGCAATCACTAATGCAATAAAATCCAACAGAATCACAAATCTATAATTAGATTTTGTTTGTTGGAGGATTGAGACGTTATTTTGCTTACTTGATAAAATATCTTGATCAATCTGTTGAAATATTTCTTGTTTACTTATATTTTTGACAGTTTCTGATGTGTTTTTCTGAGGAGAAATAGGATGATTTACATAACTTATATCATACTCCCACTAATATGATAAATTATAATATAAGCTATGAAAATTCGCAAATTTTTTCTATCTGATACCCGCTAAGAAATAAATCGAACCGTTACCTCTCTTGAAAATAGTTAAAGAATAAAAATTATTAATAAAAACTGTTTCTAAAAAAGAAGAAGCGTGAACAATTTCTGTTGGAGGGTCATTTCTTTGAACTTGCTCCCATAATCGTAATGAATTTAATCCTGCAAAAATTAGCTGTTGGTCAAAATTGGAACGGACAAATAAAACTTGCCCTAATTCATTACCAGCAAAAGTATAACTCTCGTTCCATTCGGTAATAATCGGCCCCAATAAATTAAGTTGAAGATTTCGAACTTCAAAAAGCTGGAAGAAATTTTTTCGTATATTAACCGTACCTACATAAATATCTTCCCATAATATACCATCATCATCTCTATAAAGTTTTATACTCAATTTAGGACATTTTATCGCTGACAAACTATCAATTTCTAGCCAGCGATTTAAATTACCAGAAGCATTATAAATAGCCAGGGTCATTTTTTGGGTATTTTTATTGACCCAAATCGCATAAGGGAAATCATAACCAGATTGGACTTGTAATTGTTCCATATCAAAAGTCTGTTTATAAGAAGTAATAAGATTCCATCCAGCATGAATAAAAACACCTGTAATTAATATTTGCTGATCCGCAACCATTGCTAGAAATGTATCATCCCCTTTTTGCCAAGAATTTAATTGATCAATTTCACTAAATGATAAACCTAGAAGGTCAGTATAAAGCCAGTTCAGAATACCATCTTGATCAATATCATTAAATACAATTATTTCATTTTGATTTGAGACAGCAACAATCGTTGCCTCTTGATTTTTAATAGGTAAAATAACAAGATCAGTAATATCCATTGTTTGGTCTTGTGCTATTAACATTTTCCAATCAATCTTTATATTTCTTTCAGAGCCAGATAAGGTACCTTGTAAAAGCCGAACCCACACCCCTTTATCCCTAGGTAAAAGAATCTCAAAACGATTAATCTCTTTTCCTTTATCGTCTAATGCTATGGTAACCTCTTTGTTTTGAGAAGTAATAATACGATATTTTACTAAATTATTAGGAACATTCCCAGTAATAGGGTCTTTAAATTGATCGGGAACACTAAAAGGATCCCATCCTGCATTTGGTCTACACGCGGTTAAAACAGATTTGTCCGTTGTATAAGCCAAATAAATATGAGAATCTATAATTTTCATATTATAATTAACGACATTCTCTTCCGCAATATCTACTGCTAATTCTCCAGTTTTAGTTAGTAATTTGGGAGTGTTATCACCCCAAACACGAATTTGGATTTTTTGACTACCTGCAACTTCTGTTGAAACAAGAGCACAATGGGATAAAAAAAACATTAGAAAAAATAAGAGTGTATTTCTCATCATGGTGATACAACCTTCCATTAGTTATTTATTCTCGAGTACTATTTTAGTGCGAATACTATTTTTGGTATCGGATTTAATTAAATATTAATTAATATAAATAAGAGTCTCTCCAACTTATTAATAAATTAGAGAGACTCTTAATATTATAGGTCATTATTAATAATTAGATCCACTACCCTCGTCTACATAATCATTCGGTGGACGTGGAGCTGGCTCACTACCCCCAAATAGTCTTACAGCTTCCATTTCAGCAGCAACTTTTATATAGTCCCATTCAACGCTTTGTCCATTGTAAGAGATCGTAAGACTTCCTGCAAAAGCAAAGCCTCCTTGTTTAGAGTTTAGATTATTATAATAGATTGTCCCGTTGTATAAACCTTTCACAGTTAGTAGACCACTTAGAGTTGCACTAAAGTTACCTACATCAGTTTTTACCGCCTGTGCACCGTCTAAAATCACTTCATAGCTGGAATAATTATTCCAAATATTTTTTGATCCCGATAGTCCAGCATAATAATCATAGCTTCCGTCAGCACGTCCTTGCACCTTCCCCCCACTATTCATATAGCCAAAGTTAGGAATCTGTGTTTGAGCTTGAATAATCGTAATATCTACATCCTTAGCAAAATCTGTTGCGTCAACAGGAAGCCTCCAAACCGTTTCTGATATTGCTCCAACGCCTTCGGCATCTCCACCATCAACTGCTTTAACCATATATTTATGCCGTCTAATCGGATAAGTAAATGATAAATTAAAAGCTGCATTCTGTGATTCACCAAGGTAGGTAAAATGTTCTGCTTGAATAGTACTTGGATCGGTATTACGATGTCTTAGTGTAGCTTGGTAAATTTTATATCTTCGAGCTCCTGGGACATGATTCCAAGCAAGAATCATTGATTTCGTCGGTGTTTTATTCCCTTGTATTCTTAGATTTGTAGGAGCTGATATTTTTTGAATTTTTCCTTTAACACTTCCAGAAGGTAAGCTTTGGCTTGTAGTTGTAACTACCTCAACAGTATAATATAAATCACGTACTTGATCGTTACCAATACTGTATAAGTGGTCAAAGATGACTCTGTTACCATCTGATCGACCAACTGACCCTGCAGATTGATAAGGTCCACTCTTGGTTTCGGAAAATTTCACAATATAAGAAACTGCATTTGGTACACTATCCCAAGAAATCTGCACTTTCGATCCAAAAGATTCTGATGCACTAATATTGACAGGTGGTTTATTTGCCCACCCCTCTTGAATATCTGATCTTGCTCCTGGAATAGGGTTGAGTCCTGTAACAGTATAAAAATAAGTATAGGAATCATCAGGAATATTTTTATCTTCGTATAAAGATTCGGTTGTTGTACCAACAATCTTCCAAGGTCCTATCTGAGAAATAGCACGAGCTATTTCATAAGAAGAGGCCCCAGGAACACTATCCCAAGTAAGCCTAATATTTTTAGGATCTTCTCCTTGCGCAACCTTAAAATTGGATGGTTTAGAAGGGGTTCCTTCAACACGAGTATAAGATCTCAGTTGATCACTTTTGACACTAATATTATCATTTCGATAAAAAACCGTATAATAGTATAAAGAACCCGCCCGCACATCCCGATCTTCATAGCACATAGGACTCCCTGTACTTATTTCGGTAATCGGTTCTCCAAGACTATTCGCATTATTTTCTGATCGATACACAGTATATTTGGTGGCTAAGGAATATTCCTCCCAAGATATGATGATTTTATCAGCGTATGCTCCAGGCTCCGTTGTTAATTTAATATCAGCCCCAAAAACAGAGCCTTGGACAACTGGCGATCTATTAGGAGAAGGAATATCGTCTTTATTATAGGCTGTTAGCTGATAGTAATAGATCGTACCAGCAACAACATCAGTATCTTTATAATGAAGTAAAGGGGTACGAACAACAGGTTCAAAATAATCGTTATCGATACTTCTCAATACTTCATATTCAAAGGCATCAGGCACACGATTCCAGCTTAGCTCTATGTATTTTGTCGAAGCCCCAGAAGCAACCGTAACTTTATCGGGAGGGTAAAAGCCACTACTAGCCCCAGCATAACCTAAAGCGGACTCACTAAGGTACATAGGTACCCCTAATTGATTATAACCTCGTGCCTTATAATAATAATTTTTACCAGGGACGATACCTTGATCATTAAAATTGGCTTCTACCATGTTCCGTTCAATAAGACTGTATTCTCCATCTTCCGTATCACTTCTCAAAAGGTCATAGTGAGAATAGTAAGAAGTTTTTGTCCATTTAATATTAACGATATCAGAATATTCCCCTTGTGATGCCGAAATGATAAAAGCATTTAATTGCTGGTCTGTTAATTTCGTAGTTTGGCAAGCCGTCGTTAGCCCAATCATTATTAAAAATAAAATATAGTGTTTTTTTATTAATATTTTCATTATTGACCTCACCATGGTTTTTTGGAGGGTTCAGCAAAGGTTATCCCATAGGTATCCCCTTCCAGATTGTTTGCCGTTTGATTAATCGTTGTAACATCAAAAGACGCCGTATGAGCCGTATATCCTAGAAAATCACCGATAGTATATAAACCTGAATATCCGCTAGAAGTCGTTTCGTTATTGACGTATTTACTTTCTTTTCCTACTTCTACTTCCAAGACACCACTAGAAGTATCGTGGATAGGATTCCACCCAGTAAGATAGTCATTACCTTGACTAACATGTAATTTATATTTGGCTTTATTGTTTATTACCGCTTGAGGTACGGTATCCCAAACAAGATACAAGTGATTAACTCCACCTTGATCCAGGATTTTAGCTGCCCCTTCTGGGGAATTAGCACCAACTTTCCATTTACCACGCCCAAACCCTGTTCCTTTAGCCCAGTGTGCTGGAACATTAAAATACGAAGGAGCAGGATAGATATCTTCAGGGTTGAGAACACTACCTTTCTCAACAAGGCTTACACCTTGTTGACCAGCGTAATTGGCAACAATCTGATATTCAAATTCGGCAGATTGAAAGGAAGAGCCAGAGCCTGTTCCTCGAAGTTCTTCTGCAACAAACGCCGTATCCGTATACTTCGTAGTGGTGAGATTGTCTGCAATCTGTTTGAAGTCAGTTTCTCCTGTTTTACGTCGGTATAAAGTATAATCAGTAATTGTTTCCACTATATGAAAAGGACGCCACTCCAAATTAATATAACCCACTTCTGAGGTAACAAACCATTTACGAACAATATTACCAGCAACTGCATGACCTGAGCTATCCCAGTACACATGCATAGGAATAGTAATTCCCTCTTGAACATTTGTTATATAAGTTCGAGCATTTTTTGATATAGTAGTAATAAGCGGAGATCCTAAGCTAATATGAGTGTACGATTTTGATACTGCTTCTCCAGGTAAAGAATCAGCATCTTCATTAATAATTTGAACATTATAATCCCAATACATATTATATTCTGTATAAGAGCTATCAGATTCTGGAGAAATGTTGACCGTATAGAAAGTATCCTTGGTATTTTCAGCCAATATATTTGTTTGATTGTCGATACTAACACGAAAGACACGGTAGTGAAAATTCCCTTTAATACCAGCCGGTTGCTCCCACGATAACTGCAATTTAAATATTTGCAAAGGATCCCCATCAGAGCGGATTAATTTGAGTTCATAATTTTCAGGCTTAGGAAGAAAGTCATTAGGATTAATAGCACGTCCTACGGCTACGGCACTAAATCCCGATTCCCAGTTTGGTGTACGAGCTTTGATTTTATAGTAATAAGAAGGATATGTATATACACCATCAATCACTGTGCCTGATAAGTTTGGTAAATTATTATCAACATATTTTGTTCCAAGAACATATGGTTCTAGAAGAGTATAGGTACCATTCTCTTCGGTAGAGCGATAAACTTCATAATAGTATTCATTAAACGGTGCATCTTCCCAAGATAGTACAATCCCTCCAACATGATCAAGGCTATCAATAGAAGCGGTGAATTTTTGTGGGGCATTTTGGGTACTGCCTTCTACTTCATGAGTACTTCGAATTTCTTCAATTCTATTATCTACGGTACGCCCTACAGCAACAACGATATAAAAATATTTTGATGCAGGACTTACCTTACGATCAATAAATTTTAATTCATCATCTGGTAAAAAACTCACTTCACTTAATAATGTAAAATCAGAATTTTTTGTATCTTTACGATAAATTTTATAAGTATCTAAAGGATTCCCAGACCAATATAATTCAACAAAATCGGGTGCAAACTCAGGATAAGTATAAAGATTGAATGGTTGTGTAACTAATTCAATCGGACGATAAGCACGATAACCTTCTAGGATCGCAGATTGACCGATGAGTTTATTGTTGTTGTTTAAAGCTCGAATCTGATAGTAATAATTACGACCAGGGTTAACTAAAGAGTCTTTAAATAAAGTTTGCACCAACCCATTTTTTATCAGCTCCAAAGAATTTGGATCTTCGCCTCGATAAATTTGGAAATTGTTAAAGTCCCACTGACTTTCCCATGTAAGTAAAATACCCTCATCGATGCTATTATGGGTAATCGTTGCTGATATAACAACTGTATTTTGTGTTTCTTCCACAAATGACGAAGAACACGATATTAAAAAAAATATAAACAATATTGAATATCGTAACATTTGCTCCCTCGTTTCCTAATTAATTTTAAAATGAATAACAATAATAACGGTACAACGACTTCAATATTTTTATAACTCTTATACTTTTTCTTATAATATATGATATATAATTTTTGATTTAAAGTCAATATTTTTATTAGATATTTCTTTTGAATACTATGTCTTTATGAAACCATAAATATAATTTATTTTATAATAGTAAAAAAAATCTTATATTCTTTATCAGATTAAAAAAGCCTAGCTCTTAATACTAAGAGCTAGGCTTTTTTTTGTAATTAAAGTATCGTTTTAGTAAGAATATTTACCTAAAGTGTCAAGAACTTCTTTGTCATTATTTCCACCGAAGGCTTGAGTAAAGAAAATATAATGTTTTACTCTTCGAGCAACTTTAGCATCATATCTTGGTTTCCCAACTTCCCATGATTTATTAGCTTCGAATCCACCATTCATAATGTTGATTGTCCACCCATATCCAGGAGCTCCACGCCCTTGATCTTCTTCGAGTTTCGCTGTACCGAGAATATATTGACCATCAGCTCTATTAAGAATCATTGTATCTTGTTGTGATGGTTTTGATCCTTGAGGCGTCAACCAAAACATTAATGATGTCAAGAATGCCATGGTACCACCTTTAATGGTTTCATCTTTACGCCAAGTATGAGCGTTAGCAGAAATTCTACCACCATCAATAATTATTTCAGGATTATCTAACAGAACGTTAGAATCTCCGAAGAAAATAGCAGAAGCCAACCCATAGTTATAATTCCAAGACAATTGGAATGCACCACGTCCATGGTAAGATTTACCAGGTGTTGGAGGGAAGATTTTGTTTTCTGCTTGTACATATCCGATAGCCCCTGTTCCCGCATAAGCAACTTCTTCATTAAAATATAAAGACCAAGCTAATTCACCTGGAAGCTGAGTAGTAATAAAGTCTGGGAATTTAGCTCCAGGAAATTTACTCTTATCAAATGCCCAACCTGGTGCAGTCGCCCAAGATCCACTAGTTTCGTGAGAAGCATGAGCCAAAAATCCAGCGATTACCCGTTTTTTGTCGTTATCAGATCCTTCAAAACCAAAAGCTGCATAATCAATAACTTTTTTCTTATAAGGTCTATTGAGCAACCAATCGTTATTTGGAGCAAAGTAATCATCACTTTGAGAAATTAACCGTACTTTTCTACTTGGTTTGTGTAAAACATAATTTCTTTCAAAAAATGTTTCTTGACCAGTAGCGGGATCAAGTGCTTTATCAATAAGGTAGGCATATTCACCAATAATTTTCATCGCTGCTTTAAAGTTTTCATAAGAATAGAAATCTTCAACTCCTGCAATTCCAGGATTGTTATCTGCCCATCCCTTAGAACCACGTCGTCTTGGGAATAATTGTTCCCATTGTGCTGAACCAACTTTTTGCTCAAAAAGACGTAAAGCTTCACTACCATCTTGAACGGCAAAAATATCATTATTTTTTAATGCAGCTGCATTAAAGGCATCTTTGAGTTCTTTAGGAAGCTCATCCCAATTCCATTCTTGAATATACCCTCTAGCATGAATATCTGCATATCCCGGTGCTGGTGGAAGAATTGGATCGGGATCAGGGGTAGGAGTTGGCGGTGTTGGTTTATCATCGGGAGGGGTTGGCCCTACTCCGCTATCACCTTCCAAAAGTTGAGCAAAACGAGCTGCAGAAATTTGTTCCCATGGTGAGTCCCAAGCATATTCATAAGCAGTATCAGGGCTATGATTTTGATTCCACCATTTTGAACGGTAGAATTTATCATTACCTAAGGTAGCCAAATCATTTTCTAAATAGATTGCGTTAGAATTCCAAGCAAATTTTTCTATATCTCCCTGTGAAACTGTTCCATTTCCAGGATCTGGTATTGGATCTGGATCTGGAGTTGGGTCTGGGGTAGGATCTGGATCTGGGGTAGGATCTGGTTTAATCCCTTCCTGCTGTTTTTCCAGTTCGGCTAATGCTTGTTCCGCAGTTAATAAAACCCAAGGCCCCCAATAGGTAGTACTACCAGCTGTAAAGTTATTCAAGTTACTAGGAATTGCTGGATTCGCATCTTGATTCCACCACATATTTTTATAGTATTTGGTGCCTGATCTCACCAAATCATTACCATGGTAAATTTTTGATTTAGACCATAGGGAAATATCTGATAAAGATGGCTTACGTATGATAGGTGATTGAAGATTGTCTAGATTAACTCCTAACACTCGTGCTTTTGCCTGTCGTTCTGCATTTGATACAGCACGCCAAGGGGCTAGAGGATTATTTACCGAAGCAACATTATCTCTTGGATTAACTCCTCTACTTGAGGTAGTCGCCTCATATAACTGTTCGCCAATTTTAA
This sequence comes from Brevinema sp., assembly GCA_051649605.1. Lineage (GTDB taxonomy): Bacteria > Spirochaetota > Brevinematia > Brevinematales > Brevinemataceae > Brevinema_A. The sequence continues at coordinate 67,943 of JBOFHK010000001.1, read as the reverse complement.
CATAAGAACCAGCTTGATATACAACATTTGCTTTCCAATTAGCAACTGCCTCTATCTCTGATGCTTTTTTATCTCCAACAGCACACGCAACCGATAAAAAAGTTGCCATCATGAATAGTACTATTTTTTTCATAGAACACTCTCCTTAAAAATTAAAATATATACGATATTACGATATTAAATATTAATAATAGTATTACATCTTATGCACATGAACAATTATACTATCTTTAAATTATAGCTTATGTCTATAACTTATATATTATAGGACATATATAATACGGGAATTTTTATTTAAAGTCAATATTTTTATCAGATATTTTTTTAAATATCATATTTTGATAAATAATAGGTAATCACCTATCAATTAAGGAATAGTACCTCTTAATCCCCACGACTGAGAAATTTCTTAATTGCAAGATCAACAGTATCACTTTATAGACAAATCCATAGATCAAATATTCCCTATTGATCCCAGATAGTTTCCGTATTAATTCAAGTAATAACCACAAAAAATAGATATTTTTAAAAAATCTCAAAAGTGCGTTTGCTTTTTCTTATCAAATATAGTAAAATATAGTGGTCAATAGATCACTATTAAAAATATACTTCATAAATATCCATGGAGGTTTTATGCCAAAGGAATTCGATATTGTCCGAGCAGGTGCTCTGCTCAATTTCAACTTAAAGTATTGCCACTCTTCATTTGAACTTTTAGAAAGTAAAGGCTTTTATAGACTACTAAAAAATTACTTGGAACAAAGCGAAAAAAATGATACCCTCGTTTATCAATATTTTTCTTCGGTTTATGACGGCGATGATCTTTTAGAAAATCTTATCGAAATGCTCAAAATTCTTTCGATTCAACAGCTTGATGAAGAATACCCTTTATATCTACGTCTTGTTAAAGATACTGCTAAGTTTATCACTTTTATCGAAGAATTTTATTCTTATTGGTTAAAAATTGAACGCTACGCGGTATTATACTACGATCGTCCGTCTCGTACAGGGCTCAAACGTGGAGGACTAATTACTTCTATCGATGAACTAACCAATCTTATTATTAATACCCGAAGAAAAATCAAAAAGCATGTTTCTTCTAAAGCTAGTATGGTATTACGTCAATCACGTAGTAGTGTTAATGCAGGTATTGGATTAGCGAGAACACCTTGGAAATGCCCTGACAATTATGGAAATCTCCTTGATATTCCTTTTATTCAAAAACTGGTATTAATGCCCCCATTTATTGTCTATCCAAAAATGAACACCAGAAAAGGAACATTTAACGAAGTAACATTTAACCCTATCGAAAATATCCATTTGGATTCGAATGAATGGTTCTGTTACCCCGTTAAAGTGGGTAAATATCTGACCTTTGCCTATTTCCCAAAAGAATTTATGTCTCAAGGGATTACCCTTTGTAATCTTTTTGAAACAGCTTCTCCCGAAGAATACGAAAACAAAAAACCTGATATCGTTTATATTTATGCTTATGACAATAGAGAACCAAGCCTCAAAACAGATTTTTATCATGATAAAAAAAATGATATTATGGTTGGATTTATTAACAGAAGCAACGAGATCGATTATTTTGGTTATATGAAAAAAATGCTTTTAACCCTTCACAATGTCAAAGCTCTCGGTAACAAAGAATTACCAATCCACGGAGCAATGGTAAAAATCACTCTAAAAAATGGTGTCAGTAAAAATGTAGTTATTATGGGTGATAGTGGTGCAGGAAAATCCGAAAGTTTAGAAGCATTCCGTTATTTGGCACAGGATTATCTTCAAAAAATGGTGATTATTTTTGACGATATGGGTATCCTCAAATTAGATAAGGATAAACCTCTTGCTTATGGCACTGAAATCGGAGCTTTTGTTCGTTTGGATGATTTAGATCAAGGTTACGCTTATAAAGAGCTAGATCGTTCTATTTTTATGAATCCTGATAAAATTAATGCCCGCGTTATCATTCCTGTGTCTACTTATGATGAGATTATGGCAGGAGAGCCAATTGATTATTTCTTATATGCCAACAACTATGATGACTCCAAAGAAGCAATTACATTCTTTGACAAGATAGAACCAGCCCTCGATACCTTTATCTCAGGCAAAAGAATGGCGAAAGGCACAACTTCTGAAACAGGTATTGTCGAATCATTTTTTGCCAATCCTTTTGGGCCTGTACAACGTGAAGAAGAAAGCCGTATCCTCATTAACAACTATTTCAAAGATATGTTTGCTAAAGGGGTAAAAGTAGGGATGATTCATACCAGGCTCGGTATTGCAGGACAAGAGCAAAGTGGACCAAAAGATGCCGCAAAAAGTCTCTTCGATATGATTTTATCAGAACATAACTAAATATTTATTTATATATATTTTACCAAACGAAAGATCTCAGATATTCCTGAGATCTTTTGTTTTTAAAGTATTTCATACTCCCAAACAATCCTAAATTATCAGCACCCAAAAAAATATTTTAACTATTGACAATTATTTTTTTCTATAGTATAATAATTATGTTCACATTCAAAGATAAGATTTTATTTTATCTTCTAGTTTATACTTTATAAAGCGATTTGTATAGGGTATATCTTACAGATAGTTCTTTTTTATTTTAAAAATAGTTATTTGCCAAAATACTATACTCTTAGTATATTATATCAATTGCTCATAGTAGCTTGTATATTTTTAGGTTGTTGTTGGAATCTTTAAATATGAGCAATGCAACTGTCTATGAGCATTTATTTAGAAAAATATGAAACCCCATCGAATAATTTTTCTTATCCAGCTTAAAGCAGTATTCTTAGCATACAAAAAAAAGCTCTTGACGATCAAGATACCGTCAAGAGCTTTTTTAAATATTATAGGAGCTGATATTTGGAATTAGGGGGAACCTCTCCTTCTTTTTTATCAATTCATATTTGCTTTATCATTTTAAGAGGTCTAGACGTAAGTTAAAATAAAACGTCCTCAATATGAGGACGTTTTATTTTAACGATATTCTTCTACTAAAAGTCTAATCATCTCTAAGGTATTTGCTAATGATTTTTCTAAAGATGTCAATGGGAGATACTCAAAAATAGAGTGAATATTATGCGATCCCGTAAAAATATTTGGCGTCATTCGACCTTTTGAAGAAAGTACAGACCCATCTGTCCCCCCTCTTAACGGCCCTTTAACTATTTCGATTCCGAGATTCGTCATTGATTTTTCTACAAGCTCAATTGGTCGACTATCTTGAGAGAGATAATTACCAATATTCGCGTAGACATCCTGAATTTCTAAGGAGATTTCTGCTTTGGGGTATTTTGCTTGTACTTGATTAACAGTATTCTGAACAAATTGTTTTCTCTCTTCAAATTTTTTGAGATCGAAATCACGAATATTCAAGTCTAAAACTGCCTCCATAGGATTAGCTTTTGTTTCCATAAAATAAAAATAACCTTCATATCCATCTGTATGCTCTGGAGTATCAATAACATCAAAACGGGATATCAAATCTTGTGCTACCAAAACAGGGTTAACTAATACATTTTTTGCTCGCCCTGGATGGATAGATACCCCTTTAATAGTGATCAAAGCACTCGCTGCATTAAAAGTTTCATAATTAAAACTTCCTATATAGTTACCGTCTATAGTATAAGAAAATTCAACAGGAATAGTATCAATATCCAATGTTTTTGCTCCTCGAAGACCAATTTCTTCATCAGGAACAAAAACTAGATAGACATCTCCATGAGGAATAGCATTAAGCATAAGATGACGGGCAATCCCCACCATCACCGTAACCCCAGCTTTATCATCTGCTCCTAGCACACTAGTACCATCGGTAACAATAATATCATCACCCTTATAATTTTTGATATGCGGGTAGTCTTCTACTTTAAAAAGGATCGTTTGATTATCATCTAAATAAAAATCATTTCCTGTAAAAGAAACAACATGGGCATGGACATGGGGACTTGCTCCAATATCCACCGTATCTAGATGAGCTATAAAAGAAATTGCAGGAGCTACGGTATTACCTGGGATTTTTGCAATCAGGATGCTATCATCTTGAAGAACAATATCTGTTACCCCTAAGTTGTGTAATTCGTTTCTAAGAAGAAGAGCTAGTTCCATTTGCCCTTCGGAAGTTGGTAGAGTCGTTTGGTGGCGATTACTCTGAGAACTAACTCCCGTATAACGAATAAATGCATCTCGTAAAAATTCTCGCTGTGTCATCATACTCTCCTATTTTTTAATAACATACTTTAGCTCATGATAAGAAAAAGGATCCAAAACAAATTGGGTGATTCTCTTAGTTGTAGCAACATTGTTATAAAGATAAAATAAGGGTACTAAGGGTACTTCATCATAGATATGTTGTTGAGCCAATTGATATACTTCTCTACGTACTTCTGGATCATTATTATTTCTACCAATATCAAGGTATTCATCTAATTTTGAATTGCTGTACATGAGATAATTGCCCCCAGTGCCTCTACTAGAAGAATGGAGAATTGAATATAATCCTGCATCAGCATCTAAAGGATTTGTTGTCCAGCCCAGAAAAAACATAGGAGCCTCTCCACGGCTAAGCCCTTCAACATATGTTGCCCACTCATAGACGGTAATATTAACTTCAAAACCTAACTCAGAAAGATTTGCTTGGACAATTTCTGCAAGTTTTCTACGGAATCCTTCCATCGCCCATAGTTCTATTTTTTGCCCTTTAGGAACCCCTACTTCGTCTAATAAAGCTCTTGCTTTTTGTAGATCCTTTGTTCTTTTAGGAATCCCATCATAATAATATAAAATAGTATCATTAATCGCCGAATCTGCATGCTCTGCCGAACCAAACATCACAGAAGAAATCATCCCTTCAATATCCAAAGCATAGGCAATTGCTTCTCGGACTTTAGGATTGTTAAACGGTGCTTTCGTCATCGTCAATCCTAAATAATCCATACGAGAGCCTTTTTCTTCGATATAATTAACATTAGGATTATTCATCGCTTGATCACGATCAGCTCCGTCAATATCGTAAGCAATATCAACTTCTCCTGTTTCTACTGCAATTATCCGAACCGATGCCTCAGGAATAATACGGTAATTTACTTTTTGTACATGAGCAGGCTCGCCCCAATATTGTTCGTGTCTTTCAAGAACGATATTCTGCCCACGATTCCACTCAACAAACTTAAAAGGGCCTGTACCGTTGTAAGTAGAGCTAGGATCATCCGATTCCGTCATTGATTTTTTACTAGAAATTAAAAATCCTGATGCCGAAAATAAGGCAAACGCTGAAGCATTTGGGTCATGAAGAAATACCAGAATCGTCTGATCGTCAACAATTTCAGAGCCTTTGAATACTCCTAAAGTTGACTGTAATGTTGATACAGAAATAGCAGTATCAATACTATATTTAACATCTTCCATCGTCAAGAGATCGCCATTATGAAAAATAACCCCTTGACGGATAGTTAATTCAATCGTTGTTGGATTGATTAATTTCCAATCAGTAGCGAGCCCTGGAATAAGATTGCCTTGAAGATCTGTAGTAATAAGACGATCAAAAATCTGCCAACGGATTTTATAGGCATGACCTTCGTTAATCGTATAAGGTTTGATATCTGATGGTTCAACAGGAGCGGCAACTACTAATTCTGAGTTTTCCGTAGATTGACAAGCCCCTAACCAAAAGACCATTCCTACTAATAATATTTTTTTTAACATGCTTACTCCCACTGTCGCTAATAATATTGTTTGATTTTCCTAGTAAATTGATTGATTTTTACCAGTTATTATACTATATTTTATTATTATTTTCAATCTCTAAACAAAGATATTGTCAACAATTTGAATACCTAACAAAAATATGGTATAATAAATTATCTTAATAATCAAAATACGAGATTATTATCAAATTAAGGAGTTTTTTATGTTTTCTTCCCCTTTATTTACAGTATTTCTAAAGTTATCTCAACCTATAACTTTAGTAACTCTCAGTATTCTTGCTCTTGCTTTTATTCTTATTTATCTATTAGAGAAAAAAAAGATCGACTTTTCTCTCCGTATGTTTGTCGCTCTCCTTCTAGGAATTAGTATCGGAGTATTAATACAAGCGTTAAGCGGTTTTCCTGATAGTAATACGATTAGTTCTACCGTATGGCTTCAAGAAACAATTGCATGGTACGGTTTTTTCGGTTCTACTTTTGTTTCTTTTATCCGTATGCTTGTTTTCCCAATTATTTTAATATCACTCATCCAAGTTATTATTACTTTTAAAAGTGATCTAAAATTTTCTACCTTAGTACGAAATACTTTATTTTGGCTAATGTTTACGACAGGCATCGCAACGATTATAGGGATCACTTTAGCTCTTATGACCAATCTAGGTGCTAATATAGTCGTAGAAAACACAAGTAGACAAGGTCGTCAAGTTATTGATATTATTGGGGTTCTATTAAATATTATTCCATCCAACCCTATTAAAGCAATGAATGATGATAATGTTATTGCTATTGTTATTTTTGCTTCGTTAATCGGTTCATCTGCACGAATTATGCGTTCTAAGGAAAAATACCAACGAGTCATGGATCTCTTTGCCGATTTAATAGACGCATCCTATCGAATTGTTATGTCCATGGCAATGACTATTATCAAATTTATGCCTTATGGAGTCGTTGCTCTCATGTCTCATACCTTGATTTCTTACGGTTTGACCGCCATCCAACAGGCGTTATTATTTATTGGTTTAGTATACTTAGCTAGTCTTATTATGTGTTTTATTTATTGTGTTTTACTATTAGCAAAAGGGTTAAATCCTATTACTTTTTTCAAAAAATCCATGCCTGCCCTGTTAATGGCTTTCTCTAGTCGTTCTTCTATAGGCTCTTTGCCAATGACTATTTCTACCTTAGAAGAAAAATTAGGAGTTAACACTGGGACGGCTAATTTTGTTGCTTCTTTAGGATCAACAATGGGAATGAACGGTTGTGCTGGGTATTTCCCAGGAATGATTGCGATTATGGTAGCAATCATGACAGGTGTCCCTATTGATGCGAGTTTTATTCTAATGATTGTTATTATCGCCGTACTGGGTTCTTTAGGTATTGCTGGTATTCCAGGATCTGCTACGATGGCTGCTTCTATTATGCTTACGGGAATTGGTATGGGTGATCAATTTCATCTACTGGCCTTAGTTCTTGCTATTGATCCATTAATTGATATGGCACGCACTATGACAAATGTTAATGGTGCTATGGTTTCGGCAGTTTGTATTGATAAAAAATTGGGGACTTTAGATCTCAAAAACTACAATAGCTAACTACTATAATATTATCATTGGAGAAGTATATGAATTATTTAATTATTGGTGGAAATGCAACAGGAATGTCTACCGCCTCCCGATTGAGAAAAAATAAACCCACAGACAATATTATTGTGATAGAAAAAGGGGGTTTAGTGTCTTTTGGAGCTTGTGGACTTCCCTACTTTGTTGGGGATGAATTTAATAATGCCGAAGAGATGATTGCACGACCTTTAGAAGCATTCCAAAAAATTGGTATTAAAGTACTGCTCCACCACGAAGCATTACACCTTGATCCCAATGAAAAATATGTCCAAGTTAAAAATATTCAGACAAATGAAGTTACAAATTTTTCATATGATAAACTGGTAATTTCTACAGGAGCGACTCCTATCATTCCAAAATTGGAAGGGATCAATCTCAAAGGAATTTATACCCTTACAAAAATGGAGGATGGGATTGCTCTCAAAGAAGCTCTTCGTACGGCTAAAAAAATTGTCATTATCGGTGCAGGGTTCATCGGTATAGAAGTTGCCGAGGCAATGCGTCATCAAGATAAACATGTTACCATTATCGAACAAAAATCCCGAGTCGTTAGTAATGTTTTTGACCCAGAAATGAGCGAACATCTTGAAAAAGCTCTTCAAGAAGAAGGAATCCAACTCCATCTTGATGAAACTGTCCAATTGTTCAAAGGTACCGATACCATTCAGCAAGTTATTACCAATAAAGGGACTTATAACGCAGATTTAGTTCTTCTTTCTATTGGTTTTGCTCCGGTCACTCAATGGTGTAAAAAGGAAAATTTAGAAATGCTTCCTAATGGTGCTGTTATCATTGATGAATACTGTAAAACAAGCATACCTGATATCTATGCTGGAGGCGATTGTGCTACGATCCTAAACGCTGTTTCCCAAAAGCAATCCTACATTCCTTTAGCAACAGGAGCAAACAAGCTAGGACGTCTGCTAGGGGATATTATTATTGGGATTGAAAAACCTTTTCAAGGCACACTAGGGTCATCGGCTATTCGTTTCATGGATTTCCAAGTAGGACGTACAGGATTGAGCGAACAAGAAGCTAAAGACCTCAATCTGAATTATGCTGTCAATATTATTAACGATTTTAATCACACTTCTTATGTCCCTAATCGCTCTCCTTTACACATAAAGCTAATTTACGATAAAAATACTCGTATCCTACTAGGTGGTCAAATCTGTGGTAAAAAAGATGCTGTATTAAGAGTAGATATTCTTGCAGCAGCTATTTTCAAAAAAATGACTGTCGATGAACTAGGAATGCTCGATCTTATTTATGCTCCGCCATTTGCTCGCACTTGGGATGCTTTGAACATCGCAGGAAATACTTGTAAATAAAATCTATCTATTTTTTAAATAAAAAACGCAGAATAATCTGCGTTTTTTTTATTTCTTAGAGAAAATAAAGATTTTAGTATAGTCCTATTTTGGTAACAACTTCATCTATATTATCGTGAATCAATATATCAGCCACATGATCGTAAGATGTTTCTGCTTCATTAATAATAATTAATTTAGTATGATCTCCGCAATAACTAGGTAACTCGGCAACGGGGTATACCGTCAATGACGTACCCATAACCAAAACAAGATCTGCCCGTTGAATTTCGGTTAATGCTTTTTCTAAATCTTTTACATGTTCGCCGAAAAAAACGATATCTGGTTTCATGTAAGCTTGGCAAGTCTCACAGACTATAGTTTCTGCATTATTAATTTTATCTTCAGGAATATCTTCAATTCTCAAACGGTGATGTACCGATTGGATACAGACATATTCCCGAACATGCCCATGAACTTCAATAATATTTTTATTTCCTGCCTTTGTATGAAGTCCATCAATATTTTGAGTGATAATACTCTTCAGTTTACCCATATCCTCAAGTTTTTTAAGCATTAAATGCCCTTTAGTAGGTACGGTATTTTTAATTTTAGGGTAAAAAGTCGAAAAAAATCGAGCAAAGGCAGAAGGATCTTCTTTAAAAACCTTAATATCAAATACCCTCTCTCCGTCGATTGATGGATCGGCATAAACTCCTTTAGGGCTACGGAAATCAGGAATATTTGCAGCAGTAGAAATGCCAGCTCCCGTAAGAGCCACAATATTATTTGCTTTTAATAGCATATCCATTAATCGGTCGTAATTTTTCATTTTCGTTCCCTAAATATTATTTTTTTATTTGTAGAAATTTCAATTTCCCCATGCGAATAATACAAGACTTATTAATACAGCATTCTTCCTTGATTTTTTCACCATCAACAGATACCGCATTTTGGGCAATCAAGCGACGTACTTCCCCTTTACTATCCGCTAATCCTGCTTCTACTAAACAATCTATTATTGATTTCTCATTACTAATCAATAACTCTGGCATTTCCTGAGGAACTCCACCTTTTTGAAACAAATTTTCAAAATGTTCCAGTGCTTTCTCGGCATCTTCCTTAGAATGATATTGGGCTACAATATCTTTTCCTAATTCCACCTTAAGATTACGAGGATTTTCACCACTAGATAAACGTTTTTTAACGATACTCATATCTATATCTGTTAGTAATTCAAAATATTTTTCGATAAGAGAATCAGGAATACTCATAATTTTACCAAACATATTTTCTGAACTTTCGGTAATTCCTATATAATTATTTAAGGATTTACTCATTTTTTGGACTCCATCCGTCCCTTCAATAATAGGCATCGTCAAAATACATTGGGCATCTTGCCCTAAAGCATTTTGTAAAGCACGTCCAAAAAGGAGATTGAATTTTTGATCCGTACCCCCAGTCTCCAAATCAGCTTCTAAAGCGACTGAATCATAAGCTTGAGCTAGAGGATACATAAATTCTACCAAAGAGATCGGGCGATGATCATGAAAACGTTTTGCGAAATCGTCTCTCTCTAATAATTGTGCTACTGTAGTATGAGATGTCAAGCGAAGTATATCAGTAAAAGTTAAAGGAGCAAGCCACTCAGAATTAAAAGAGATCATTGTTTTTTTTTCATCGAGAATTTTAAAAATCTGATTTTTATATGTTTCTGCATTTTTTAGAACCTCTTCTCTCGTAAGAGGTTTTCGCATTTCATTTTTTCCTGAAGGATCTCCAATCATTGCTGTGAAATCACCAATAAGAAAAATAATCTGATGTCCTAATTCTTGTAACTGTCGTAATTTCCTTAAAATAACAGCATGTCCCAAATGCAAATCAGGAGCAGAGGGGTCAGCCCCTAATTTGATCTTAAGGGGGGTTCCTTTTTTTAATTTTTCGAGCATCGTATCTTCAGGAAGGAGATCTACGACTCCTCGTTTAATAATTTTAAGTTGTTCCTCTGCCGTTAACATATTTCTATACCCTCGATAATTTTATAAAATCACTTTATTCTGTCTCTTCATAATCGCCGTCTTCGTAATCTTCATAATCACCGTCTTCATAATCACCGTCTTCATACTCTTCATAGCCATCGTCTTCACCAGTTTCCATTTGAGGAAGATCTACAATCTCTTCTATAATTTCACTCTGTATCTGGGTCTCTTCCGTTACTACATTTTCTATAGTTAGTTCTTCAAAAAACGCTCCTGCTGGGAAGGCATCCGAACTACGGAATTTTTTTACCAAAGGCATACCACTAATATGATTATATATTTGTAACATCATTTGAAAAAAAGATTTATGTCTTAACCCAATCAAATAAGGACGGGCACTACTATCAGTAAAACGATGATTGACAGTAAAAATATTCGCTTGCGGATCAAGATTATTATTCTCCTGGGCATACAAAGATAAATCTTGTATTTGTTTTTCCGTTAGTAATACCGTAGAACGCCATTGAGAACTACCATGGGTAAAGCTAAGAAAAGTCTTAGATTTCGGAATCAAAAAGCTAATCTCAGGAAGATTAGAACCAGTAATACTGGTACTCACCCAATCATCAGGAACAAATCCTACCTGCCTATGTTCAAAAATAAGTCCAAAACGTAACTCTAAAGAATTATTATCAAATACGACAAAAGGAATGGCATTCCAAATACCATAATGAAGTACATTACTCCCATAACCTTTTGGAAAATAAACGGTCAAATTCCCCATACGGACTTCTTCAATGAGTTCTGGAGTAACAAATAGTGAAGAAATGCCTCCTGGAGCATCCTTAAAAAACTGACTTTGATTTAATACAGCTAATCCTGAAACATTTGTATTATTCGTAAGCTGAGTAGAGATTTCAGGAGTAATTACTCCTTGATTTTGGGCTTGCCTCAACTGCTGATCCAAGGTTTGAGAATAATTGATCTGAGCTGTAAAAACAGCAAAAAATATAAATAGTTTAATCATCTTACTTTACCACAACATTCAATAATTTATTGGGTACTATAATACATTTAACAATTGTTTTATCAATAATTTTTTCTTTTATAGTATCCAATCCTAATCGTTCTAATTCGTCTTTAGAAAGACCACTAGGAACTTTTAGCTTATCTTTGTTTTTCCCATTAATCTGAATAACAAATTCTATCTCTTGGTCAATCGTCAACGCTTCATCGTATTCTGGAAAAGGTTCATTGGCGATTAAGGGGGAATGTCCCAGTATTTCCCATAATTCTTCTGCCAAATGGGGAGCAAAAGGAGAGAGAAGTTTTGCAAGAATCTCCAAACATTCTCTTGGTAGTTCCTTACGTGTTGTCAGCTTGTTTACCAAGGTCATTAAAGTGGAAATAGCTGTATTAAATTGACTGATTGTTTTAATATCATGAGTTACTTTTTTAATCGTTTTATGGGTCAAATACAGTAAATCTTTAGGTATCGGAATATCTACAATCGAATGTTCTTCAAACAAACGCCAAACTCTATCTAAAAATTTCTTAATCCCTTTAATTCCATTCATCGACCAAGGTTTACTCATTTCCAAAGGCCCCATAAACATCTCGTATAAACGAAGACTATCCGCTCCAAATTCTTTCACAATATCATCAGGACTAACAACATTACCACGTGATTTACTCATTTTTTCATTATTTTCCCCAAGAATCATCCCTTGGTTAACAAGTTTAAGAAAAGGTTCTGGGGTAGAGACTAATCCACAATCATATAATACCTTATGCCAAAAACGAGCATATAGTAAATGTAATACAGCATGCTCTTGCCCCCCCACATACAAATTAACAGGCATCCAATATTGTTCTTTTTCTTTAGAGACTAATTCTTGGCTATTATGAGGGTCAATATAACGGAGATAGTACCAACAAGAACCAGCCCATTGGGGCATGGTATTAGTTTCTCTTTTTGCTTGTGCTCCACATCTTGGACAGGTAGTATTAACCCATTCTTGTACTTCTGCTAAGGGAGATTCACCAGTAACGGCAGGAACAAAACTTTGAACATTAGGAAGAAGTAAAGGTAAGTCGTTCTCCGAAAGAGGCACTACCCCACACGATTGGCAATGAACCAAAGGAATAGGCTCCCCCCAAAAACGTTGTCGGGAAAAAATCCAATCTCGTAGTTTATACTGTACCTTAGCATAGGCTTTATGAACAATTTCTAGTTTTTGAATAACTGCTAATTTCATTTTTTCGGTAGGAAGATGAGATAGTTCTTCAGAATTGATCGAAATACCATATTCAATAAAAGCTCTCTCAGACAAATCAGGCATAGTTTTTCCATCAAAAGAAACCACCACTTCAATAGGAAGCTGATATTTTGTAGCAAACTCATAATCTCTTTCATCGTGGGCTGGTACAGCCATCACAGCACCTGTACCGTAGGTTTCTAAAACATAATCTCCGATCCAAATCGGAATTTTTTTGTTATTGATAGGATTGATAGCGAAAGCTCCTGTAAATACCCCTGTCTTATCTTTATTTAACTCAGTACGATCCATATCATTTTTGGATTGGGTTTGTACGATATATTCCTGAACAATATCTTGTTGTTCTTTGGTGGTAATTTGACTTACCAAAGGATGACCAGGAGCTAACACCATATAAGTAGCCCCATATAAAGTATCCGGTCTCGTAGTATAGATCACGATCGGGGCTCGACTCTGTTCATCCTCAAAAATAATTTCCGCTCCCTCTGAGCGTCCAATCCAGTTTTTTTGAAGAAGTTTAATCGATTCTGGCCAATCGCATAAATCAAGATCCGTAAGAAGACGATCAGCATAAGATGTTATTTTTAATACCCACTGCCGAAGGTTTTTTTTAACCACAGGAAATCCTGTGCGTTCACATTTACCATCAATCACTTCTTCATTGGCTAAAACGGTGCGAGTTTCTTCACACCAGTTTACGGGCATATCAGCTTCATAGGCCAAACCCTTTTCAAAAAGTTTCAAAAAAATCAACTGTGTCCAACGGTAGTACTCAGAATGATGAGTGCAAATAGTACGATCCCAGTCATAAGCAAAGCCCAAACTTTTAATTTGACGTTCAAAATTACTAATATTATGTTCTGTGGAAATTTGAGGATGAGTACCTGTTCGAATAGCATATTGTTCTGCAGGAAGCCCAAACGAATCATAACCCATAGGGTGTAAGACATTGTATCCTTTCATTCTTAAATAACGTCCAAAAATATCCGTAGCAGTGTATCCCTCTGGATGACCTACATGGAGACCATTACCAGACGGATAAGGAAACATATCCAAAAGATAAACTCGTTTTTGTTTGGGATACTTCAGATCTTCCGTTACTTTAAAAGATTTGTTTTTGTCCCAATATTCCTGCCATTTATGCTCAATAAATTGAAAGTTATAAGCCATAATTGATCCTTATTATCATACCTTTTGTCTATCGGAATTATTCGAATTTTCTTAATAAATTTATATTCCAAAATAGATCGTAAAAAGTTTAAGGCAGAGTAAGATTTGTCGTGTAGATAATTGTTTCATTGGAATACACGGTAATATGATTGATTTTTTTGTTCTTCAAAAAAATAGGATAACCAATATCGGAAAGTTTATCAGATACTCCTAAAACAATTTCCAAACTTGCTCCACTATTACGATAAGAAATATCATTAATGATATAATTTCCTCTTATAGCACCTAAGCGAATAACTATATAATCTTGAGGAAAAAGTGCTAATAATTTTTGGGTTGAAGGAGCTAAGCTATTTTGAACGTCATTTAGGTATTTGTTAGGAGATTTCCATACTGATAGTTTTTCTGAGATGTTTTGCTGAATATTACGATAGACTAGATACAAGGCTTGACCTTCTTGTTCTGCGATATATCGCTGTGTACAGGAAGAAAAAAGTAAAAAAATACAAAGGATTTTAAAACCATTCATAATTATCTCTAACATCAAAACGCGCACAAATAATATATAAAATAATTCCAAAAATAAGATTAATAAAAATTTCACTTGGGATTTTTAAGATAAAATAAAAATCAACTAAGAGCGTTCCTTGATAAATAAAGAAAAAAATATGATACAAAACATATTTTATTGCTGTAACAAAAATAATATAAAAAATAAATACAATCAAATTGGGTAGTTTTGCGATTTTCCGAAAAGAATCTGTACAAGCACCTGTCAAGGTAAAAATAAAAGCATTTAATCCAAATAATGCTCCACTCATTAGATCAAGGAGGATCCCAAAAATGAAACCAAAAATCTCTCCTTTAAATGAATCTCGTGAAAAAGAAAAAATGATTGTCAATAAGAGTAAAAAGTCAGGATATACCGAAAAAATAGAAATTCCTTGCATACCTTGTACCATTAATAAAACGATACTCATCGAAAGATAAAAAAAGGAAAAATAAATTTTAGAATCCCCCATTCGTAACTCCTAAATTTTGTAAGTTAGGGGAATTATTGTCATACTCTAAAACAAAGACTTCTGTGATTTTAGAATATTTGAAATCAGATTGAATATATAAGGTCTTAAAAAACTCTTCCATAACATTCCGACCAATCCCTTGGATCGCACCAATATACAAACCCTCTGGATAAATATCACTTTCCCCAGAAGTAACAATCTGTTCCCCTATAGTAGGGTTCGCTTCAATAGGAATATAATCCAAAGATAAGTATTGATTCCACGAGCCCTGACCTCGTAGCATACCAGTATAACCAGTATCTAATGATTTGACTCCAGCATAAAAGTTCTTTGCAGTAATCACTCGAACTCGAGCAAATTCTTCTCCAACTTCAACTGTTTTACCTATTAAAACCAAACGCTCTGTTTCCGATGAAGAAGACACAACAGGCATATTGATTCTAATTCCGTTGTTATACCCTTTATCAATAATAAGATAATCGGCCAACAACGAAGGATCTCTAAATAATACCTTACTATAATGTGCTGAATAATACATCTGGGTTTTCATTTGTAAGGTCTGACGTAAATGGTCATTTTCTTGTTTGAGATAGGTATATAAACGCGACAGTTCTTTATAATATAAAACCTGTTGTTCTGCTTCTTCTAATTGTTGTTCTAATTCTTGGATATTTTTATTTCTAATAAACACATCCCCTAGCGATGTGTTGATATTAATAACAAATTTTTCTACTTGGAATAATCTTCCAAAGAGAAATGATTTAAAATAAATACGATCCATATCATTTTTGAGAGACATACTAAATATAGACACAGATAACAAAATACAAGCAGTAATAATAGTTTTATAACGAATAACAAATAAACGCATATTTATACGGAATAAGGGGTTTCATAATACTTAATATTCTCAAGAAATTTCCCACACCCCATAACAACACAGGTTAATGGTTCATTAGCTAAGAATGAAGGAACCCCTGTATTTTTCGCAATAAATTTAGAAAGCCCTCTTAATAAAGCTCCCCCCCCAGTCATAACAATACCGCGATCAATAATATCAGCTGCCAGTTCTGCAGGTGTTTGATCTAAAGTTAAACGAACCACATCCAACACTTGATTAACCACATCTTGAAGAGAATCTCGAATTTCAACACTATCGATCGTTAAAGTACGAGGTAATCCAGATATGGTATCCCTACCCTTAATATCAATATGCTCAACTGTTTTAAGCGGATAGGCAGACCCTATTTTTATTTTAACTTCTTCTGCGGTTCTTTCTCCAACACTAAGATTGTGATACCTTTTAAGATGGCTGATAATTGCTTCGTCAAATTTATCTCCACCAACACGGATAGAATTTGTGATCACAATACCACCTAAGGAAAGCACAGAAACTTCTGTTGTTCCTCCACCAATATCAACAACCATATGACCTGCTGGCTCTTCTACGGGAATACCAGCTCCTAAAGCTGCTGCTCGGGATTCTTCAATAAGGTAAATTTTTGTTGCCCCAGCTTGTTCTGCTGCTTCACGCACAGCTCTACGCTCCACTTCAGTAACCCCAGAAGGCACACCAATCACCATTCTCGGATAAACTAATTTTTTATAAGGTTGGCTCTTAGAAACAAAATATTTCATCATTTTTCCAACAACTTCAAAATCGGCAATCACTCCGTCCTGCATAGGACGAATCGCCACAATGTCTCCAGGAGTTTTCCCCAACATTTTTTTGGCTTCCCTACCAACTGCGATAACTTTACCTGTACTTGTCTGTAAAGCTACCACAGAAGGTTCTGATAATTCAATACCCCGCCCTCGAACGTAGATCAGAGTATTAGCAGTTCCCAAATCAACTGCTATATCATTAATAAAAATATCACGAATTCCTTGTACTAAACCCATAGTAGCTCCTTTAAAATGCTGAAAATTGTTGAAATATATATATTATTATATTATAGTATAAATTATTAGAAATTTACAATTTTTGAACAATTAATTTTTTTTAATAATCATTTTTAATACACTATAAATATACACCTGAGTTGTTGATAAAACATGGTAAAATCGGATAACATCAAAAAGTATTAAATAACGAACTCCTTTACGAATCCCTAAAGAATAGAGATACCAAACATGAATCCCTAGCTCCAAAACAACAAGAGGCCAAATTAGGGTAGAAAATTGAAAAAATACCGCTAAAAAAGATAATAACATACAAAATAAATAGAGGCTTCGTGCTATTTTTTTTAATCCTACTACTTTATTGGTATGATGTTTACAAAAATATTGAAACTCTTTTAAGTTTTTGGGAAACTGCTTATGAAAAAAGCAAAACGGCGTATGAACAATACCTGTAAACTGGGTCATATTTTCAAGAGTTCCATTATTTTGTTGAATTAACTGCTCTAAAAATTCTCGACGATAGATAATAGCCGATGTTTTAAAAACCAGTTGCTCATGAAAAGAATTGGTAATAAAAGCTTGAGCCATAGGACGATAACGAGGATAAAAACCTCTCGAAAAAAATAGATTTCCAATAACCGTATAGTACAATTCCTCTTGAATCTCCATAGAATACGGGTATAGTAACGGTAGTACCGCATAAATAGAAGGGTCAACAAATATTCGATTTAAGCTATGCATGGTAAAAATAGGAATCTCTTCTCCCAGAGATTTAAATAATACAATATCATAAGATGATATTAGAGGCATTACATAAGAGAGTTGATTGATATGTTGTAGATAAAATATATCATTTTGTCCTTGGTCATTAGGATCAAAAGAAAGGATCACATAACGAAGATCCGCTTTACCAAGGACAACGTTTTTCCAAAATTCACTTTTTAAACGCCAAAAAACTGCTACTGTATCTTTAGCAATATGGAGTGCTGTATCCAAAGACATTCTACCTAATTGTTGTCTAATATAATGAAAAACTATAGGATGAGAAACAATTTTATAGGAACGGTATTGGATTAAGGCTAATAGTTCTATATCAAAAGCAAAACGTTTGACTAGTAAATAAGGGAGCGTTTCTTCTAAAACTTTTCTTTTAAAAAGTTTAATTCCCGTCTGGGTATCTTTAACATGTAGATTAAATAATAATTTTGTAATCCAGTAATAACTTTTACTCAAAATACGTCGAATTAAAGGGTAATCTATTTGGGACGCGGGATCTTCTTTAGATCCAATAACCACGTCGGCTTGGGAATCAATCATCTTATTCAAAAAATAAGGAAGATGCTCGATAGATAGTTCTAAATCACTGTCTAAAAATAGTATATAATCTCCAGTACTTTCTTCATAAGCTGTAGATAAAGCCCGTCCTTTACCGTAATTACGGTGGGATCTAATCAGCTTAACTTGGGAATGGCGCCCAAATACCTGATTTAATAATTCGAATCCCTGTCCCTGTGATCCATCGTCAGAGACCACAATTTCAGCATGCAATCCCCACTCTCTCATTTTTTCTAAGATTAATGAAATGTTTTGGACAATAATATCTTCTTCATTGTAGTAAGGTAATAAAATAGAAATTGTCTGCTGCTTTATCTCTCTAGGGATAGTGTTAAGGCTATCTTGAATACCATCAAAAGAAAACTTTTTCATTAGGATATACACTCTCATTATTTATTTCTAAATGATTGATGTTCAATCATAACATAGAAAAAATAAAAAAGCAATAAGATAATTTATAGATCCATTAATAATTTAAAAAAAAAACCGATAGTTTAAAAAAATATAATCTATAATAAATCGCTCGGAGGATATAATGAAATTATTGTTTCTAGTATTTATGCTTAGTAGTATAAGCTATACACAGACATTTAACATGCAATATAATAAAATATCGGCAAATGAAATTCATTTTACGACCGTATATAAAGGTCCAAGTACGGAAATTATTCTTCCTAGAAGAGGACGAGTGATTGCGTTGGCAGAACAATCAGACCTCAATACAGGAAGTGGCAGTATTCGTGTGGGTATTCGTGTGGGATCTGATCCCAATCAGGAATATACAGTACGTTTTACTTATTCCTTAATTCTCCCCAATCAAGGAGGGTTTGGTTCTATTTCCGAAAATTGGTATCCTAGCTTACAAAATGGAGACGCAACATATAATATTTCTTCATTAGTGCAAAATACAGGAATGTTTATCTATCCTTACACCAAATATGAAAATAATATTTTTTCATTTTCAGTTGCTCAAAACGCTAAATTAGCAGTTTTTCCCTATACGGTGGTACAATTTTCTGAAACAGAAACTCCTATTACTATTTTCACCGCTAATCAGTGGGAAACTTCTGCTCAAGATATTCAAGCTGTTCAAGACTATATGAATGAATATCTTGGAAAGCAAGATATTCAAAATATTGTTATCATTAACAGTACCCTCGCTTCAGATAAGAGTTTTTTTGATAATAATACCCTATATCTTAATATCCCAGGACGTGGGACAATTATCCAGATCAGAGAAGCGTTTTCTTCCGCTTGGCAAGGGGTTTTGAAAGAAAATCTTAGTGTTCGGCTTTTTAATATGTTCAAAGATACAATATTTCGTCTTGTCGCCCTCAATGTAAATCCTACAGAAGTAGAAGATGAGGCAAATCCTTCTGAGATCGATCTCGGAAAAAGTGTTCTCATCCCACCAAATAGTTACTATCAAAATGTATTCCAACAAGGATTCGAAACAAACACCGTCCAACCAGTCGATGTAGAAGGAATATTGAATAACTATGCTTTGTTACACCTTGCCCAGTATAATATTGGAACAAACACCGTTATTGAGGGTATTAAAGCATATTTCAACGAAGCTCCAACTGACGAAGAACCTATAACAAATACCGAAGAAGAAGAAGAAGTTACTACCACTAAAGAAAGTACTAATAAAAAAGACACAGAACTAGTTAATTGGAATACTATTACTCAAAATAAGCTCCAAGAACCACTTTTTAGTTTGTACACTAAAGAAATATTACCAGAAAAAGGTATTATCCCACTTCTTACCGCAAAAGAAAATGTCGTAAGCAGAAACAGTTTTAATATTCCTGATTTTCGTTTGACAGATTCTGATGGGAACGCTATCGATATTCAATGGAATGATTTTCGTTCGATTAATATTAATGTTAGTAACGGAAATTACTGCCTTGATGCAGAAAGAACAGTCCCTCAGCAAAGTTTTATAGAGAGTTACTATAGCTTTGATACCAATACTCAAATTCTTCGTAATCGTCTTATCTCAATGGCGGAACGTCAAAAAGCACCAGGCGAAATCAATTTAAGAAAACATTTAGAGATCGTGCAATTTCCCGTAGAAACAGCTAATGCATTTAATGTAGATACAGGAAATACTGTATTTGTCATTATTTCACATATTCTGTCTAATACAACAGGTACATTAAAACCTGCCTTAAAAGAAAGCTTCTTTAGTGTAGACCCTGAAGGTAAAATCACCTACCTCAATACTCGATTAAGAGTATAAGTATTAAGATAAAATTACAATTTATAAAGTACTAAAAAGAAAGAGGAGAGCATGCTCTCCTCTTTCTTTTTAGTACTTTATATTTCTTTTATTTCAAATCATCAACATAGTCATTGATGATCATTATCCTATCATCAGCTCGCGTCGATGATATTCTCTGACGTACCCGAGTTAATAAAATATCTTCGTAATAAGGGGTAGAAGAAATAAATTGAGTGATTTCTTCTTGTGAAGCTCCTATAACAACTCTTATAAAAGGGCTTTGAATACCGTGAGGAACATTAGAAGCGTGTAAATAACCCAGATTGTGAGTCATTTCGTGAATAAGAATTTCTGCAAGAAAAAGAAGAGTGTAATTTTGATAGTCAGTATCATTTCTAAACCAAATCGTATTATGTAATCCGCCTACGGTTGCCTGTGCCAAAACGTTTTTGTCTAAGCTATTTTTTCCCAAATAAAAATACAGTAGAGAATTTCTAATATGGGCAACAACTGTTTCCGCAGAAATCTTGTTTTTACCTTGATTATCAAAAAAATGCTCTTTTCTCATTTCGGTTAAAAATAAAGGATGGTTGATAGCAAACACAATAAGATCCAAAGCATCCGCAAAAATAACCCTCTCTTGCCAAGAAAATTCATTGCCTGGCAATTGATTGACGGCTAATAATTCTACTTTAAATAAAGGATATCTATTAGTAAAATCATTATTTTGAGGATTCCAGTTTGTGCGTAGACCAATATATCGACAAAATTCACTACCGATAAATTCGATTGGTACATCCATATAGTAAGGAAAGAGGTCATTCCGTACAAAACCTGATTCTGATTTTTGGGGGATTAATTGTTCCTGATAAAATTGCTCTAATGTTAAGGAACAAGAGCTAAAAAAGATTGCACAAAAGATCCAAATACGCATTATCTATCCTCATTTTATGAAAATACTATTAATGATTGATTGTATTCTTTAGGTGCTTCGTAACCACAAAGATTACAAATTGTTGCAGCAACATTCGCTAATCCAGCTGGTTCGGCAACTGTTGCCCAGTGATATTCTCCTTGGTAATTAGAATCATAAATAATAAAAGGAACGGGAGCTAGGGTATGTGCTGTGTGGGGTGCTTTAAGTCCCGTTTTTTTATCAACTGTCCACATTAAATCGGCATTTCCATGATCCGCTAGCACAATCAAAATCCCATTAGCCTTTTTAACAGCTTCTAATACTCGCCCCAATTGTTGATCCATTACTTCCATAGAACGCACCGTAGCATCAAAATCTCCTGTATGACCAACCATATCTCCATTAGGATAGTTAATACGAATATGATCAAATTGACCACTTTCTAATATTTTTAATACTTCTTCAGTAATTTCCACCGCTTTCATCGCTGGAGCTTGATTAAAAGGAATATTATCCGACTTAATTTCGATGTATTTTTCCGATTTATCGTTGAGGTAACCACTTTTATTACCATTCCAAAAATAAGTAACATGCCCATATTTTTGTGTTTCAGATATTGCCATCGTCGAAATCCCATTTGCTACAAAATATTCACCAATAGGACGACTGATTTTTGGAGGATCAACTAAAAATAATTCTGGTAATTTAAGATCTCCATCATACTGCATCATTCCTGCATAAAGCACCTTAGGACGGACACCACGATCAAAATAATCAAATTGCTCCAAGGTAAAAGCCATGGAAATTTCGATAGCACGATCACCACGATAATTAAAAAAAACAACAACATCATGATCTTTGATTGCCCCAATAGGATTATGATCAGTATCTGTAATAATAAAAGAAGGAACATATTGATCGTTTCTTTCGGGGTCTTCCGCATAAAAAGTTTTTATAGCTTCTACTGCCGATAGAAACGTCCGTTCCGCTTTACCGTGAACGTGAGCATTCCAACCTCTTTCTACCATAGCCCAATCAGCATTGTAACGATCCATCGTCATAAGCATTCGTCCCCCACCAGAAGCAATAGCATAATCGTAGATAGGGTTCGTATTAATCGAATCTAAGAGAGTCTGTAAATCGTTAATATATTTTTCTGCACTTCGTCCCCCAACATCTCTCCCATCTGTTAAGGCATGAATACGAACTTTTTTTACCCCTTGGGTAACAAGATGCTTAATCATCGCTTTTAATTGAACAATATTAGAATGGACTCCTCCATCAGAAAGTAGACCAATAAAATGAAAAGTAGAATTTTGATCGAGCGTTTGTTGGACTAATCTATTCCACGTTGGAGTTTGAAAAATAGAACCATCAGCGATTGCTTCATTAACTCTTTTTGCTCCTTGTGCAAATACACGTCCAGCTCCTAAAGCATTATGCCCTACTTCACTATTTCCCATATCATCATCAGTAGGCATCCCAACTGCCGTTCCATGGGCTTTGAGAAGACGGTGAAATTGAGACTCCATCAAGGCATCTAATATCGGAGTATTAGCTGCTAATACCGCATTCCCTTCTGTATTATCACTAATACCAACACCATCTAATATCGCTAATACGACAGGTCCGAGGCGTTTAAAATCGTTCTTTTGAAGTGTTAAATCCATACTTATTCTCCCATATTCTAATCATAAATGATTACTTATTATAACGAAATTTATTAAAAATTTCAAGTTTCGCCTAAATAAAGATCTCTTATCCTCTTGAATCATAGTAAGAATTTCTGTTATAATTAAGAAAAATATAGGTAAAGGTTTTTCTTATGATTTATCTCGATAATAATGCCACTACCCCAATCGATCCTAAAGTATTGTCAGCAATGCAACCTTATCTTCAGGATTTATTTGGTAATCCAAATTCTAAGCACTGTATCGGAGAGTTAGCTAAAAACGGTCTTTCTCAGGTTTCTGATCAATTTTATGATTTTTTAAATATTAATAGTAAAGATACGTTAGTAATCACTTCTTGTGCAACAGAAAGTATTAATGCTGTACACAAAAGCTTTCTTTTAGAATTTTTGAAAAATCCCTCCTCCAAAAATCAGATTATAACTTCTCCTTTAGAGCATTCGGCAGTAAAAAAAAGCTTAGGATTTCTTAAGGAATATGGAATTGAGATTGTTGAGCTTCCTATAGAAAATAATAGCTACACTGTGGAATCTTTTCTCCAGTATTATAAGCCCGAAAAAACTCTTCTTGTCTCTTTAGCTTATGTAAATAGCGAAACAGGAATTATCCACCCTATCGATCAAATCACAAAGATATGCCGTCGTGATCATATTCCAATCCACTGCGATGCAACACAGGCAATAGGAAAAATCCCAGTGGACATTCATGCCTTAGGAGTAGATTATCTATCATTTTCTGGACATAAGTTTCATGCTCCCAAAGGAGTAGGTGGATTAATTATTCGAGATCAAGCACCTTTTATTCCTTTATTACACGGAGGGGGTCAAATGGGGGGATTCCGATCTGGTACGATAAGTCCAGCTTCTATTATCGCTCTTGGGGAAGCGTTAAAATTATCGATTCATTATATAAATAATCCCTACATTACAGAGCTTCGAAATACTTTAGAAGAATTTCTACAAACGATTCCTAGCTGTATCATATATGGCAAAACACAAGAACGTATCCCAAACACGACATTTTTTTCCATCAAACAGCTTGATGCCGATTATCTAGTATGGCACCTCAACAACCACCATATTGCGGTATCAACAGGATCTGCCTGTAGTTCACACAAACTTTCTAGTGCGAATGATATACTTACAGGGGTTCGTATCAGTCTTTCTCGCTTAAATACACAAAAAGAAATTACTCAATTAATTACTTGTATAAAAACGGCATTACAATAAATATAATCCAAAGGATCAATGAAGGAGAATTTTTTATGGAAAGATTAGATATTAATTTTGACGAACTAAGCTTAGTGCAACAGTTACGTATTATCGAAAGTGAGCTTGATGAACATGTACGACCTATGCTCATTATGGATGGTGGTGATATGGAACTTGTAGACCTCAAAGCTGATGAGAATAATTTATTATTGTTTATTGAATATCTCGGAGCTTGTGATGGATGCCCTAGTGCCTCGACAGGTACACTCATGGCGATCCAGCAATTTTTACATGTTCGTATCTCCGATCGGATAGAAGTCATTCCAGCGCAATTTAAGGATATGGATTTTGTATAAAAAAACCGAGCGTTATGCTCGGTTTTTTTATACAAAATTTTTAGATTGTTTGCGTAATTTAAAAACTGTTCCCTGGGTGCGAATAATCTCTAGTAATTCGTCCACAGAAGTAACATTTAGATTGTGCTGCCATAAAACCATTTGAATAGTTTGTTGATCAAGCTGAACAATCCCAACAAAAGCGGGAATCTTATCTTCATAAATACGGTATACTACATAGTTTGAATTTTGATCCAAAATAGTAAAATACGAAGATTCCGCTCCTAATACAGAACCTGATTTGAGCTTGATTTGATCCTGAAAAAATTGGATATGTTTTTTTCTAAAAAACCCTTCACTGCTCCATTCCGTATTTTGCAGTTTATTAGATAAAGAATCTCCATTAGTAGAAATAGATAAATTATTACAGGAAGCTAATAAAAAAAGCACTCCCCATATCAAACTTTTTTTCATTATCATATCTCCAACAATATTACTTAGAAGGTTTTTCTATTGCTTTTTCATTTCGACTTTAAAAACATCATGTAATTCTTTATAACCTTCTAAAGAATTAGAAGAAAAAACCATTGCTAGAGTAATTGTCTCAGGATCCTGAAGAGAGAGCGAAAGTACTCGATTATCTTTATCCGTATAAATATTAAAAACAACAAAATCATTTTTGGCATCTTCTTCTAAGACCGCTATCGTAGCATTAGAGAGAAATGAAGTCTCATTCATAGTTACCGTTGCTGTTCCATCCAAAATTTGAATACTAGCAACTGAATAATCAGGGATAGCCCAACTAGTGTTTTTTAGTTTTCCCGATAATAATTTAGATTTTTTGTTTTCAACTTCACCTGAATTTCCACAGGATACCAGTAAAAACACACTCATGATCGTTAACAGTTTTTTCATCAAATGCTCCTTCCAACACTATAGGAATTTATTATTACTTATTATAATATAAAATTATGCTTTAATCAAGATTTAAATAAAAGATGTCGACAAACTATTGTATTTTTGAAATATCTACGGTATAATACAGTATGAAAAAATATTATCTCATAATATTATTATTTTATTTTTCTCAATGTTCTTTATATGATCTCTCATCTAACCCCCAGCTAGAGACTCTCTTTAATCTTGGTCAAACTCTTCTAATATCACCCAATTTAGAATCTCCAATAATTGCTGACAATATCGATTTAAGCCTATTTTTTCAAAATTCTCAAAATATTCAATCAATCAATATTTCTGGAGCGGATGGGTTTGAAACAAACATTATCATCCCCCCACAATTAAATGATTTTGAATTTAACCATAGACTCTTTATTTCTAATGCAAATAATTATCATACAAGCCAAGAATTTTATACATTAAAAGCGATACAAATTAATAAAAACAACCACATAATCGAAAGTAATTATAATATTCATTTTAAGATTCGATCTGTCCACCTAGATAGTTTTACTTACCCTAATACAAAACCTACAGGTAATACCTGGTCTCCTAACGAAGTTATTGAGATTACTCCAGGATTAACAGGAGCAGGAATAAAAACAATTACTGTAACAGGAACAATTGTTACCAATACTTTTCAGTCAAATATTTCTCAAGCTTACGATCCTCTTGTAATCAATATCAGAAACGATTTAAATAGAGATGTACCTACAGGACAGGTTACTGTAAACATCGAAATTACTTCAAAAAACGATGGTAAAACGAATGTAGGATTTGTTTTAAACTAAATATTGTCTAAACAACTAACAATCACCCCTAGTCCTATCCCATTGGAAGCTTTTACCAAAACCGTATCTTCAGACCTAAGCTCCTTCTCTAATACTGTCCAAATTTCTTCCTTGTGTTCAAAATGACAATAGGGGATTTTTAATTCCCTACAGGTAATCTTTATCTCTTCTCCTACGGCTAAAATAAGATCTGGTTTTATCTGATTGAGATATTTTCCTATCTCTTGATGAACAAATATAGACTGCTCTCCTAACTCCAACACACTGCCAATTACCGCAATTTTACGTCCGGAAGCTTTTGCCAAGACATCTAATGCCGCTTTAAAAGATTCCAAAGAAGCATTATAGCAATCGGCAATAATCATTGCTCCTTTTTTATTAGTAAATACTAACATCCTACTACCTAATCCATGGATATTTTGCAATCCTTTACGAATACATTCTAAAGGAATTTGTAATACATCTATTAAAGCAAAAATAATGGAGAGATTAAGTAATAAATGACTCCCTGGAATAGGACAAAAAAATCGTTCCTCAGGGTAGTTTTTATGTTGGAACTCAAAGCCCTGTAGTCCTAAATCTTTTGTGATAACTAGTTGCTTAGGATCAAAATAAGTAATGTTACCTTTGGTACGAGATCGAAATAGAGGAAGATAAGGATCATACTTATTTACTAGAAGCAAAGAACAAGGAGACATTCCTTCAGTAATTTCGATTTTAGCCTCGGCGACAGCGTCCATTCCACCAAGAAACTCCGTATGACTATAACCAATATTTGTAATAATAGCAATATCTGGATTAACGATTTGAGATAAATAACCAATCTCTCCTTTAGCACTCATTCCCGCCTCTAAGAGTGAAATTTTACTATCTTTATTTGTTGCAAGAACAGTAAGAGGGACTCCTATGGCATTATTCCAATTTTGCTGAGCAGTATGCACAGGGTATTTTTCTTTAAGGATAGCTGTCAACATTAATCGAGTCGTTGTTTTACCAACACTCCCCGTAATCAGTACATGAGGGATCTGTAAGTTTTTACGATAACTATGGGCTAAAGAAGCTAACGCTTCAAGAGTATCTTCGACCAAATAAACGAGAGCATCATCAGGAATAGAAGACGGTTTTTTCTGTAAAATGAATACCCGAACTCCTAATCGATAAGCATCACGAAAGTAATCGTTTCCGTCAAACCGTTCTCCTTTGATTCCTATAAAACAATAGAGATGAGTATCAGAAGAAATCCTAGAATCATTAGAAAAATATCTAATGACAAATTCTCGATTGTTGATAGCGATTGTATTCAAGCTCTGTTCAAAAATATGATTGGTAAATAGCATATTTGCTCCAAATAATTTCTTATAAAGAACTATTGATATTTTTTTAATATCCTTTTATAATAAGGATATTCCTAAATAGTTATTATTGAGGTTCTATGAAATTAACATTTTTAGGGACGGGAACTTCTTCTGGCGTCCCAATTATTGGTTGTGCCTGTAGTGTTTGTTTATCTAAAGACCCTCGTGATACTCGATTGCGTTGTGTAGCTCTTCTTTCCATTCAAAATCGATATATTTTAATCGATGCTGGTCCTGACATTAGACAACAACTACTCAAAAACCGTATCCAATCCTTAGACGCCGTATTAGTAACACATTCTCATTTTGATCATATTGCAGGATTGGATGAATTACGCCCCCTTTCTTGGGCTCATCACTTAGAACTTTTTACCGATTCTCATACAATGTCTGATATTAAAAGAATGTTCCCTTATATCTTTGATCAAACGAATCTTCAGCTGGGGGGAGGCATTACTCGATTTTATGACCATATAATATCCCATTATCAAGAATTTAATCTCCAAGGAATATCCATACTCCCTTTATTAGTTATGCATGGAAGACTTGCTATTACAGGGTATAAAATTGGAGGCTTGGCCTATCTTACCGATGTAAAAACTTTACCCCTAGAAACAATTACTGCGATCCAAGGAATCGATACCCTTGTTTTAGACTGTCTACGAATAGCTTTTCATCCTACTCACATCAATCTTACCGAAGCATTAAATCTAATCCAATTAATCCAGCCTAAAAAAACATATTTTATCCATATGGATCATGAATTATCCCACCAAGAATGGGAAGAACTTATTCCTGGCCATGTTGCCTATGACGGGCTAGAGATTTTTATCCCCGAAGATACTTATTAAATCACTTCAAAACTTAAGGGTCTTACTCCGCGAATCTTATTTCTTCTAATATTAATAAAAAGCCTAAAAGATAATATTCCGAAGTTGTTGTAATGTGTCGTCAAAGGAAGAATGTTCTGTGATATTTTGTTTCAAAAATTCATTTATTTTAGGCATTTTTAGTAAGGCTTCATCAATTAGAGGATTTGCTCCTCTCACATAAGCTCCTATATTAATTAAGTCTTCTGATTCTCGATAAATCGAAACGATTTCTTTAAGTTTTCCTGCAAGGGCGATTTGTTCTTCGGAGACAACATCTTTCATAACACGAGAAATACTTGAAGTAATATCAATCGCAGGAAAATGATTTTTATCTGCTAAAGCACGAGAAAGCACAATATGCCCATCCAAAATCCCACGCACCGTATCAGAAATTGGTTCATTTTCGTCATCTCCTTCTACTAATACCGTATAAAATGCTGTAATAGATCCTATTTCTCCCGTTCCTGTTCTTTCTAGTAATTTTTGAAGACTAGAAAATACACTTGGAGTATAGCCACGCATAGCTGGAGGTTCTCCAATAGAAAGACCAATCTCTCGTTGTGCCATTGCAAAACGAGTAACTGAATCCATCATAAACATCACATTTTTTCCTTGGTCTCGAAAATATTCAGCAATAGCGGTAGCAACATAAGCCCCTCGAATACGAAGTAGTGGAGGCTCATCACCTGTTACGGCAATA
Organism: Brevinema sp.; assembly: GCA_051649605.1. Classification (GTDB taxonomy): domain Bacteria; phylum Spirochaetota; class Brevinematia; order Brevinematales; family Brevinemataceae; genus Brevinema_A. The sequence continues at coordinate 38,549 of JBOFHK010000001.1, read as the reverse complement.
ATAATCGATTTTTGAAGCCCCTCTTTTCCAAGTTCGTTTTCAAGAAATTCTCGAACTTCTCGTCCTCGTTCTCCAATAAGAGCAATAATATTGACATCAGCGTTGGTATTCCGTGCAATCATCCCCATAAGGGTTGATTTTCCAACTCCACTCCCTGAAAATATCCCCAAACGCTGACCTTGACCAGCAGTCAAGATTCCATCGATAGCACGAACACCTGTCGACATCGTATTAGTAATTCTTTTTCTAAGGTAAGGATCAGGGGGATTACGATCAATATCACTTTTTTGAGCCGTTTGTATTGCTCCTAATTGATCAATCGGTTCTCCAGTACCAGATAATACTCTACCGAGTAATTCTTCACCAATAGATACCTGAAGGGGATGACGAAGATTTTCTATTTTCATTCCTGGGGCAACCCCTTGGAGATACCCTAAAGGCATGAGTAAAGTTTTACCATAACGAAATCCAACAATTTCTGCCAAAACAACATTTTGTTGATGGTCGTAAATACGACATAAATCACTAATAGAGCCAATCGGCCCTGTTCCTTCGATCATTAATCCGTTTACACTTTCTAATTTACCATAGGTTTTTAGTACAGGAGTACGTTCTAAGGCGTTTTGATATTTTACAAAAGTATCCATATCCAACTCTTAAATTACAATATTATCATGAGGCGGAGTATCTTCTGATTCAGTATTTTCTTGATAAGCATGAAGAACTTGGGAGTTTAATCGCTCATTTTCCGACTCTTCGATCGTTGGGATAATTATTTCGTCCTCAATATGATTAACGACAGGCTCGGAAATATATTCTTCACGCTGGGCAAATTCTGTTTTGGGAATATCTTTTGGAATCTCTGGTATTATTTGCTCGGCAGTATGATGATTAGGTTTTTGCTCAGGAGTATGTACTTTAATCGGCATATAGAAACGCATTTGAGTTTCTAATTCTTCCAATTGAGAACGAATCGTTGCATCAACATCACCAGTATCCGTTTCGATATATACCCCGCCAGGGTCTACGGTAGGATCTTCAATAAATTTTAATTCTGCTTTACTGTCTATTTTCCGAATAAGTTCTTCCTTGAAAGACTGGGTATAATTAAAATCATGGGGAGAAACACGAATAAACAAAGTCATCGCCCCTCTTAACAGCTCCAAAGCCGCTTTCGTATTTTCGATGACAACGTCTTGATGTTCTGTACTTAATTTTTTAACAATTTTTTTGACCATTGTTAGTACTAAATTAATTACTTGGTGTTCACTATGAACCAAAATCCGTTCACGTTCTCTTGCTGTTTCTGCAATTACCATATGAAGCCGTTCTACAGCAAAAGCGACCTCACTGCGACCAGCATCAAGACCTTGATTTAAGCCCTTGGTATAACCATCCTGCTCTGCAACATCTTTTATTTTTATCGATTCTCTTTGTACTTCTGCTTTAAGATCATCAGCTTCTCTCATCGCTTGATGTTTGATACGTTCTGATTCTTCCTGAGTTTGTTGCATCAATACTTCTTTTTCATGTAAAGATTTTTGTACACGATCAAAAGCATGCTGTTCTGCATCTTCCAAAACTCTTTTTGCTTTATCTTGAGCTTGTTCAAGAATTTGTTCTGCTTGTTCTTGAGATAGGAGTCTTTTTTCTCTAAGCTGAGCTTCCAACTCGAGAATTTCTTGTCTCATGATATCGATTTGTTCTTGGACATTTTTTTTAAGCTCTTGCCCTTCATTAAAATGTTTGATAGGGACATCAACAGCATGTTTTTTTATTTCGTATTGACCACGACGCAAAATTTTTGCATGAATATCAAATACCGACATTCATCACCTCTATAGTGTTATTATACCACAAGATCATCATCTCCCCCTCGTGAAATAACAATCTCTCCCTGTTCTTCTAATTTTCGGATAATAGAGACAATTTTTTGCTGTGTTTCTTCTACTTCTTTAAGACGGACAGGCCCCATAAATTCCATATCATCCTTAAGCATTTGAGCAGCACGTTTGGACATATTTCTAAAGATCTTATCTTGTACCTCAACATCAACCGATTTGAGAGCTTTGGATAAATCATTATTATCAACATTCCGCATAACTTTTTGAATACTTTTATCATCAAGGGTAATAATATCTTCAAAAACAAACATTTTTTTCTTGATTTCTTCTGCCAAATCTGGATCGTCTTCTTCCAAAGTTTCGATAATATTTCGTTCTGTCGTTCTATCGGCATTATTAATAATTGCAACAACAGTGTCAATCCCCCCAGCAGAAGTAAAATCTTCACTACTGAGTGTAGATAATTTACGCTCTAATACCCTCTCTACCTCACGAAGAATCTCTGGAGATGTTCTATCCATCGTTGCAATACGACGCATAATATCTGCTTGTAAATCTGTATTTAAGGCTGCTAATATCAATGAAGCTTTGTCTGGCTCTAAATACGATAGAATCAAGGCAATCGTTTGTGGATGTTCGTTTTGGATAAAATTCACGAGATGAGCAGGATCTGTCTTTCTAATAAAATCAAAAGGTTTTGTTTGAAGAGAAGAGGTCAGACGATTGATAATATCAATAGCACGCTGCGTTCCTAACGCTTTTTCTAAAACTTCCCGAGCGTAATCCACGCCACCACTCATGATAAAATCTTGAGCCATCATTAATTCTTGAAATTCAATCAGTACTTCATCACGGACACTAGCCGATACATTATCGACTCGCGCTAATTCAAAAGAAATTTCTTCAATTTCTTCTTCTTTAAGATGCTTTAACACTTCCGAAGATACTTCAGAACCAATACTAATTAAAAAAATCGCTGCTTTTTCCCTTCCGGTAAGAGTTTTCTGCTTTCGTCCACCCTTTTCGGCAACCGCTTTATCTGGCATAATGTCTCCATTATATTATACTATTTCTCTAAAATTCTATAATTATTCAACAAGCCATGTACGAAGTAGTTTGGCCGTTTCCTGAGGGTGTTCCCGAACAGTATTAATAATACTCTCCAGTAGTTCGTTAGAGGCTCGCTCTTCCATAGATAATTCCATGCCCGCTTGCTCTGCTTCTGCTTGCCTTAATGCAGCTTCCCTCATAAGATTTTGTTGGCGAAGTCGTTCTTCTTCTTTTTGGCGTCTTCTTACCTCAAGATGAGTTGCTAAGACACGATAGAGAATAATTAATACAATTAAAGCAACTAAACTAAACATCGAAATAATAATGATTCGATTGATCAACATCCGACGACGAACAACCCCATCTTCTAAGGCAAACTGAGCCGTTCTATCAAATCTTAAAGAACGAACAACTACTTGATCCAAACGAGCAGCATTATACCCTACAGCTCCTTGTACTAACTCTTGGTAAGATCGGAGTTCAGTATTTTCAATAGGGGTATATTCTCTTAAAATACTTCCATTAGAAATAATCTCATTACCAAATTGATCTCGAAGTACCATCCAAGTACCATCAATCGCAACAGAAACACTAATACGTTTAATTTCATAAGGAGCTTTTTTTTCTAAAGATTCTTGAGTCCCTGTAGTTACGTTTCGCGTAACTTGATTACGTTCATATTGGTTGAAACGGTCAATTTTATCTTTTAATCCCGGAGGTACATTATCTTCTATTCCAGCAGGCCCTTCCGGAATATAAGAAGGCCCTCGGTACTGTTCATCTACCTTATCTTCACTAACTAACACTTCTAAAACCAATTCGCTGTCATCATAAGGTGTCAAAGGATTGTCAGGGCGAACAATTGTTGGAAGTAATTCTTTGGTAGTAGATGTTTTGGTATTCCAATTGAATTCAATATCAGCGGAAACTAAATAACGATCCTTCGGTAGAGAAATACTTAAGGCATCAACCACCCGCGCCGTATACTGAGCACGCTCTCGCTCCATCACACGAAGCTGTTCTCGGGCAATTCTTACTTGCTCATCACCTTCATTGGGGACAAGCATATCAGAAAATATATTCCCTTTATTGTCAACAACGACAACATCTTGTGTTTTTAACTCTGGAATCCCATAGGCAACTAAATTAACAATTCCTTGGATCTTTGTTTTATTGCTGGCAAGATCTGAATAGGGAGCGGGGGTAATCACCACCGAAGCAGTAACAGGAGTCTGTAAATCAGAATAAAGTTGCTTATCAGGAAAAGATACCTGAATACTAACATCTTCAACGTCCCCTAACGTTTTTAAGTGCCTCGTCATCTCTCCAATAATAGCACGGCGAAGATTGACATCTCTTTCAAAATCAGTGGTCGTAAAACGCTGGACATCAAAAAGCTCCCACCCTCGGACATTTTGAGGGATGATTCCCGATTGCCCTAAGGTCATCCGAATATTTTTAGCGGTCTCTGGATCTTTCACTAAAATATAGCGATCTTCTTTTGTATCAAAAGAAACTTGCTGTTCTTGGAGTGCAAGAGTAACTTTAGCATAGTCTTCTGGAGAAAGGGGAGATTTATATAATAATGCTGTGCTACCAATTTTTGTTGATAAATAAATTACAAAAAATCCCGCCAAAATAAGAGCAACTATTCCTCCAGAAATTATTATTTTGTATTGGAGGGAAAGAGCTGAAAATTTTTCACGGACTTTAGTTAGTAATGATTTCCAATCTGGCATTGATACCTCTTTACAGCTATAGACTGTATTTACTTATATTTTTCTTATATAATATTATCTGATATTCATCATTTCCGTATAAGCCCGAGTTGCTCGTTCCGTTACTGATTTGAGCATACCTACAGCCAATCGTGCTTTTTCTGTGGCAATTAAAATATCCGCAACATTAACAGAATCAGGAGCAGTAATCGCCGCCTGTTGTAATTGATCCGCTTGTGTTTGCTGATCATTGATTTGGTTGACGGCATTAAAAAAAACTTCTGCAAAACTTTTTTCAATATCTTTTGTGTTATTTGCTTGATTTTTATTGATATGTCTAGGGTCTAATTGTGCCATAGACAAAGTTGTTTTTTGTAACGATGATGTGCCAATTTTCATAAGTCCCTCCTCAAAAATATCTATCTAGTACGTATTTATATATATTATAAAAGCAATAGCTATTTTTTTGCAAATTATCGTTAGATATTATTTTTTATGAGAAAATCCTTAAAATTATCCTATTCAAAAAAAAATAAGTGCTGTTGTCCTATAATATGTACTATATTTTATTAAAGATATTCATACCTCAATATTATCTTTATAGATTCCCGTTAAGAATAATATTTTATTTACGATGATAGACTTATTAAGATGTTTTTAGTAATTGTAGTGATATAAAAAACACTTGACTATATCTATCATCCCATATATAATATAATACCAATAGGTAGATTACATTGAGGTTATACTGTCTCTTTTAGATAGAAATCGTTAATCTTATTATGAAAGAGTTATATATGTCAGAGAGTCTTATTTCTATCATTATCCCTGTATATAATACAGAACTATATTTACCCAAATGTTTGGACAGTATTGTCAATCAAACTTTGAAAAATATTGAAATCATTGTCGTAGATGATGGTTCCTCAGGGAATTGTAAGGAAATTTGTAAAAATTATCCTCAAGTAAAGTATCTTTCGTATGGTACAAATAAAGGGCTGTTTTTTGCTCGAGAATTTGGGGTTCGTAACGCTAAAGCAGATTATATATTACATGTAGATTCAGATGATTGGATTGACTTGAAATTATGTGAACAGCTCATTGGTGCAATAAGACCTAAAGTCGATCTTGTCTTATTTAATATGCTAAGTATCCGCCCTGAAGGACTAGAAAAAGGAATATGGACTAATAAAGGTTTTCAAAATTTTGAAAACCTCGAGTGTTTTAAGGCTCTGTGTTCTCGTGAATTAAGTTCTTGGACTGTTGCAGGAAAACTATTATCTCGAAACTTATCTCTTCGGATTTACGAACTACTTAATATTGATCAACATCTCATTATGGGTGAAGATCTTTTATTTTTTAGTTATTATAGCTATTTTGTTAAGCGTACAATTTATATGCCTATCAACGGTTATTACTACAATCTCACTAATCAAAGTGTCAATCGCACTGCATATACCTTGGATAAAGCATTGGCTCATTTGTCCAACTTAGGACTCATCACTCATAAACTTAGTACTTTTACTACCCAAGAAAGATTAGAGGATAACACTTTTGATAAGATCAAAAAGGAACTTTTACAAGGGTATTTGATACAGCTTTCCCCATTAGTAGCACAAGATCTAGAGGTAATTAGCCCAAGATTAAATAATATTTTTGCTCTACAACTTATCGAATTATCGATCCAACAAGCTTCGTTAAATCAAAATGTTTTTCGAGTAAAATTAGATAAATTTTTTAGTAAAATTTTTGCTTCTGATGGATGGTTCTACAAAACATTACGCTCTATGATATTTTTTATTATTAATAATAAAAAATAAATAATAAATAGATTGAAAAATATAAGTATTTTTGCTAGTATATTAAGAAATACTAATAAAAATGACACTTTATATTTTTATATCATAAAAAGGATATATTATGCAACTAGTCATCATCGCTGGTGGTAAAGGCACTCGATTAGGATTAAAAGATATTCCCAAACCAATGGTTACAATCCAAGGCAAGCCTATCTTAGAGTATCAAATTGATTTGGCAAAACAGTATGGGATTACAGAGATATTTATTTTATCAGGTCATTTATCAGAAGTTATTGTTAATTATTTCAAAGATGGGTCTCAATGGGGCGTAAAAATCCATCACACTATCGAACCTTATCCCTTAGGGACAGCTGGTTCTGTGAAATTATTAGAAGAACAATTAAAAGATCGTTTTATGGTTTTTTATGGTGATGTAGTCATGGATTTTGATCTTGAGGCGTTTATCAATTTTGATAAACAATACAATTCTATGGGAACATTGTTAGTACACCCAAACGACCATCCTTTTGATAGCGATTTAGTACAATTCAGTAACGATCATATCATTACAGCAATTCACTCAAAAGAAAGTCATACAACAGGTTATTATCAAAATATGGTTAATGCTGCCGTTTATATTTTCTCACCTAAGATTTTCAATTATATAGAGGCAGGGATTTCTAGTGATTTTGGTCGCGATATTTTTAAAAAAGTTATTTCGTCTCAGGATCGATTAGTCGCTTATGAAACTCCTGAATATATCAAAGATATGGGTACTACAAAACGCTTACCGATGATTGTAGAAGACGTTATAAGCGGTAAAGTCGCTCGTTTAAATAAAAAATATCCTCGTTCGGCTATTTTTCTGGATAGAGATGGTGTTATTAATCCTAATAGAGATACCACAATAAATCTAGAAAATTTCACTCTACTTCCTAATGTTGCCCAGGCAATTCAAAAAATCAATAAAAGTGAATATTTATCAATCGTTGTAACTAACCAGCCCATGATCGCCAAAGGATTTTTAAGCTTTGAAGAATATACACAAATCCAAAAAAAAATGGACACCCTTTTAGGAGATGAGGGAGCTTACCTCAATAAAACTTATTATTGCCCACATCATCCAGAAAAAGGTTTTGAAGGCGAACGCCCCGAATTAAAAATTGATTGTGCATGCCGTAAACCCAAAGCAGGTTTATTATTACAAGCACAAAAAGAATTGAATATTGACTTTCAATCTTCTTGGATGATTGGAGATCATGAAAGAGATATTGAAGCAGGAAAAGCCGTACAATGTCAAACCATTTTAATTGCACCAGAAAAAGTTAATACCAAAGCAGATGTTATTAGTACTGATTTACAATCAGCAATCAATTATATTTTCTCTCAAGGAGGGCTATAAAATGATTATCTCAAGGACACCGTTTCGTATTAGCTTCGTAGGTGGTGGAAGCGATTTTGCCGATTACTATCGTGAATATGGGGGAGCTGTTATTAGTACTTCTATTCAAAAATATATGTATTTATCAATGCATCCCCATTTTGAAAGTGAATCTTTTCTTTTAAAATATTCCAAAATCGAAGACATATTAAACTATGAAGAGATCAAACATCCTATTCTAAGAGAAGTATTAAAATTATATAGTATCAAAGGAATAGAGTTTCATGCTAATGCTGATATACCTAGTGGCACAGGTTTATCATCATCGTCTGCTTTTACAGCAGGTCTTATCACTCTATGTAATGCCTATACTGAGAAATTTATGACGCAAGAAAATATCGCTCAACTAGCTTGTCATATAGAAATTGAGCTTTTAAAAGATCCTATCGGTAAGCAAGATCAATACGCATGTGCTTGCGGCGGGTTAAATCATATCGAATTTCATCCCGATGAAACAGTAAGCGTTAGCCCTTTGATTCTTCCTAAAACGAGATTGCTACAACTAGAAAACAATTTAATGCTCTTTTATACAGGGGTTACACGTTCTGCTGGTTCAATTTTACAAGAACAAAAAGAAAATATTCAAACAAAATTGCACAATTTACATAAAATCGTCAAACTCGTAGCCGATTTAAAATACGAACTTCTTAGTGGTAATATTGATAGTATGGGGGAATTACTCCATACGAATTGGATGTATAAAAAAGAGTTAGCAAGTGGAATCTCTAACCCGATCGTAGAGGAATCTTATACATCAGCTCTAAAACACGGAGCATCAGGAGGGAAACTCTTAGGTGCTGGGGGTGGGGGATTTTTATTATTTTATGTAGTAGAAAAAAATCAAGCCGCTGTTCGGAAAGCTTTGCATAATCTACGCGAAGTTCCTTTTAGTTTTGATACGATGGGAACAACATTAATTCATTATAGTTAGGAGTTTAACATGACAAATCAAATCGAAGCTTATTTTCAGCAATTAAAAGATACTTTGGATAATATTAATCGTGATGAAATAACCACATTTATTAATATTTTAATTGAAGCAAGAAACAATAATAAAACGATTTATATTATGGGTAATGGTGGCTCCGCATCAACGGCAAGTCATTTTGTCTGTGATTTTAATAAAGGCGCAAGTTACCAAAAAAATAAACGTTTTAAAGTTATCTGCCTTAATGATAGTATATCAACACTTTCAGCGTATGGTAATGATGTGAATTTTGATAAGATATTTGTTGAACCATTAAAAAATTTTCTCCAAGAGGGAGATGTAGTAATTGGAATTTCTGGTAGTGGTAACTCTAAAAATGTCCTTGAAGCTATTGAGTATGCAAACCAAAAAAATGCTATCACCATTGCTTGGACAGGATATATAGAAGGAAAAATCAAAAAACTAGCCAAACATTGTATTAATGCCAATATCAATGATATGCAAATTGCAGAAGATATTCATATGATTTTAAATCACTTATGTTTAAAATTGATTTGTGAAATAGAATAAATAAGGAATCAGTATGCCTACAGTTTCTGTAATAATACCCTCATACAATGCGGAAAAATACATTCAAAAAACTATCCAGAGTATTTTAAATCAAACATTTACTGATTTTGAGCTTATTATTGTCGACGATTCAACGGATAACACCCCTACTCTTATTAAAAGTTACCATGATCCTAGGATTCGCTTGATCCTAGGTGAAAAAAAAGGAGGAGCTTGTGCCTCTAACCTTGCGTTAAAACATGCATCTGGTATTTATATTGCCAGAATGGACGCAGATGATTTTATGTATCCAGAACGTCTCCAAAAACAAGCAGATTTTCTTAATAAGAATTTAGACATTACTTGCTGTGCATCAAATATGACCACTACAGAAGGATGGTCTGTCGACCATTCAGTGCATTCACCAAGGGAAATTCGAACAAGATTATTATTTGCTAATAGTATTTGTCATCCCACCATAATGTGGCGTAGAGCTGAATTTGAAAAGTTTGGACTATTCTACAATGAGAGATTATCAGGTTGTGAAGATTATGAATTATGGCTTAGAGCTTCCGAACATTGTGATATAGTCAATTTTCCTGAATGCTTAGTAGAGTATCAAATCCATGCAGGACAAAATTCTAACTATCTTCAAAGGGATGCAGAGATTATCAAACAAATAGTCCCCCCTTTTATCAAAAAACATCTTAATATTGAAATTCCTGAGAATCTTAAAGATATATTAGTTGACTATAGTCAACCTCATTATACGCAAAAACAATTATTAGAATTATACACTCTTGTGATCCATATTTTAGAAAAAATTGAAAACAACTCTAGGTTTTGTTTGGATACAACCACTACAAAATTATCTCGGGAGTATTATCGAATATTAAGCTCTAGCTTATCTCCCGTTGAAATCTATTTTTTTATCAAAAAGCTTCAAAAGAAAAAGCTCCTAGATAAAAAAATGCCCCTCTCTCTAAATCAACCACTTAGTAAAGAAATTATAAAATATTATTGTAAAACATATATTCCTATGCCTATATTTAAATTTATGAGAAAAATTTATCAAAAAATAAAAAACAGAGGATGAAATGCAAGCAAAAATATCCGTAATTATCCCTATCTATAATGTTGAAAAATATATAGGAACATGCTTAGATAGTATTATCACTCAATCTTATACAAATATTGAGATTATTATAGTTAATGATTATTCTCCAGATAACAGTGAACAAATCATTTTAGAGTATCAACAAAAAGATAGTAGAATTAAATATTTCAAAAATGACATCAACCAAGGTTTATTTGTAACGAGAAAAAATGGCTTTCTTCAAGCTACAGGAGATTATATTATTAATATTGATTCTGATGATTATTTTTTCTCTCCTACAATTTTAGAAGATTCCATACAATTCTTTTCCAATCCCTCTGTAGATCTTGTTGCTTTTGGATGGAACGTTGTCCATGAAGCAATAAATGAACAACAATATGATTATCAATACAAACTGGAAAACAAACAACTTACAACGATCAATGAAAAACTTGATGACTACTTTAGAGCAAATTCTATAACAGAATCACTCTGTGGTAAAATATTCAAAAAAGAGATTTTACAACATGTTTACAATGATATTCCTAAGTTGAATATCGTATTCCAAGAAGATGGGATTACTATTTTATCTGTTTTTTTAAGAACACGGATCATTCAACTAATTCCCAATATTGGTTTTAATTATGTACAAAGACCAAATAGCTCCACTCAATTTAGCCATATGTCTAAAGAAAAAGTCCTTAAAACCTTACAAGATTGGACTATTGCAAGCAACTATATTCGTGAGTCCTTAAAAGAAAACAATCTTTGGGCTAGATATTATCAACAATTTTATGAGCGCAATCACCGTTTTTACTTATGGCTCTACGAACCTTTAAAAATTCAATTAACAACAGAAGAATATGAAGAAAATAAACATATTTTTATTGAAGCTTTCTTACCTTGGATTTTCTTAAACGAAAATAAATGGTATCGATTTGGGCAACTATCACCTAAAAAGAAAATAAAAACACTTATTACAATAATCCTAAAAAAAATAGGCTTATGTAAGTGAAAATAGATAGCGGTTTATAAGAAGCTATTATTTAATTAATAACAAGGAATATACATGCACTATGTAAAAGATTTTGTTATTTTTGGTGGAGGTATTTATGGTTGCTATGCAGCTCTCAAATTATCCCAAAAATACCCCCATAAAAAAATTACCCTTATAGAATACGATCAAGATATTTTTACTCGAGCTACTTATATTAATCAAGCTCGCTTACATAATGGGTATCACTATCCTCGTTCCCTTCATACAGCAATTACCTGTCATGAATATTTTGAACGTTTTTATAAAGAGTACCATTTTTCGATTCTAGATAATTATACAAAAATCTATGCAATTGCCAAACAATTTAGTATGGCATCAGCTGAGAATTTTGAGAATTTTTGTAATGCAGCTAATATTCCCTGTAACTATATCAATATTCATCAATTTTTCAATCCTGAATATATAGAAGTGGCTTATAAAACTTTAGAATACACTATCGATATGCTTCGATTAAAACAATATTTCCAAGAACAAATTACAACTAATCCTAACATTCAACTAATTACTAATTTCAAACTTAAAGAAATCTCTTCAGCAGAGAGTCATTGGATAATTAAATCATCCGACCACACGATCGAAACAGACTGGGTTTTAAATACTACCTATAGCTCCTTAAATACCATTATTAAAAATTTTGGCTTTGAGCCTATCCCTTTAAAATATGAGCTTACTGAAATGGTGTTGTGTACAGTACCAAATGCCTTACAAAATTACGGTTTAACAGTCATGGATGGACCATTTTTTTCTTTAATGCCTTTTGATTTTCAAGGATTGTTTTCTTTATCATCTGTTCGCTATACCCCTCATGAAACATCATTTACTGATACCCCTAAATTTTCTTGCCAACAACAATCTTCAAGTTGTTCTGAACAGCAAACAGATAATTGTAGTGCCTGTCCCGTACGACCTAATACAGCTTGGCCTCACATGTTTCAATTAACCAAAAAATATTTAAAATCCTATATATTACCAGAATATAACGAAAGCCTATACACCATAAAAGCACTTATGAAATCAAGCTCTTTATCTGATTCACGTCCTGTTATTATCAAACAACATAATGATTCCCCTTGTTTTATCTCTATTCTAGGTGGTAAAATTAATACAATTTATGAAATGGATTCATTTTTATAATATAACAAAAGATCCTAAAAGTGCTAATGATATCAAGTTTTTTATTACCTAGTCATTAACAACAAATGACTCACCTCGTTTTATCTCTATTCTAGGTGGTAAAATTAATATAATAAATTAAGGAGATACTATGTCTAAAAGATCTAAATTTATCATGTTTTTTACTTTTTTTTCTATTTTATGGTTTCTTAATGGAATATTTAATGTCTTTAGTATTGCAAATCAAAGATTATTTTGGGAACATCAATGGGATAGTGCTATGTTAGTTCAGAATGATCTCATTGTCAAAGATCAAATACCAGATCAAGATAAACCCTTCTTTCAAGTGGTAGACTGGTTTGGCCCTGAAAAAAAGAAAAATATAGAATCTTTGACGATATTTAGTGGGTATACATCCCATATTGGACTGCAAAGTATTATTTTATATCCTATTTATTACGTAGGTTCTAGAGTTTTTTTTAAAGGCGACCCTTTTAGTCAGTGGAAAAGTTATCGATTAACACAAGTTACTGTAGCATTCGTAACGGCACTAGTCTTAGCACTATTTCTTACCTTTTTAGCAATCGAATTTGGGGTGCTTTCTGTTACTGTGATGGGACTTTGGGTCATACTCACAAATGTATGGTTAACAATATCTATACGTAATATCTACTGGATGCTTTGGACTTGGTTTTTACCATTTTTATGCACTGCTTGGTTTCTTTATTTTAACAAACAAAAATCTTGGTGGCTCTATTTTAGCGTTTTTTTTACGATCACTCTTAAAAGTGCCATGGGTTATGAATATTTAACAACCATCATGGTAATGGCAACCCTTCCTGTTTTTTATTTTTCTATTTCTCGTTCTTGGTCTAAAGTTGAATTTATATCTGTATTTGTGAAAGTTTCTCTTTCTTGTATCGTGGCTGTCTTATTTACATTGATTGTTCAAATCTTATTAGCCGGAGGAGTAGATAATATTTTAAATCGTCTCTATGAACGGACTATTAATTTACAAGTTGATGATACAGCGTATCTTGATAAAAAAGGTATATTTTTATATTTCACATGGGGAGCTCATTACCATATCCCATTTAGTGTAGCAGTTTTCTTGGAGATTGTTGCTATATTAGCACGAAAAACCCCTCTTAATACTTTTATTGGCGTAGGAACCACAATCTCTCCAGAAAAATATTTAGCTTTGGTGATTGTTGTGATTTTATCATTTTTTGGCACCATGTCTCATCACTTGATATTTATGCAACATTCTTTAATACATACCCATGTGAACTTTATTTTATGGTTTGTACCATTTTGGTTTTTTATGGTATTACTAGTGTTACAAAAACCTCCAACAACAGCAGAATTTATATTAGAATTAAAAAAGATAGGAAAATAATATGATTCAAAAAGAACAAGTCTACGCTTCTTTTATTTTTTATTATGATGAGAAAACAGAGTTAGATAGATATTTATTTAATCAATTAGAATCTTGGATTACATCCTATTTTGAATACTTTGAACTGATCTTAGTTAATAATTCCTCCCTCGATTCTAATATATTACAAACACAACTCGAACCAACTCTTAAAGATGTTATGCTTATTGATTTAGGTGGGAAACATATTCAAGATCAGGCATTACGATCTGGAATAGAATTTTCTAAAGGGGATTCCGTTTTTATAATTATAGATTATACTATCAGTAACATTATAGAACAATTAGAATCGCTCTATAATTATCATAAAGATGGTAATGATATTATTATATTAAATAGTAATTATACGACATTTAAATATAAGGCTCTATTGACACTTACCAGTAAATTCTTACATAAAGAAATTTCTTTAAAACATAATTCTATCTTTGTACTTTCTAAAAGAGTTATAAATTTCTGCTCCCTAACAAAAAGTAGGATTTTACCACTCAGTATTTTATTAAAAGATTCTGGATATAATATCAAACAAATATCATATACACCCACAAAAAATGTTCCTCTGTCCAAGGATGATTACACAGTCTATATGATGATATTTTCAGATTTATTGCCCCAACTAGCTTTTTATATTTCTATCGTATGTTTGTTGGGTTCTCTCGTTGGAATTGTTTATGTTTTATTGGTATTTATATTCAAGCAAAATATCGTAGAAGGGTGGACAACATTATTTTTACTCTGTTCCTTTGGATTTTCAGGGATTTTTATTATTTTATCCTTCCTCACTCGCTATTTAGGACTATTAGGGCAAGAACTCTTAGGGACTTCTATGTATAAAACCAAGCAAATAAAAAAACTATAGGAAAATATATGAAATCAGCTCTAATCGGATATACAGGATTTGTCGGTGGTAATTTATCCAATAAGATGAATTATACTCATAACTACAATTCTAAAAATATTCAAGAAATACAAAATCAAGAATTTGATTATTTAGTTTGTGCTGGTATTCCAGCTGAAATGTTTACCGCTAACGCAAATCCTGAGCAAGATAAAAAGAATATTCAAGATATTTTGGATATATTATCCACCGTACGAGCTAAAAAATCAGTGCTTATCTCAACAATCGCCATATACGCTCAGCCCATTACCGCAGATGAAAGATCCTCAAATTTTGATATATCAACACCCTACGGTATCCATCGCCGTATGGCCGAAGAACAGTTCCAACAAATCTTTGAGCAAGCACTTATTATCCGTTTACCCGCTTTATTTGGTGATAAACTTAAGAAGAATTTTTTATTTGATATTATCAATCCTAGTCCTGCTTTTCTTAAAATAGAAAAATTTGAAGAATTGTCTACTTACTCACCCCTTATTAAATCCTACTATGAATTTAATAAAACCAAAAATATGTACCAATTTCAAAAAGATCGTGCGATTTCCGAGAACACACTCGAACAGATCAATCACACCTTCGAACAACTACAATTTACATCTTTACAATTTACCAATGCTGATAGTAAATTCCAATTTTACAATCTTCAAAATTTACATAGAGATATCACTAGAGCATTTACAAATGGAATTTCAGAATTAAATATATGTTCTGAGCCTATTACTCCAAAAGAAATTATAAAGATTTTATTTCAAAAGGAATTTAATTGTACTACAGTCTATAAATTTGACTACAATATGAAATCTATTCACGCTCACCTTTGGGGAAACAACTTTTATCTCTACACCCAATCTCAAATATTCGCAGATCTTACAGAATTTTTTCAAAAAAATGGAGTCCTCTAATGCAACTATGTATCTCTTCTCTAGCATGGGATAACACCGATCGATTGTTTGTATACCAACTACTACAAAAACTTTCCATCCCCTACCTTGAAATTGTACTCAGTAAATTTACATCTAATGTTTTTGATGAACCTTTAGATTTTTATTTGGAAAAAAAACAAGAGTGGGAATCTTTCGGTTTACAAGCACTCTCATTACAAAGTATTCATTTTGGTATCGATAATGCATTTTTATTTGGCACAGAGAAACAAAAAAACAATCTCCTCCTTGCAACAAAAAAAATAATCAATATTGCAAGTGTTTTAGGAATCACCAATCTTGTTTTTGGTTCTCCAAAATTAAGAATTATCCCTACAGAAGGATCTAGTACCACACCAATTTCCTTTTTCGATGAACTAAATCAATACGCTCACAAAAAAAATTGTTTTATTAATATAGAAGCTAACTCCCACCAATATGGTACAAATTTTCTTACTACAACCAATTCTGTAAAAGAGTTTATTTCTACTCATTCTTGGTCTAATATAGGAATTAACCTTGATTTGAGTACGATAATTTTAGAAAAAGAAAATATAACTGACCTTTTCCAAGATATTCATCACGTTAATCATGCTCATATTAGTATTCCTTTTTTAAAAACTAATTTTGATGACTATAGGCAAGAAATTCAAAATTATATTTCTGAATATTCTAAAGTTTGTGAACCTCTACAATCTACTAATACAAAAATCTTATCAATAGAAATGGTTTCCCAAACAAGTGATCTTAAATTAATCAAAAAAACAATTAAGCTAGTACAGGAGTATCTATAATGCGACAAATCCCAAATTATAGTGTTTTTGAATTTACCCCTAAAAAGCATGATTATTGTGTTGGAATCCCTCTTCTCAATGAAGGCGAAAAAATTAAAAAAGAACTCCAAATCATGCTTGAACAAGGTATTGATAAAATTTCAGATATTATTATATTCGATGGTAATAGTACGGACGGTAGTACCAATCATGAATTTTTGAAATTAATGAACGTATCTACAATTCTCGTCAAGACAGGATCGGGCAAACAAGGAGCTCAATTTCGTATGGGATTTGATTATATTTTAACTAAAGGATATAAAGGAATCATTACCATCGATGGTAATAATAAAGATGGAGTAGAAGCAATTCCAAATTTCATCAAAAAACTTGAAGAAGGCTATGATTTTATTCAAGGATCACGATTTATCCCTGGAGGCATCCATAAAAACACCCCTATATCCAGATTCCTAGCGGTCAAACTTATTCATGCACCATGGGTAAGTTTGATGTCAGGATTTCATTATACAGACACAACTTCAGCCTATAGAGGAATCTCAAAAAAATTATTAGAGAGTGAACAATTATCGATTTTTCGTGATATTTTTAGTGGTTATGAGCTCCTTTTTTATATGTCCGTCATGGCTCCAAAATCAGGATTTAAAACTTGTGAAATTCCTGTATCTCGAATCTATCCCCAAAAAGGTAAAACTCCTACCAAAATCACCCTGCGTGGTAATTTTGGTATTATCCACGAGTTATGGAGATTACAAACTGGCTATTATTTACCAAAATAGTTTAATAAGAAACAAAGAATTTTTGTAATATACAATCAAAAGAACAGAGTATAAAATATACTCTGTTCTTTTGATTGTCGTCTTTTTTAGTTTTTTTATATTTAATTAATCACTTCTTCCAATCATCACTTTATTTACAACCCTCTATAGATATGATGATACAATCCTACTTTGGATCATCAAAGCCAATCAGCCAAGTAGCAATAAAACCTACAATATAAGCAGCCATAACAGAGAATAGGTAGTAGACCATTTTTTCTGGGGTAATAGCAGCCGTCAGTAGGACACCTGATAAACCTCCAGGAATAAGAGCTCCCACTTGGAAGAGAGCAACGAATCCTCCTCCGACAGCCCCTCCAATACAAGCTCCAAGGAAAGGCTTACCTAAAGGAAGGGTAACTCCATAAATAAGAGGCTCCCCCACCCCTAAAATACCTGGTACTAAACCGCTTTTCGCAGTATCTTTAAGTTTTTTATTATGCGTTTTGATGAGAACAGCAAAAGCAGCCCCCACCTGACCTGCACCAGACATTGCTAATACTGGCAGGAGATTGTTGACTTTATAGGTATTGAGCATATCGGTCATAATTGGAACAAGACCTTGATGAATACCTGTCATTACTAATGGTAAGAAGGTTCCTCCTAGAATAAAACCAGCCAAAAAACCACCTCCATTTAAAAGAGTGGTAGCTCCTGTCCCAATACCCGTTGAGAGCATTCCTCCAATAGGCTGGATTACTAGTAATACAATAGGGGTTGCTATAATAAGGGTAAAAAGTGATGTAAAAAATAAATCTAATGCATTAGGCATATATTTACGGATAAAAATTTCTACCTTGGCAACAAAAAATCCTGCCATAAGAATGGCAAAGATCCCCCCACGCCCTGCTACAAATTGGATACCAATTAGGGAAATATCATTAAGCTCAGGATTAAAGAGAATGGCAGCCATAATCATTCCCATCACTGGGCTTCCTCCAGCTTCTTTAGCTGTGTTAGCACCAATCATCGCATTCATATAAAAGAATACCGAACCTCCCATTAGGGAAATAAGCTTTACCATATTAGGGTACTGTTCTCCGATATGACCAGCAAGTAGTGGACTTTTTAGAATATTAGAAATTCCCAAAAGTAATCCACAAGCAATAAAACCAGGAATCAATGGGATAAAAATATTACTGAATACCTTCAGAGAAGCCCCCATACGAGTACCATACTTTTTTTTGGCTTCTGCTTTTACTGAATCTGCTTCTTCCAGTACAAGTACCTTATCCATCAGCTCTCTCACTTTTTGAGCAGTACCAGGTCCCACAACCACCTGCATAAGCCCATCTTCTTCAAGGACTCCCATCACACCGTCAAGACTTTTAAGAGCATCAAGATCCACTCGATCACGATCCTTTAACCTAAGACGTACCCTTGTCATACAATTAACGGCACTAGTAATATTTTCTTTACCACCTGATAAGGTAACAATACCTTCAGCGAGCTTACTAAACTTTGAACTCATAACGCTCTCCTTTTATTTATCTATAAAAATCCACTTATCATAGGGTTTAATATAATCTACAAGAATCCCCTCATCTGCAATATGACCAAGTACATTTACTCGAGAATCTGCAGGAAAATCTTTAGCTGTAATATGTAATTCCCCTCCATAGCGTCCATAAAGCTTATTATCTACTGTAACACTTCCTTTAGGGCGAAAATTACAATTTTGGGGAGCCAGAGGTTCTTTTAATATTCCTCGAGATAGCTCACTACGTACTAAACCATCTCCTGGATCAGGTCGATTACGATGCTCCATTGTTTTATAAAGACTCTTTTCTTGATCAAACCACTGAACAGGTAAAACCAATACTCCTTCTTGGAGTTGGGCAACTTGTTCTAACTCTTTATCCGAAGCCATATCACCAAAGAGTACACAAGAAGCTCCTAAGGCTAAACATTCTTGTGCCGCGGTTAGTGGTGAGCAATTTCTATGTCTTTCGATGGTAGGAAGACCCAAGCCAAGAGGAGGGCGTCTCCATAAACCACCCGTAATAAAGGCATCTACCTCAAGTCCCATGTCAATATAAATATTGTTTTTTTGATAGAAAAATTGTGGAGAAAGCCCCGTTTCAGGGCGAGGGTAATAATTATGACAAACGGAAATCCTATCCCAGTCAATCCCTGCTTTACGTAGTCGGTCTATCTGTCCTTCTGTAAGCGTAGAAGCATTAAGTACTAGCTGATGTTTTTGAGCTAATTGAGTAATTTCATTATCTGAAAAACCAAAATCCAATCTTAATGATAACTTAGGGTAACGATCAAAAGGGAGTTTTTGATAATATTCTGCGGAGGTATCCACATAGAGAGATAAGCCTTCTTCGGCACAAGTATCTAAAATTATAAAAAAATCTCCCATAAGAGTAGACGAAGCTTCAGGAATATGCAATGAAGTAAAAACTTTAGATGCTCCCAAAGAAGAAACTTTTTTTAGGTATTCATTAATTTTAGGCATATCAAGACCCGCATAGACAGAAACACCCCACATCGTTTATCTCCTTATTTTTGACTCTTTATTTAATCAATAATAATACTTGGTTTTGTATTTTTGGAGAGTACTAACTCACCCTATCACTCTTATGGAAGCTTACAAATCCTCTATGCCCTTGACAAAAAGAACACTTCAATAATAGACTTTTATTATAACATAGAATAAAATTAAATCAAATCGAAAAATCAAATATTAATTATTATGTGCTACAGAGGCTCACTAGAGATGTGTATGTATTTTTGAGAAATATCAAAAATAGTTATCTAAAATCTATTTAAAAGTATTCAAAGCTTAGTAACAAAAAATAACTACCCTAATATAATATTATAACACCATTTTTTATAATATTATCCTAAATCGTTTTTAGAAAATAATATTTTTACCAAGTAGTAAATAATTCGGAATAATAAAAAAACCTAGAGGTAGAGATCTCGAATGTTTATCATACCGTAATAAAATGATAAACTTGGATAGAAAAACATACGTTAATTTATAAGAGATCGTCAGAATATCAATCCTTATTTTAGTTTTCTATATTGGTGCTAGATACATCTATAGGCAAACCTACATAGGACGATTATTTCATTTTTACAATTCTACTAAAATCGTTATTATTTGATTCGGGAGGATTTTTTGAATAAAAATGGTATTGCTCTCTACTTTAAGTTCCTGTTTTATCTCTTCATTAAGGTTTGTTAAAAATGCAGAAGAAATTTTTTGATATAAATAAATTTGTGATGATATTTCTCTATCTCTATATGGGTTAAAAATACGAATAACCAATCCTCGATTATTTTCTGAAACTTTTATCGTACTGAGTTGGGCTAAACCCTCTATTTGTAACAGGCTGAATATCTTAGGACTATTTTGTTTTTCTAAATTTAGTTTCATAGCATCATAGGGGATTTTATTATAGTGGATTAGAGGGGTATTATACATTTTTCCTAAGATAAAACTGGACACCGCCTCTCCTTGATACCAATAAAACGCAAATTCATAGCTCTGTTTTCCTAATATTTGTGAGTCAGGAGTCGGTAGAGAAATACCTGATGGTCTCCCTGGACGATCTATAAGATTAGATTTTCCAAGTACCCCAACACCACGCATCATCGTCAAAGCAATAACATTTTTGTTAAGTATTTCATATTCGCGAATACCTTTGGTAAGACAACTAATTCCTTCCTCGCCATTATGGAGACCTACGAAGCTCATCATTGAATAGATATTAACAGGTTTTTCTGACCATTTCTCTTCTTCCCAAACATCTAATGCTTTATCATATAACGGTCTAGTAATTAAACCAAATTGTTGATCCGCAATAGATTCATGAACCAGTAAATTACTAGGAATATGGATACGGATTCGTTGATCGTAGATATTACAATCAAACGATACCTTAATATCTATTATTGGAGAGTGTTTAGAAAGGCTCAAAAAAATAGTAATAGGCATGGTAATAGAAGCTTTATTCTGTGATCTTTCCTGTAAATCTTTTGGTAACGTAAGGTTATAGGAGATTACCGCTTTCTGAATATCTCCTTCTTCATAAATATCAATATGTGCTTGTACCAATTCTGAAGTAATAATCCAATCATTCTGCGGTGGAGAATAATCATATTCATCTCCATCATCGCCACCATTTTCAAAAAGTAATACATTAGTTAGCATTTTATTAAGTACTTTATTAAAAACATTAATCGTTCCATTATCATTAACTGTAATTTTATAGAAATCATTTTCAAGCCAATCTTTTTTATTAACTTGGAGGATCTTCACCTCTCCTTCCTGAGCAACGATATTAAAAATTCTATACCCAAGGCTTGGAATAGTTACTTCAAACTGAATTTCATATTCAATAAAAGGATTATAAACACCATAATGTACGATTTGACGATCAATCAAACCTGGATCGATTTCTTTTTTGGAAACGACATGGTAATCCACCTCATCACCTTGTTCATCATGCAGTTTAATATTATTTGCTCGAATACGAATTGTTGCAGAGTGGATTTCTTTACGTTCCTTAGGAAGCAAATTATAAATTACTAGTTTATCTTCTCCTAAAAAATCTCCATTATGATCAGCAATTTTTCTTTTGGTAAATGTGATTAGTTTATCAATTTTATCCTCAGCTAATAAAAAACGCTCTTTAATTTCTCGGTGAACCTCATCACTACAGCAACAAGCAATACTATCGTGGGCATGATTTTTCATGATTAGTTTCCACGCATGTTCGACTAACCCATGATGATAGGTAAAACCTAAGGTATACGCAATCGACATTAAGGGTTCAAGAATATTAGTGATTTTATACTCTAAGCGTGTATTGAGAACTTTTATATCCATACGAGTAGAAGAAATAGAACGATGAACTCTCATATATTTTCCATCATTAAATTCTCCTTGAATTGCCTCTAAAGACGGGTTTTGAGATAAAATTTCTTGGTAGGCTTTATCATAAGAACTAAGAAAAAACTCACAATCAGGAAAAGCCTTATGAAGAGTCGTAATAACTTCGTGAATATCTTGCTGAATCGGCATCTGATCGTGTCCATTGGGAAGTATCAACACATTTGTTGTTGCTCTCTTGTCCAATACTTCTATGTAGTTCGTAAGTCGTTTTTGTAAGGTATGAACATCATTAGGAAGATATTTTCCAATAGCGTAGCCAAGAGGTAAAACCTGTGCCAAAACCTTACTTCCATCATTCGATTGCCAATAAAATTCTGTTTTACTCGCCCCATGTCTTTCGGAGCAACCTCGCCAAAACATTGCTTTATTAATATCAAATCCTCGAAAAATTTGAGGTAATTGTTCACTTTGACCAAAAGAATCAGGTAAGTATCCGATTTTCATATGTTCTCCAAATTCTTGACAATCTTTAATTCCATACATTAAATTTCGAACAATCGATTCTCCATTAACAATAATCGTATCCGTTTGAGAATACCAAGGTCCAATAATGATTTTCCCTTGTTCCACAAGTTTTTTAACACGATTTTTATACTCTGGTTTAATGGCAAAATAATCTTCCAAAATACAAGTTTGACCATCTAGGATAAAATGGGGATAATCAGGGTCATTCTCTAATCGTTCAAGAATCTCCTCCATATTATTAACAAGAAGAATTCTAGATTCTTCTGTAGTAAAATACCACTCTCTGTCCCAATGAATATGAGGGACAATATGTACTCGTTTTTTAAGCATGCTCTTTCCTTATTTTATTTACTGCATTTTGTTTCCACGTAATGAGAATTATCGTTGAAATAATCGCCCCTAATACGGCACTAAAAAACCAAATTGATGATGCCATAATACCCTCCACAATATTATTTGGTTCTAGTAAGAATAGAGAGAAAATTCCCGCCCCTGGAACATTTAATCCGATGGCATAATAAGCAACCAATGCTCCTGTTACCATAGAACCAACAACATAAGAGAAAATAACACGGAGCGGATCTTCGAGCATGATAGGAATTGCTCCTTCTGTAATTCCCGCTAATCCAAGAATCCATGTCGATTTTCCACTTTCAATTTCAAATTCTTTGAAAAGGTGAGGGCATAACATGGTGGCAAAGGTACTTGCAAAAGCTGATACCATCTTAACGGAAGCAAACACAGCGTAAGGTATATAGTTACCATTTGCCAAAGCCCCCAAACAAAAAGCATAAGCAGATTTATTAATAGGCCCTCCAAGATCAGCAGAAACAAAAGCTCCAATCACCGCACCTAATAAAAGGGCATTAGATCCTGATAAACTATGTAGCCAATTAGTCAATCCTAAGTTAAGCCAAGCAACAGGAGCACCAACAATAAACAACATAATAGTACCAACAGAAAAAATACCTAAGACAGGATAAAGCCAAAAAGTTAAAAAACCATTAAGAGAATCACTAACACGAATTTTTTTGATCATACGCATTAGGTAACCCGCAATAAATCCACCAACCATCCCTCCTAAGAACCCAGCACCAATCATATTTGCAGCAACTCCAGCCCCCAATCCTGGGGCAAGCCCCGGTTTATCTGCTAAAGAAAAAGCAATATATCCAGCAATTATTGGCACCATCAACTGACCTAGAATATTTCCTCCATATTGACGGTAGAGCCATAGCCATGACCCTTCTTGACTATATAATTCTTGTAAGCCAAACCCTTGAGCAATTAATATAGCCATTGCTAAACTCATAGATCCCCCGACGATAATAGGCACCGCATGAGAAATACCAGTCATTAAAGCTCTTTTTACTTCCTCAGCAGTAGAGATTTTATCGGAAAGACAAGAGGACTCCGTATGGGACTTACCTTGTGATTGCTTATCTAACGCTTGCTTTATAAGATTTTTTGGTTTTTTAATTCCATCAACGACAGACACATTTACTATGGGTAAATGAGCAAAGCGCTCTTCATTTTTAATAGAAACTGCCGTTGAAAAAATTACCGCCTTAGCATTTTGTAATATTTCTTCTGTGATCTCACTATCAATCCCAGAAGCTCCTTGAGTTTCGATAAATAATGTTACCCCCATCTCTCTTGCTGCTTCTTTTAATTTTTCAGCAGCCATATAGGTGTGAGCCATACCAGAAGGACAAGCGGTAACCGCAAGAATAATATCCTCAGTATTGCGTTTTGTCGTTAAAACAGGGCTTCGGCTATTCCAAATAGATAGGAATTCCTTTGTATTTTTTGCTCCTAATAAATCTGTAATCATCGTACTAGAACTTAATTTTGTACCTATTTCCTGTAAAATCTTTATATGTAAATTATTAGCCTTTTCTGTGGTTGCAATAACAAAGATCATTTGAACTCGTTCTTTGAGATTTTCAGAAGACCAGTTCAAAATAGGATTTTTTAGAGTCATAACAAAAAGGCTAGTGTTTTTTACCGATTTTGACTTACAATGCGGGATAGCTAATAGATCTCCCAAAGCCGTCTCCCCTTCCAATTCTCTAGATTCAAGATCATTAATAAATATTTCTTTGGAAGTAATTCGATTTTCTTTTAACCACCGATCGGCAACGAGTTGAAAAACCTGTTTTTTTGTTGTTACAGAACTCTGTAACAAGATATTTTTTTCATTTAATAAAGTAGAGAGTTGACTCATACGATACCTCCATATAGTATATACTAATAATATAATACAATTAATAAACAATTATATTAACTGGTATATACCAATATTATACCTAAGATTTGAAAATAATCAAGAGGTAAATGATTATAAACTAAAGCAGGTATAATCCCTTTTATAAGAAGTATTTATACTATAGGATTCTCTACTATTTGTGTGAATTTACAGATTTGTTGGTTGTAATAAACGCTAATATATTCAAAAAGCTCCTCAGAGATAAGATAACGATAAAAATCAATACAGAGAATCGCCGAGTTATTTGAATAATTAAAAATATTAGATATTTCACTATTAGCTAAAAGAGCCTTAAATTCTTTTTCAATTTTCCCAATTTGTAATTCAAGAGTATCAAAATATTCGGTCAGAGAGTTTTCTAAAATATAGGGAGTAAGATAAAGGAATTTTGTTGGAATCACCCCCTGCTCGTAAGCAAAAATATGTCGATTTTTGTAACGAACACGGGAAAATTCATAAACCATATCCGAAGGGTCAATTCCAAACATGAGTTGATATTTTTTATGAGCTGGGACAATCTGAAAATGCTTAACAACACTTTTTATCTCTTTTTGTTGCCTTTGGAAAGCAAATAAATCTCCCAAATGAATTTCAATTTTTTCTTTACAATCCATAACAAAAGTTCCTAAGCGAGGCACTTGATAGACGATATTCTCAATTACCAATAACTCAATCGCTTTTCGTGCTGTCATCCGACTCACTTTAAACAGTTTAGCAAGATCTAGTTCAGAGGGGATTTGTTTTGTTAAAAATCCTAGAGTAATTTGCTCTTTAATATAATTGGAAATGATATTATATTTAGATTCCGATTGCATGATAACTCCATAAGAATAAAATCACTCAAAATAACGAAAAGTCTCTAAACAGTAGTAATTCTACGATTTAGAGACTTTTCCATTGGAGATGGCGGGAATCGAACCCGCGTCCCAAAAGTTTTGGTATAAGCCTTATCCACAAGCTTGGTTCGTTTTTAGTTCTTAGGCAAAGTTCGAAAAATAAACAAAACTCCCTTTACCGTAAGTAGAAAATTTAAATATACAAACCTACTATTTTGTATACCGAGATCTCTAAATTATAATCAAAATAACCCCCTCGAGATCAAAAAGAGCTATTTTGATAACGTGCTAATTAAGCAGCGTAAGCGTAGTTGTCGTTTGCAACTAAAAAAGTAAGCCGTTTAAAGATATGCTTAGACCTGCCTGAAACTTATACCTAAAATCTCCTGATCGAAACCGAACATCCCCTATTTTTTTAAATTATAACTTGATCTTATCAAATTGTCAAGTATCTCCCATAATATCAAAAAATTAATTCCGTTGTGATTTATTATATAAATATTGCAATCTTCTTACTGCTAAGGTCTCCATATGTAAAAGGGTCCCTAATTCTTGATAAGACAATCCTAATTCTCGATATTTGTATAGTTTCTCATTTCTTAACATACGTGTAAATGCTCCTACTACTGGTATATAAATACGGTTTCCTCTAAAATCCCGAATTAAACTTCTTATTTTAAAAGATGCCGTATCGGGAGTAAATTGTAATATAATTCTATATAACTTTTGTACGTTAAGATATTTTTTACCATTTTTCACTCTATTTCTTTTTAGTGATTTTGGAATATATAAATACCGGTTTTTGTTATTGCTTACTACTTTATTAAGCCATAGTCCTATTAGTAAAAATTCTTCTTCACTATCGCAAAGATCTCTAAGAAATTCTATCATACTCTCTCCCAAAATATTTATTTATCTCTATAGATAAATATTTGTATAAGCTATCTATTTTATATCATCATTTATTGATACAAAAAATTAGTTGCCCTATTTTATCTTTTTTAGATAACAATCTATCCATCTCTAGAAAAATATCAACTACTTTTCTTTTCGAAAATCCACAATAATTTATACCGTGTTTTCGTTATCAAGGTATAAGACTTCACCATGACCCTACAATTTCGACGTATTCTACGGTATGATACAAGTAAAAAAATATTACTCATAGGAATAAGTAACGTATATACTATTCCCGTATCATCCAAAAACTCAGCTAATAATAAGTTCCCCGTCTTTATTTCTCTAACAAACCTCCCTGTCAACACAAACTCTCTCTCCAAAATATCATATGATCTCATTATGATTCCTCCTTATTAATATAAAATTCTGAAATTTTGTTAAAATACCCCTAATTCCATTAAGTTTTATTGGTAATTATCCGAATTTAAATATTATAGATAAATAATATATCAATATATTATCACAAATCGATATAAATGTCAATAGTTTTTATCAATTATTGTTAAAATAGGGGGGCTTATGTCTTATGGAGAACGTTTAAGAACAATAAGAAAATCATTAGATTTATCGCAATGTGAATTTGGAGAAAAACTCGGAGTTGCTACAATGATCGTCTCTCGATTAGAGAGTAATGATACCGCATTAAAAGCGCCATTACTTGCTAAAATCAATGATTTAGGAGTCAATATATCTTGGCTACTGACCGGAGAAGGACAAGTATTCACGTCTCAAGTGTGTAATGAATCAATTCAAAAACACTACTCTATACCTATCGTTGATATTCATGCTTCTGCAGGAGTAGGAGCTATCAACAATCAAGAACTTATTATAGGCACAATAGAAATCGGTTTAGAATTTAAAGCATACTGGGGAGAAAATACCGTCATCCTAAAAATCATTGGTGATTCAATGTCTCCAACAATCACGAAAGATTCTTGGGTATTAGTCCATAAAATTTCAAACCTCAAATCGGAAGGTATTTTTGTTTTCCTTCATGATAATGAACTAAGATGTAAACGAATTCAAAAAACAGGTCTTGGTGATGTCCTCGTTAAAAGTGATAACCCCTTATACGAAACAGAAGTCTACCCAAAAAATTCTCTTCAATTAGGTGATCTCATTCTGCTTGGGGAAGTTGTTGGAATCATGAATAAAATATAAAAAACTCTTCTCAAATCAATATCAGAAAATCTAATTGATCAATCTATAGAAATATTAATAGCCATAATTCATTTTTCTGACAAATATTTCCATACCCACTAACTCTAAAAAAAGCATCAAATGATGCTTTTTTTTAGTCAACGACCCTTATTTTCCAAACTTTTTTTCACAAAAAAATGTAAAGTCTTGTCTATCCATTATTTAAATTATCATTTTTCGATAAAAATAATATCGAAAATGTAGCATAAAAAACCAAGAAAAAGACACTTCTCATGTTATAATATACAACGTTGTTTTAGCAAGGGCTATTTAAATGAAAAAATCTAAGATTATTAATGCTTCCACATGGTTAGAAAATCAAATTTCAATAACGATGGCAAATATAGAAACTCACCCAGAGAATAAAGAGCTAATTCCTAAATTAGATAAATATATTTCTATGAAAAAAAAATATGATACTTCCCTCAATCATCTAGGAGAAACCCTTCGAGTAATGGAAGATTTCATTCGTTATACTCAAAAAGAATTCCCTCAATATACGCTGATAATTAAAGAAATTATTTATCCTTTTCTAAAGTCTAAATAAAGAGAATAAATTTATGAAAATAACACCCTCACAGTATAAAAAAACGATTCCTCATCTATTAGAATTATTTCAAACTAAGATGATGGATTTCGATCCCAAACAAAATCCACTACAAAGAAAACAACAATCAATAAACGATTTTTGGGTATTTTTTGAAAACTATTTACCTCACTATATCGATTCACAAAGCCCCAAGTTTCATAAAGAAATTATTAAACTCATCGAAACCAAACAATCACCTATCGTTATTGGAGCTCCTCGGGGGTTTTCTAAATCAACGCTGATTAGTTTTGCTTATGTACTTTGGAATATCATTAGAGAAAAATATAAATTTATTGTTATTGTTTCTGCTACAGATAACCTAGCAAAAGATCTCTGTGATTTCATCCGTATTGAATTTTCAGATAATAGAAGGATTATTTCCGATTTTGGCACACTATTACCAAGCCAAGGGGAACAGGGAGATTTTGTTGTTCATAACACACGCATCCTTGCAAGAGGAAGAAAACAAGCAATCCGCGGATTTCGATTCCGGCAATATCGCCCTGATCTGATTATCTTAGATGATATTGAAAAAGACGAAGAAGCATTAAGCCCAAAAATTGTACAAAAAACACTAGATATTATTATCAGAGGGCTACTCCCTTCATTAAAACCCAATGGGAAAATTATTATTGTTGGAACAATTTTAAGACGGAGATCAGTCATGGGAACGCTCCTCCTCAATAAAGAAGCTCCTTGGAATACGTGGACAAAAAAAATCTACCAAGCCTTAGTATTTTCTAAATCAGGGAAAATAAAATCTCTCTGGGAAAATCGATTCTCTGTACAATTTTTGCAGAAACAAAAAGATATTATGGGAATATCCGCTTTTAATGCAGAATATCAAAATATACCCACCGATGAAGAATATTCTTTATTCAAAGAATCTTATATTAAAAAAGGAAGAGTTGAAGAAAGTAGCCCTAAGATTATTTTTATTGATCCTTCGGTAGATGGTATTAAAAATAACGATTTCAAAGCAGGACTTTTAGTCGCAAAAGACAAACACGGTATCTTCGAAGTTATCGATGCAACTCTGATCCAAGGATCTGATCTTATATTTTTTGAACAAATACTCGCCATGTACCAAAAATATCAACAAAGTATTTTAGGCACCTATATAGAAAACAATTCTTTTCAATTGTACTACATGAAAGACTTAGATAATTATGCCAAACAACAAGGAGTAGACCTGCATTTATCAGGGGTCAAGCATTATCAAAAAAAAGAACTCCGTATTTCGAGATTACTTCCTATCTTTGAAACAAATCGTATCCTCTTCAATCCAGAATTTATCAATACCAAAGTTGGAAAAATATTAATTGAGCAACTATTATATTTCCCTAATTCTACAATACATGATGATGCCCCTGACGCTTTAGCAGGTGCGATCGATATTCTCAATAAAATCAATCATCAAATATCAAATAATACTTACCAAGTAATCCCAAAACATACAAAAAAGTGGTATAAGGAGTCTTCATGGTAAATCATCTAAATCAGATCAAAAGCCTACAAATACTCCGTTTATGGAAACAAATCCCCAATCCAGACCATCAATTTTTTATAAGACATGGTATTTCTCCCCATAAAGCATTAAAAGATCTAAGCTACTCACCTGAAGTACAAAGTGTCATTCTTGCAAGAGAGTCAGCTGTTATCGGAGATCCTTGGGAAATACAAGGAGAAAAAGAAGAGGAGGTAAAATTTGTCAAACAGATGTTGGAACAGCTTGGAATTAATAATATTTTCAAAGAAATATTCCAAGCTCTCTGGTATGGTTATACAGTACTACAACACCCTATAGAGCAAAAAAATGGTCTATGGCACTATATGAAAATCAACTCTCTACCCAGCGAATGGTTCGCTTTTGATTCTCATTATCGATTAATTCCTAGTAAGCATAGCAATGATTCATTACTAAATACTACTTTAGGAGACCTCAATAAAGAAGTAGAATTAGTACAATACCGTGCTAGCTACACAAACCCCTATGGAGAAAGCCTTCTTGCTAAAGCATTTTGGAGTGCCACATGGATACGTGGTACAATGGATCTTTGGATTTCGTACATTGACCGATTTGGAGATGATTCAATTATCGGAAGAATAGAAATCGCCAACGAAGATAGAAAAGCGGCCATGCTACACGCAATTAAAGAGTTTCGAGGTTCTGGGGCTTTAGTTATCGAAGGAACAGATACTATCGAAATCCTAAAATCTGACAAAAATAGCTCCTCTCAGTTGTTTAGTGATTTCTATGACGTCTGTACTAAGCAAATTAATAAAATTTTCCTAGGACATTCAGGATCTCTCGATTCTACTCCTGGAAAACTAGGAAACGAAAATAATATTGATACCGTCCGTCAAGATATCATGGAAAATGACAAAAGTGTTATCGCCGAAACACTCAACCGATTAATCACCCACCTGTGCATGATTAATAACTTTTCCCATATTCAATTTAAATGGCACAAAGATAAACTCCTAGAAACTGCTCAGATCAATAGGGATTACAAACTTCATCAAATGGGGGTAAAATTCTCTCCAGAATATCTAAAAAAAACATACGACCTACAACAAGAAGATATAAATTTTGAATAAAAGAGGTAGCTATGCTTAAAAATTCTATGATTCCTATTTTAAAAATAGGCTGTTACACAGATTCTAAAGGAAAGGTTTTAGAGTTGACTCATCAAATTCTCCAAGAAATTGCAGACTGTTATTCGGAAAACTCCGCCCCATTAATCAAAGGGCATCCCAACTCTGAAGACCCAGCAATGGGTTGGGTACATCAATTAAAACTTATTGGAGATAAATTATATGCTTCTTTTACTGATATTAACGAAATTTTCAAACAAGAACTCAAAAAGAAATTGTTTAAAAATATCAGTGCTAGTTTTTTCCTTCCTAACTCTTCAAGTAATCCTCAGCAAGGAAAATATTGCCTTAGACATGTGGGAGCATTAGGGGCTACCCGACCAGCAATCCCCAATTTGGGGAGGCTTCAAGATATTTTGTCTTTTTCTGAAGAAGAAGATAATATTATATTTTTTTCCGAACATCCTCCTCTTTTAGAGCAGATGATCCAACAATTCAAACAAATAAGAAATTCTAATGATCTTAGCACTAAATTACAACAAGCACAGCAAGAGATTAGAAATTTGAAAGATCAACTTCTACAAAAGCAACTGGAAGAAACTATCCATCAAGCATTAGATAAAATCATGCTTAAAAAAAGACTTAGTGAGGAAAAGATTTTACAACTTAAAGAAAGTGTATTAAAAATCTCTACAAAACCCCTAAGTCCTCAAGAATTAATCACAGAGTTTGCCGAATTTATTCCCCATAAACAAGAAGAAATTCGTAGTCATCGATTTCAGGAATATCCTATTTCAGCACAAGAAGAAATATTTGAGTTTTCAGAAAATATAGAAAATACAGCACTCTTTGCTGATGAAGTTGAAAAACTATGCCTTACGGGTATTTCCAGAAATGATGCTTACAAACAAGCAAAAATAAATGTTTATAAAGGCCATTTATTTAATTAAACTTCCTATTTTTAAGTTAAATTTTATCAAAAATCCAAAAAAAATTAGTGAGGTAATTATGTCCTATCAAAACAATCCCTTTCCCATTATATTGGAAAGATTTGCCATGAGCTATCCCCGACAGGCAAAATTCAGCTATGAATTAATGCCTTTGTACGAAGCGGAAATCGCAAGGGAAAGCTACCAAGTTGCTCAATTAGGAGCAGATCATCTTCAATTAGAAGATTTTAAGAGAGCGTATGGATCACAGGCCAAAAGAGTCCAAAATAATATCCAACACTGGCTTACTATTCCTGTACATCGCTATACTATCGAAAGCTCTGTCGATAGAGCAGAATTAGTAGATGCTTCCGATATGATCCAAAGCTCTCTCTTGACACGAGAAGCCCGAATGAGAAATTCTTACGATAAAATGATGAATTCTATTGAAGCCGAACAAGTCCAATCTATTTTGGATAGTAGACAATATGGTGAACATACCATAAGCCCAAAAGATTCTGAGCTTTGGAATAACGAAAGTAGTACCCCTCTCAAGCAAATAGAGCTTGCACGCCAAAAAATTAAAAATAGTATTGGAGTTTACCCTAATAAATGTATTATTTCTGATCCTGTATGGCAAATATTACGCTACAAAAAAAATCTTACAAACTTACTTCCTAACACCTCATTGAAATCAGGAATTACCCCAGAAGAATTTGCAAAAATTATTGCTGTGGATAAGGTGATTATCGCAGACAATATGCACCTTCAAGATGATATTCTTCAATATACTTGGGGAAATAATGTTGTCTTAGCGTACGTCCCTGAACAATTATATAGTTTAGAAGAATTAAGCTTCGGTATTACGGTACGAGCCCCTCTAGGTTATGAAAACATGAGAGATTATTTCGACGACAGAACCACCAGCGATGTTACCGCTGTTGATGAAAGACTCGGGTGGTCAGTCATTAATTACCAAGCAGGATTTCTATTTAAAGACGTTCTGTCATAGCCTAGAACAATCTCATAAAAAATGAATAATATAATTAATAAATATAAAGAAAGGCATCACTGAGGTTATAAACATTATTGATAATCTATTGTATAAGGACAAAACTATGCTTTATTGTAGTAAAGATGATCTATTTGAAGCATGTCTTCGATCTGCCATTGAACAATGGGCAGCAGACTGTGATTCAGATACATCAGAACAAATTCTCACAAGAATTGCCGCAGCAATCACAAGAGCCTCAGAAGAAATGAATCTATACATTTCTAAGCAATATCCTTTACCTATTCCTTTTGTTCCTTTATCGCTGAGAGATATTTGCGTAAAATTATCCTTATATCAGCTCCTATCACGAAAAGGCTTCTCTTCTGATTCAGCAGACTCTTCTATTAAAGTTAATTATGATTCTGCAATCAAGCAATTAGAGCAAATCGCATCAGGAAGGCTCGATATAGGAATCGTTAAATCTTCTCCTCAAACGGCAAGATATTCTCACTATTTCCCAAGATCACCACTACTCAAACCTTAGTTATCATAAAGGAGTACTTATAATGATTTTAGAAATTCAATCTTTTCTCAAAGATTTAATCGCCACACACACACGATTATCAAGAGAACAGATTTTTTTATCTCCTCCTCCAACAAATACAGCAAAGCCTTATATTTCAATCATACCACAAAAAGGGATTTTTACTCCTGCATGGCATTGGGAACAAGCCCAGCCTCATAAAATCCAGCGGAAATATAATGTAAATCAGCCAATCCTTTTAGAATTCTACTATATAGATAAAACTATTTTATCTACTGATCTCCATCAACTACTCGTAAATCTACCTAAAGAGTATCAGCGGATATCTCTCCATCCTATAGAGATATCCTATCTATTCGCTGAAGGAGCTTTGGGATCTCACAAATCAACTCTCCTTCTTCACACAGATTTTGGGATATACCAACATATCCATCATTCACTCATCAAAGATATTGCTATTAATGCAAACCAAATAAATCAAGCGTAAACGCTTAAAGAGAGGTAATTATGTCATGGAGTTCTATTCAAGAACAAATCACAGACGGCACAAGCGGTCTTGCACCTAATAGTGGTCCTATCGCCGTCGTTATGGGGACATCATCCAAAGGGTCAACAAGCACCTTAGGAAAAAAATCCGATGTCCACGCATCTCATGGGTATGGAGAGCTTCCTAATCGGATCAAATCCATGCAAAAAACAATGGCTGATGTTTCGATACTCGCCGTCCGTACCGAAGGAGATATTAAAGGATCAATCTCTCCTATCGAAACAAGCGGTAATATTAATATTACCGTAAGTGGAGAACCTTTGTGTACCGTAAATATTACCGCAGAAATCTATACAGAAGGAGAAAGTGGGCTATCAGAGATTAAACTAAATATTAACAGCGATAAAAACGAAGAAATCATTATGGTAATTCCTGATGATGGTATCTTAAGCTTAGAAGATCTTGGATTAACATTAATTTTCCCACTAGAAGAACTCTTCACAGAAACAAACAAATGGCGTTTTTCTACCACAGCACCAACCACTAAATTTGAGACATTTACTAAATCCCTAGAACACATTTTAGAAATCTATACCCCAGAAGTAATCTTCATTGCTCAAACGACAGATGCAGAGTTTAACAAAAAACTCGGCTCATTGAGTGAACGGCTTTTTGAAGATCACCGACCTGTGCTATTTTTAACAGAAACAATGCTAAATCCAGGGAATTTTGACGAAGCCATCACAGAAAAACAAAAAGAATTTGCAAAAGTTTCCTCTCGTTTTGTTTCTGTAGTTTGTGAACCTAATACAAAATCCATAGAAAAAATGAGCGGATTAGTCGCTGGTCATATCACCAAAGCCAAAGTTAATCAAAGCATTGGAGCAACTAACTATTTCCCAGTCTACGATTATACTCTACCCCAAGGTTGGACTAATGTTCATTCCAGAGCATTAGATGAAAGCCGTTTTATCACCTTGAGAACCTACGCTGGGCTACAAAATCTCTTTTGGAGCAACGGTAGAACCATGGCATCAGATATATCAGACTACCGTTATATTGAAGTTGTTCGTACCGTATTTAAAGCGATCCGCTTGGCTCGAAGAGCGTCTCTCCCTTATATCCAAGCACCAGGAGATACCGCAGGATTACAAAATCTCTTAGCAGAAGTCAATAACGCCGTCGAAGGAATGACCACTTCCAACCCAAGAGAACTAGACGATTTTGAAATCATCATGCCTGAAGGTCAAGATATTGTAAATAATGGTGTACGATTAGATATCTCGTTATTTGGGATTCCTGTAATTAGAAAAATTCTTCTCAATTTTATGTTTAAGTATAATAAAAGAAACTAAATGCGTTATTACTTAGACAATATAAACAATAAAACGGAGGTATAATCATGGCCGTAATGATTAATGGAAAAATGTTTGATTGGGGGGATATTACAATTTCTTTACTTCCAATCACCCCAATGATATTTTCTGCAAAAACAATTTCTTGGGATGAAGAATTAGAATCAGAAGCAATCTATGGGAAAGGTAGGGTTCCTATCGGTTATGGAAAGGGAAATTGGAAAGCTAGCGGAAAATTAGAAATGCTCAAAAACGAATTTGAGCCTCTATCATTAATTGCCCCTGCAGGTATTCTGAATCTCGATCCCCGTTATACTCTCATAAACGTATTATACAGCAATACTGCAGAAGGAACAGTATCTCTAGCTGCAACAACACTTCAAGGAATCCGTTTCACCAAAATCGCTGAGACAGCTTCCCAAGGAGATAAAGAACTAAAAGTTGCCTTAGATTTTATTATCTTGGGCGACATCAAACGAAATGGGAAATCCGCAAGAGGATTACAGCTATAGAAAGTAAGCACCATATAAATTAAATAATAGGATATTTTTACATTAGTCTCCTACATGGGGGCTAATGTAAAACCTATAAATTAAGGAGACAAAAAATGAAACAAGAGCGTATTCAAGAGCTTAAAGAACAAGGTTTTAAGATTGTTAAATTGGAAGTAGAAGGAAAAGATTTTTATTTCCGTAAACCAACAAAAACAGAAATTATGTTTTATCAAGATGAAACGTTAAAAAATAAAGGATCGATTACCCTTCATTCAGAAAAATTCTTAAGAAAGTTATTTGTCGGTGATAACACTGAGGATTTTGTAAACTATCTTGACGAAAAACCCCTAGCTCTAGGAAGCTTTTTGGAAGAGCTTCTAAAAGATATGGGGGCTGATGTAAATTTTACGGCAACCGAGATTTAACGGAACTCCGTTCTTCCCCACTCTCCGTTATCCAATCTCGTGTACAATTTTTTTTAGGAAAAGAAATTAGCCCAGATCTCAACAATATCGCCGAGCAACATGAAAAAGCACGTCTAGTAATGGCAGACCTAGAAGATATTATTTATTCTGCATTATGCCGTGCTATGAATGATTTGTTTGGTGAGTAAAGCTCCTGTTTTAGCTATATAAAATATAAGAACCTATAAAATTATAGGTTCTTATATTTTTATTTATTATCCTTTATTTTTTATGCCTTCTCATGTCTTTTAGTAACTCATCGGAGAGACTATCTTCCATCTGTTGGCACTCTTGTTCGATCTGCTCCAAACTCACTTCATGATCTAATAACATTTCTTCTTCGTAGTCGTCTTTTATGTTTTTCCACTTTTTTAATAATTTGCTAAACATAATAGCTCCTTATAATTATATATTAATTTTCTTTATTATAAATCCATTCAAAAGTAAAGTCAACAGTCTTTTGATTATTTTTTGGCTTTATTTTTAATTTCTCTATTTTTAAATAGAAATCAACAATCCCACCGTATCAAAAATCTCTACAACTGTTTTTACTGACCACTAAATCAAAATCTATATTTAAGGAACTCTTATGATTTTTAAAAATGACCATGTCCATGGGAAAGTCTACCTAACAGACATTAATTCTAAAATAGAATACGAACTCCCAGGTATTCTCCAACAAATATCCGTAGGGGGAAGTATCAATATATCCAGTAATGAACCCCTATCCTACCAAGATAAAACAATCTCTATCAGTCTTCTACTCCAAAATACTATCAACCCCTTAACAACAGAAAATGCAAACAACGTCTATGAGATCCTCGCACAGCTAGAGTCTTTATTTAAGAAGGAAGAAAACGCCGAACCTGTACAATACACTATAACCAACTACCACCTTAATAGCCGTAAAATTAATACTGTGATCTTCCAAACTCTTTTCTCTGAAGAAGGGAATTCTAGTGATACGATCTCCGCCATCCTCACCTTCGAAGAATACTCCCCTATTACCATGGACGAAGAATCATCTATATAGTATCAGCTTATCTTTTATAATTTTTAGGAGGAATTTATGAATATCCAATATTTTCTTACGATTCATAAAACACATATTCACAAAAATTTTGCTTTTGAAATTATTCGTACCGCTCAAAAGCTCAATTATACTACTATTATTACGCTACCAAAAAAATACTTCCCCAATCAACCTTTTTTTCCTGAGCAAGATCTCCACATTTCTATACAGTTTGATAGTAATCCTAAATCGCTTATTTTTTCTGGAAAGATCGCAAGTATCGCTCAACAATCTTCTTCCATTATTATTTATGCAACCTTTGCAGTTTCTTCTACAAGCGATTTTTTTGAAACGTATGCTCAATCTTCCTTCAAAAACATCATCAATCATTTAGACGCTGATAGTACTTATGAAAATTCTCAAAAACAAGAAGCTGTGCAACAAGAATTTGTTTTTACCCAATCAAAACGTTCTTCCCTACACCGCAACCTTAGTGGCAAATTTTTCTTTATTAATGCTAAAAATAAACTGATGATCTACGACAACCCCATCCCTAAAAAGCAAGTATATCCTAAAATAAAATCCTCGTCTTTTGAATCGTTTACCGTAGAACCTATTCCCAATATAGAAATCTGCGATTTTTTTGTTTACAAAGAGCAGAAATTTTTTATTAAAGGTATTACTTATAAAAACAGAGTAATGATCCTTCATGTGTGTTTTATACCAGAGTAATTGACTTGGATCTTAGCCCAGAGAAAAAAAAGAGGCTGATAAAACAATCCTCTCTCTCAATCAATCACCAAAAGCAGGACATAGCTTTTAACAAAATGTTAATTCTATGTCCTAAGCTCTAGCAATCTCTTCCGTTTTATTATTCGTCTGGTAGATAGCGTTTGCACCTCTCCAAACCCTCTACTTGCAGCTGTCGGCGATCCTCGTACATAAACCGAATCATTTCCTCAAGCTCTGAGGGAAAGTGCG